>NZ_JABANE010000165.1 GCF_012844305.1 Flammeovirga aprica JL-4
TAAGTCGGCGCCACATTCATTAAATACAGAAGGTTAGTTAACACAAGATGTTGACTAACCTTTTTTTGTGTTTAATGAATAAATAAATTGTATCTATCTAAGATATTGTATTATGCATTTGTATAAATGTAACAAAAAATAGAAGGGGTATGTTAGAGATGTTAGAATACTCTTATATAATTACTATAGCTTGTCACTGTAATAATCGATAATAGTTTTACAGAATTTGACCCTTATCTTTACTATGAAAAACCTAATAACTATCTTATGTTTCTTATTTTTATCAACCATTGGTTTTACACAAAATATAGAAACGACAAATTGCACTCCAATTTCGAATGGGCATTTTACAGAAGTCTTAACGTCCTTTAAAGTAATGTCTTCATCAGCTTTGTTAGAATCATCTAAAATATTTGTTGAAAAATATTGTATGGACAGTGAAAAGCTTGGTGGTCTTTCCTCTTGTTTCCAATCCGATCAAGACCGTATAGAATTTTTATATTATGCATTTTCGCATACTGATCATAAATCAAGTTTAGTAGATACAGACTTTCACTTTGAAGATGAAGCTTATCAAGAAGTGTTTGTTTCTTTTTTAAGTAATATGCATCAGGATATTTCGGAGGGGTTGAATACTACAGAGCAGGAAATTGTGGAATATCAAAAAACGATACAACTAGAAGATGAATTAGAAGATTATGAAGTAAAGGTAGTTTATGTTCCGGAATACAGAGGTAGGATAGGTCATGAAAAGCCGATGTCATCTTCTGACTTCTTTGATGTTCAAAGAGCAATACAGCTAGAATCTATTTCTAGTCAAAAAGTAGAAGTTTTTATTAATCAAGTTAAGGATAAAGGAATATCTGTTCATCAGCTGAATGGTATTTTATCATTATACAATTATGAAAATGATAAGATGAAAGTTTTCAATAGTGCTATTGATAAGATTTATGATTTAGATAACTTATCGTCTGTCCGAACCCATTTTGTGAATTTATTTCATAAGAAAGAAATTGATAGAATCACCCATTATGAGTTAGATAAATATATGACAGATCAAGTGAAAAATGATGAACATATAGAATTTCACCATTATTAGTTTGAGCTAAGTACAAAGTCAAAAATAAAGGCTAAGTAATCGAGAAGAAAACTTAGCCTTTATTTTTATTTTTCTTTATTAGCAAGTTGCCCACAGGCAGCGTCAATATCTTTTCCTCTACTTCTTCTTACATGAACGTTCACTCCTTTCTTAGATAAATAATCAGCAAAACGTTGGATCTTATCTACCTTAGCATTGAGAAAATCAGCTTCAGAAATAGGATTGTATTCAATGATATTCACTTTAGAAGGCAGGTGTTTAGTAAACTGATAAAGTTCTTCTGCATCTTTTAGAGAGTCATTGAAGTTATTGAAAACAATATACTCATAGGTAACAGGGTTCTTAGTCTTACTAAAGAAATACTTTAAAGCATCTCTTAGCACCTCAAGAGTGTTTTGCTCATTAATAGGCATAATCTTATTTCTCTTCTCATCATTTGCTGCATGAAGAGATAGAGCTAGATTAAACTTCACATCATCATCACCAAGTTTACGGATCATTTTAGCAATACCAGCTGTAGATACTGTGATTCTTTTTGCTGACATTCCTAGACCATTCGGAGAAGTGATTTTCTCTACAGATTCAAGTACATTTTTATAGTTTAAAAGAGGTTCACCCATACCCATGTAAACAATGTTAGTCAACCCTGTATTGTATGCATCTTGAGCTTGTTTATCAATGGCAACTACTTGATCATAGATCTCTGCGGCATCAAGGTTTCTCTTACGATCCATGTAGCCTGTTGCACAGAATGAACAAGTAAGTGAACAACCCACCTGAGAAGAAATACAAGCTGTCATTCTTGGTTCTGCAGGTATTAATACTCCTTCTACTAAATGTTTGTCATGAAGTTGAAAAGCTGATTTAATTGTCCCATCACTGCTCTGTTGTGCCTTGAATACAGAAATAGGAAGTATCTCAAAATGTTCATCCAATAACTCCCTTGTTTTCTTAGAAATGTTAGTCATTTCATCGAATGAAGTAACAGAACTTTTCCAAAGCCAATCCTGAATTTGCTTTGCTCTGAATCCTTTTTCTCCGTTCTCTACAAGAAAATCTTTAATCTTATCAGATGATAGTTTTCGTATGTCTTTTTTCTTCGATTTTATCATGGATGTAAAATATACTTGATCTCAAAATCACAACTTTTTGATTTAGAGAGTAAAAAGCCCGAACCTCAATGCGAAGTTCGGGCTTTTCTATGTAAAATTAAAAAACTGTTAAGCTTTAGAAAGGAATTATTCCATTGCTTCTAACTTTTTGTTTACAGCTTCTAATTTATCGTTATCTTTTGTCATGTAGTAAATTCTTGAAAGAAGAACTAAGTACTTGCTTTCATCTGGAGAAAGTTCAGCAACTTTCTCTGAAGAAGGAACAGCTAACTTAGCATACTCCATCATTTTACCTTTCAACTCCTCAGCTTTAGCTGGATCTTCGTAGTTCATTCCTTTCATTGGAAGATCTTGTAAATCTTTATTGAAAGCAGCTGCTCTGTTATAATATAAAGCACCTAAGTTGAATAAACCATTTTTGCTTTCAGGGTTGATTTCGATAACAGCTTTGTATTGCTTAGCTGCAAGTTCGAAGTATTCATCCGCTTTAGCATTGTCGTCTTTTGAACGAGCTTTTTCTGAAGCTTGGTCATAAAGAACAGCAAGGTTGAAGTTCATACCTTCGTCAGACGGATCTTTAGCGATAGCCTCTTTTACTGATGCGATAGCCTCATCTAATTTATCTAACTTCACATAGTAAGAAACCATTTGAGAAGTTAAAGTAGGGTTACCAGGATTGTTTTCTGAACCTTTGATTGCGATTTGTAAACACTCCTCGTATACTTTCATTGTTTTTGCCTCTAACTCTTTAGTTTCTTTGTTAGCTGCATCTAAAGTAGCTTGTGCTTTGTTTAACTCAGCAGTAGCCTCATCAACTTCAGTTTTTGCTTGTGCTGCTTTTTGACTTGCAGTACGGTATTTACGTCCTCCACCTTTAGTAAAGTACTCGTAACGCTCACTTGATTGCTCGATTGTTTTATTTGATTTAGAAATTACTGTTTCAGCATCTCTGATCTCATATTTTAACTCATCAATTCTCATTTCTGCAGGCTCAGCGTCCTCAGCAGCATAACGAAGTAAAGAGAAATATTGTTGAGGATCGTGGTAATCCATTTCGAACAACGTGTTGATGAACATCTTAGTTGTTTTACGGATTTCAGGAGCTTCCTCATCACTAGCTTCGTCTTCTGCTAAAGCAGATGCATAGAAACCATATTTACCTGTAGTAGTATCGCTTTTTACAGATAAAGCCAACTTGAAGTTTTCCATAGCTTTATTGTAATCTTGATCATTGAATGCTTCAGCGCCAATGTTGAAGAAGTGACCCCAAAGATCATCTACTTTAGATGGCTTGATTTGACCTGTAGCCATATCTACACCTTGGTTATCCCAAACTGATTTATAAGATGCAGACTCTTTACCAGACTCTTCTTTTCTCGCTTTGATTTCATTGAAAGCGGCCATTGCTTTTTCGATATCAGTAGGAATTTCCTCTGTCGGAGTAGCTTCGCCTCTTGCAATAGTACTGTAAACGTCACCTTGAATTTCAAGAGTTTTTTCTTTTACGACAACTGGCTTGCCCTTTGACTCCAGCTTGTACTTTTCATAGCCAACTGCGTTTTCAATCTCAGTTTTCGCTTGATCAATCTCACCTTTCGCTAAATACGAAGCAGCTTTAGTTGCAGAACCTTTTTCTTGTGCCATTGCTGCAGTAGAGAAAGCAGCTGATAATGCAAGAACAGTTATGATTTTCGTAAATTTCATAGAAATATTATATGTTATATAGCTTAGAATACAATTATTTATTCCTCAAAGTGCAAACATAGTATTTTCCAAGCATATTTTTGATGATGTGTGACATAAATTTTGCACTTACATATTATCTAACGTATCATCCATACGTTTTAGTTCTTTCGTTTTATTTAATAAACCATAAGCATTACGTAATGTTGAGATTACTTCCTCATTTTCATGATCTAACTCGAAAGCAACATTTAAATTTATCACACTTTGATCAAGATGAAACTTTACAGTTTTACGAATATCTCCTTTGTGGATGTCTTTAAAATCTTCTGTTTTCTTTAACCTGCTCCAATTATACAGAGTTTTCTGATTCTCAATAGCTTCTCTAAATTGTATTTGTCCAAGATTGAAATAAGCATCAAAACTGTAGGGGTTGCAATGTATTGCTTTTGTATAATGTAAAACGGCTCGATTGAAATCATTTAGTTCTTCATATACCATTCCAGTAGCTACAAGTGTATGTGTGTCAAAAGGGTCGATTTTAAGGTAATTATTCAAAATTTCTAAGGCTTGTGAATACCATTTTCTTCGAATACATATACCCACACCTCTGTAAATTAAGGAGTATTGTGAGGGGTGTTTGATAATCCCTTTTTGAACTTCAGCCAAAGCTAGTTCCGGTTGATTTAGTTGCTCAAAAAAGAAGGCTCTGCTTTCATATACATCCGTGCTGTCATATCCTAATTCTAAAAGTCTGTCAGAATAAGTTAAAGCTTTCTCATAATGCCGAGAGGCTTCACTGCAAATCATCGCATAGCGGCAACTGACCTTATCATCATTATTTATAATATAGGTCTGATCGAAATAAAATTCAGCTTCAATATAGTCTTCATTGATAAAAGCATTAACACCTTTGGTGAGCATATTATCATAAAAACGATCTAGTTCTGCTTTTGTATAGAGGTAGAAGATTTCGTTTTTATCTGTTTTATTTAAAATTTTATTATACCAGAAGGTAGTAGAATGTACATAGTCATTACAGTTCTCCTTATTGTTGGGGTCAGAACAATAATCATCAAGAGAAAGAATAGAATAGGTTTTCCCCAGAAGAGTCATAACTTCTAGTTCACCTTCGCGTGTGAGATCACGTTCAAGGAGTTGGTTTAAGGGGACTAAAGCTTTTAGTGGTTCATTGTTGTTGATGGCAAGACGAGCTATACTCAAGTTTTGTTCTTGAATTTTTTTGATCTGAGCACTGCTTGAAAAGTTGAGGGTGAACAATAGTATGATGCCCCAAAAACAACAACGATTGAAATTTAAATTCATACTCCGAATATAAGTACCAGAACAAAAGAAAACGAATATTTTACCTTATCTTTTTTATCCTACTCTTCGTTAGATTTTTATCGCGTAACTAAGGCTATGCTCTGCAAACCTGCCTTGATTAGAATAAAAAATATTAAACTAAAATCATCCCTTTTCTTCTGTCACAGTACTTACTATAATTTCAATAAAAAAAGGTACTCGTTATGCACAAGTACCTTTCTTATGAAATCAATGAAAGTAAGTCTTATTCTTCAGAAGTGGTATCTTCAGAATTTTCATTACTTGCTTCATTTGTAGGGTTTTCAGTTGTTTCATTATTTTCAACAACTTCTTCTTCCTCTTCAATTGTCGGAACAATTTCTACAGATGAGATTTCGTCATTATCATTTAATCGAATTGCTTTCACTCCTTGAGTAGATCTACCCATAGTTCTGAAGTTATTTACAGCAGTTCTGATTGTGATACCTTCTTTAGTGATTACAATAAGGTCGTCTGTTTCCTCTACAGAGAATAATGCTGAAAGCTTGCCTGTTTTATCAGTGATTTGCATTGCTTTCACACCTTTACCACCTCTATTCGTACGTAAAGGATATTCTTCTAATAAAGTACGTTTACCGTATCCGTTTTCAGAGATAACCATTAATGATTTAGCTTCTAACTCATCTTGAGAGATAGCCGCTAAACCTACAACAGCATCTTCTTCACCGTTAAGAACAATACCTTTCACACCTGTAGCACCTCTACCCATCGAACGAACTTTATCTTCGTTGAAACGAGTAGCCATACCCATGCGAGTGGCAATGATGATATCGTTTTGACCATTTGTCAACATCACATTGAATAGTTTATCACCTTCGTTGATGTTGATGGCGTTGATACCATTTGTTCTTGGTCTAGAATACGCTTCCAATACCGTTTTCTTCACAATACCTTTTTCAGTAACCATTAATAAGTAATGATTATTGATGTAGTCTTGATCATTCAAGTTCTTAGTACAAATTACTGCTTGTACTTTTTCACCTTCTTGAATGTTCAATAGGTTTTGAAGTGGTCTACCTTTCGCTGTTTTACTTCCTTCAGGTAAACGGAATACTTTCTGCCAGTATACTCTACCTAAATTCGTGAATAACAACAAGTAGTTATGGTTCGAAGCCACGAACATATGTTCTGTGAAATCATCTGATTTTGTAGATGCACCTCTTGAACCAACACCACCACGTCCTTGTGATTTGTATTCTTTTAATGGAGTACGCTTAATGTAACCTTCGTGAGAAATAGTGATGACCATTTCTTCGTCAGCAATTAAGTCTTCGATGTCTAGATCATCAGCATTATAAACAATGTTTGATCTTCTTTCGTCTCCATATTTATCTTTCAACTCTACTAAGTCTGTCTTGATGATATCCATCTGACGTTCTCTACGAGCTAAAATATCTCTTAAATCTTCAACTAATTCACTAACTTCAGCGTGTTCTTGAACGATTTTATCTCTTTCAAGACCTGTCAAACGCTGTAATCTCATTTCTAAGATTGCTTTTGCTTGAAGTTCACTGAACTCAAAGCGAGAAATTAATTCCGCTCTTGCAATTTCAGCATCTTTTGAACCTCTAATTAAAGCAATTACCTCATCAAGATTATCTAAAGCTTTTAAGTAACCTTCTAAGATATGAAGTCTTCTTTCTGCTTCAGCTAATTCGAATTGTGTTCTACGGATGATAACATCATGTCTGTGCTCTACATAATACTTGATCATATCATGTAGGTTAAGAAGTTTTGGTCTTCCTTTTACAAGTGCAATGTTGTTAACACTGAAAGAACTTTGAAGAGCAGTTTGCTTGAATAAGTGGTTTAACACTACGTCCGGCACTGCGTCTTTTTTCAATTCATATACGATACGGATACCGCTTTTATCCGATTCATCACGGATAGCAGAGATTCCTTCGATTTTCTTTTCATTGACCAACTCAGCAGTTTTTTCAATCATATTTGCTTTGTTGACCATATATGGGATTTCAGAAACTACAATTTGCTCACGTCCCGAAGAAAGTGTTTCAAATTCAGTTACTGCTCTCATTACTACTCTACCACGGCCAGTTTCCAATGCTTTTTTCACACCGTCATAACCGTAAATGATACCACCTGTTGGGAAGTCAGGACCTTTAACGATATCCGTTAACTCATCCATTGTTACGTCAGGATTCTCGACATAGGCAATGATCGCATCACAAACCTCATGAAGGTTGTGAGGTGCCATATTTGTTGCCATACCTACTGCAATACCCGATGCCCCGTTTAAAAGAAGGTTAGGAATTCTTGCAGGTAAAACCGATGGTTCTTTTAATGAATCATCAAAGTTAGGTTCAAAATCGACAGTATCTTTTTTGATATCGGCAAGCATTTCTCCAGAGATCTCTTTCATACGAGCCTCCGTATAACGCATTGCTGCAGGAGAATCGCCGTCAATTGATCCGAAGTTACCCTGTCCATCGACTAACATGTATCGTAATGACCAAGGTTGAGCCATACGTACCATTGTTTCGTATACAGAAGAATCTCCATGAGGGTGGTACTTACCAAGTACTTCACCTACGATTCTTGCTGATTTCTTATATGAACGGTTATAACTAAGTCCAAGCTCAGCCATACCGTACAATACACGCCTGTGAACAGGCTTAAGACCGTCTCTTACATCTGGAAGAGCACGAGAAACGATCACCGACATTGAGTAGTCAATGTAGGCACTTTTCATTTCGTCCTCTATGTTGATAGAGATGATATTTTCGTCTGCCATGTATATTTATTAGAATATGTTTTCACATCTGAAAAAATGAAGAAAAAATCTCCATTTTAAGGAAATGCAAGATACAAAAAATGAGGGTTTTTTAAAGGAAAAAAGTGATCTAATTTCTATCGTTTGAACTGAATTGCGCCACATTTTCCCAAGTCGGATTTAATATTCAATTCCCGCTTCTTTTTTCCTGCTTTTATTGCCACTGCCATGGTGTTAGGAGGGACCTTTCCGAGGTTGTGAGCGTATAAAATCAAGCGGTTTTCTTTTCCTGGTTCATAAGTGATTTTAAACTTCCTTTTCTTTGCTGTCAGCTCATAATATTCGACAACATGTTCACCATTCCAGAATATTGAAACAATGTCACCATCAATGGTCCTGTCGTCCCATATCTGAATAGTGATATCATAAGTAGTGATGTAAATTGAAGATTGATTTTCGACCGGACGGTCTTCATAAACTAAGGTTTCTGGAGCTTGAGTTTCCTCTACAACAACTTCTTCAGATTCTTCTGTTTTTACCGGTTCTTGTTTTTCTGTCACTACAATTTCAGGTTCTTCCACTTTTTCTTCCTCAGGAGGGGTGTCGCTTGGAATATGCACTAAAGATAAATCATCAATATAAATGTAGCATTGAGGGTCTATATCGTAA
The DNA here is from genome assembly GCF_012844305.1 of Flammeovirga aprica JL-4. Taxonomy (GTDB): domain Bacteria; phylum Bacteroidota; class Bacteroidia; order Cytophagales; family Flammeovirgaceae; genus Flammeovirga; species Flammeovirga aprica. Next base: position 8,660 of record NZ_JABANE010000165.1, read on the forward strand.
TTGATATATTTTAAATCAGTTTGAAGATCATCTTTGAAATTACCGATAGTCAGGTACTTAATAGCTTCTTCAGCTACAAATGTAAAAGTAATCTTAGTCCAGCCAGTAGCATAAAAAATATCTTCTAATTGATATTGTGGTGATACGCTTAAAAGTGGTTCATAAATGCTTTGCTTTAGTTTCTCATTGGTAAATGCAAAACCTAAACCGTTGGTAGCAATACCACCATAAGCCACTTTGTTTCCACTACTTATATAGGCTGTAAATTGATATTGCTCTCCTTTTCTGAGCACCTTATTCAGTTTGATGGAAGCATACTCTCTGTAGTTGACAACTCTTTGCATATAATTGATCAGACCTAAAACAGACTGTCCAGTTCTAGGAGTGAAGTTGTCTTTGATACCATTTAAGGGTTGACTCTCATTGATAAACATATGGTCAGGAGTACCATATAGTGTTTTGGGCTGATTTTGATTGGTATTGTACCATTCCTTGAGATTATCCAAATGGGCATGTCCTCTAGTGGCTTCATGATAATCTTCAAAACTTGGGTTGGGAATCAAGTTTTGAGCATATGATGCAATGGACAATAAAGATATACAGGTAAATAAAAAATATTTAATGAAGTTCTTTGTCATGACTTTATTTTAAAAGTTCATGACAAAGGTAGTGACTTTTCAATTATTCAGTTGCCTAAGCACGGACAACATTATAACCTCCAAGTTGTTGAACACACATTTTTCTAGAAATTTCACCGCTTTTCATTTTTATAGAAAGGATGTAGTTTCCTGTGGTTATAAAAGATAAGTCTAAAGTGGAAGGAACGAGCTGGTTAAGTATGATTTTACCAGACATCATTTCAGAAACAGTTACACCTGTGATTTTTTCTTTTAGTTCATCAAATGTGGACAGATTGTGTTGTGCGACAGGTGATTCTATTGTGACAACAGTTTTATTTTTTTCACTTAATTCAATGTTAGTACCAAATAGAGCACTGGTAATAAGTAGAGAAGACAGGCGTTCAGTAGTTAATTTCATGGCAATAAGGAGTAATTTAATTTATGGATTATAAACGTAACAAAGTAATACTTAATAATCCTTAATACGGGTGTTTCGATTTAATGATACATCAAGTTAGTAAAAAGGTTCAACTAGTAATCTATTTTCATAGAATAGTACCATATTATGATGGATGGTATCAATTTTTCGCCTTGAAATATACAGAAAAAGGGCCGTTTCAAATTAAGAAACGACCCTATTATTATCTTTAAAAAGAAGATTAATCTTCCTCAGATTCTGTTTTTGTTACATTCTTTTTGATCGTAACTGTCAGAGCATCACCCTTTCCAGAATAATCTGCAAGAATAGTATCACCTTCGGCAATGTCGCCACCAAGGATTTCTTCAGCCATTGGATCTTCAAGGTACTTTTGGATTGCTCTGTTAAGAGGTCTCGCACCGTACTGTGGATCATAGCCTTTTTCAGATAAGAAATCTTTAGCCTTTTCAGTGACTTCAATTTGATATCCCATAGCAATTACTCTTTCGAATAATTTAGAAAGTGAAATATCAATAATTTGGTGGATGTGCTCTCTTTCTAAAGAGTTGAAAATAATCACATCATCCAAACGGTTTAAGAATTCAGGAGCAAAAGCCTTTTTCAATGCTTTTTGAATTGTTCCTTGCATCTCAGCGTCATGATTGTCCAATTTTGTTTGCGTATTGAAACCAATACCCGTACCGAAATCTTTCAAATCTCTAACACCAATGTTTGAAGTCATGATGATTACTGTGTTTCTGAAATCAACACGTCTACCTAAACCATCTGTTAAGATACCGTCATCTAATACTTGAAGTAAGATATTGAACACATCAGGGTGTGCTTTCTCAATCTCGTCCAATAAGATTACGCTATAAGGTTTACGTCTGATCTTTTCAGTCAACTGACCACCTTCTTCATATCCAACGTAGCCCGGAGGCGCTCCAACCAATCGAGATACAGAGAATTTCTCCATATACTCCGACATGTCGATACGTACTAATGAATCATCTTTGTCGAATAAATGAGACGCTAACACTTTCGTTAACTCTGTTTTACCGACACCAGTTGGTCCTAAAAAGATAAATGAACCGATTGGTTTTTTAGGATCTTTCAAGCCTACACGTGTTCTACGGATAGCCTTCGCTAATTTTTCAATTGCTTGATCCTGACCAATCACTTTACCCTTAAGGTCTTCTGACATATTCATCAGTTTCTTACCTTCGCTTTCTGCAACACGGTTAACAGGAATACCTGTCATCATTGCTACAACTGCTGCTACATCATCTTCAGTAACAGGGTAGATGGTTTCATTTGTTTCTTTTTCCCATGCTTCTTTTGCAGTGTCAAGGCTTTCGATCAATTTCTTTTCAGAATCACGTAGCTTCGCAGCTTCTTCGTATTTCTGTCTTTTGACCACCTTATTTTTCTCCTCCTTAATATCTTCAATCTCTTGCTCGAGTTTCAAGATATTATCAGGAACATGGATATTGTTGATGTGAACACGTGCTCCCACTTCATCTAAAACGTCAATCGCCTTATCTGGAAGGAAACGGTCACTAATATATCTATCAGAGAATTTCACACAAGCTTGCAACGCCTCTTCAGAATAATCTACGTGGTGGTGCTGCTCGTATTTTCCTTTGATATTATTCAAGATTTCAATCGTTTCTTCAGGAGAAGTAGGGTCTACCATCACCATTTGGAAACGACGTGCTAATGCACCATCTTTTTCAATATATTGTCTATACTCGTCTAAAGTAGTGGCACCAATACATTGTATATCGCCACGCGCTAATGCTGGCTTAAACATATTGGAAGCATCAAGCGATCCTGAAGCGCCACCTGCTCCAACAATCGTGTGAATTTCATCTATAAATAGAATGACTTCTGGTGCTTTTTCCAGCTCGTTCATTACCGCCTTCATACGCTCTTCAAACTGACCACGGTATTTAGTACCGGCCACTAAAGAAGCAAGGTCTAATGTAACGACACGCTTGCCGAACAACACTCTTGATACTTTTTTCTGAACTATACGTAAAGCTAGTCCTTCAGCAATAGCTGTTTTACCTACACCTGGCTCACCGATCAGGATAGGGTTGTTTTTCTTTCTTCTCGAAAGCACTTGAGCTACTCTTTCGATCTCTTTGTCTCTACCGACTATTGGGTCTAGTTTTCCCTCTTCGGCATAGCTAGTAAGGTCACGACCAAAATTATCCAAGACAGGAGTTTTAGATTTCTCTGTACTCTTTGATGATTCTGGACGAGAGCTCCATGATCCTCCTCCTTTTGATTGAGGTTCATCGTCATCAGTGCTTGATGAAGCTGTTGGGTTTTCTCCTTGGAATTCGATCATTTCTTTGACTACATCATAGTTTACATCATAACGCTGCAAAATTTGGGTAGCTAAGTTATCTTCATCTCTAAGTATTGATAATAACAGATGTTCTGTACCAATTAGGCTAGATTTAAAGATTTTAGCTTCTAAATATGTTATTTTAAGCGTTTTTTCGGATTGTCTCGTTAGTGGGATGTTTGCGAGGTTTTTTACGTTGAAATTGGCAGTGCTTTTAGTAGACTGCTCAATAGCGTCCTTCAAATCGTTAAGATTGACGCTTAACTTCTTCAATAAAGTAATCGCATATCCCTCACCTTCACGAATCATACCCAGCAAGAGATGCTCTGTGCCAATATAATCATGGCCAAGGCGCAAAGCTTCCTCTCTACTTAAAGAGATCACTTCTTTGACTCTATTCGAAAATTTTGCCTCCATGGTTAGGGAATTTTATAATTAAAATAATTTTTAGTTCTTAAAATAAGATACAGAATTAATATTCATTAACGAAATAAAAAGGAGTGAAAATTTTAAATCAGGATAATGGATATATCTAATAATGGTTTCTGTCTACTCTACCCGATGATTTTTAGATAGTTCATCCTAAAATGAGAAATCATATTTGTAAAGTCTTTGAAATCAACACTTTTAATCATCTCTCTCACTTTATTAAGTCCTCTTCTGAATACACT
>NZ_JABANE010000166.1 GCF_012844305.1 Flammeovirga aprica JL-4
TTATCTCTTTTGGAAGAAATTGTACAAAATAAATACAATTTTCCTTGTTTTAATCATAAGAGAAATGAAGAAGAAAGTAGCTTGGAAGTTGAACATAAAAAGCTTGCAGAAAAATTGATTGAAAGTTGACGGTAATTTGGTTTACAATTTAGTAAGGTTGGGCTTTTAAAGTCTGACCTTTTTTGCATCAAACCATAAATACTATTTTTTAGGTAAGCATTAAGAGTGATGGTTCTTGTTGTGGTTCAGCGGACGTTGCAATGCAACATCCCTACAAGGGTATAGATCATAAAAAATATTCTACCAAAAATTGTAAGTAGACAGTATGGACATTGAATTACATCCTCAGTTTACCACCATAAAAACCACTTTATGGACCACTTCACGATCCATTTTCTTCACTCTTAATTCTTAACTCTTACCTAAAATATCACTTCTCTATTCAATAAACTTACGTGAATTAATACTATTTCATCTTTTCTTATTACCTTCAAACGAAAATTTAAAGGTCTAAGTAACGTTTAAGCAAACTATGGCAGCATTAATACATTTCCTCCAGAAAAATAAATTTTTAAATTCAATTCTACAGTTTAATTATATCATTAAGAAAGGTTTTTTACATCAGGTAGGCTGGAGTAAGAGTATTAAAAAACTTTCTTCCATTGATAAAGAAGGCGAAAGTATCCCTTGGTTTACCTATGGTACGATTCATTTTCTAAAACAAAAAAATCTATCCGACCTTCATTTGTTTGAATACGGGAGTGGAAATTCTACTTTTTGGTTTTCAAAGAGAGTAAAAAGTATTACATCTGTAGAACACGATAAAGAATGGTATACGTTTGTCAATGATAAATGTCCATCGAATGTTGATTACCGTTTTAAGGACGTGAACAATGGATATGAAGATACTATTACTGAAACTTCAATTCAATTTGATATAGTAATCATTGATGGACGAAAAAGGGTAGCTTGTGCTAAGAAGGCCCTTCCAAAATTGACGGATAGAGGTGTCATTATTTGGGATAATTCAAATCGAGAGAAATATAATGAAGGCTATCAGTTTCTTACCGATAATGGTTTTAAGAAAATTGATTTCTATGGTTTAGCCCCATCTCATGGTGATCCGTCAATGACCACTGTTTTCTATAAAGAAGGAAATTGCCTGGGAATCTAAATTCGATAGTTTTTTTACATCAACTTGATCATATTAAAAAACTTTTATATTTCGTTGATGTTAAGTTAATATTAAGTGATTGGAAATATTATTAAATACCCAATCACTTTTTTTACTTCATAATATTGCATAGGCAAATACTTGACTTTAATAAAGCCATAACAGTTTTATAAATATTCTGATAAAGTAATAGTTCACAATGCATTTTAATTCCTGCTAAAAACTAACATCAACTGTATATAATTGAAGATTAATTCACTTAAACAATAGATTATTCCGAAATAAACAATCATTACAAAACCTCATTTAACAAAGTGTATTAATAACATTTTTCATATATAATGTAATCGCCATCACAAAAAGTGTGGTTTTGAAAAAAGCATTACGAATTATTAAAAAGTGTAATTATAATACCTATTTTTTTAAGTTATAAATGTGAATTTTTGACTATTTTAATTAATAGAACCCACGTATGTTTAATGTTACACATTTCAGTGCTAAAAAAGGATAAAGAACTTCAATGAAATTAAATAGAAACATTTAGTTAACATAAGATGCGTTGTTTTGCAGTGCAATTACGATCTAAACCTAATTAAATTTTATCTAATCAAAATTACAATGTTAACTAAAAAACTACCTTTCATTGTAGCATTAGTTATGCTATTATCAAGTGCATCTTTTGCACAGACAATCATTAAAGGTAATTTAATTGACGCCTCTAGTGGTGACCCTGTAATTGGGGCCAATGTTTCTATTAGCGGAACAACTACTGGAGCTATTTCCGACTTCAATGGTGAATTCTCATTCAAGTCAAAAAGAGAAGGAGATCAAAATCTTTCTATTTCATTCGTAGGGATGAAATCAATCGAGCAAAGCATCACTTTAAACGGTGGAACTTTGGAAATCGGTACAATCAAAATGGAATCTGACGCCATTGGTCTTGAAGAGGTTGAAGTTATGGCTTCAATTGCTGTAGATCGTAAAACGCCTGTTGCTGCTGCTTCTATTTCTGCTGAAGACATTGAGACTAAAGTAGGTAACCAAGAATTCCCTCAGGTATTGAAATCTACTCCAGGTGTATATGTATCTGGTGCAGGTGGTGGTTTTGGTGACTCTAGAATCTCACTTCGTGGTTTCGACTCTGAAAACGTTGCCGTAATGATCAACGGTGTTCCAGTAAACGACATGGAAAATGGTAAAGTATACTGGTCAAACTGGGCAGGTCTTAACGACGTGACTAAGACAATGCAGGTACAAAGAGGTTTAGGTGCTTCTAAATTAGCTGTTCCTTCTGTTGGTGGTACTATCAACATCATCACTAAAGCTACTGATGCTGAAAAAGGTGGTAGTGTTTACATGGGTATGGGTAACGACGGTTACTTCAAAACTGGTCTTACTTTATCTACAGGTTTATTAGACAACGGTTGGGCTGTAACTACTTCATTATCGAAAACTACTGGTAATGGTTATGTAGATGGTACTTCATTCGAAAGCTACTCGTACTTTGCCAACATCGCGAAGCAAATCAATGATAAGCACACATTATCATTCACAGCTTTCGGTGCTCCTCAATCACACGGTCAAAGAAGAACTTACCTTACTGAAGAGGATTACAATACTCACGGTAAAAGATATAACGCTGACTGGGGTTACAAAAACGGTCAAGAGTTCAACTCAAATGTAAACTCATACCACAAGCCTCAAATGTCATTGAACTGGTACTGGACAATCAACGAGAAAACTGACTTAGCAACTACTGCTTATGTTTCTGTTGGTAAAGGTGGTGGTACTGGTATCACTTCTAGTGCTCCATTCGGTGATCGTTTAAATGTAAACGACTTCAGAACTTACGAAGGTATCATCGATTATGATGCATTTATTGCTGCCAACCAACAACAATTTGAGGAATCAAATGGTGAGCACTCAAGTGTTTTCTACCAATCAAATAACAACCACTTATGGACAGGTGCTGTTTCGACTTTAACACACAAAGCGAACGATTACTGGACAATCACTGGTGGTTTGGATTTAAGATACTACAAAGGTGAGCACTACCAAACAGTGGAAGACTTATTTGGTAACCCTTACTACACAGATAACAACAACAGTTCTGTAGGTCCAAGACAATTGACAAACGGTGACATCATGGGTTACCATAACGATGGTATCGTACAATGGCAAGGTCTTTTCGGACAAGTAGAATACTCTAAAGACGCTTTAACTTGGTTCTTATCAGGTGCGGTTTCTCACCAAGCTTACAAGAGAATTGACTACTTTAGCTATGAGCACGGTGTAGACGAAACAGATTGGCAAAGCTTCTTTGGTGGATCAGTAAAAACTGGTGCTAACTACAACATCGATGAACACCACAACGTATTCGCTAACGCAGGTTACATCTCTCGTCAGCCATTCATGAACGCTGTGTTCTTGAACTACCAAAACGACGTGAACCAACAAGCTACTAACGAGAAAATTATGTCAGGTGAGATCGGATACGGTTACAGAACAAGAGGTTTCAAAGTAAACGTGAACGGTTACTACACTTACTGGCAAGATAAAGCCTTCACTAAGACGGTATATGATGACGACGGACAGTCTTACTCAGCGAACCTTTTAGGTGTTGACGCCCTTCACAAAGGTATCGAGGTTGACTTCGCTTGGCAACCAACTCGTAAGTTGACTGTAACAGGTATGGCTTCAGTAGGTGACTGGAGATGGTTAAACAACCTTGAAAACGTAATCATCTATGATGATCAGCAAAATCCAATCGACGAAGTAAACGTTTACATGGAAGGTGCTGAAGTAGGTAACTCTGCTCAAACTACTATGGCGATCGGTGTATCTTACGAGGTATTACCTAAGTTAAGATTAGATGCAGACTGGAACTACTACGGTCAATTATATGCTGACTACGACGTAACAAGATTAGATGATCCTGCTTATAACAATACAAGTATGTACCAATTACCAAACTACAATCTATTTGATATCGGAGCTTCTTACGGCTTCAAAATGGGTGGATTCGACGGTTTAGTAAACTTCAGAGTAAACAACTTGTTTGACACTGACTATGCAGTACAAGGACAACAAGGTGGTTTGAACGAAATGGGACAACTTACTCTTAACGGTTACTACATGGGTATTGGTAGAACATACTCAGTTGGTTTGAAAATGAGCTTCTAGTATAAGCTAGAAAGTAAATTTAGGAAAGCGTATCTTCTGCAAAGGAGGTACGCTTTTTTTGTGGGTTCAGTAAATGTTGCAATGCAATACCTACTGAACCATCATAAAAACTATATTACGGACCATAATTCTTTCCTCTTAACTCTTCCCTAAAAAAACATCCTTTTTCTTCTGACCTAGTGCCAATTATCATTAACATTTATTTTATTTTCACAATGAAGTTTATACCTTGCGACAGCTAATGCTTAGAGTGAATAAACTAGCTATTCATTTTTTAAATAAAGTAAACTAACACTCATGTTCACGTACGATAAAAAGCCAGAAAGGTCTTCTAAAGAAAAAAGTACCGAATTTGGAAATCCTCTATTCTCTCACAGAAAAGAAGTCGATCCGAATGATCCTCCGAAAATTATCATTTATGTAAATTGTAGATTTTATACAACTGATGTAAATGACCTAATTTTCACTTTTAACTACAATAAAGATGGATATTTGGATGAAAATATTCTAAGGTCTTGTGAGGTCCGGTTTCTATGGAGAGATGCTTTTATAGAAAATGAATCCAAGATGCCGAATAGTGTTTTTGAAAAGATACGCGAACATCTTAAAAATCATTTTAGTGGTGTAAAATATATTAATTACAAAGCTGATGGAGAACTGCCTTCTCCACTTTTAGAGGCTCAGGATTACATGGGCTTTACAAAGGCAACTATTTTTTCTAAAACTCAAAATGATAATGGACATTACATCTCAAGGTCAGCATACTTAAATATGACCCTTGAGGAACTGGCTACTTATTTTGAAATGCCGGTGAAATATAAAAACAAGATTTTAGAGAATTACCAAACTTATAAAGATTCCCTGCCCAAGGAATTAAATTATGAGGAGTTATCAAAAAGGATATACGAGCAAGTTCATAAAGTATTTCAAAATCCTGCATATATAAAGGCTAAAAGTTATCAACGTGTTAGTGAATTAATTCAAGAAGGTAAGCCCGTTGTTGCTTATTATGAATATATAAAAAGTACAAATATTAAAATTCAAGGAGTGGCTAGTGTATATCAGTATTTTAGTGGACCAGATGAAGATGAGATCTATCAGGTACTCGCTAAAATCAATAATCATCCTCCTTCTATTGAGAAGTTAGATACCACTTTTACAAAACTATACCCTGAGGCAGAAAGCCTTCTGACATGGTTGCTGAAAGAAATACCTGAGCATCGTAAAACATGGTTACAATATTTACCAAATTTAAATAAAGAAGCCCACGATCTAGACTATGATACCATTGCTCAAAAATTAGTAGCACTGTATAAGGAACATCTCACACTAGAAAGTAGAAAACCGAAAGGCGGACGTGCACTAACAAGATACAAAACGAAATATAGAATTTTCCTCAAAAATGCAAAAAAGACCTTCGGAGAAGAACTTCAGAAATTAGAGATGAACGCTTCTTCTGTTGACCTACTTTTAGAAAGTGAATATTTCGAAGAAAAAAAACTTTATGATATCTTGACAGAAATGAACTTAGCAAAAGAGTTTGGAGAATTGCTTCCTTCTATGAAGGTCATTAACTGGAATGACATGAAAATTATGGAAGACGTCTCTTACTCAAAAGAAGAAATCATACAAAGAGGGAAAAAATTCAGAGAACAAACAGGTATTGACCGACCTTTTGCAAATGGAGAATTAATCAGGTACTCAGATGACAACACTTATCATTATATCGTAGTAGAGGGAGATAATATTTCTGGAATAGAAAAAAGATTTGGTATTGATAGAAATGAATTATTATTAATCATGTATTGGGATGGTTTTGATGAAAAAGGAAGGTACTTAATAGGAGAAGATGCTCATTGGTTAAAAGAAGGCGATGTTATAGATTTACCTTCTTATTATCAACCACTTAATGACGAGGTTTTTTACAGTTATGATTGGCAATTTGAAAGAGGAACAAAAGTTAAAAAGACACAGGGAGAGTTTGTTAGAATTCCTATTGAATGTTCTAATCATCAAGAATTAAGACAATTATTTAAAGAAAAGATAGCGGAGTTTGATGATAACACCAAAGTCTATAATCTAAAGTTTGATATCGCATTGTCTATGAGTGCACAAGTCACTGCCTTTTTCTACATAGGAGCAACAGTTGGTGCTGGAATTCAATTAGGATCAGGAGATTCTCGAAGTTTTGATGTAATAACCCAATTCTTACTTAAAATGGAGGGTGGTGTTGGAAATAAAAACCTTGCAAATGCAGGTGCAAGTAGTGGAATAAAAAGCACATTAAATAATTTGGGACATTTTAATTCTTTAAACGGAAGTTATACTTCAGCATTACACTTCTTAGCTTTCTTTGAAAGATCACTTTATAGTTTTATGAAATACTATGAGTTAGAAGAAGAGCTTAAATTATTTGGTTTAGATGAGTTTTATTGGGAAAATGAAAAGAATAAAAAAGATGGTGTTTGGGACGAATTAAAGAAAGGTTATGTTCGAAAAGTTAGAGTATCATGGAATGGACAATTAGAGGCTGGGGTTAATAATGTAGCAAGTGGAGCAATAGGAAAAGAATATTCATTAGCAGATAGTTATGCAATGAAAGGTATCACGAAAATGGAAGAATTACAGATAAAAGATGACCTTGAAAATATTCATAAAAAAGCGACAGACCATGATAAAACAATCACAGATTATGTAGAATTAGATATTGATGGAGCTTTCAAAGTAAAAGTGGCTTTTAAAGACGTACTATTTAGCACAAATTCTTTTAACCTTGGAAGCTATATTGACGCAACAATGACAATTGATGGCAGTGATTTGTTAGAAAATATTGTTGACATTAAAAATGCACTTAGTGGGGCTTTTTTAAGTGTAAAAGATTTAGTTACCCAAGAGCAGGAAACTGATTTTCCTTTTAATAAAAAGCAGAATAAATGGGAAAAATTTATAGAGATTTTAAATGATGAATACGACACTAAAGTTCGAAATTTTAGAAATAAAAATGATCTAAGTAAAGAGTATATCAAAAGGGATGATTTTATCAAAGAAAAAATTAAACACAATAAATTCTTATCTGATAAAATCGACAGCGAACAGGTTAAAGCTGAAATTTTTGAAGCTCATGAAAATATGTTGAAAAATGAGGGAGCCAAAAGAAAAGAGTGGAGACCCTCTAAAGTCAAAAAAACAAACTACTATGAAAGTGTAAGGAAAAGAACTGCCAAAATGAAGGGAAATCTCAGAGATATTGATTTGGAGAAGTCCAGATCTAAGATGAGAAAAAGAATGAAAGATGTATTCAGCAATACTTTTGACAAATATATTGAAGATCTTAAAGATGATAAAATCAAAAAAGACTTCAATAATGAGACCTATACGAAGTTCAATATAGGTTGGATAAAAGTAAAGGATAGCTATAGATTGACTAATTTTTCAGCTTTTTTAGGTGATACTTTACAAGCAACAGCCGGCAATAAAATGGAAAAAGGCAGTATTACCGCATCCTCTGAAGTAGAAGTGTATCAATACATCTTTGACAATACAATAAGCTATACTACCATGGCCTTTGGAGGTATTTTTAAAGAAGGATTAAAGAGGTTAAACGGTGAAGAAGTCGATGATTTTGAGAAGTATGTCAAAAATGCTTTTATAGAAGTTAGAAATAAAGGAATCGATGCGTTTTTCTCGATGATTTCTCCTTCAAACATGCAACTTTTGGATGAATACACCAAAGAAGTTGCTAGTTTATACAATAAAGAAAAAGACAAATATAACGGGAGAACTTTGGAAAGTTTCTACCAAGGAATTAGGTCAAATCTTCAGAAAAAATTCCAAAATATCACAAGTAGTATTATCCAAGACCTTAATGCCAAAAAGAGTTATACTAATCCAATAGATCTAACGGCCTACAGCCCAGATCAATTAAAGCTTTTGCATCGTATCAAAGCCCATATTATAAAAGAGGTGGATGATTTAAGATATGTTCCACCCATTACTGCTTCAGAACTTTTTCAAACTTATGGCACCAACGACCCTAAATTTATAGAACTTAGAAATAAAATTTTAGGAGAGAAAACGGCAGGTGAACAATGGAATAAATTTAAATCCACTCGTGATAAGTTTCGAATTAATGGTGAACAAGAGCAAGAAGCAAACCATGACAATATAAAAGCTGTTGCTGAGAATTTCTCTCATAAAGTAAAAACGGCAGTGTTTAAATATACAGACTTCTGTATGGAAATGGATGCACTTTTAGGGGAAGGTAAGACTTATGAAGCTGATTGGTCTGAATGTGCTATTGATGAACTTACTTTACAACAAGCAGAGTTGTATTTGGGTGATATTCGTGAAATTGTCTCTTACCTTAGGAGAAAGAAGGATAGTAATGAAACAAATTTAACTTTTCTTAAAAAAGAAGAGGATGGAATTTCAGAATATATGAAGAGTGTTATTTTAAATAAAAATATTAAAGCAGATAAAGAGCTCCTAACAAAATTTGAAAAAGACATATTATATCCTCTAGTATTAGAAAATATCGTTTATGGAAAACAAGTTTATACACCTATTCGCTAACCTATTAGTAATTGGGTTACTCACAAACTGTACAAATTACAAAAACATGGAAGAACAAAAAGTCATAGATATTCTATATGAAAAATACGATGCTAGTATGTATTATGAAATGGATGATAATGAAGAATTTGTAACACTTGTAAGAATTGAAAAAGTAGAAACACTCACTTCTTTCCCTGAAGAATTGAGAGCTTTCAAGCATTTAGAAGAAATTAAAATTCAAAAATGTAATATAAAAGAGATACCAGAGTTTATTACGGAATTCCCGAACTTAAAGAGATTAATAATAGAAGAAAACCCAATCAGCGAAATTCCAGAATTTATTGTTGAATGTAAAAAACTACAGTTACTTGATATTGAAAAAACAGACATCAAAGAATTACCTGATTTTATAAAAAAATTACCTTTGACCGGTATACAATTGAAAGGGTCGAAAGTACAAGGTTTTCCAAAAATCTTATATCAATTTGATTCTTTAAGGGGGCTTACATTAAATGAATTAGATGAATTACCTGAAGATATCAACACTTTAAAATTAACGACTTTACATGTTTCTCTAAAAAGTTTTAAATTTTTAGATTCAATAGAGCAACTAAAAGTCTTAAGTTTAGTCGATAGTAAAGGTTCTCGTTTACCTAAAGATTTTGGAAATCTAAAAAAGTTAGCACATTTAGATCTTTCGAATTGTAAAAACTTAACTCGTTTACCTGAGTCTATTGGAAATATTAGACGTTTTTGGAGTTTAACATTAGGTGGATGTACCCGTTTAACTGCTCTACCTCAAAGCTTAACTAATTCAGGAATTAGTGTTTTATCTTTAGATTCTTGTTATAACCTTCGAACTGTCCCCAAAGGCTTACAAGTTGGGAGCCTTTATGCAGATAACACCAAATGGAAAGCAATACCTAGTGGCATTTTTTACAGTTCTAGCAAAAAAGTTCAAATTACAGACCACAACGCAACAGATATTTCAGGAATTGGAAATTTGTATAACGTTACTTTTATAAACTTATCTAGAGGTAAAATCAAAAAAATACCAGATGAAATTGGTCGATTAAAAAAACTACGTCTTCTTTTGATGGAACACAATGATATTAAAGAATATCCAAGAGCTTTGAGTAATTGCCCTAACCTCAAATCAGTAAGGTTGTTTGGTAATCCCGTTTATGATATGTCGGAGTTGAATGATATTTAATGAAGGTGAGTGTTTTGTACAAAATAGTAAAAGCTACCGCGCATGAATTCATTCATTCTGGCGATACCATACATTTCCTTTTTTGTAACAGCTTCCTTAATTCTCTATCATAAAATAGTACAAACTATGCTTTTAGCTTCAATCTAAAATAGGTAGTCTCTTCATATTATATCCGCTAGTACTTGAAAATATCGTTTATGGAAAACAGGTTTATACACCTATTCGCTAATCTTTTAGTAATAGGGTTACTCACAAATTGTACTGACTATAAAAATCTGGAGTATAAAAAAGCAATAGACTTAATCAAAAAGAAAAATTTTGAAGAATTCGGTTATGTTCTAGACGATAAAAAAGAGAATGTAATTAAAATTAGAATTGAAAACACTGAATCTCTTACTTCTTTCCCTGAAGAACTTAGAGCTTTTCAACACTTAGAGGAAATAAAAATTAAATATTGTAATTTAAATGAGATTCCTGAGTTTATTACAGAATTCACTAATTTAAAGAGGTTAATTATAGAAGGAAACCCTATTACAGAAATTCCTGAGTATATCACTGAATGTAAGAAGTTACATGTTCTTGATATTGAAAACACAGACATCAAAGAATTGCCCAATTTTTTAAAGAAGTTACCTTTAACTGGCATTCAAATGAAAGGATCGAAAGTACATGGTTTTCCAAAAATTCTCTATGAGTATGATTCTTTAAGAGCTCTTTCACTAAATGAACTCGATGAATTGCCAGCAGATATCAATACTTTTAATTTAAATATTTTATATGTTTCCCTTAAAAGTTTTAAATATTTAGAGACAATTGAAAGCTTAGAAATTTTAGATTTATCAGATAGCAAGGGAGCCAGTTTACCAAAGGATTTTGGAAAGCTTAAAAAGTTAAAAGATTTAACCTTAAGAAACTGTAAAAACTTAGTCAAGTTACCAGAGTCTATTGGTAATATTAGACGCTTTTGGGGATTAATTTTGGGTGGATGTAGTCGACTTACAGCACTTCCTCAAAGTCTAACCAATTCAGGAATTAGTGTATTACATTTAGATTCCTGCTATAATCTCCGAACCGTTCCAAAAGGGTTAAGAATCGGAAGCCTCACAGCAAATTATACGAAATGGAAGTCAATACCTAATGGCATTTTTTATAGTTCATGCCAAACATTAAAAATTACAGACCATCAAATCACAAATATTACAGGGATTAGTAATATGTATAACCTCACTTCAATAAATCTTTCTCGGGGTAAAATCAAAAAAATACCAGATGAAATTGGTCGATTAAAAAAACTACGTCTTCTTTTGATGGAACACAATGATATTAAAGAATATCCAAGAGCTTTGAGTAATTGCCCTAACCTCAAATCAGTAAGGTTGTTTGGTAATCCCGTTTATGATATGTCGGAGTTGAATGATATTTAATGAAGGTGAGTGTTTTGTACAAAATAGTAAAAGCTACCGCGCATGAATTCATTCATTCTGGCGATACCATACATTTCCTTTTTTGTAACAGCTTCCTTAATTCTCTATCATAAAATAGTACAAACTATGCTTTTAGCTTCAATCTAAAATAGGTAGTCTCTTCATATTATATCCGCTAGTACTTGAAAATATCGTTTATGGAAAACAGGTTTATACACCTATTCGCTAATCTTTTAGTAATAGGGTTACTCACAAATTGTACTGACTATAAAAATCTGGAGTATAAAAAAGCAATAGACTTAATCAAAAAGAAAAATTTTGAAGAATTCGGTTATGTTCTAGACGATAAAAAAGAGAATGTAATTAAAATTAGAATTGAAAACACTGAATCTCTTACTTCTTTCCCTGAAGAATTGAGAGCTTTCAAACACTTAGAGGAAATAAAAATTAAATATTGTAATAGGTATATAAACTTAGATCGCCCTAAATAGTAAAACGTACTTCTGTTACGGTTAACTGATTTACATTAGTGTAAAAGTAACCAAACAACCAGATGTATTATGATCAATTTTGAAGGTTTTGACGATAGAACATTTTATTCAACATTTCAAAAAGAAGAAGATTGTCTTGAATATTTATCGACACTAAAGTGGAGTGATCATTACAAATGTAGGAAATGTGAACATACAAAATATATGAAAGGTAAAAAGTTGCATTCCAGACGTTGTCAAAAGTGTAA
>NZ_JABANE010000167.1 GCF_012844305.1 Flammeovirga aprica JL-4
GTTGAATATGGTCTTTTTTCATCTCTATAAAATTTAGACCTATAATTTACGATAATTTAGTTTACAATGTACTAAGCCAAAAATAAATGATAATTAATTCTTAGTTATTTTTTGTGAGTACAACGCTCAAAAACGTATAAATAGTGGTTCTATTTAAAGTTTTTGAAAGGCAGTAATCGGAAAAAATAATATGAATTAGTGTTATAAAATTTTGTCTTAGTACTTAGTACTTAAAAGAGATGTATCAAACATGCTCTTATCTATTAAAATCGGATTTCCCTCCAGTTTTATGCATTAGTTTCGTTTCCTTGATGACAATATCATGCGATAAAGCTTTACACATATCATAAATAGTTAAAGCCGCTACACTTGCACCCGTCAAGGCTTCCATTTCCACACCTGTTTTTGAAGTTACAGAAGCTGTACTTTTAATAGTAACCTCCGTTTCAGAAGACCACTCCATTTCAATATTACACTTATCTAAAGGAAGTGGATGACACAACGGAATTAGATCCGAAGTCTTTTTAGTACCCATTATTCCTGCAATCATTGCTGTTTGAAAAATAGATCCTTTTTTGGTAGCATTATCCTGACCTTGAATCTGAAGCGCCACTTCTTTTGGAAAGCTTATCACAGTTTGAGCAATCGCAATTCTTTTCGTTACACTTTTACCCCCAACGTCCACCATAGATGGGTTTCCTTCCTCATCCAAATGCGTCAGAGAGTTGTTTTTTTCTTCTTCTTTTTTCATTCTTAAGCTTTCTATAAGTATTTTCGGAGTCCAATTTCATAATAAACAAACTACTATGCAAAATCATTTGATAGAACCCTCAGAAGTTGAACAAATAATTCAGCAGGTTTCTTATAAAGCATCAATAATCACTGTGACTCTTTTTGATGCTGTGGGTAAAGTATTGGCAGAAGATATTTATGCAGATCGTGATTTCCCTCCATTTAATCGTGTGGCCATGGATGGTATTGCTGTCAATTTTAGTGAAATTGAAAAAGGAACACATCAGTTTAAAGTGGAAGGCGTGCAGGCGGCCGGAAGTCCACAAATGACTTTACAGCAAACAGAAAACTGTCTTGAAGTAATGACAGGAGCTATGTTGCCTCAGAATGTAGATGTGGTGATTCCTTACGAATGGACGAAAAAAGACGGTGATATTATGATTGTTGAAGATTTCAACAACATACAGTCGTTTGGAAATATACATCAGAAAGGAAGTGACCATAAAGAAGGAAGCTTGATCTTGAAAAGCGGTTCGGCCATCACTTCTGCTGAAATTGGGTTATTGGCAACTGTGGGAAAACATGAGGTGAAAGTGTATTCATCACCGAAATTTGCCATTATTGCTACTGGCGATGAACTGGTGAACGTGGAAGATACTCCCGCTCCGCATCAGATCCGTATGTCGAATTGCCATACGATTCAAAGCAGACTGCAGGAAGAAGGATTAGATTCTACTATTTTCCATTTAAAAGATGATTATGAAGATTTAAAACAATCTATTCAGTCTCTTTTTGATGAATATGATATTTTTGTTTTCAGTGGAGGAGTTTCTAAAGGAAAGTTTGATTATCTTCCTCAAGTATTTGAAGAATTAGGAGTAACAAAGAAATTCCATGGTGTAAAACAGCGTCCAGGAAAGCCATTTTGGTTTGGAGTTACAGCTAAAAACCAGCCTATTTTTGCTTTGCCAGGCAATCCTGTTTCCACCTATTTATGTACTAACAGGTATTTGATACCGTGGTTATATGATCAAAAAGCAATCAGTGCTCCTTTAGTTAAAAAGTATGCTACATTAGCAGAAGATTTTACTTTTAAGAAGCCTCTTACCTTTTTCCTTCAAGTGAAAGCTTATTATGATAAGGATGGAAAGCTTTGGGCAGAACCCGTTAAGGGAGGTGGATCAGGAGATCTTACCAGTCTTGTAAAGGCCAATGCTTTTCTGGAATTAGAAGGACAAAGATCTGATTTCTCCAAAAATGAAAAATTACCAATTTGGTTCTATAAAAAATAGATTATGAAACTAAGATTATTAGACAACAGTATCCGATTGAGGTTAAATAAAGTAGATCTTGATACACTTTATAATGATGGCGAAGTTTGGACCGTCTCTCAGTTAGGAAAAACCACTTTCTCATACGGTGTAAGATCTGTTGAGCAAGGTGAGATGAGTGTTGAAATGGAAGACAACCGTTTACAGTTCAGATTGAATGTTGATCAAATCAAAGAATGGCATTCTTCAAACAAAGTGGGGTACTCTTCTGTTCAAGAAAATGAAGATGGATCTTCTTTAAAATTATTGATCGAGAAAGACTTTAAATGCCTGACTGATCGCGATGAGGATGAGAGCAATAACTTCGAAAACCCGAATAGTACTTGCTAGGTCTTTCAGTTAATAGTTATTTTTTTTATTAATACTTCATTATTAAGCAGTTATACAATTAGAATCGAAAATTTCAATTGTGTAACTGCTTAGTTTTTTATTCAAATAAGTTATTGATTGTCTTTTTCAACATTCCACTTTTCCAATCGTCTATCTGTGGCAACTACAAACTGTTTCCCGTCAGGTAAAATCGCTATGGCCTGATGATTTCCGAACTGAGTGTAAGTATACAGTTTCTCCCCTGTTTCTACATCCCATAAATCAAGATAACCTGTACTACCAGCAATAAAACTTTTTCCATCAGGCAAAATAGCAATGGCTTCATGACTACCCCACTTTGTATAAGTATGAAGCTTCTCGCCTGTTTCTACATCCCATAAATCCAAGTAACCTGTACTTCCAGCAATAAACCTTTTTCCGTCAAGCAAAACTGCAATCGCTTCATGACTACCCGACTTTGTATAGGTACGAAGCTTCTCGCCTGTTTCTACATCCCATAAATCCATATAACCTGTACTGCCGGCGATAAACCTTTTCCCATCGGGCAAAACGGCAATGGCCAAATGTTCGCCAGACTTGGTATAAGTACGTAATCTTTCGCCTGTTTCTATATCCCATAAATCCAAACGGCCTGCACTTCCTGCAACAAACCTTTTACCATCAGGCAAAACTGCAATCGCTTCATGACTGCCGAACTCCGTGTATGTACGTAACTTTTCCCCTGTTTCTACATCCCATAAATCCAAATAACCTGTACTGCCGGCGATAAATCTTTTTCCATCAGGCAAAACCGCAATCGCTCTATGACTGCCTAATTCTGTATAAGTAAGTAACTTTTCTCCCGTTTCTACATCCCATAAATCTAAATAACCTGTAGTACCGGCGATAAACTTTTTACCATCAGGCAAGACTGCTATTGCTTCATGTTCACCGTATTTTATATAAGTTAAAACAGCATCAGAAATTAAACTGAAAGAACTCAGTAGATAAATAGCAAATAATAAAAATAGTTTCTTGAGCATATTATTAAGTTTGAGGTGAGCCTTAATATAATCAATTATTTTTCCTCCTACATAAAAATGAGCCACATCAAATTTGATGTGGCTCATTGTAATAACTAATACTCTATTCAATTATAATGTTGGTAGTTGGAATCAAAGTAAATGAATATTTTACTCCGTTCCATGTACCTGACTAATCAGTGATTACTTTGTTGATGACGTGAATTACTCCGTTTGAAGCACCCACATTGGCTTTTGAAACTGTAGCACCACCAACAGTTACTACACCGTTATTGATACTAACAGTCAACGTGCCTTCACCAAGTGTCTCAACCACTTGACCATCTTGTAAGTCTGTAGATAATACTTTATTAGATACTACATGATTGGCTAAAATAGCCGCTAATTGCTCATTCGTTAATGTTACATCACTGATTGCAGCAAAAGCCTCATCAGTTGGAGCAAACACTGTGTATTCTTTTAATACTCCGTCTTTATAATCCACATTGAAAGTTGACAGAAGGTCCGTATTATCAAGTGCTCCCAATAAAGATGTGAAGACGCCCTGAGTTGTAGCTACATCAACAATTGTTGAAGGCATCAATACTTTATCAATTACATGTACAACACCATTTACACCGCTAAGATTAGGTAATGCCACCATAGACTCACCAATCATGACATTACCATTTTCAATCATAACATCTAATCTTGTCCCTGCAAGTGTTTCTACTTTTTGGCCATTTTGCAATGCATCAGAAAGTACTTTATTGCTGATTACATGATGCTTTAAGATTCTATCTAAATCTTCTTTCGATACTTCATCAAGGTTAATCCCTGCAGCAGTGAATGCTTCATTAGTTGGAGCAAAAACTGTAAACTCATTCGAAGCGTCTGTAAATGGCGACACAAGTTCAGCTTTTGCTAAAGCATCAACTAGTGAAGTAAAGTTGTTGCTAATTGCAATCTGAGCAATTGTTAAAGCCTCAGTTGGCACAATTACATCTTCAACAATATGTACAACACCATTATTTGCTTCCACATCTGCTTGTTTCACTTTCACGCCACCAATCATTACATCAGTACCCATGATTTTCACTTCTAGTTTTGTACCAGCAAGTGTATTGACCATTTGACCATCCTTCAAGTCCATCGCCATTACTTTACCTTCGACAACGTGGTGTCCTAATAAGATCTCCAAAGCTTCCATTGACAGATCATCAAAAGATGAAATACCATTTGTAGCCGCTAAAAGTGAAGTGAATGCCATATTATCTGGAGCAAAGACAGTGTACATTTTGTCTGTTTTACCAAACATATCAGCCAAATTTGCTGTCGTTAAAGCAGTAGCCAACGAAGTGAAATCATCTGATGATGCAATACTTAAAATTGTCTCCAATTCTTCAGCAGGAATTAATACTTTATCGATTGCATGAACTACACCATTGAAAGCATTCACATCTGCTTGAACAACAGTTGCATCACCAATCATCACTGAAGAGCCTTCAATTTTAACCATTAACTCTGTTTCAGCTAATGTTTCAACCATCTGACCGTTTTGAAGCGATGATGATAATACCTTGTTGGATGCAACATGATGCAATAAGATTCTCTGTAACTGAGCCTCTGAAATTTCATCAAGATTTACTCCTGCATCTTCAAATGCTTTGTTCGTTGGAGCAAATACTGTGTATTGATTTGTTACTTGCGTAAAAGGAGTCACTAAGTTAGCTTGTGAAAGAGCTGTTACTAAAGTAGAAAAATCTGGTGTTCCGATAGCCAACTGTGCAATTGTCAACGATTGAGTTGGTACAATTACTTGATCTACGATGTGAATAACACCGTTGCTTGCTTCCACATTCGGTGTTGTGACAGTTACACCTCCTACAGTTACAACTCCGTTGGTTATTTTAACTTCTAATTGAGTTCCAGCTAGAGTTGTCAAAAACTGTCCATCTTCTAAATCTGAAGCTAATAACTTTGCTGCAACTGCATGATTTTTTAATAAAATATCCAATGCTCCTGATGATATATCATCAAAAGAAGAAATACCGTTTGGTTCTGCTAAAAGTTGTGAGAACGCTGCATTAGTTGGAGCAAATACTGTATATTCAATATCAGTATCATTAAATGCATCCACTAAGTTTGCTGAAGATAAGGCTGATGTCAGCGTTGAAAAATCAGGTGTTGATTGAGCTATACCAGCAATTGTTGTAGTTGTATTTGCTGGAAGATTAACTGGGTCGTCGCTATTATCGTCTGTACATGAAGTAAATAGAATAGATAGCACAAAAACCACTTTTAATAAATCTAAAGTTTTCATCTCATTTAAGATTTTATGGTTGAAAATTCAGACTATAAATTTTGTGTAAAGTTATTTTGTTTAAACAATTATTAAAAATATTAAACAAAACTGCATATTTACTTCATTCAATACAATGAAAATTTGCAATTAAATCTTCGTAAAAGGCCATTATCCTTCTTTTTCTACTATTGAAAAAAATTAATAAAATAGTGTAAAATTAGTAAGGTAAAGAAATGACACGTTAAACAAAATGTTTACTTATGTTTGGCAGTTGTAATAAAAAAAATCCACTCTATTTAAATTAAGAGTGGATTTGTATTTTATTCGTAATCAATCGAATAATGAAGTCCTATATTTTCATGCCTTCCTTTGGCCCCTGTTATGATCAGGTAAGTAATGGTGATCATATTCCTCAGTTCACATAATGGCTGAGAAATGACTGTCTTTTTATAGAGTGCTTCTGTCTCCTCGTAAATAAGACCAGTCCTTGTAAACGCCCTTTTCAAACGTTCATCAGATCTTACAATTCCTACATAATTGGACATCACTCTCTGCAAGTCACTTCTTGACTGCGAGATTAATACCATTTCTTCTGGAACTGTAGTACCATCCTTATTCCATGCCGGAATTCCTTGTTTCCAATCCGTTTTATCAATCAGCTGAAGCGCCGTCTCAAATGCTTCGTGCGCATAAACTGTCGCCTCTAATAAAGAGTTGGAAGCTAAACGATTGGCTCCATGTAATCCTGTACAAGTACATTCACCACATGCCAACAAGTTATTGATGCTTGTTTCAGCTTTTGTGTTGACTACAATACCGCCACATAAATAATGTGATGCAGGTGCAACAGGGATATAATCTTTTGTAATATCAATCCCCATTTCCAGACATGTTTTATAAATAGAAGGGAAATGTCCTTTTAGTTCTTCCTCATCGATCAAGGTAGCATCCAACCAAACATGGTCTTTACCTTCCTTTTTCATTTCTGAGTCGATTGCCCTCGCCACAATATCTCTAGGAGCCAAAGAACCACGCTTGTCATATTTTGTCACGAAGTCTTTTCCTTTACTATTTCTAAGAATAGCCCCTGCTCCTCTCATGGCTTCGGTGATCAAAAATGCATTGCCTTCATGCCCTCTTTGATACAAAGCTGTAGGGTGAAACTGCACAAATTCCATGTGGTTCACTTCTCCTTTTGCTCTGTAGGTCATCGCAATTCCATCACCTGTTGCAACACTTGGGTTGGTAGTAGTATTATAAACCTGACCAATTCCACCTGTTGCCAGTAGCGTTACTTTTGAAAGAATTGTCTCAACTTCATCTGTAATTTTATTGAGCGCATAGATACCATAGCATTGCGTATCCTTTCTGTACCTTGTTACGTCCTCGCCCAGATGATGTTGAGTGATCAGATCGACAGCATAATAATCCTGCAATATTTCTACGTTGTCGTAGCTTTTAATTGCATTCAGTAATGCCCTCTGGATTTCCTGCCCTGTTACATCTTTAAAATGAAGAATACGATGATCAGAGTGTCCGCCCTCTTTTGCTAGGTTGTACTCACCATCTTCAGATTTATCAAACTGAGTACCCCAGTTAATGAGTTCTCTGATTCTATCGGGACCATTTTCCACCACCAATTTCACCACTTCTTCATTATTGATGTGAGAACCGGCAACCAATGTATCTTTGATATGTTTTTCGTAGGAATCATCTGCATCAATTACTGCGGCAATTCCTCCCTGTGCATATCTGGTATTACTTTCAAAAGGATCATCTTTTGTGATCAAGCAAATCTTTGGGTGATGATTTTTACTCTGAAAATGCTCACACAATTTCAAAGCGTAGCTGAGACCTGCAATACCAGAACCCACGATTAGAAAATCAACTTTCTTCATGGACTGTTATTAAAAAATTAAAGCTGTTTATTAGAGTAATAAAGTAAAGTCACTCTACTACTTATAACAAACAGCTTTAATCAAAAGTTTATGATAACTCAAACATTCTCTCGATTGAGCCTATTGCTTTAAGACGAATATCTTCTTGAACATCCACTTCAGGATATTCATATTGTAAACAATTGTATACTTTTTCCAAAGTGTTCATTTTCATGAAATGACACTCAGAACAAGCACATGTATTATCTTCTTTTGATGGTGCCGGAATTAAGTTTTTATGAGGAACTGCTTCTCTCATTTTATGTAAAATTCCTGCTTCAGTAGCAACGATATATGCGTCTGCTTCGTCGTTTTGAACAAACTTCAGCAATGCCGCTGTAGAACCTACAAATTGAGCTACTTTTAATAAAGGCATTTCAGACTCAGGGTGAGCAATGATTTTTGCATGAGGATATTCCTTATGTAAGTCTAAGATTTTCTCCAATGCGAAAGCCTCGTGTACCACACAAGCTCCATCCCATAATAACATATCACGACCTGTTTCTTTCATGATATATTTACCTAAGTTACGGTCAGGTGCGAATATAATTTTTTCGTCTTCAGGAAGACTATTGATGATTTTTAAAGCATTAGTAGAAGTAACTGTAATGTCAGTATATGCTTTAACTTCTGCTGAAGAGTTGATGTAAGTAACAACAGTGTGATCAGGGTGTTTCTTCACAAAATCAGCAAATTCTTCAGCCGGAGCGGCTTCTGCCAATGAACAACCTGCCTTGAAATCAGGTAAAATTACCTTCTTGTTTGGGTTGATGATCTTTGCTGTCTCGGCCATAAAATGAACCCCAGCAAATAAAATAATGTCAGCATCAGTATCTGCCGCTTTTTGTGCAAGTGCTAAACTGTCCCCTACAAAATCAGCTAAATCTTGAATCTCAGCATCTTGGTAATAATGTGCTAAGAAAACAGCGTTTTTTTCTTTTTTTAAACGTGTAATTTCAGCCTTAAGATCGGTGGGGTTATTGTCCATCACGTCGATAAAACCCAACTGATCTGCTCTATCTTTAAGCTCTTGTGTAAGCATTTTCATTAAATCTACGGTATTTCTAACACGGCAAAGTTAATGAAATTTGGGAATTGAGAGCCTTTTAATTCTCTAAAAATTAAACTTAAGCTCTAAATTTTAGGACATTTCTTACAATGCCTCCCTTTTCTTTTATATTTCTTGCAGCAGTTCTTTTTCTTACAAGTAACCTCTGAACTCAATTCATCTCCTTCTACAGAAAGCATATTCAATAACTCTTTACTTGTTGTAGATAAAAAAATAGGATCTTGTTGAATCATAGCTTATTTTATTTAGATTAATTCTACTTAACGACCGCAATATAAATGATAAATTAGATTAAATCTAAATTGACAAGTATTTTTTTGCTAAAAATTATAAAGAATTAAAGAACAACCCACAGTCTATAAACTTTCTAAAACAGTTTAAAAGGAGGAAAGGTATCCAATCTCCATCAAAATGTATTTTAATTAAACAAAGTTTTCTATTATATTTAACAATGACACAATTTTTATAATTAATGTTATTTTTTTACGCATTCACAGAATATAGTCGTCAAATTCACACCTTTCGACAAAATTCATTTGTATGATTCTGACATTTCTATATTTTTGTGACATTCGCAATTTTTTTGACGGCAATATACTTTAAGAAGGAACGTGGAAAACGAGCAATCAACAAATAGTTCAGATCATAATAATGGCAATAAAGTTGTCCACATCGATGGTATGTACCAAAACTGGTTCTTGGATTATGCATCTTATGTAATCCTGGAGAGAGCGGTACCTAGCATTTATGATGGACTGAAACCTGTACAGAGAAGAATTCTTCATGCAATGAAGGAATTAGACGACGGCAGGTTCAATAAGGTGGCAAATATCATTGGTTCTACCATGCAGTATCACCCTCATGGTGACGCTTCAATTGGTGATGCCATTGTACACTTGGGACAAAAAGAACTCCTTATCGAAACACAAGGTAACTGGGGTGACATCAGAACAGGTGACAGTGCAGCGGCGCCAAGATATATTGAGGCAAGGCTTTCTAAATTCGCTTTAGAGGTAGTTTTCAATCCTAAAACAACGGATTGGCAACTCTCTTATGATGGCAGAAAGAAAGAACCGATCAACCTGCCTGTAAAATTCCCATTATTACTGGCTCAAGGTGTTGAAGGTATTGCCGTTGGTTTGGCTACGAAGATTATGCCTCACAACGTCAAGGAACTAATTAAAGGTTCTATTGACATTCTGAAAGGTAAAAAAGTTAACCTGGTCCCTGACTTCCCTACAGGTGGTTTGGCCGATTGTTCTAACTATAATAATGGTCTGAAAGGTGGCAAGGTTCGCTTAAGAGCAAGAATTGAATCACCTGACAGCAAGACCTTATTGATCAAAGAGATTCCATTTACATGTACTACTTCTAGTTTGATTGATTCTATCATTAAAGCCAATGATCAGGGGAAAATCAAAATCAAGAAGGTAATCGACAATACTGCTCAAGAAGTGGAAATCGAAGTACAGTTAGCCAATGGTCAGTCTCCTGATGTAACTATTGCTGCACTTTATGCCTTTACAGATTGTGAAGTTTCTATCTCTCCAAACTCTTGTGTGATTGTAGATGAGACTCCTGTGTTTATGGGAGTGGAAGAAATTCTTAAAAACGATACCGATCATACTGTAAATCTTCTTGAGGCTGAATTAAAAATCAAGAAAGGTGAGCTTCAAGAGAAAATCCTATTCAGTTCATTAGAGAAAATCTTTATTGAGAATAGAATTTATAGAGATATTGAGGAATGTGAAACTTGGGAGGCGGTTTTAGAAACGATTGATACAGGATTGACGCCTTACAAGCCTAGTTTCTACAGAGAAATCACTCAAGATGATATTATCCGTTTGACTGAAATCAAAATTAAGAGAATCTCTAAGTTTGATACTTTCAAAGCGGATGAGTTATTGAAAAACTTACTAGAAGAATTAAAAGAAGTAGAGTACAACCTTGAGCATATCATTGAGTTTGCGATTGACTACTTCAATAATCTTCTTAAAAAATACGGAAAGGATCACGAGCGTTGTACTGAGTTGACAACATTCGATACGATCCAAGCTTCAAAAGTAGCGGCAAACAACGCCAAACTTTATGTCAACAAGAAAGAAGGTTTCATCGGTTACAACCTAAAACGTCAAGATGGCGTGGAAGAAGTGATGGACTGTTCTGATATTGATGACATCATTGTATTTAGAAATACGGGTGAATATGTGATCACGAAAATCGGTGAAAAGAAATTCGTGGGTAAAAACATTATTCATGCAGAAGTCTATGTAAAAGGTGACGAAAGAAAGGTTTACAATGCCATTTACCTTGATGGAGCAACGGGCATTACAAGAGTAAAACGTTTCCAAGTACCTAGTTTTACAAGAGACAAGGAATACAATGTCACAAAAGGTTCACCGAAATCAAAAGTAACGTATTTCACTTCCAACCCTAATGGAGAAGCTGAAATTGTGGGTGTAGCTTTATCACCAAATTGCCCTGCCAAAGTGAAGTCATTTGAATATGATTTTGCTGATTTAGAGATCAAAGGCAGATCTTCTCAAGGTAATATCTTAACGAAATACCCTGTAAGAAGAGTCACATTGAAACGTGAAGGTATTTCTACGCTTCCTGCTATTGACCTTTGGTATGACGATGCAGTGGGTGTATTGAACAAAGATGAAAACGGTAAGTACTTAGGTAAATTCAAAGATGAAGATCGTTTGATTGTTTTCTATGAAGACGGTGAATACGAATTGACCAACTTTGAAGTGACGAATCGTTATGAAGCGAAGAAGGTGGTATTGATTGAGAAATTCCTTCCTTACAAAGCCATTTCAGCGGTGCATTACGACACCAACAACAGACAGTACTACATCAAGCGTTTCCACATCGAAACGTCTACCATGAACAAACGCTTTAAGTTTATCAACGAAGCCAATGCTTCAAGATTACTTTTAGTCACAACTCAACTTTCTCCTGATGTGGAATTGAAATATACCAACGGCAGAAAACGTGAGAAGACAAAAGTCAACTTGAAAGAGTTTGTAGAAGTGAAGGGCTGGAAAGCATTGGGTAATAAACTCCCTTACGACAAAGTAACGGATGCTAAATTACTCTCAGCTGATGACCCAGTTGATACTTCTGATGAAAGGTCTAAACCTGATGATAATTCAAATGATAATAATAACAACGACGAAGGAAGAGATTCTTTGAAGTTGTTCTAAACATAAAAAACGACTGAGCAGTATTTGTTCAGTCGTTTTTGTTTAAACTCATAATTTAATTACTACAGCCTTGTAGAAGCACAGCCTGCTATGCGAAACACTGGAATAATAAAATAGCTGCAGTATTATTTGGTATATCTATTATTCGATTAATATCAGACACACGTTGCAAGGCTACGTGGCTATACGACAGATTCAAGAATTATTAAGTAAATAGCCCACTACTCTTCCAACCCCTCCGGCAAACTCTTCTTAGGATTCAGAT
>NZ_JABANE010000168.1 GCF_012844305.1 Flammeovirga aprica JL-4
AAAATCACTAAAAATATGGCTTTTTGATATCGTTAGAGGGGTTTGGGTGAAATTAACTGTCAAACTCAAGAGCTGTTTCTCCTTTTTTTGTTTTACTTACAGAAGTAAGAAATTGGATTGAAATGGTATGAAAAACCTTAAAAAAGTAAAGGAGAATTGAAAAGTTACCAACATTATTTTGTGGATCTTCCCAATTCTCCTTTGAATTATAACTAGAATGTAAGCAGTTATACAATTAAAATCGGAAGTTTTAGACTTTCTTTTTATGACTACTCTGTGTTAGAATTTCATCACGTAGCTATGTTATGCTCTTCAATTCTGACTTGATTAGTCAAAAAAATAATAATCTAACTTTTCCCAATTTTAAATGTATGACTGCTTAAGTTTTTATTAATTCCTAATCCTTACATTACGAGGTCTGTTTGTACCTTTTTGCCCCTTTCTTTCACTAGCTCTTTCCGCTCTTTTAAAACGTACTTCTTCAGAATCTTCCTGAGCTGATTTACTTACACTCAGAATAATTCCAACGGTCATACCTGTGAAAAGTAATGATGTACCACCCATACTCACTAGTGGAAGTGGCAAACCTGTTAGTGGTAACAAACCGACGACAACACCCATATGTACAAAAGCCTGGAGAATAAGACTAAAGGTGAGCCCGGCTGCTAAAAGTCCGCCAAATGCTTTCTGACTATTGGCGACAATGGTTATACCCCGGTACAGCAGTGTCAGATATAAACCAATAATAACCAAAGCACCGATCAAGCCATATTCTTCAACAATAATGGCAAAAACGAAATCGGAGTAAGAGTGAGGTAAGAAGTTTCTTTGTGTACTGTCACCAATTCCCTTGCCCCAGAAACCACCTGTTGAGATAGCGATATAAGATTGTTCTGCTTGGTAAGGAAGTTCGGATTCACTCATAAAAGAGGATAAACGACTGACAGCAGTGCCACCTCTTTGACCAAATTGATAAACGAATAAACCTGCCATGGCTCCAATCACAATCAACATCAAAAGGTATTTGATAGGTACTCTACCAATAAACAATTGAAGCATGATGGTTAGGAAAAGGAGGGAGGCTGTTGAAATATCTGAAACACCGATTAACCCGCAGATAATTCCTGTCCATATCAAAAGCGGAACAATGGCTTTGTTGAATTCACCAATATCTCTTTGACGTTTCCAAAGCATGGCCGCCATATTGGTAATCAAAGCCAATCTTGCTAAATCTGAAGGTTGAAAAGTGAAGTTGATCAAAGGAATATTGATCCATCTTGAAGCACTGTTGATTTCAGACCCAAATAACCAAGTGAAAATCAGAAGTGGAATAGATAATAGAAGGGCATATCTTGAAAGCCTTGAATAATACACATAATCAATTCTATGGCAGATAAATGCACCTATTAACCCAATAAAAACTAGAGTGGAATGACGAAGCAGGTAATGTTCATTATCTCCTCCTGCTTGCATATAAGCAAGTGATCCCGTAGCACTATAAACGACAAGTACTGAGAACATGGATAATGTAATCATCACTGCCCATATCACGCTATCTCCTTCAAGTTTCTTTAAGATTTTTTCCATCCTCTTATTTCTTTATAATTCTTTTACTTCCTGAATAAATTCAATTCCTCTTGCCATGTAGTTTTTGAATAAATCAAAACTTGCACAAGCAGGAGACAGAAGTATAATATCTTGATCAGAAGCATGTTTTTTGGCCAATTGAATGGCATTTTTCATGCTTTGTGTTTCTTCTACAGGAATGATTTCAGAAAAATCATTTTTCAATTTCTTATTATCCACTCCCAAACAAACCAATGCCTTTACATTTTCTTTTACAATATCAATCAAAGGTCCATAATCGTTTCCTTTGTCTGTTCCACCAGCAATCCAAACGATAGGTTTTTTGAAGCTTTGCAAGGCAAATAATGCGGCTTCTACGTTTGTTGCTTTTGAATCATTGACATAAGTAATGCCGTCAATCACTGCCACCTCTTGTAAACGGTGAGGTTCTCCCACGAATGAAGGCAATGCTTTTTGAATTGCTTCAGCTGAAATTCCTGCGTGAAGAGCACTCAATATTGCAGCACTCATATTCCAGGCATTGTGAGGTCCTTTTAAAGGTAAATTCTTGAAAGTATAAGTAGCTCCATTCAATGGAATGACTAAACTTTCTCCATCCAAGAACTCATTAGTAAATGGAACGGTCCGAGGAATGATGGTTTTTGAAGTGAAAGCCTCACGAGTCACTTTATCATCCTCTCCGTAAATGAAAATATCCTCCTCAGTTAAATTTTCAATGATTCTGAATTTTGAATCAGCATATTTCTTAATACTGTATTCATAGCGATCTAGATGATCAGGTGTAATATTCAAAATCAGTGAAATGTTGGGATGGAAGGTTTCAATATCATCCAATTGGAAACTACTAATTTCCAACACATACCAATCATATTCCTTTTCTAAAACCTCTTTTGCGAAGCTAATACCAATATTTCCAGCTAATCCAGCATTGATACCCGATTGCGTCAGTAAATGATGGATCAACTTTGTAGTCGTAGTTTTACCATTCGTACCAGTAATCGCAATTATTTTTGCATCTGTATACAAAGAGGCAAATTCTATTTCAGAGTAAATCTTACTGCCGTTTTGTTTCAGCTGTTGAATGATCGGTACAGTATCAGGAATACCCGGCGATTTCACTACAATAGAAGCATCCTTTGGAGCTAAATCATGATTGCCTTCTTCAAAAGGAATCTGTTCCGCTGTCAATACATCTTTTTGTTCCTGAGGAATCATCCCATAGTCAGAAACAAAAACATCATAACCTTTCGCTTTAGCCAATCGAGCGGCTCCAATTCCACTTTCTCCTGCTCCTAATACTAATAATGTAGCCATACAAATTATCTGATTTTAAGCGTAAGAATTGTAGTGATTGCAAAAAGGATACTGATAATCCAGAAACGTGTTACAATTTTCGGTTCAGGAATATCTTTCTTCTGATAATGATGATGTAATGGAGCCATTAAAAAGACCCTTCGACCTTCTCCATATTTCTTTTTGGTGTATTTGAAATAGAAAACTTGAATAATTACAGACAGGTTTTCAATTAAGAAAACACCACATAACAATGGAATCATCAATTCTTTTCTCAATACAATCGCTAATGATGCAATGACACCACCTAAAGCTAAACTACCTGTATCACCCATGAAAACTTGAGCAGGGAAGGTATTGTACCATAAGAAACCGACACATGCACCCACTAATGCCGTGGCAAAAATGGAAATCTCACCAGAGTTAGGAATGTACATGATGTTCAAGTAATTAGAGAAAATGATGTTACCAGATAGGTAGGCAAATATGGCGAGGGCCGTGGCAATAATCGCTGAGGTTCCGGCGGCTAAACCATCCAAGCCATCAGTGATGTTAGCACCGTTTGAAACGGCTGTAATGATAAAAATGACCAACAATACATAAGCGATATGTGAAATGGATTCGCTATGTAATAGTTGAGAATAATTTAATGTATTGTGTTTTAAGAAAGGAACTGTAGTTTCCAATGACTGTACATCTTGGTAATCAACTCCTTCTTGTAGTTTTACGATAGGTTTAGATTTATCAAGATTCTCAGAGAATTGACGCACTTTTACATCAGAATTACTCACTAATGTAATACCGACAATCAAGCCTAATCCTACTTGACCAATAATCTTGAACTTACCACTTAAACCGTCTTTATTTTTCTTTACTCTTTTTAAATAATCATCTAAAAAGCCAATAGCACCCGTCCATAAAATAGTGGTTAAAAGCAACTGAATGTAGACGTTGGTTAAATCTGCAACCAATAAAACAGGGAATACTACAGCACCAATAATGATGATACCGCCCATTGTTGGCGTTCCTTGCTTTTCCATTTGTCCCGCTAATCCAAGATTACGGACAATCTCTCCCATCTGTAATTTTTGTAATTTTTGGATGATCGGTTTACCGAAAATACCAATATATGCCATCGATAAGATTGTCGCTATCATTGCTCTGAAAGTAATGTACCTAAAGAGACCGGCGCCCATCATATCGTATTTATCATGTAGAAATTCGAATAAGTGATATAACATGTTCTATTTTTTTTACCGCACTAATTATTTTTTTAAAGCGAGGAACAATTCCTCTTTGTCGTCAAAGTGATGTCTCACACCATTGACTTCCTGATAAGTTTCATGCCCTTTTCCGGCCACCAAAATGATGTCTCTTGGTTCGGCCATCTCAACGGCTTTTGCAATAGCTTCTTTTCTATCCACAATAACAGATGTTCTTTTGGCTTGAGTAGGAGAGATGCCTTCCTCCATCTGTTCTAGTATTTCTTCAGGATCTTCCGTTCTTGGATTATCAGAAGTAAGAAACACTAAGTCACTTAACATTGCAGCAGTTTTTGCCATGACTGGGCGCTTTGCCGCATCACGGTCGCCACCACAACCCACAACAGTAATGATTCTTTCTCCTTCTTCTCTGATATCACGAATGGTCTCCAATACATTTTCTAAAGCATCGGGTGTATGAGCGTAATCAATAATGCCTCTGATATTATTTTTAGAAACAATTTGCTCAAAGCGGCCTCTTGCTGGTCGTAATTCAGACAATGCTTGCAACGTTGTCATTTCATCTTCACCCAAACATGAAGCTGTAGCAAAGGCTGAAAGTACATTGTAAGCATTAAAAGAACCAATTAATTGGAACCACGCTTCTTGACCATTAACTTCCATCTGAATTCCTTCAAATGTATTATCAATCAGCTTGCCTTTATAATTGGCCATAGTGTGCAATGCGTATGTGTAATGTTTTCCTTTGCAGTTCTGCAACATTACATTACCTCTTTTGTCATCAATATTCACCAAAGCAAAAGCACTTTTTGGAAGTGTATCAAACAGCCTTTTCTTGGCATTGATATACTCTTTCATAGTGCCATGATAGTCTAGGTGATCATGACTGATATTACTGAAAATTGCTCCTGTAAGGTCTATACCATTCAGTCTGCCTTGCACAATAGCATGTGAACTTGCCTCCATAAAACAGTAAGAACAGTTTTTCTTCACCATTTCATGCAGTAAGTACTGTAAAGTGACTGGGTCAGGAGTGGTCAGCTTTGTAGGAATAACTTCCTCATTAATTTTATTTTCAATAGTAGTTAAAGCCCCTGTGTTGTAGCCTAGCTTCATAAATAAGTTTTGAAGCAAAGTCACCACAGTGGTCTTGCCATTAGTACCAGTAATGGCCACTACTTTAATTTTCTCTGATGGGTTATCATAGTAATTGGAGGCCAATAAGCCTACACTCTGCGCAGTACTATTTACTTTGATATAGTTGATTCCTTCTTGTAATTCCTCCGGAATGTCTTCGATTAATACAGTTTTGGCTCCAAGGTCAATTGCTTTGGGGATAAATTGATGGGCATTCATCACGTTGCCTTTAATGGCCACGAAGAGATTTCCATCTTGCAATTTTCTTGAATCCAGCTCAATACCTGTTACCTCTTGGTTTAAATCGCCTTGCACAAGGTCGTATTCTATCCCTTTTAGTAATTCCGATATTTTTTTAATTCTCTTCAATTTAAGTTTGATTTATTGTAGTTTGAGATAGACGTTCGTTCTACTATTTATTCTTCCTCCCGGTGTGATCGATTGTTGTACCACACGGCCATTTCCAGAAGAATGTACTGTTGCACCTTCCGTTTCTATAAGATACATGGCATCTCTCAATGTCATACCTCTTACATCAGGCATTCTTCCTTTTTTCACCGTAGCGTTGACCCAAGCAATAGTATCACCCTGAACTTTTGTTTTTACCCACTGGGATGTGTTTTCTGATACTTGTTGAATATCAAAAGCATCTGACAGCAGTAATAAATCGTTATAATTTCCTGCTTTTATATAAGGAAAAGCCTTTACATTTTCGTTGTCTACAAAATGAATATCTCTTTCAGTCGTTCTTGCATAAACCACTTCGGCGATGTCTAAGAAAACAGGAGCACAAACATCACCACCGTATCTTTTCGCACCTTTTGGTTCGTCAATCGCAACAATCATTGAATATCTTGGAGCATCGGCAGGGAAATAACCTACAAATGAAGTGAAGTAGTTTTTTGTATAAGCACCCGCTTTTACTTTTTGAGTCGTACCTGTTTTACCAGCAATTTCAAATTCTGTAGTATTGATTTTTCTTGCAGTACCACTTTCTACCACCTTTTTCAGCATTCCTTGCATTGCTTTCAATGATCTTTCAGAACTGATTTTCTTGTTGATCGTTCTTACGCCATATTCAGCCACTACATCATTACCTCTCAATACACGTTTTACAATTCTTGGTGCTACCATTTTACCATCATTGGCAATAGCGTTATAGAATGTAAGCATTTGAAGGGGAGAAGTTTCAACCTCATATCCAATAGAAATCCAAGGAAGAGAACAGCCGGACCAATTGGGGTCGCCAGGACGGTTGATATTTGGTTTTCCTTCACCTTCCATTTGGAAACCAATAGTAGAAGTTAAGTTAAAACGGTCCAAGTAATGCATAAAGCGATCTGGATCTTCTCTGAAATACTTGAAAACCAATTTGGAAATACCAATGTTAGATGATTTTTCAATCACCTCTTCTACTGACAGCATACCGAAACCATTATAGTGAGCATCGGTCATGATACATTCATCATAGAACATATATTTACCATCACCGGTATTGACAGAGTCCTCTAAATTAAGATCAAATTCCTCTAACAATGCCAACATGGAAGCACTTTTGAAAGTAGAACCGGGTTCCATTACACCTTGAATGGCATAGTTGAAATCTTCTACATATTCACCTTTAGAGTTTTTACCAAGGTTGACGATGGCTTTGATTTCTCCCGTTTTCACTTCCATCAATAATACAGTACCGAAGTTGGCCTCATTATCTATCAATGCTTTTTCAAGCACTTTATGAGCATGTTCTTCAATATCCATGCTGATGGTGGTTTGAATATCCAAACCATTTTCAGCTCTGACTTGTGCACCATCATCAAGCGGTTTCCATTGGTTGCCCGATACTCTCTGGAACAATGCCTCACCATCAGTTCCAGCTAAATCCTTATTAAAACTAAATTCCAGACCTCTACCAGTAAACTGAGCATTCTCATCTTTACTGATAAATCCAATGGTTCTTCTACCTAAGTCTTCAAAAGGCTTGAAACGCTTTTCATACTTAGTGAAAATTAAACCACCCGTATGTCTCCCCTGACGGAAAATAGGCCAGTTGTCAATATGTTTCTTGTCTTGATGCTTCACCAATTTATGGCTTAGGATCAAGTATCTTCTCTTCTTTCTTCTAGCGTTTCTTAACAAGCTGTCATATTCAGCTGCACTCTTTTCTTTGAAATACCTTGAAAGTAAGTAGCTCAAAGAGTCAATACCGTTATTGAAAATGCTATCGTTAGAGACGCAAGGGTCAAAAGCAAGTTTATAGAAAGGAATAGAGGTAGCCATGAGACTCCCATCATCAGCAAGAATATTACCTCTTGTTGCATCCACTCGTCTTACTTTTACTCTGTTCGCTTTACCAGCTTTAGCCCATTTGTCTTTTTCAACAAACTGCAAATCTGAAATACGCACAAGAATTGCAGCGGCCATGACCACAATCAATAAAAATGCAAACCTTACACGTAGTAATATGGAATTTCTAATTCCCATTTATATAAAAAATTAATGATCTTCTAAATTAGATACTGAAATCACAATCGGGGCCGTTTCCATCGGCACCAATCCTAGCGGAGCTACCCTTTCTTCAATTTTGGAACGCTTACTTTCATTGATAAAATCATATTTAAGCGTACTGTATTCCACTCTCAGTTTTTCAACAGACTTCTCCAGCTTGTTGATTCTTAGGTGTGACTTTTCAGCTTGAAACCCATTGGCGATATAAAGAATTCCCAAGAACGTTACGAAAAGAATTTTCTGAATATACCGGCTATTCTCATCATCATTTGTACTGGAAATAAATTTTAATTTAGACAGCTTTTTTACCCATTTTGAATTGGAAACTTTAGGAGCATGCTGGGGCTTATTTTCAGGAATTTCTTTATAAGTATTTGCTCTCATGGAATAATAAAAAATGTATGTAGTATCTAAAGTTTCAAATTTGCTAAAAATCTATTGCTTTATGATAACCAAAGTGAGAAAAATAGGAAAAAAGCACCAAAAAAAAGGCTTTGTTTTAAAAATAACCCTAAAATGTGTTCCTGAGTAAAAAAAGACTACAAAATAGAGAAAGATGATTTACCTAAAAGCTCACCATCACAGTATAAATTAACACTGTAATTACCTTTGTTGAGAAGATTTTCTGACTCATAAACTAACTCGACATTCTGCAGGTCATTCTGGTAGTTTAGTGTCTTTTTAGAAGTATAAAATCTATTCTCATCAGAGCCTTTCAATCTGAAAAACTTAATCTGATTATCGGGATTATAAATTGTAGCTCCTTCCTCATCAATCAGGCAGAGGAAGATGTCTTTGTCTTGTTCTTTTATAAGGTTATTAGGCGAAAGCTTGAAACGAATAGCCACCTGAGAAGTACTTTTTCTTTTAAACGAAACACCTTCTTTTAATTTGTTCGATCTGTTGCCTCCCCAAATAGTGATATTATAAGCTCTTAAAGCTTTGGCGTCATCAATAAGTTGTTCAAGTTCACCTTGATGTTCCTGCAGAGAGTCAATCTGCGTTGTTAAAGTCGTTTTCTGCTGAACTAAGTATTGATTTTCTGAGCTCAAAGAGTCGTTCACATCTTTAAGTGATGTAATTTGTAAATCCCTCCTCTTTAAAATCCCTTCATAAACACTAACCTTGCTTTTAATCTGATTGTATCGGTTTTCTTCAATCAATTGTATGGATCTAAGTTCCTTTTTTTCCTTCTCCAGGGAGTTTTTAATACGCGTAAGTGAGTCAATGTCCTCATTCATAAGATCAAGGATTTGAATCTGCTTATTCAATTCTGTAGAAATAGAATCCAATTTTGTGTAGGTCAAAACAAGCTCAACGTTCTTACTTTGAACCCTATCCTGAAGATGTGAAGTATTATCAGACCTTAAGTAAAGTTGTAGAAGATTAAGCATCAAAAGTGTGATTACTAATCCGATAAGTATTTTTCTTCGTTTGCCCACCTTATTTAAAAAAATCTTTTCAGTCATTTTGCATTTGTAAAATCAACCACAAAATAATACATCTAAAGTATTTTTTAAAAATGAAAAAGGATAACTTTTGAATAATAAGTACAAAGTCAAAAATAAATGATAGTTAATTCTAATTTATATTTTGTGAGTACAACGCTAAAAAACGTATTAATAGTGGTTCTATTGAAAGTTTTTTGAAGGAAGTAATCGCAAAATAATAAATGGAATTAGTATTAGATAATTTTGAATTTGTACTTATTCTATAATTCCCAGCCGAAACCGAATGAATATTGGTAATCGACTTCCTTTCCAGCTTCAGCAGGCTGACTATCGTAGTTCATATTATAACCTGCTTTTAGATAAAAGTCATAAGGTAAATCATATTTGATATTTGCCCCAACGTCAGCACGCCAACGGTCTTCTCCACTCAATGCTCGTGAACCTCTGGCGTTGGTATTGAATGAGAGATCCCCTGTATCAAATAAATTCACTTCAGTACCCAAATACCATTCAGCACTGTTCGTAGAAGGTTTTGTGAAAGGATCACCATTTTCATCAGTTGTTTGATTAAATGATTCACTCAAGAACGAAGCACCAGTAGAGAAACCCCAATAAGCAGCATTGGTATGAATTATATATTTACCAATACCCAGTGAAGTTGTAGTACGGAGGTTGATAGATTGTTCTGTATTGGTTAAATATCTGAAGTCCACGGTGCCATAAAAGCCATAAGGTAAGTAATAATTACCGGTCAGAGTTCCATCATTTCTTTCAATCGCTGCAACATTGTCTTGTGTTGAACGAAGACTATTCATACTCAGTGAAAGTGCCCATCTTTTTGTGTTATACCCCATAAAAGCAGAACCGTTCAGCTGGGATAAGTTATTGGCCTTTGCATAACTGTAACCTACATCTATACTCGCAGATAGTTTACTTAAAAAAGACTTTTCAACAGATTTTAAGTAAACAATATCATTCGGCTCAACATCAAGTGTGCCTATTTCATCTGAAATAATTTGGTAAGAAGAAGGGTCCGTAGAGACAATTTTACCACTAATTCTTCTACCATCGGAGAGTGTAACCATGAAGTCTGTATTGCACACTATGCTTTGAATGCCTTCCCATTCTATTTTGAAATTTGAATCAGAATAATCTGTTTCGATCTCTACAACGCCTCTGTTCATGTTTTTGATTTCACCAACAATAACATCTCCATTGATCATGACCAAGGAGTCCATCTGTGCAAATGAAATGAAGGGCGTAAAAAAGAAGAATAATAGTATGAAATTTCTCATTTTATAGTTTTGAGTTAATATTAATTTGCGATTGAAGAGTGACTACTATTTGTTTATCTAAAGTAGTTTATAAAATTTAAAAACATTTTTTCTGAAATAAAATAGAAATGTAAACTAATTGAAGTATTGAGAATAAGTTATCTATCTAAAAATTAAGATCGGCTTTTAATAAATCATTTTATGTACTACTCTATTTCTACTAACTTCGTGTAAACTTTATCAAAAAGATTGTTCAGAAGATTATGCAGTTAGAGACTTCCGTTATCATATTACTCATTATTGTATTTTTTATAGGTTTACTGATAGGTGCTTGTTTTGTCTATTTCTATTATCGTCAGAAATATGCCAATGAAGAAGCACGATTTAGATTAGAGGTGAAAGAGCGTCTGAAACTTAACCAAAGTCAAGAACAATTAAAGACAGAAGTGGAACAATTGAAGAATATCAATAATCAGCTTTCTGTTGAAATCAATACTTCAAAAGTAAGGGTAGAGGAAAAGTCGAATAAACTGACAGAAGTCCAAAACCAATTAAACAGTCTTCGTACTAATTATGAATTAATTGTCAGTACTGAAGCAAAAAACAAAGGGACATTAGAGGTTGTTCAGCAAGGAAAATTAGAATTAGAAAACCTTAATCTGACACTGAATGAAGAGAATATTTCTTTAAAAGAGGAGATTGTAGCATTGACTGAAAAACTAACTTTCTTGGAAGAAAAATTAGGACAGCAAAATCACGAGGTGCAACAATTGAATCAGCATTTTAAAAAGGAATTTGAAAACCTTGCTCAACGCATTTTTGAGGAAAATACCAATAAATTCACCCAACAGAATAGAAGTAACCTTGATTTGGTGCTTAATCCTTTTAAAGATCAGATTGAAAACTTCAGAAAGAAAATTGAAGACAGTTATGGCAAAGAATCCAATGAACGTTCTTCTTTAAGAACCGAATTGAAAATGTTGAGAGAACTGAATCATCAAATTTCTCAGGATGCTCAAAACTTAACAAAAGCACTAAAAGGAGATACAAAAACGCAGGGTGACTGGGGTGAGATGATTTTGGATTCTGTATTAAGAAAATCAGGATTGAGAGAAGGACATGAATACTTAGTACAACCGACTTACAGAACTGAAGAAGGTGATTTGCAAAAGCCTGATGTGATAATCAATTATCCCGAAGGAAAGCAAATCATAGTTGACTCAAAAGTATCTTTAAATGCTTATGAACGTTTTATTAATGCTGAAGATAAGATAGAACAGCAACACGAAATTCAATTGCATATTCGTGCTCTGAAAAGTCATATTGATGAGCTGGCAAAGCGTAACTATCAACAATTAGAGGGGATTCAAACATTGGATTATGTCATGATGTTTATCCCAATTGAACCTGCATTTTTAGTGGCATTACAGGAAGATGATGCCCTTTGGGATTACGCTTATCATAAAAAAGTAGTGATCGTTGGTCCAACTACTCTGATGGCGACACTTAAAGTAATAGAGGAATTGTGGCGTAAT
>NZ_JABANE010000169.1 GCF_012844305.1 Flammeovirga aprica JL-4
AGTGTATTCAGAAGAGGACTTAATAAAGTGAGAGAGATGATTAAAAGTGTTGATTTCAAAGACTTTACAAATATGATTTCTCATTTTAGGATGAACTATCTAAAAATCATCGGGTAGAGTAGGTATAAAATTGTTGCTGATGCTGATAAAACATTAGAATGGTATGGAGCAACTGTATCCAATCTATCTTATTCAGATCAAAGTGGAGGTGTAACAGCTAATGGAACACTTACTGATTTCTCTTTCGATTTCCATTATAATTTAGGTATTGCTTCAATAGTATTGGACAGTGAAAAAAAACATCTTGTAAATCAGGTAGCAACTGCTAGTGATAATGTGCAAATCTTAGCCACACAATATGATGCTAATGGTAATAAATATGTTGTAGGGAATTGCTTTGATTGTGGAGTTGATTCATTAGGTTATGTCCAAAAAAATGAAGATCCTAAACTTCTTTTTTCAACTTCTTTTCAAAACAAAAAAGGTAAGTTTTTTCAAGTAAGTGAAGACAGTGAGGTCATTGCACTTTTAGTAAACAACATTACAGAAAGTGGTGTAACGTACAATAATGTTGACTACAGTTCTACGAATGAAGATCAATTAGTATTATTTGTCTTAAATAATGATTTGACAGTAGCTTACACAAAGAAAGTCTTAAACTCTTCTACTTTAGGGTTGATTGAAAAGGATGGATATGATTTGTCTATTGATTTAGACAATAATATTTATACTCAAGTTTATCTTTCTGATGGAAAAGTTACGGTAGATGAGGTGAATGAAACTTTTGGATCAGCGGCCATTATTCAATTGACAAAATGGAATGCTTCTGGAACACATCAATGGAGTAAAAACCTGACATTTTCAAATGTGTCATTTTTCGAAACAAGTTTAATGACTACCGATATGAAAGGTAATATTTATGTGGCAGGAGCGTTAGGATCCGATGGGTTTCAGTTTGATAATGATTGGTCTAATCATTCTTTTGATAATAAAATGTTCTGTGTGAAAGTTGATACAACTTTTAATGTCAGGAATCATTCTGTATTTACCCAAAGAAATGATGTTTATCAATCTGAATTATACAGTATAAATGCTGGTAATGAGCAAGCATTTATTGTAGGAGCTTATCATGAAGGTGACCAAATAAATGCTTATTTCAATTTTAATTCAGATAAGTATAATAAGGGTTATTTTATTGGATGTATGTACGATTCTAGGTTTGATAATTATGCATCTATTTATTTGGATGATCCCGCTTTGATAAAAAAGGAAAACATTGCCTTGGCGGTAGATTCTCTTGAAAATTATTATGTGGCTGTAAAGTCTTCTTCAAAAATGGAAGTCAAGATGGATTGGAAAGATGAAATGTATGTTAGTGAATTCTCTTCTGGTCTAAATATTTATAAATTGACTAGAGGCAGATTTATAAAAGGTTATGGCGGCTTTATCTTTGATGGAATTGACTGTTCTCATCTTGATATTGATTTAACCAATGAGATTAAAGTAAATGCAAATCTGACAGGTGAAGGAAGCTTAATTCAGAGTAGACAAAATGTAAAATCAATCGCTTCGACTGATAGATCTATTCATATTGGTTTTGATTTGCAACCTAACACAGATTTCAAAGCACAACATGCGATTTTATCTTCTAAAGAAATAAAAATAGGAGGAAGTGCAGTTGTCGAAAATAATATTCGTATCCTCAGCTTAAAAGATAATATTTTTTATGGCTTAAGTTATTTGAGAAATGATGGGGGAGTGTCATTTGAGAATAATAATGGTGATAGACTCTCTATTGATAAAGACTTTAATCTAATAGAGTCTGATACTGAATATCAACTTAATGGAGAAGGAGAGTACTCTATGTATGCTTATTCTATTGATATTTATAATAAGAAAGTAAGCTGGAATGAAGTGAAATCAGTTGCTTATTTACCTATTGTAGATGGGAAAAATGGAAGCCCAATAGCGTTAAGTAATATTGAGCATCATGCTGATAAAAATATAGTCAAATACATTTCAGACGAAATTACCCTTGAACATGAATTTAACTTTACGTTGAATGGTGATACAACACTTTTAGTGGGAGAGGATAAACTAATGGATAACAGCTATCCGATTAGAGCTCACGAAGGACAGAAAGCACAGTTAGTTTTTTATATGGATTATAAAAACGGCTATTTTTCTTATGAAATTATTTCTGAAAAAGTTTCAAAAGTTAATGACGTTCGTTTTGACAGTCTTTACGACTACGTTGCTATAGAGGCCGATGTTGAGAATAATATTTATAGATTAGGACCAGACTTTGAGAGTAATAGCAACTCAAACTTGCAAAAGTTAAATCATAATGGAGAAGTGCTGCTCAGTAAGGTGTTTTCATTAAATACAATTGATGTTTTTGGTAATAATCTGAAAGTAGATGAAGTTTCTGGTAATATGATGGTTGTTTTACAAAACGATGGGATTGCTACTTCATTTACTTATGATGACGAGATTTATACTTTAGAAGCAGGGGCTAGGTCAGTGATTGTTTATTTGGATAAAGATCTAAAAATTCTAAACTATGCTAGTTCAGCTGGAATTAGTGATGATATTTCAGTAACAGTATCTGCAGGTTTAGGTTATTATGCAGAATATGAACATACGCAAGATATAATATATGTTTATAGATTAGATGCTGATAAACTAGAAGAGGTTACTTCACTTCAGGTTAATAATACGGGTTCCTATTATATTATTACCCTTACTGCTGATAAGCAAGGTTTATTATATCTGTCTGGAGAATTCCGCTTCAATGGTATGTCTACTGTGAAGGAGGGAGAATTGGAAGCTTTCAAGAATAGAGGTGTAAACGCTCCATTAATTGCAATTAATTCTTCAGATGGAACCATAAAATGGGCTAAAGCATTAATTTCAGGAGAATGGGATGGAGGTGTAGGTTGGCCTACTGGTTTTCAAGCGGGAGATAGTTCTGTTTACATTACCGGATGGATCAATGAAAGCGATACACTTCTGGAAGATCATTTAATTCCTAATATAGAAGATATTGATGTTGGTCCCTACTCCAATTTTGTTCTAAAAGTTGATCATAATGGTAACGCAGTTTGGAGTGAGTTGTTATCCCAGAGAAAAGTTACACACGGTTATAATTATGGATATACAAGAATATTAGTTGGAGAGGATGAAAGCTTGTATTATTTGTTAGATATCAGGTCAGATGTATTTACTGAGGGGCAAGATGTTATTTATACAACTTCAAAAAATGAACCTTTTAATGCATTGATTAAATACTCTAAAGAGGGAGTGAGGGAAAAGGTTACCCCTTTAAGACCGGTTTTATTTAATCTAAAAGATATGGTCAAAATAGATGATCAGGTAATAATAACAGGAGGTTATGCAGAACAAGATGAATACCTCAATTATCAAGATCATAAATTTATCAACAGAGGTGAAGATCAACTTAGCTATAGCGTTTTCGTCCAAGATGAGTTTTCTTTCGCACCAAAACCTGATGATACTTTCACTGAGGTGACATGGAATATCAACTTACAGCCAATGATTGAAGTTTCTTTATTTAATCCTGAAGTAGATTCATTACAGATTATGGTTAAAGGAGCTTCAACTTCAATCTTACAGCAAGTGACAGATCATAATGAAAATGGTATTTATACTTTTAAATATGTTCTGCCGAAAGGTGATTTAAGCTATGAACTTTCAGTCAATGGAAGAAAAGAGGAAATAGAGGCGGTGAGAACTTTTACAGTAAGTGATTCAGAGAATACTATTGATGTAATGTATCAGTTTTCTAAATATGAAGAGTTTAAAGAAGAACACCTTGTAGTTGAAAACATCGATAAGGAAGCAATTTCGATTAAGTTGGACGAAACCTTATTTGCAAGTTTAACTGGTGTGGTACAGAAATTTGTATTAATGCAGGAAAATGGAGATCCTGTTCCTGATTATGTTGTTTTTGATGAAGTAACAAAAACGATTACAATTGATGTGACAAAGTTACCATCTTCTCAAAGAGTTGCTGCATTGGAA
The DNA here is from genome assembly GCF_012844305.1 of Flammeovirga aprica JL-4. Classification (GTDB taxonomy): domain Bacteria; phylum Bacteroidota; class Bacteroidia; order Cytophagales; family Flammeovirgaceae; genus Flammeovirga; species Flammeovirga aprica. The sequence continues at coordinate 4,045 of NZ_JABANE010000169.1, forward strand.
GATCTCAAACTAATAGTTGTAGGAAGCGATGAATTACAAAACTATGTTGCAGTTGAAATTATCCTGACTCTTGATGAATATCTAAAAGAAATTGACAATGATGTTACTTCTTTAGATAGTAGTTTAAAAGGCTTGGTTGAGGTTTTTCCTACCAAAACAGAAGGAGTTATAAATATTCATACAGCTTTGAATAATTACGAAGTAGGGGTGTATGATATTAATGGAAAACTATTGTATTCTGCTGTCTCAAGTCTTAATACAATAATCAAAACAGATACTTTTACAAGTGGATTATTAATCATTAGAATTAAATCTAATGAAGGAATATCAACGTTCAAAGTATTTAAATAAAAAGTAGTTATACGAATAACAAATGAGAGTATCCATAGATTTTTATGGATACTCTTTTTTTATGTGACCATTGTTACATTAACTATCATTTTCTTTTTTCACTTTTGCATTAAGACAACTACACCTAAATGCAAAGAAACAACATTATAGCACCCTGGCTTCGACATTATAAAAAGTCTTATTTATCAGGAGACCTCTCGGCAGGTTTGACTGTGGGAATCATGCTTATTCCACAAGGTATGGCTTATGCAAGTTTGGCAGGGATGCCGGCAGTTTATGGATTGTATGCCGCAATGATTCCTCAATTTATCTATGCTTTATTTGGAACATCAAGACACGTTTCAGTGGGGCCGGTAGCCATTGATTCCATGCTTATTGCTGCAACGGTTTCAGCTATTGCTTCGGTTTCATCGGATCAGTACATTAATGCAGTTTTATTACTGACATTGATGATTGGCTTGTTTCAAGTGTTTTTTGGGATGATAAGATTGGGTTTTCTGGTCAATTTTATGAGCAAGCCTGTGATTAGCGGGTTTACATCTGCGGCCGCTTTCATTATTGGAATTGATCAGTTGAAAAACCTGTTGGGTATTGATATGAATGAAAGAGGGACAGCACTTGAAATATTGTGGCTGACAATGAAACAAGCAGAATTCATTAATGTTCAATCCGTAATCATAGGGGTGATGGGGGTATTTATGATTCACTTTACGAAAAAATGGTTGAAGAAAGTACCTGGTTCTTTGGTGGTCGTATTGTTTGGATTAGGTGTTATGTACTTTTTCCAATTAGAAGTGAAAGTACTGGGGAGTATACCTAGTGGATTGCCGGTAATCAGTATTCCTGATTTTGAGTTTGGTTTAATTCTTCAATTGTTGCCTTCTGCTGCTATCATTGCATTGATCGCTTATATGGAATCAATTTCTGTTTCTAAAGCGTTACAGCTGAAGCATAAAAATGAATATAAAATCAAAAATAACCGTGAGTTTATTGCATTAGGATTGAGTGATATTATAGGATCCTTTTTCGGTGCTTTTCATAGTACAGGAGGTTTTAGCAGGTCGGCGGTCAATGAACAGTCGGGGGCTGTGACCAATCTTGCGAATATCATAAGTGGCCTTATTTTACTCTTTACATTGCTCTTTTTAACTCCTTATTTTGAACAGCTTCCATTAGCAATTATAGGAGCAATAATTTTGGTGGCAGTTTATGGATTAATTGATACAGATTATCCTAGATTATTATGGAAAACGAAACGAGAAGATTTCTATATGTTGGCCATCACTTTTGTAGTGACTTTGCTACTGGGAATTCAAATTGGTATTCTTTCAGGAATGGTCCTCTCATTATTATTGTTAGTAAAAAGAACTGCAATGCCTCATATTGCTGTATTAGGTAAACTGAAGGGCTGTAATGAATACAGAAATACGAGCCGTTTTACAGATGTTGAAGTGCGTGATGATGTTTTAATTATTCGTCAAGATGCACAGATGTATTATGCCAACTGCAATCACTTTTATGAGTTTGTATTACAGGAAGTTGCTAAAAAGAAAGGCAGTTTACAAGTTGTTGTACTTCACTTTGGAAGTGTCTCTAATATTGATTCAACGGCGTTGTCAGTGTTAGAGGATTTAATCCTAGAATTACAGCAAATGAATATAAAAACCTATTTTTCTGATGTGATAGGTCCCGTTCGAGATTTTCTGAATCGGGTAGGGTTTATCAAGAATTTGGGAAAGAATCATTTTTTTCTTGATGTACAAAATGCAATTGATTTTTTTGATCAAAAAGGCAATCAACAGGAAATTAAGCTTAACTTTGAGAGAGCGATTCAATCCAACGAATTTGAAGAAAGAAAAATATAAACACATACTGATTTTAAGCATATAAACTTATCATACAATGAAAATTGAACAAATCTACACTGGCTGTTTAGCACAAGGTGCTTATTACATTGAGTCCAATGGTGAAGCCGCGATTGTTGACCCATTAAGAGAAACGAAACCATATATTGAAAAAGCGGAAAAGGATGGTACTCGTATTAAATATATTTTTGAGACCCACTTCCATGCAGATTTCGTTTCAGGTCATGTCTCTCTAGCAGAAAAAACGGGTGCAGAAATTGTATTTGGCCCTACTGCAAAAACAACTTATGATGCACATATTGCCACCGATAATGAGGAGTTTAAGATAGGAGATATTATCATTAAAGTATTGCATACGCCAGGTCACACACAAGAGTCTTCTACTTTTTTAGTGATCGATGAAGAGGGGAAAGATCATGCGGTCTTCTCAGGTGATACGCTTTTTATTGGTGATGTTGGACGTCCTGACCTTGCTGTGAAATCTGATTTGTCAAGGGAGGATTTAGCAGAAATGCTTTTTGACTCTCTGAGAAATAAAATTATGCCTTTGCATGATGAAGTCATCGTTTATCCAGCACACGGAGCAGGTTCAGCTTGTGGTAAAAACATGAGTAAAGAAACATTTGATTCATTGGGGAATCAGAAAAAGACCAACTATGCTTTAAGAGCAGATATGTCGAAAGAAGAATTTGTCAAGGAAGTAACTGAAGGTTTGACTACACCACCTCAGTATTTTCCTCAGAATGTGAAGATGAATAAAGAAGGGTATGAAAATATTGATTTAATTTTAGAGAAAGGAACTGTGGCTTTAGCTCCTCAGTTATTTGAAGATATTGTGAATGCGGAAGGTGCACTTGTTTTGGATACGAGAGATCCACAGGTTTTTAAAGATGCATTTATACCAAATTCAATCAATATTGGAGTAAATGGAGGGTTTGCACCGTGGGTAGGAGCACTGGTCTTAGATTTAATGCAGCCGATAGTGATTGTTGCTGAGGAGGGCAAAGAAGAAGAAGTAATTACAAGACTTTCTCGTGTAGGTTATGACAATACGCTGGGCTATTTAGAAGGCGGTATTGAAGCTTGGAAAAAAGCAGGGAAAGAAGTAGATACCATTGTTTCAATTTCAGCAGAAGAATTGAAGGGACGTTTGTCTGGAGAGATTACTGTGATTGATGCCAGAAAAGATGGTGAGTATAAATCAGAGCATATTGACAGTGACAAAGTGGTGCATAAAGCATTGGATTACATCAATACGGAATGGTCAGATTTAGACCGTTCAAAGACTTATCACATCCATTGTGCAGGAGGTTATAGATCTATGATTGCATCCTCTATTTTGAAATCGAGAGGTTTTGAAAATATCATCGATGTAAAAGGTGGTTTTAAGGCGATTAAAGAGGCAGGGATAAAAACAACAGCATTTGTTTGTCCTTCTACTTTGTAAGCTTACGATGATAAATAAAAAACTCGATCTCTTTTTTTAAAATTTAGAGATCGAGTTTTTTATTTTTGGCTTAGTACTTACTAATAAAATCTGTAAGTAACTCCAATTTTGCCATAAAGGTTAAACAAGTTAGGATCAACAATTTCATAACCAAAAGGGAAAATTCCATTGAACCCCCATGAGATTTGCATGTCTACAGTGAACTTATTGATTTCCTTTTGAACACCGAATTGTGCTCCCCAGTCAAAATTTCTTAAGTCATTGCTGTAATCATAAGGAGTATCTTTGCCTACTTCAGCAGACATGCCTGTGTCATCTGTTAGAATACTCCCTTTAAGGACTTTACCTTCAAAAGTACCATTCATCATATATGCAAAATACAAACCTGCAATTCCATACCATCCATTATCCTTTTTACTTAATGGTAATCTGAATTGTATAGGAAGCTCAATATAATTAAGGTCTATTTCTGTGTAAACTTGCCCTGTCACGGTCCCTTGGTTATTATCTCCAAATCTGAAAAAACGGTCAGTGACATTTGCAGTGGTATTATTCCCTTTACGTGTGTAGAGTAATTCAATCCGCAGGGATTGTCTCGGATTCCCTAGTTTATAATCTCCATAAATACCTATAGTTGGATTAAAACCTGTGTTCCATTCAAATCGATCAGGCATATCCTGAAAGTAAAACGGAGCCGATGCACCAAGATTAAAACCAACTCTTGCACCCATATTCCACTTTTTTTCAGCTTCTTGCCCAAAAGTGAAACTAGATATAGTCAACAGAAAAAGTGAAGCAATAAGAATGTTTTTCATATCTAATATTCAATTGAAATTTCATCTACATACATGGTACTGCCAATAGCACCTCTAAAGAAATCGCCTGCACTGCTTGAAGTAAATACAATGATCACATGAGTAGGAGTAGCATTGGCATCTGCCCATCCGGTTTCGTCACTGCGAAGTCTAAAACCTGGTTCAGGGTTAACAATTTCCCCATATTGCACATTGAGCGTTTTTTTAGTCCACTCCGTTACAGTATCACTGTTTTGCATGGCTGCAGTTCCCACTCTTTCAATTTTATCTCCTTCTCTTTTTTGTAAAAACATATAAGCCAAACATGAATCAAGTCCTGTAAGGGTTGTTGGGGTTGTATTTGTATATTGTTCGTAAGTCTGACCAGGAGTGTATTTATAGTGAAAAGACATACTTTTGGGACGCTTTGTAAAAGGTACACCTAGTATTGCGCTGTTGGCAGGATCTGAAGAATTATATTGAAAAGCTCCTGTATAAAAAGTTGAAGCAGCTATACCTGTAAATATTACTTTCACTGTCTCAAGTTTAGCAGAACTTCCACTCACCACATCTGTTTTTTCTTCTGAAGCATTGACAGTGCCTACAATAATAGTTCCTGCGTTCGATGTCTCCCATCCACTCGGTTTGGGATAGCCGTCTGGCTCTGTCCATGTATCTAATGATAAGTTTTCCTCAAAGTGCAGTTCCTCAACAGGGGGAGGAGTACTATCATCACTACTACATGAGTATAAAAAAACAGATATTAGTAATATTGTTAATAGGCTATTGAAGATTTTCATTCGTAACTAGTTTTTTGAAATAATTTGAAGATTAATTGTTGAGTGAAACGAGAGGTCTTTTTTGGATCTAGCGTTTTAAAGATCAGATTGAAATGATCTAAGTTTTACTTCATTACTGTATATTTTAAAACTGAAGAGAAGAGCTCATTTATTTCTGACTACATAATTTACTATAAAAATAATGAATTTTATAGACCTTCTTAAATTGATTTAATAATTCTATCAACTGCTTCCTTGATGATTGGGAAAGGCGTAGCTGTATTTAATCGCATAAAACCAACACCATCCACACCAAACTGTCGCCCATCTTGCACACCCACTTTGCATTTTTCATAGAAGAATTTTTTCAATAATGTTCCGCTAGGTTCCAGTTCTTTACAATCTAACCAGAGAAGATAAGTTGCATCAGGGTGCATGGTTTTGATAGGTGTTTTAGAGAGGTTCTCTTCTACGTAGGAGATGTTTTTTTCAATATGCTGAAGAAGTGCCTGATACCAGTTTTCACCTTGTGTATAAGCCGCTATCATAGATTCTGTGGCAAAAGTTCCTCCGAAATCAAAATGAAGATGTTGCACTAATTGAAGATATTTAGCTTTCAACTTTTCATTTTTAAAGATCAGATAAGCACAGTTTAAGCCTGCAAGATTAAAAGTTTTGGAAGGAGCCATACATGTAATGACTCTTTGTTCAGCAATTTCGGATAATGAAGCAAAAGGAACGTGTTTATTTCCCCAAAGTGTTAAATCAGCATGAATTTCATCTGAGATAATATTGACATTATATTTTTCACACAAATCTAACAGCTGAAGTAATTCTTCTTGTTGCCACATTCTTCCTGATGGATTGTGAGGGTTACAAAAAACGATAAGTTTTAAACCGTTTTTCATAGCGTCTTCTACTTCGTCAAAATTAATATAATATCTTCCATTTTTATTTTGAAGAGGGAAAGTGACTAACTCTCTATTATTTTTTTTGACATTTTCATAGAAGGGAGGATAGACAGGAGTGAAAATGCCCACTTTATCATTGATATCAGAAAAAGCTTGTACAAGAAAACCAAGTGCCGGGACGATGCCAGGAGCAAAAACAAGTTCATCTGAAGCAACTTCCCATTGATGTCTCTTTTTGATCCAGTTTTGTGCAGACTCCCAAAAAACATCTGTTTGCATAGTATAGCCATAAATCGGATGACTGACTCTTTTTTGCAAAGCCTCCACAATTTCTGGGGCTACAGCCAAATCCATATCTGCCACCCAAAGCGGAATAATATCTTCAGTTCCAAACAGTTGTTTTCTTAACCCATATTTTACGCTATAGGTACTTTCTCTATTATAAATTGTATTAAAATCGTAGTTCATGTATTCTCATTTAAATTGAATTACAAAAACTACAAAAAAATAAGGGAATCACAATTAAGTAATTCCCTTTTTGTGTTTGCAAGCCTATATTAAACTACTGACAATCTGAACAATATTTTGTGACGATTCAATTAATTTCTATAAGATCAATGCATTGGGATTGTTTTTAATCCCAATTATTATTGATTGGCCCTTTGCCATACAGGAGGATTACAGCTGAATGAAATATTGTCTATTGCAAAATCATTCCCTAGCCATTTATCACTGACTTCAGCAATTCCTACAGTAACAATACCATTTGCGGGAGCAGTGAACTCAAGGTACATCTGTTTCCATTCTTCACCTTCTGTGAGGTTTATCGGCTGGCTTAGTGAAACTGTACCCGCATTATTGAAACCTATATTATAGTCGATATACATATCCAACATCGGATCATTTAAGTCATTCCATCGGATCACATTAATGACTTCCGCAGAGAAATAATAGGTTTCACCGGCTAGAACAGGAATATAATCTTTATAGAAGGTTCTGGAGTTATCGGCTAGATCAGGATTGTTATGAGAATTTCTGTTTGGATTATCGTCTTGGGCTGCATTTACAACCATGACATTATCTCCAAAATCTTCATCCATAAAACCGCTATGTACACTTTTTGGGTTGTTTGTGAAACTCACTAACCCTTCATGATTATTTTGATCCAAACGATCTGCATAACTGTAATTTCTGAGATATGTAGCAACAAAAGCATTTTCATCATTAATGTCTTCAAAATCACCAACTCCATAATCTTCGCAGTAATCAGAGAATGCAGCTACATAGTTGATGTCAAAACAGTCACTTTCTTCACTTTCATAATCTACGATTTTAACCCATTGGATGATATCACCATAGTTTAGACCACTTTTGTTTTCTGCTATATGTGCAAGAGGGAAAATATTATTGGTGATTCTAGCGGTACCAATTTCTACCCATTCACCCATAAAATCACTGCTGTTGGTGTCGCCAATCCAACTATCATTGATATAGCGAGGCTGTTGGCCATCAGAAGAAACCCAAACGTATATTTTTGCTCTTTCAGCGTAGGAGTTCCATGCCGTTTGTATAGCATTGGCATCCTCATAATATTCTCCATGATTGTCTTTTTTATAATATTCATCTAAGTATATGACAAAAATTGATTGAACAGCATTTCTAGCTGTTCATAAAATTTATTTTGTAGGCATTGAGAAAGTTTCTCTAAGCCATATTTAAATAAACTTTTGGCTTTCCTTCCATGAGAT
>NZ_JABANE010000017.1 GCF_012844305.1 Flammeovirga aprica JL-4
TGGTAAACAGTTGTTTCTTCAATTTTCAAAAGCTCATTTTTAGTTATACTTTAAAATGTCTCAATACTTAAAACAAACTTTTAATAATGTCATTAGAACTAACAAAGAAAATTGACGGAGAGTTATCTTCAAAAGCATCTGAACTATTAGATTTAGTCTTAAAAATTTCTACAAAAAATGGAAGTGAGGGCTTGAGAGATACTTCCAAGCAATTACTAATTTTAAATAACCCTGAGTTGATAAGTGACATCAAATCTCTTACAAAAGAGTTGCAAGATGAAATAGATCAGACAAATTCAAAAAATGATTCTGAGTATTATAAGGAGGAAGAGGAGAGAAAGCAAAGGGTTGCAAAATTTATTGAGGGTAATCAAGAAGTTACAGACCAATATATTGCTTATCTGTCTTCTGATGACAATGATAAAATTGAAGAAACGGTAGATGATATCGCACTTTATTTTCCCAAAGAAAAAACAATTAAGGAGGAGAAAATCTGTAATCTGTTTAAAAAATTAGTGGAAAAAAGAACCTTAAGAGGTTTCTTAGAGAGGTATGTCATTGAGGTATTAATCAACAATGTTTCTGATGGTCCTGCTTTCTTAATATCCCTTATCTTAGATAAAAACTATCCCTATGCATTGGAAAAACTGGCAAAATTTGGGAAAGATGATGATGTTATCTACCAAAAAATGTTCTATGACCTTTTAGCAGGGAAATTAGAATTTAACAGTAGATTGTTTGAAGTGTTTAAATTAAAAATTCAGGAAGAACACTCATTGAGCAAATCTGTGATTAATATATTAAAACATGTATATCAGCATAATTTATACGAGAAGAGTGATTGCATAAATCTATTTATTCGTCCTGCTAATGCATGTTTTTTTAATGAAGTAATGGATTATTACTATTCTAACCATTTATCAGATTATAAAAAACGTGACTTATTATCTTTCTTCATTAAAGTCTATGATCCTAATGAAAAGATGGCTTTTCAGTTTTTAGATGAAATAAAAAGTCTTTCCAAAGAACTCCCAAGTTATACTTTAGAAATGCTATGCGATCTTCATAGTATAAATCCTATTTTGGATTTACGAAAAGAAATTTTTAATATTCTAAAGGTGGTAGATCCTAAAGAGTATCATGAATTGGCGAAAACCGTCAGTCAATCAAATGTTATGAATTTAGAGAACTATCTTATGATGTATTGGCCTGATCGAAATAAGAGAGATGCCTTTATTCAAGAATTGAAAAATGTCAGAATTCCCTATGAACAAATCTTCAACGATTTAGCCTATTTAGATATTTTTGATGGTCAATTAGAAGATGATTTTCTTCTTAAAGCAGAGGAAAGATTCCTGGAATATGGTTATCAAAAGAAAGCTCATTTTATCATTGAAGACTTACCTATGTTCGACCTTATAGCTGAAAAACATGGGATTGCTAGATTAGATTATTCTTATCTTATTTCAAATGTGTTTTCCTTAGCAGAGTCTGATATTGAGTGTAATATAATTTGTGATTTGGCCTATGAATTAGAAGAAGATTATTATAGGTTTATTGTCGTTTTTGAGGTGAATAATATAACCTATATCACTACTTTAACGTGTGGTCACTTACTGGAATACTATGATTTAGATAGTGTATTAGAAATATGTAATGCAATTTTAGAGAAACAATCTATCACAAAAACATTTTTCAGATTACCAACCGATGGCGATATTCCAGTGGTATATGCTGACCGTAAAGGCTTTGAAACTTACTCTAAAAAATATGAACTGAGTTTTGAATAGAGCAAGATGAAGTTTGAAATGAAAAGGATTGGGTTTAGTGCCTGATCCTTTTTTTATGAGCGTTGATCAATACAGTACTTCATGTATAAAAGTTTTGCTAGTTTGTAAATCTTTATATCTTTGAATTTAGTACTAGGACAAAAGTAAGTAGACATTTTTTTATTCTGTTCTGGTATTTCATCAACTGAATGTTACTTTTTAAGACAAATAACGCATGTCTATTCGTTCCAAACTTTTTCATACATATTTATTTTGCATTGTACTTCACTTATTTGTTCATAATGTATTTAGTCAGGACACCTTATCCAGCAGAGGTCTTGTACCAAATTTAGACCAGATTATGAATGAAAATATTGAGAGTAAAAAATATGCTCTCATTATCGGTTCTAATCAATACGATGGCAAACCGATGTGGAGTGATCTTAAAAATGCAGAATACGATGCGACAAGTATGAAAGAAATACTTGAAGTGAAGTATAAGTTTGAAACACAGTTGCTCTTGTCTCCAACGAAAAATGAAGTATTGAAAACCATATTTTCATACCATAAGAGACTAAATAGAAATGACCGTTTCTTAATTTTTATTGCTGGGCACGGAGATTATGACAAGGCGATGTATAATGATGGATTTCTTGTATTCAAAGATTCGAAACCTTCTGATGAAGACTTTGCAAGAAGCACCTACCTTGCCTATAATCAACTGAATGGAATATTAAATTCTTTACCCTCCCAACATGTAGGCATTATACTAGACGTATGTTTTGGTGGTACATTCAACAGCAAAGTAAATTCTTATAGATCAGCAAACGCGACCTATAATGCAAAAAGCACAGATGCTTATGTCCGTCAGAAACTATCTAAAAAATCAAGGCTGTTTTTAACATCAGGAGCATTGGAACCTGTACCTGATGGATATAAAGGTAAACATTCGCCATTTTGCTACCTCTTGCTAGATGCTTTAGAAAATGGTAATGATAAGGGTTATCCAATCACTCTATCATGGATGCACCAACAGGCTCAGTTAAATATTACAGAGTCTATGTATGGCTTTTTTGGTGACAATCAACCTGGTAGTGAATTTATTATTGGAGGAATCAAAAGTGCTGATAATTCCTCACTTGTCAATAAACTTTTAGAAGAGAAAGAGTTAAAAGAAAAAGCAGAGCGCAGGGAGAGAGAAGCTAAAAGTCTTTTGTTAGTGCAAGAGGCTATTCAAGCAAATCAAGATCACAAGAGCAGTACAGCATTTAAGAAAATTATACAGGCTTATCAATACGATAGCACCAATTATAGTGCAAAGGAATTGTATTATAAAATGATGCTGGAAAATGATCCCATCTATTTGGATGAAGTGTTAAGTACAGATCCACTACCACTTGAAGAGTTAGAAATCATAGAGACAACTCCCTTAGATATAAAACTGGATTGGATTATAAATGTAAATTATGAAAAAAGAATTATAATTGCCCAACAGCAAACTAAACTACTCACTGTTGATTTTAACGGCTTTATTCTCAATACTTATCAGACGAAATTAGAGGCTGATCAATTAATATATGGTGGCTATTTTTTCGATGAAAAATTCTATTTACCAATAAATGGAGAGCTGATTATTTTTGACTATAATCTAAAAAAACTGGGCCATTATAAAGAACCAGAAAACCTTAGTCTATATGATTTATCAGAAGATGAAACCACTACTATATTTTTTAATTCAATAACCAACAAATATGAATATTACCATAAGAATAAGTTGGTAAAAGAAATAATAAAACAAGATGATGAAAGCGCTGTTGAAAGTATTTATTTGGATACGGATAAAAACTTAAACATTAGACTATACTACTTAGGAGTATATAAAGATGAGACATACAATACTACCGGCAAAAAAATAAGTAGGAAGAATATTAAAAACAATAGAAGAAAGTATTATAACAACGGGTATTCAAGTGTGATGGATACCGAAACAGAGAAAGTAGTGTTTTCATATATGGAGTCTGAAAATTTTCAATTCAACTATGACTCAATTACAGATGATGTGTTCCATTTTGAATATGAAAATGAAACTCAATTTCTGAAAAGTAAAGTGCGTTTTAAAACTAAAGGTGGAATTATCTATGATAGTTTTAATAAGAATAAAATCAGTGTAAATAATGATTCCCCTTTTCCTGTTGACTATTTAGTGTTGAATGACAGTACTATTATTATCGCCCATAAAAATGATATCTGCATTAAGTCAACCAAAGATCAGAAGGCGCTTTTAAGGAAAAGAACGCAGGACTTTGTGAAAATGGTAAAGAACCCAACTGACAATACATTTTACCTTTTAACCGGAGATTTACTTTTCCATTATAATACTATGGGAGAGCAAATTGAAGTACTCAAATTATCAGAGAAAGCAATTGATATGGAAGTAAGCCCTAAAGGGGAGACAATTGTGATTTTTTACCAATCTTTCTGGTTATCTACATTAAATAAAAATTTCGAATTTATATCCACTTTTATTCATACTGACCCTGTTTGGTTCAATCGTTCTTATGAAAGTAGAGTCAGAAGAAAAATAAAATTTTTAAATGAAGAACAGTTCTTAGTCTTTGACATAGAGCATAGTAGTTACACCTATGCAAATATTCTTTATAATATTCGCTTATTTAATAGGGAAGGAGAAGTATTAACTACATATGATGAAAGTGTACTACATGAGGGAAGTAGCATTTTTAATAACATGATCAATGTTGAAGATGGTAATATGATCTTTTCAACATTTATCGATAATGATAGTGTAAATTATGTTATTGAGATGGATAAAGAGGGAAATATCATTCATAGCTTTGGAAAATGGAATTTAAAAAAGAATGATAGTTACATTCATGCAAACGTGCATAAATTAGACTCATCATGTTTTGTAATAGTCAATAATAAAGCTACTACATTTTTCCAGAAAGATAATAATGAGTGGATTAAAGTTGACTCTATTAAGCTTATCGCTGATAATAGCTACGACACTACTTACACAGTTTTGCATCCTTCAGAACTATCCATAATACCAGAATTTGATTTTGAGTATCCATTTTTACCTTGCTATGTAGACGATAGAACTTATGGAAATCAGTATAGTTATTACAATTTAAGGAAGAGTAGTTTTGATTCTGAAAATAAGCAAATAGAGTTTATAAAATATGACGGGAGTAATAATTTTAGATCCATTAATGAGACACTATCAATATCAAATAATGAAGGAGCAAGAGAATATGATATACTCAATACCCAAAAGCTAGATAGTGACTATGAATTTAAACTATTTGATGATTTTAAGATTAAAAAGTTTGACTACGTAGGAGATAATATTTACACCTTATCTAACAAGGTTAAAAAAACATTTAAGTATACTCCTGATAGGGCATCTTCCTTTATTTATATCCCTAATATTATTTATAACCAAAATATTATTAATGACAGCCTAATTGTTGGTAAGCATTTTTCAATTGGAGATTTCATCTATAATCTAAACAGTAAAGATTCTTTAAAAGATATTTCTATAAACTCTAATTGTAGGGTAGAAAGTAATATATGTTTATCCTATGAAACAACATATGGAGATACAGTAACTTCAATAACTACAATAATTAACCTGCTCAATAATAGAAAGAAAGTACTAAATAATGAGTACAAATACCCTAACTTCAATAGTTTAAATAATGATTATTTCTTTGTTTATGAAAAAGATTCAATACTTGATGTCTATTCCTCTGATCAACTAAATAAACTATTTTCATATTCTATAAATGATTCAATTTTTCATAAAATAAAAGAGCACCATGAAAATAATAACTACTACACTGAGCCATCTTGGGTCGGTAGTTCCAATTCAAAGTTTATTTATTCTATAGACGGTAATTATTATTTTCGATACTATGATGTTTTATTTGAAATAGATTTTAATAATAAAGACTTGTCACCTGTTGAGAAGGAATTAAAAATAACATTAAACAATAACTACTTAGTAGAAGAAAAGGATAAGAGTACTATTAGGTTATATAGGTTACAAAATAGGAAAGTTCCGAGTTTTATGAAGTCCATTTCTGACTGGAATTATTATATGACTGATACCACTTTATCAGAAATTAAACTACCACTCAATAGTAAGGAAGATTTTATTAAAAGTATGTATTCCGACGAAAATTATTTTTTAGTTAAAAATGCAGAAAACACCTTCTTTTTTGACATAGCCCAAAACAAATTTTCAGTGAAATTCTTGAATAAATTCAAGTCTATTGATAAAATCAAGTACATCAAGGAAAAGAATATTTTTATTGGATATAAAGACAATAATCTCTATTTCTTTGATCACAAGGGAGATGAAACTATGACACTATCATTGAATAATAAAGTGGCAATACTTGATATTTATAATGATAAATTAAAATTTGTTTGTGGAGGAAGGTCTGAAAACGGTTCTAATATTTATTTGAATGGAAATTACAATATTTTTGAAATTCCTTTATTTGATGTGTGGTTAAAAGATATTGATAAAGTGATTAGAAATTAATTTGATTCATTCTAACTTTCCAATTTCTGTGCAGGAAAATAATCAATATACCTTTTCTTTCCCTTTTCCGTCAGATAAGGAAAAATACTCTGGCTGATAATTAAAAGATAATCTTCGATCACACTTTCAGTGAGAGATGAAGCTTGGACCAGTACAGATGAAAACCAGAAATTACTGATCACTTCCACTCGCTGGAACAACGTTTTATATTCATTTTTTAAAAGTTCCTTACGGAATAAGTTGTGCTGCATCATCGTCTCAACCACCATTAAAAATTGCTTTTCTCTCTGTTTGGAAAGAACAGCATAATGTTGTTTGATCTTCAGATTATTTCTGAGCACCGTCACAAAATCCAATAAGAAAAAATGGTACTCAAACATTATGGTAATCATCTGTTGGGAAGTTTTAAAAAACGAATCCAGCAAATCATTTTCGTTTAAGAAGAGAATACCATCAATCTTTTCGGCTAACTGAAAGTAGAGAGCTTCTATGATGTCTTCTCGCTTTTTAAAATGATATTGCAGGTTGCCGATACTGATACCTAAATCATCACTGATAGTCCTTAAGGATACATTTGAAATTCCTTTTTCATTAAAGAGATCTAAGGATTTCATTAAAATTCTTTGTTTGGTAGTACTCATAAGTGCAAATATATAATAATTAGTACAAATGTACTATTTTAATTTATTTTTAGTACGTTTGTACTAATTAAACAGTAACACTATGAAAATTGACATTATAGGAGCAGGAATTGGTGGACTAACTACTGCCATTGCACTTAAACAAAAAGGATTTACGGCAAGGGTTTTTGAACAGGCCAAAGAAATCAAGCCTGTGGGTGCTGGAATTATTTTGGCCAACAACGCCATGCAGGTGTATGAAAAGCTAGGGTTAAAAGACTTTATAGAGCAAAATGGCAACCCGATTTCATCAATGAATATTACGAAGGCCAATCTTCAGCAAATTTCTGAAATTGACCTGACGTTTTTTGAAAAGAAATATCAGGTAAAAAATATAGCTATTCATAGAGGTGCTTTACAGCAAATTTTAATGGAACAGCTTACTACTGAAGAGCTTTATTTGGATCATCAACTGCACAAAATTGAATCAAATCAAGAAGAGGTTCTATTACAATTTGAAAATGGTCATCAAGAGCAATCCCCTTTAGTAATTGGTGCCGATGGATTGAGGTCAAATGTAAGACAACAGCTTTTTGACAAAACGACTATCAGGCATGCCCATCAAATTTGCTGGAGAGGAGTTACAGATTTTGACTTGCCTGATCATTACAAAAATGAACTCAATGAAGCTTGGGGGAAAACAGACCGTTTTGGTTTTCTACAAATTGCAGAAAACAAAGTGTACTGGTATGCATTAAAATCGTTTTCTGATCATAAAGAGGAGTTTAGGGGAGAAAAGATAGAGAAGTTCTTCACCGAATATCATCCTATTGTCAATGAAATCATTACTTCCACTTCTCAAAATCAAATCAATACTGCAGAGATCTCAGATTTAAAACCAACAAGGCAGTGGTTTCATCAGAATGTGTGTTTAATGGGTGATGCAGCACATGCTACAACTCCCAATATGGGGCAGGGAGCATGTCAAGCGGTTGAAGATGCTAATGTGCTCGCAGAATGTTTGAGTAAGTATAAAAGTCAACAGGCATTTCAAGTGTTTCAGAAATTAAGAATGCCCAAAGCACATCAAGTGGTAAAAACAAGTTGGAGGGTCGGAAAAGTAGCTCATCTTTCTAATCCAATTTTAAGATGGTGTCGTAATCAATTGATGCAATTCACACCGTCATCTTTCAACCAAGAGCAATACAAACAGCTCTTTAAAATTTCAAACATATGATCACAATTATTCTTTCTTCTCTTCTGGTACTGCTATTTACTTTTTTAGGCGGTATTCATTTCTATTGGTTATTCGGTGGAAAATGGGGTGTTCATAAAGTCATCCCTACTAAGGCCAATGAAGCTACAGCCTTTGAAACGCCACCAATAGCCACATTTATGGTAGGGATGATATTGTTTTCCTTCGGCTTGATTTATTTTTTGAAGCTCAACCTATTCATTCCTCCTGTGTCTGAAGAAATACTGCGTTATGGTTATTGGGGAATCCCATTTATTTTTATCCTACGTGCTATAGGGGAATTCAATTATGTTGGTTTCTTTAAAAGAGTAAGAGGTACTGAGTTTGCAGAGGCCGATACTAAATTTTTCTCTCCCTTATGTTTGGGAGTAGGGGTGATAGGGTTAATGATAGAAGTGGTAAAATATATTTGACAGCTTAATATAAAGCAACTATTAAATCTCAAACTAATGAAGAAAACTTTAAATGCAGCAACATTATTTATGATGCTGATGACGCTATTTAGCTTTCGTGGAAACTCAGAAAATACAACAGAAGAAGACGCTAGTATTTTAGGAATGGTACTTCTGGAAGAAGCAAACTCTTTAGACCAAGACGGGGTATTCGCTGATTTAGAAAAGACTTGGAACCTCAAGATTACTTCAAAGGAAACGTCAGATGTTGCCTCTGTATTCACAATAAACGGATACAGTGTTGTCGTTGCAAGTATGGACGTTCCTATTCCTGGAGATGAAGTGAAGAAGACTGCCGAATACAGTTACTTTTGGCCGAATGGCATTACAGAGGCTCCTAAACATAAAGGGCACGTGATTGTATCCATCATGAATGCAGGTAAAGATCCAATCAAAGAAAATATACTTTTTAACCAAGTTGCTGGAGCGGTTTTAAAGAACAGTAAATCCACAGGTTTTTATATGGGGGGACGAAGTCTTTTGTTGAAAAAGGAATTTTATCTTGCAAACATGGAGAGGATGTCTAAGCAGGACTTACCTGTGGGCAATTGGGTATATTTTGGTTTTAGAGAAGAAAACAATAAAAGATCAGTTTATACCTATGGGCTTGCCGATTTTGGAAAGCAGGAAATGGAAATTGTCAACTCAGCCAAAAGCTTAGAGGATTTGAGTTTAATCATTTATGACATCACACATTATGTTTTGGCTTATGATGTAACATTGAACCACGGAGAAACGATTGGGATGACTGCTGAGCAAAAACTTCCAATTACAGAGTCAGAAGGAAGGTATCTTGAAGGAAATACATTGAAAATAGAATATTAAAAATTTGATATCAGGGCGTTGTTTTTACATCGCCCTTTTTAAGTAAAAAATCAAATTGTACTTATTATCTCAAAGTAACATTTTCCATTAAACGAATAACTCAACTAACAAAATCGTGACATTAGTAAATTCTAACCAAGCAAGGAATGATATTAAAAACAATTTTCCTTTTATCTTAGTGTAGAAGAAGTTTTACAACCAATCCATCATCATGAAAATCCAAAAACTTTATTTAAACACTCCTCAATTAGAAGAACAGTTACAATTCTATAAAAATATTTTAGGCCTTCCACTCAACTATAAAAATGAAACGTCAATCGCTTTTCAAATAGGTCAATCTGAACTGATTTTTCAACATTCAGAAGAGAGTAAACCTTATCATTTTGCATTAAATATTCCTTTTGAATTAGTAGAACAAGCAGTGGAATGGGTGAAAGAAAGAGTAGTGATTTTAAAAGAGGCAGACTCCGATATACAAGACTTTTCAGCGTGGAAAGCAAAGGCCATTTATTTCTACGATAAAGATGAAAATATTGTAGAACTGATTGGAAGAGAAGATGTGAAAGGAAATGGAGATAAGAATTTTTCTGCTGCTTCTATTATTTCAATTTCAGAAATTGGTGTGCCTTCCACTGCTATTGAAAAGGTCTATCAATCTCTTTCTCAAGTGATCGAGTTGCCAATCTATGATGGATCTTTTCATCGTTTTTGTGCCGTAGGTGATCCAGAAGGATTGTTTATTTGTATTAATAATGAAAAGAAAGGAACATGGTTTCCAACAGAAGATAGTGCACTGTCTTCCGGTTTTAAAATTGATTTTTTAGAAAAAGGGAAAGAAGTGAAAATGGTTTACAATGAGAAAGAGGGGCTCTTCGAAAAACAGTAAATCTCTGATTGAATAATTGCTTGATTTGTGTTAAGTACAAATTTTTTGTCATACACCTTATTTGCATTGTTATAGTACTGACAATAAAAAACCGCAAACTAATTTTTATCTTATTATGTTACTCAACAACAATGCGAATAGAATGAATTTCAAACTATTCAGCACACTCTTCTCTCTTCCGTTCCTTATTTTCAGCTGTGGTGTAAATGAAGATGTGAATGCCCCTGATATAGGTATTTATGATGATTCTTTTTACGAAGAACTTCCTGAAACACTCCGGGAAAATTACAAAGACCATGGTGAAAACCCTTTTATCGATGTAGTAGAACAACCGCTTTCTACTTTTTCAATTGATGCCGATGGTGCTTCTTATGCTAACATGAGAAGGTTTATGTACTTTGGGAGAAAACCTCCCGTTGCTTCGGTGAGAATTGAAGAGTACCTCAATTACTTTACTTATGATTATGCTTAGCCAACAGGTGATGAAAATGTAAGCCTGAATTCAGAACTTGCCACTTGCCCTTGGAACGAGGAACATCATTTGATGCGAATCGGGATGAAAGGGAAGACGATTCCTCAAACTTCACTGCCAAGCTCAAACTATGTATTCTTGATAGATGTTTCTGGTTCTATGAGTTCAGACGATAAGTTGGGAATATTGAAAGCAGGTTTTAAAACTATGGTAGATCATCTTAATCCCACCGACAGAATTGCTATAGTCACTTATGCCGGTCAAGCGGGGTTGTTGTTGAACTCTACTTTTGGAGATGAAAAACAGAAAATTAAAGAGGCAATTGATCGTCTTGGAGCGGGTGGCTCTACAGCAGGTGCAGCAGGAATTACAACAGCCTATGCTATTGCCAAAGAAAACTTTATTCCAGGAGGAAACAACCGTGTTATTCTTGGTTCAGATGGTGATTTTAATGTAGGTCCGTCAAGTACAGATGAGTTGATCGAATTGATAGAAGAAATGAGAGAAACAGGCATCTACCTCACTGTTTTGGGAGTGGGTACAGGCAACCTGAATGACCATATGATGGAGCAGATTGCCAATAAAGGCAACGGAAATTATGAGTACATTGACAATGTGAAACAAGTGGAAAAAGTATTTGTCAATGAGACTGGAAAGTTTTACACAGTAGCCAAAGATGCTAAAATCCAGATCACTTTCAATCCTGAAAGGGTGAAATCTTACCGTTTGATTGGTTATGAAAATAGAAAATTGAGCGAAGAAGATTTTGAAGATGACGAAAAAGATGCAGGAGAAATCGGTTCATCACAGACAATAACTGCGATTTATGAAGTGGCTCTATTGGATAATACGGTAGGAACAGAATTTGCCACTTTTGATTTCAGGTATAAAAAGCCAGATGAAGAAGCATCAAGAGCGTTAACGCATAAAATTGACACTAATCCTGTCGATATTTCACAAGCATCAAATAACATGAAATTTGCGGTAGCTGTAACTGGTTTTGGATTAATGATGAAAGAGTCGGAATATAAAGGAACCGTTTCCAAATCTATGATTTTAGACCTTTCCAATACCTCTGATTCTTTTGATCAATTTGGTTATAAAAATGAGTTTAAAGAATTGGTGGGATCTTATCAAGAATAAAATATTTTACTCAAGAACTAAACACAAAACAGTTGATAACTCATTTTGTCTTGGTTCTAAGTAAGAAAATAACGTTAATAAATCTGATTGTTAATTGATTTTCATTTACTTTGGAATGACTTTTTAATACAAAGTACTTATAAACCAAAATCAAGAAGAAGATATTAATATGAAAGAATTTATTATTCGAATTTTAGTTTCAGCCATTGCCGTATGGGCATGTGCAGGCTTTTTCCAATGGATTGCTCCAAGTTCAGGAGTACATCTGACAAATTATGGAACAGCAATTTGGGCCGCTTTGGCCATTGGTTTTATGAATGCGATTGTAAAACCAATTCTGACAGTATTGACACTGCCTATCACAGTATTAACATTAGGACTTTTCTTATTAGTGATTAATGCCTTAATGTTCTATTGGGCAGGTTCTTTGATCAATGGTTTTGGAACAGGCGGTTTAATGATGTCATTCATATTCAGCCTTGTTTACTCTACAGTATTGACGTTCCTTGATAGTCTTTTTGGAGTGAAGAGAGACTAAGCTTCTTCTAAAGAAAAAATAAAAACGCTTCATTTTGATCCCATTCAAAGTGAAGCGTTTTTTGTATTTGTAGCTTTTATTGATCAACCTACCAAACATAAGGCACTAACCGCCATTTTACAACACTTTTGTAAGTTTGGTATTCAACGGTTTTTGATAGCAACTTTTCCTCTTCTCTAATTCTCAAAATCAAACTTCCTATAAATAATAAAAAGGCAATCACAGAAAGAAAAGAAGTATTGACCATGCAACATGCTAAAGTCATCAGCATTTCTCCAAAGTAGCCAGGGTGCCTTACTTGCTGATAAGGTCCTTTTGTGGTTACTTCTCTTAAATTGGGGCAGATAGCGAAATTTTTACCTAAATAGAAAAAGGAAAAAATAGTGATAGCCACACCCGTAAAAAATAATCCTTCAATAAAAGGAGAAAGATTTTGAAAAGAATGAGTCATTTTAAACAAGAATCCTCCAAGCAGGAATGAAGGGACGCTAATGATCATAGTAAACGTAGAACCTTCCTCAATGACAGGTTTTCTTAGTATAAACAGAGTGCCAATAAACATGTTGAGTATTGAAGCAGAGATCCGAATAACGGAAAACTCGGTGGTAAAACACTTCACCAAACCCATTATTCCCCATACTATTATAGATAATCCTAGAAGGATGTTGAAAATAAACTCATTCTTTCTCATAGACTAATAAATCCAAAATGGCCAGTCAAAAATGTAACTCATCAAGTTTACTCCAAGTAAAATTAAAATGTAAACCCACCAGTTTGATCCGCTGCTTTCTTCTTTCATAATAAAAAAATGTTTATTCCTACTCATATGGCCTTTCGGAGTTTGCCCCGTTTTTTAAAGTGGTTTCAAGTCTCCACAAATCATTTGCTTTTTATATTTAGCACACTAAAAGTTGAGAAATGATGGCTCCATCTTAGTTTTTATAGATGTGATGCCTTAAATCCATTTGCTTTAAATTGTCTGCTTGTATTTCTGTTTAATGAATTAAAGATTGAAATTCTTCAATTTATCCGTTTGCTTATTTGTCGTTTTAGCTAATCACTCGATGAAGAAATGATTATGGCATAAAGTACTGCATTAAATTTAGTTTACTCAATAGTTTTAATTCGATCCCTAATTTATAGTTCATTTATTGAAAATCAAATAATAATTATTTTTATTTTTTGATTAAAGCTTTCATACTCTTCATTCCATTTTCTTTAAGTACTATGACAGAAGAAATGGAACAATAATTACGTGCACCATGACTGAAGTCATGGGCAGGTGATACAGACTCTACCAACACTAAAGTGTTGCTTACGTTATCAATCTTCAAGACTTTAGTCTTGATTAGATTGTTATATCACCTGCCCATAGTTTTAACTATGGTGCACGGAACACTCGTTTACTTTTGTCACAGTACTTAAGACCTCTACACTTAGGTGTTCTAAATTCGACTTTTTACTGCAATTTATTATTTCCAATGACTTTATTCTGAACTAATTCTTTCAGAATACGGTTCAGACTGTATGCTACCTTTTAAGAAGAGATTACTTCGTCAAGCCAATCAATCGAATTTGTAAGGAGTATTTTTTTAGCATTGAGTAGTTTTTATGAGGCTCTATTCAGTTGGTGAATAAAAAAAGACAACTGAAATTTAGTTTTTGTGTTGTGTAAAATAATAAATCTCTGAGTTTAAGATAACGCTGAAATACATTGTTTTAAGACCCAATAAGACAAGTAATCCTAAATATAAAAGCGCAATTCATTAAAAATATTTATGTAAATCATAAAATCAATTAATAGTATTTATGCTATTAATCTGAAATGGATTGTTCAATTTTGAGCTCAGTTTGAAATTACAATTAGGAAAAAATGATTAGTAAATCCATCAAATCCAACTTCATCTCTGGCTTTTTAGTCTTTCTGATTGCACTTCCACTCTGTTTGGGAATTGCAAAAGCAAGTGGTTTTCCGCCTATTGCTGGTATCTATACTGCTATTATCGGCGGACTCATTGTCACTTTCTTAACGAAAGCACCGTTGGCCATTAAAGGGCCTGCTGCAGGACTAATTGCTATTGCGATCAGTGCTGTGGAAGAACTGGGAGGTAACGATCCTATTTTGGGTTACAAGCTGACCTTGGCTGTGATTGCCGTATCAGGTGTACTTCAAATTCTGCTGGGATTTGCCAAGTTTGGTAAAATGGGAGATATGTTTCCCATCTCGGTGATTAGAGGTATGCTAGCCGCCATTGGTGTTATTATCATCAGTAAGCAGGCCCATGTGATTTTGGGAGTAGTACCAGAAGCAAAATCTGCTTGGGGATTACTGGCTGAAATTCCTCACAGTCTCTTACATCTCAATCCTAAAGTGGCTGCCATTGGTCTATTAAGTTTAGCTTTACTTTTCGGTCATCCTTATATAAAGAATGCTACAGTAAAGAAACTTCCCGCACCGCTACTCATATTGTTAGTGGCCATTCCGTTAGGCTTTATATTTAATCTTTCTGAAGAGCACAGTTACAGTATTGGCACCATTGATTATAATATTAACCCATCACAGTTTTTAGTAGTACTACCAGAAAGCTTTTTGGGAGGTATCACGTTTCCTGATTTCTCACAGCTGTTGACCTACACTTCTATCAAATATATCTTGATGTTTGCTTTAGTGGGAAGTATAGAATCTGTATTGAGTGCAAAAGCGGTAGATGCTTTAGATCCGAAAGGAAGAGTGACAAACTTGAATCAAGATTTAGTAGCAGTGGGTATTGGTAACACAATTGCCGGATTGATTGGTGGTCTGCCAATGATATCTGAAATTGTAAGAAGCTCAGCAAATATTAATTCTGGAGCAAAGGGAAGAATGAGTAATTTCTATCACGGTCTTTTCTTATTACTGTTTGTTGTATTGGCGGCCGCTGTGATTAAAACAATACCAAATGCAGCGTTGGCGGCAATGCTAGTATTCACAGGTTTTAAATTAGCTTCTCCTAAGGAATTCAAAAAAATAAATAATGTAGGTATAGACCAATTAATGCAATTTCTAACCACTTTGATTGTTACACTCATGACAGACCTTTTGGTAGGTGTAGCAGCAGGTATTGCATTAAAAGTGGCTATTGAATTGGTTCAAGGTGTGAAACTCAAGGAAATGTTTGATCTAAAAACTCAGATTTCTGCCTCTGAAGATGGTTTAGTAATTAAGTTTACAGGTGTAGCCTCTTTTATCAACTACCTTAAGTTTAAATCGCTGATCGATGCACAGCCTAAAAACCAGAAAATCGTACTTGATTTCAGTGATGCCTATTTCATTGATCATACATTCCTCAGTAATATTCATAACATTCAGAATAAGTTTATGAAAGAGGGAGGAGAATTGATTAAGACAGGATTTGAAAACCATCACTTCCAGTCACAACATCATTTATCTTCTCGCAGGCTAGTGACTAACCCTTACCGTCAGTCCAATCCGAAATACGAATTGTCAAAACGTGCTGGAGCCATTCAAAATATGGCACTTGTACATGAACTGGATTTCGAAGCCAACCTAAGTCCATCTTTTGTAAGACCTTATTTGAGTGCGTTTTCGATCCTATCAAGACTTAGAAGGGCACAAAACTTTGTACTTGGCACAAGGGAACATTACAGCTTTATGATTTGTGATATTACCTATGTCAATGTAAGTGACTTTTCTACAGAAAGCCGTACTGCCACAATAGCGTTAATATTCAATATTGCGAAAGGGGGCATCCCTGATTTCTACACCAAAGAAAAAAGAGATCTGTTTGACTTCGTTACACAATACGATTTTGACCTGATGCCGAAATCCAACACAATGCCTTTCAATGTGTTTGGTAATAATAAACAGCTTGTGGATTCATTCTTTACACCTCAAATCACAGAATTGATTGCGGAACAGCCTTACACCATAGAATGTAAGCGTAGAGAGATGCTGATCCACAAAGAATGGGAGACGGTTTCTGAAGGTAAATCATTAGAGAATATGTTGTCTTTTGTAGATCAACTCGCTTCTGAAGTGGTAAAGAAGAGGTTGGTAGAAGCGCAGAAAGTGAAATAATAATTTAGAATACATTTATATTTTGAGGGGCCCCAGAACATTGTTTTGAGGTCCCTTTTATATTCATTAATTTTTTTCTTTTATCCTAGATTTAAAGGTTCAGCTATTACTTTTTGAAAAACTCAACACCTTTTTCATTGATATACCCTCGTTTTCCTTTCTTTGTTACAAGAGAATATCCCTTTGTAAAAGGGGCTATATCGTCATAAATGGCATCGATTTTAATAGTCTGATCCAGGCTGAATAAGCCAAACTTTTTCTTCTTTATATCGTTACTGAATTTGAAAAAATCGGTATAGCTCAATTTCTCAAGCGAAGAGAAATTAGTCGGCACTTTTAGCTCACCATTGGTGTCACAGAATCCCCAGTTCCCTTTCTTTACATAAAACCCTTTTTCGTCAGAGGACATTTTTAATGCTTCATAATCAAAAGGAAGAGTACTTTTAAAATTATAATCTAATACACCCCATTTACCATTGGACACCGCTAAGTAATTTCCATTTTCGTAGATTAAAGAATCATATTCATTATGCAGCAAAACAGAATAATGTTGATCCATTACTCCCCATTTACCATTTTTCTTGAACAGTTTTTTTCCATTAAATTCAAGATCAATAAGGTTATCATATTCAAAGGCTAGCTTTTCAGTATTTCTAGTGGTGATAATGCCCCATTTTCCATCTTTCATCGCTAAAAAGTAAGGCGTTTCTCTATTGCCAAACATAGAGATCATATCGGTATCAGCATAAATAAGGCTGTCATATAATGGTTCAATAGTAAAACCACTCTTTTTGATCTTAAAACCGACTTTATCATTTAGTTTAATGAGTTCAATCTTGTTTTTGTAAGCAGCGGTTTCCTCCTCCTCATCGGCAAACATGAGGCTTACCGTTGAAATGACTTTTCCCGTGATGTCAACAATGCTTCCTTTTCCATTTTCATAAACTAATAATCCGCTGACAACGCTACTTTTATTGGAAGCTTTCTCATCTTTCGCATAGTAACCTTGGAAATAAGTACCCACCGAATCATACTTTGCTTCTAATACCTCTTTACCTTTAAGATCGATGAAGCCCCATTTATTGTCTCTCTTAAACGCTGCCAATCCACGGTTAAAAGGAATAACATCCTGATAAACAGGTTTGATTTTCACAGTGGCTGTGCTGTCAGCAAATCCCCATTTATTTTTAAATCTGTAAGGGACAAGCTCAAAATCCTGTCCATAACTATTGGTAAGGATAAAAAAAAGTGAGATCAGTAATAGTGTTGCTTTCATAATAGTTTTACTTAATCATTTAAAATGTGTTTCAAATTAGTTCTTTTTTGATAGACAAGGATGAAAAATAGAAACTAATTCTTTTTTAGAAAATCTATTTATAAGGGGGAGTTAAATACAAAACGCCCCATTTTGATAAAAAATGAGGCGCTTCAATAATAAATATTTTTAGATTAAAACCTAAGCAACAGGTACTTGTGTTTTCTCCAATGCTTGTTCGATATCTGCTAAAATATCATCAATATGCTCATAACCTGTAGAGATTCTGACCATACCCGGTGTAACACCACTTGCAATTTGCTCTTCTGCACTCAATTGTTCGTGAGTAGTAGAAGAAGGGTGGATCGCTAAAGTTTTAGCATCACCAACATTGGCTAAGTGAGAAACAAGGTTTAATGAAGAAACAAAAGTTTTGGCTGCTTCATAACCGCCTTTTACTTCAAAACTGAATACACCACCTGCACCGTTTGTCAAGTACTTTTGTGCTAGCTCATAATATTTGCTTGATTTCAAACCTGGGTAGTTTACTTTTTCAACTAAATCGTGAGCTTCCAGCTTCTCTGCAAGTGTCTGAGCATTAGCCACAATTCTTTCCATACGTAAAGAAAGTGTCTCTAAGCCTTGTGTCAATTGGAAAGAGTTGAATGGGCTGATAGCAGGACCATAATCACGCAGGCCTTCTACTCTTGCTCTGATAGCGAAAGCAATGTTAGGTAAACCAAGTGGGTTGCCTTCTCCAAATACTTCCCAGAATTTTAATCCATGATAACCTTCTGAAGGTTCTGTGAAGATTGGGAATTTACCATTACCCCAGTCGAAGTTACCACCATCAACGATGATACCACCGATAGAAGTACCATGACCGCCAATCCATTTTGTAGCTGATGCTGTCACAATGTTGGCACCATGTTTAAGCGGTTGGAATAAGTAGCCGCCTGCACCAAAAGTGTTGTCTACTACCAATGGAATTTTATTTGCTTTTGCGATTTGGGCAATTTTCTCAAAATCGGGAATATTCAATTCTGGGTTACCGATCGTCTCAAGGTAAATCGCTTTTGTTTTATCATCGATTTTGGCCTCAAATGCTTCAGGAGTATCACCTTCAGCAAATCTTGCTTCGATACCAAGACGTTTGAACTGTACTTTGAATTGGTTATAAGTACCACCGTACAGGAATGATGAAGAGACAAAGTTATCACCATTTTCCATGATGTTTGTCAAGGCAAGGAATTGAGCAGACTGACCAGAAGCTGTTGCTACTGCAGCTACACCGCCTTCCAAAGCGGCCATTCTCTTTTCAAAAACATCAGTTGTTGGGTTCATGATACGAGTATAGATGTTACCAAACTCTTTTAAACCGAAAAGATTGGCAGCATGTTCAGCGTTATCAAAAACATATGATGTAGTTTGATAAATAGGTACGGCTCTTGAATTAGTTGTTGGGTCTACTTCCTGACCAGCATGTAATTGTAATGTTTCGAATTTGTAATCGCTCATTTCTTAGTATCTATTTTTAAATAAACAACTTAATTGATAATACAGATTCAGGTGAAAAGTAATACTCTACTGAATCTATAGGCAAAATAAAGATAACTTGGGTTACAATCAAAATATCCGACATAAATTTTGCAGAATTTAATATAATGCTTCTTTTGTTTAAAAGATAGTAATTAATGACCTATTTTATTGAAAATTGAGAAGCGAATAATGCTGTTAACGTGATTTGTATAACAGGAGTATACGATGTTAAAAAAGCTCACTTTGGTAGTTGTATTTATTGTTAAATCACAATCTATCTTAATCTTTCTAAATGTATGATTATGAGTTTCACAACTCTTTATTAAAGCAGGTAAATTTGTGGCTATACTATAATACTTACTTACTACCGTACTAAATTGAAACATTCACTTTACTTTATTATCACTATTTCTTTTGGACTGAATTTCTTAGGATGTAAAGCAATTGAAAACCAGAATGAGGTTCCGAAAAAAATAACTTATAAGACTATTCACAAACAAGAATTAGACTTACATAAAAAGAATATCACAGGCATGGTGTATTCCAAAAATCTGAAGTCACTATGGGTTCAGACGAAAACGGACAATGAACCTTACTTGTTTTTAATTAATCCAGCTACTGGAAAGACAAAGGAAAAAGTATTTGTCAGAAGTACTTCCTTGGGTTGGCAGGGTATCTCAAACCATGAGAATACGTTGCACATTGGTGATATTGGAGATCCTAAAAAAAGAAGGAGAAACATTCAGGTGCTTTCTATTTCTGAAAGGGAAATCCGTGAGCAGTTTGCTGTACCTTCTATGAAGACTTTCTCCTATCCCAAAAGTAAAAAAGATGCCAAGGCAATGGTGTATCATCCTACTATGAAGAAGTTTTTTATTTTTACCTATGGTGAAGAAAAGACCGAAATCTATAGTGTTTCTTCAAAGTTGAAGAAAGGAACCCTGGAAAAAGTGGGAGAGTTGCCAATTGCTGAAGTGACAGATGTGCACCTTTCTGATGACCTTTCAGAAATTATGATTGTGACCAATTCTGAAGTGAGTGTTTTTGCCATCAAATCGGATAAAGATATCTTGACGACAATAGAAGATGGAATGCCTATCTTCCATAAAAAATTAAATAAGTGTACTTTCAAAAGTGCTTGTTTTTACGGAGAGAAAAATGCGTTGTGTTTGTTAGTACATAATCCTAGACACGATAAAACATATTATACTTTAGAGCAGAAGGAAGGTTATTTTTAGGCTCTATTTCATCTAAAAAACCACCTTAAAAATTAAGGTGGTTTTAGGTATGACTCTTTATAGTTATAGGAAATTGCCCTTACTGAGGAACAACACTTTCAGTAAGAGTTGATTTGGTTTTGATCACTTTATGAATAGCGGTCAATAAAGCGAAAACGAAAAACGAATACATCGGTATGATCATTAATACACCTTGTTGATTCATTGTAGCAAATCCGAACAGACCCATTCCCCAGTCAATCACCACCCATTGAAGGAAATAGATTAGGGTCACGTTCTTACTTGCATAAACCAGAAATTGAAAGAAGTTAGTCTTTAATATGGCTTTTGAAATAAGGTGAGAAATATAAATAAATGAGGTGTTGACACCGAGTAATAACAGCATACCACCCGGGCCTAAGTGATAGTAATCTCCAAAATGATATTCATAATCAAAATAGCAAAGTGAAGCACCTATTACCATTGTTGAAATAGACAGTATAACTACCTTTTTATAGAAAGCAGGAATATTGCTTTTATCATCCTTATAGAGTTCCCCCACAAATCTGCCCAACAAAATGAAACCCATCCAAGGGAATATTGGAAAGTAGACGTTGTATTGATTACCCCAAAGTAAATCTAATACATAATCAACGCCATCAATTCCTAATCGGATACCGCTTACTGCTCGGGAGAAAAGTATGATTCCCAATGCGGCGGCAAGAATAACATATTTGTTTTTGAAAATTGGGACACATAAACTCATTATGATCAATGATACACCTGCTAATTGTAGAATATCACCAAGCAAGAAAAAATGTATAGAATTATCCACAAGATGCTCCGGGTTTAATCCATGAGCAACGATCAGATTTTTAGGGAAAAAACCCAGGAGCATCGGGATAATAAATTTAAATGTATTGAGAAGGTAGCCAATACCTAGTATTTTAAAACCTCTAATGAGTAATGCCTTGAAACTTTGACGCTTGGAGAAGACAAATGAAATACCCATTGCTACCATAAATGAAGGACTTCCTCTTTCAATCCATTTCATGATAAAACCCAAGTTAGAATCGCTCCAGGTTTCAGCCGAAGCGTACATCATCATACAGTGCAGAGGAATAAGAAAAAGTACACTGACACCTCTAAAAAAGTCAAGTGAATGTAATCTTTGCGAACTCATAATTTATACAAGATTGGGTTGAAATTGATGAATAGGATTGTCGATCCTACCGATAAATTGAAGACTGTTGACAGGGTCAGTGAGGTCTACCATTTGTTTATTGTTTT
Organism: Flammeovirga aprica JL-4; assembly: GCF_012844305.1. Classification (GTDB taxonomy): domain Bacteria; phylum Bacteroidota; class Bacteroidia; order Cytophagales; family Flammeovirgaceae; genus Flammeovirga; species Flammeovirga aprica. The sequence continues at coordinate 21,910 of NZ_JABANE010000017.1, forward strand.
GAAGTTGAAGACGGTTTAAACAGGAAAGAATAAAGTCCTCACTGAACAAATCACTTTTAATAAATTTATCTGAAAGGTGTCTATTTTCTTCTTGGTAAGATAAAATACAGTGGCTGACTAATTCCCAGAACTGATTTTCTTTCATAATATCATGCTCTTCTACAATTTGTCCGATAAAACGGAAGAAACAGTCAAAAACATCGGTCAAGATACTTAAAGCTTTTATCTCATCGGTAGTTTTTACCACTAATCGCTGAACTGGTTCAGGCAATCCCTCTTCTGCTTCAAATAGAACCACTTCTTCTGTAATATCTTTCATAAATACCCCAACTGGAACATTATTCTCCATCCTTAAAATAAGGTTTTCACCATGAGGCATAAAGGCAATTTCATGTTGGTAAAGACAGTGAAGAAGTGGTTTGAGATAAACATTTAAATAACAACTCATCCATTCTTGAGGAGTTAATTGAGAGGTTTCAATGTAAGCTTTAAGTAAGGCGTCACCTTCTGGCGTGATGTGTAGAAGGGAAGCCATAGTAGTAGCTTTCTGTCCTTCTTTTAAATATTTTTCAGGAGATTCTCTCCACAGCACCGCCAGCATTTTATTGTAGGCATTGGTTCTTCCGAGCGATTCAAAATTAGTATTTCTATACCCAAGCGTAGCTACCTCGCCCAGCATCTCAAAACCGTATTTCTGCAAATATTCATCCTTTTGAAGTTTAGCATTGATCCACTCCGTAATAGAAGGGGTAGATTGCATATAGTAAGGAGATAATCCACGCAAAAATCCCATATTCTGAATAGAGAGTGCCGTTTTTACATAAAACTTTTCAGGATAACTTTTATTGAAAAGTGTTCTGATAGATTGCTGAGGTTGGTAAGTATCAGCACCTTCGCCCAATAAGATTAATTTCTTTTTAGTGATGTCTGATGAAAAAATAGTAGACAATTTACTTTGCCATTGCCAAGGGTGCATTGGGAAAATAACATAATCTTCTGGGTCTAGACCTCTTACTTTGAGTACATTTTGGAAAATTTCAAATTGAGCTTTTCCCATTTCCTGATGCATCAAATCTTCATAATTCAGCCCAGCAACAGAGGTAAATGTAGCCACAGAACGGTGTCCTGCTAACCACAATAATTGAAACCCTTTTGAAGCCTCAGGGGAATAGTGCAGGAAGTCTTCAGCAGTAAAGCCAATTCTCCCACTGTTGGCCACAAAACAAGGGTGTCCTTCAATCATATTACCCTCTATTGTCTGGAAACTTGAATTAGCAAGAGTAAGTGCATTAAGATTGTTGTTTGAATATTTATAATTTAAAGAATAAAGCGTATTGGTAATCTCTTCCAAATAGGTCGGTAACATATCGGCAGGGATTTCCAATTGATCTTTAAATTCCTGAATAAAATCTAAAAGGAAAACGTCTACTTTCTTTCCATAGACTTGCTTAACAATGGTATCTGCTTTGATCCACCAGTGATCTAATTGCAAGACCTTTGCTCTGAAAATATAACTGACTTGCTGATCAGTACTTTGAATTTGATAAGTAGAAAATTCATCTTCAGAAATAAGTGCAGGGCTGATCAGTTTTTCATGAGCAAATTCGCTGATGGCCTTGCTCACATACTTCAAATTGACTTTTTGCCATGTTGAAGCCTCTAGATGATCAATGGCTTCTTTGTGATTGGCTAATGTTAGTGTATTCATGATAGGTTATGGAAGTTGAATGTGATGTAACGCTTCTTGAAATTGTGCTCTATCATTAAAAGCGAGATAGGCTGTTTTTTCTTCAAACTCGATTTTTTTATCATACTTAAACCCAGCTCTTTTATTTAAAGCATGAATTTTATCGTTATTGACATCGGGTTCTACCACTACTCTTTCTACTTCTTCTTGTTGGAATAAGAAAGTGAGCAGGTAAACGAAAATATGAGTAGTAAACTGAGAGATCACTGTTTCTTTAGGACCAGCAAGAATATGAAAACCGTAATCACCAATTTGTGCATCATAATGTTTACCCATTCTATCTTTAGGAGCATAATAAAACTCTACTAAAAATACTTTCTTATCATTGAGAACACCCCAAAACACGCAGGTGTTCTTTCCATCTAAAATCTCTTTGTAAGAATCATAAACGGTCTCCACGGAACTGTTTCCCAGTTGCCAGTATTTAGCATAAGGAAGATTCACCCAATGATGTAAAGTGGGGATGTCTTTGTTTAATTGAAAAGGAGCGAATTTAAATGATAAATCCTCGTTTATTTTATAACTACTTTCAGCGGCCTTTTTTGACCAGAAGTCAGTGCCGAAAGGTTTTTCTAATATATCTTGTAACATTTTTATTAAGCATTTGCGGTGGTCAGCTCAGTTTTAGATTCCTTCTTATTGATGTATTCATTAAACCCTAATAAGAAGATACTTCCAGTAACTAAGAAACCAGAAATTGACATCCAGAATGTCATTTGAATTGAAAAGTAATCTACAGTGTAACCTGCGATCATCGATGAAACCAGTACGCCAAAGTTTTGCATTAAATGAATTCTGCTGTAATCTGTAGCGTATTCTGATGGTGTGGAAAGTGTGAAAGCAATGACATCAAACTGTACGTACAATTGGAAGATTGCCCATCCATAAATTAAACGTCCAAGAATGACTACTCCTTCAATCATACTACCTTGTAATGCAATACCCACAATACCTAATGCAATAGCAGGAATAATCTGTTTGAAACTACTTCTTTTCGATTTGAATTTATGATTGTACCATAGTGCCACCAAACCAACAAAAGCGGGAAGAGAATACATAAAACCGGAAACAACTTTGCTGTCAAATTCAGAAATACTTTCCCAATACACTGAAAAGAAAGGGCGGATTAAAAATGTACTGAAATACAACATCATGGTGATTGCACCCACCATAAAAATAGGCTTTTTAATATGAAAGAACCCCTGTTGCGTACTTGCCTCCTCGTGGACAATAGACTTCACATTTCGCTTGTATTTCAAATAGAAACACACACCAAGTTGAAGGAAATCGCCAGCGGCCATAATGAAAAAAACCACGTAGGTATCAATGAAATCTACAATTGCACCACCAATAAAGGCTCCCAAAATTGCACCCAAGTGAACAATGACGGATAGAATACTGATAGAAGAAGTATGTTCGTCTTCCTCATCCAATTGCATAATATAGGGGTAAATCAATAAGTAACTTCCTTTGAAAAATATCATCAGAAGTGCTATACCCCAAAAAAGAGCAATATGATCGACCCAATAAATACTCACACAGAGTAAACCTGCAATCAATTGAGTATAGATCAAAAGTGAGAAAAGGTCTGCATTCTTTTGCACTTTTGCCCAAAATGGAAAGGCGATCATCACAGTAAGACAGCATGCCGCTAAATAATAACCGACATGTGAAGGATCAAATATTTCAAACCGCTCCCCAAAAAACTGAGGGTAGAAGGGGTGCAGCATAGTATCGCTCACCACAGCAACAAGTGTGATGAGCATTAATATTGTTTTTACTTTCATACAAGTACTTCGTCTTTAAATAAGCAGTTGTACAATTAAAATCGGAAGTTTTGGATTTTCTTTTTTAGCCTACTCTGCGTTAGAATATCATCACGTAACTATAGCTATGCTCTTCTATTCTGCCTTGATTAGACTAAAAAATAATTATCCAACTTCTCCCAATTTTAAATGTGCAACTGCATAATTTCTTCTTTTTCAGAAACTTTGAATTGTTGGAAAGCAATTTTCTTCTCAATAGGGTAGTATTCTTTACCCGTAATTTCTTTGATGATGTAGGAATTACGGTAACTGCCCATACCAAGATCTGGAGATACAAAACCATGCGTATATAATTCCGCATTTTGAACAAAAATGTTATCTCCTTCTTTGTCAATGGTATAATTACGGTTGGCTCTCAACCTTCCTTTTTCATCCCATTGTACATGCTTCAGAAGCCCTTCCATAAAAGAAGGAAGTTGGTAATGATAGCCTGTAGCCATCACTACTGCTTCTGTAGAATGCCTATAATATTTTTCTTCTTCATTTTGGAAAACTTCCAATTGAATTTCGTTCCCTTTTACATGAGAAGCAGTAACGGTTGAGTTGGTTCTAAGATTAATATCAACATCATTCATTAATTTTTTAGCGTAAATAGTATCGAAAATACTGTTAATCAGATCAGAGTTAATGCCTTTATAAAGGTGTTTCTGCTCTTGCAGTAAAGCTTCTCTTTTTTCTAGTGGAAGCTCAAAGAAATAATCAACATATTCTGGAGAAGTCATTTCCAAAGTAAGCTTTGTATACTCCATTGGGAAGAATCTGTGTGAACGCGTAATCCAGTTTAATTGGTAGCCATAAGTATCTACTTCCTCCAATAAATCACTGAAAACTTCAGCCGCACTTTGTCCACTTCCTACCACTGTGATGGCTTTCTTTTGCTGTAAGAAAGCTTTCTTAGAACGGTAAGAAGCAGAGTGAATCGCATTTTCTCCAGCCCCTTTGAGAGCATCGGGAACATGAGGATTAGTTCCTGTTCCCAACACCACTTTTTTACATTTGTAAATCAAAGGTTTATCGGTTCCAGTAGTCAGACAAGTGATATAAAAGATTTGTTCATCCTCATTGTAGCATATCATCTCTACATTCGTGGAGAACTTCAAGGTATTCAATTGTTGTACCACCCACTGACAATACAAATTGTATTCATTTCTAAGGAGTAAGAAATCTTCTTTGATATAGAAAGAATACATACGTCCCATTTTCTTAGCATAATTCAGAAATGAGTAGGGGCTGGTAGGGTCGGCTAAAGTCACCAAATCGGCCATAAATGGAATTTGTAAAGTAGTATTTTCCATCAACATGCCAGGGTGCCAGTTAAACCTTTCTGATTTGTCTAGAAATAAACAATCCAGTTCTTCAATAGGGTCTGTAAGACAAGCTAACCCAAGATTGAAAGGACCAATTCCGATCCCAATGATATCATATATTTTGTTGTCCATTTGTCCGTTTGTTATGCTATGTTTTTTTCTTCTTCTACTATTTGATGCCCAATACGAGAGAGAATAGAAAGGATTTCTTCAAAATTCTCTTCCGTCATGATTGGATTCAGTATTGTAAACTTCAGGTAATAATTTCCTTTGAATTTTGTGCCTGCAACGACTGCTTCACCATCAGCAAATAACTTTTTTCTTAAAAGAATATTTAAGCTGTTCAGCTGATTGTCATTCATATTTTCAGGCTTAAATCTAAAGACTAGAGAGTGTAAAGCAGGCGGATTCAATAACTCAAACTGATGATGATTTTGAATAATAGTAGCCGCTTTTTTAGTCAATTCTAAAGTCTGATCATAATAAGAACCAAGCTGTTCAGTGCCCATTAATCTGAAGGTCATCCATAGTTTTAAAGCATCAAACCTTTTTGTAGTTTGAAGAGATTTGTCTACTTGATTCGGTACACCTGCATCTTTATGATCTTTAGGGTTGAGGTAATCCGCGTGGTGACTGATCAAATTCAGAGCATTTGGATCTTTCACCACAAAACCACTGCAACTTACCGTTTGGAAATAAGTTTTATGATAATCTACAGTGACAGAATCTGATTTTTCTATACCTGCTAACAAGTATTGGTGTTTGTTTGAAAGTAATAAACCTCCACCCACAGCAGCATCTACATGGAACCAAATCTGATAGCGTTGTGCTATTGTAGCTATTTTATTTAATGGATCAATACTTCCATAATCTGTAGTACCTGCAGTCGCTACCACACCAATAGGACAATTGCCATTGATATATTCATTTAAAATAGCGGATTCTAGAGCTTCAGTATCCATCACAAATTGATCAGAAACCGGAATGCTGACCACGGCTTCTTCACCAAGACCTAAAAGTGCGGCACTCTTTTTAATACTGAAGTGACTGCATTCAGAACAGAAGACCTTCAATCGACCTTTTGCCTGAGAAACTCCTTTCATCGTAACATCATGTTGTTGTCTTTTATGATAAAAAGCGTCTCTCATTAATAAAACAGCCATTAAATTGGATTGTGTACCACCACTTGTAAACACACCATCAGGAGTTTCAAACCCAATTTGTTTACCTGTCCAATCAATCAATTTTTGTTCTATAAATGTTCCCCCAGCACTCTGATCATAGGTGTCTAATGAAGAGTTGACTGCAGAGAGGATCTGCTCACCAATCAGTGATGGAATTACCACCGGACAGTTGAGGTGAGCTATATATTTCGGAAGATGGAAAGCCACTGCATGATCCAGATAAATGCTTTCCAATTCGTCCATCACAAATTGTTCATCAAGCGGTTGTTTGTTGATGTTGATTTGTTCAAATACGGTTCTCATTTTTTCATGTTGAATGCCACTAAACGGTTTTTTTCTTCTTTTTAAAAACTTGAAGATTCTTTTTGTAGCCGAGATGACTCCCTTTTTATAATTAATTACATTTTCTTCCTCTTGGTTGAAAAGAAATGAAAATTTAGTAGAGTCATTGGCTTTTTGCTGGTTGTTTTCCTTTGCTAATAAAGGCATCATTATGTTGGAAAGTTAAGATGTAATTTAGTTTTTGTTATTTAGAATAGTTATAAATAACATTGCAAATATTGACGAGGTTTTAGGACTAAAAGTATCGGATTCGGAAATTAAAATTACGAATTTGGGTATAAATTATTTAAAGAGTAAGCGGTCTCAATTCAAATAATTCAATTTTAACTTATTGAAATGTAGTCTATTTTAATATTTATACTTTGATAAATACAATTATATATTGAGTTGACTTATTGCTTGAGTTATTTTAAATTAATCTAAATAAGTATAGTTTTGAGGTGTAAATAAATCAATTACAAAAACAAAATGCTCTCTCTCTAACATGGAGAAAATTGAAATATCAGAACTATCCTACTCAAAAAACTTAGAAGAACTTACTAAAGTCTCTGTCGTCAATAATGACAATAAATTGAAGAAGGTGAGGAAATGGAACACTACAGACGCAAGTGGAGTAGTGGAGACATTTTCATTTTCAAATTATCAATTACAGTTTATAAAACTAAAGACCTATCAATCATTAGATTTTATATTAGACGCACATCATTATTATATGATTTTTAGTCTAAAAGATAATGCACTTTCTATACTCAACCATAAATCGCTCACTGTAGAGGAAGGTATTATTTTAAAACAAAGAAAACTAGAATGTCATCTTTCGAAAGGTCATAATACAGAACTTTTGATCTTTTCTTTCGATGCCACTTTCTTCCAATCAAGCTTTGTTGATTCATCTAATCTCTTTAAAGAAATTTTCCCCAAAACAGTCTCTTCTACTTTTGAATTGAATAAAAAAATTCAAAACATACTCTGGAACATTATTGAAAATGATAAAAAAGGAGATAGTGAGTACCTCTATATTAATGCTAAAATATACGAACTTCTCACTGAAGTTTATGAAGTCAGATTTCCTGTGGAAGAAGTACAGGATGAAAGAGAAGAAAAGCTTCATAAAGTAAAAAACATTATCACCAATGACCTTGAATTTCAGTATTCTATACCAGATCTGTCAAAGCAGATAGGAATGAATGCGTCTTACTTGAAGAAGAATTTTAAGGCCATATTTAATGAGACCATTTTTGAATTCGCGAATCGAAAACGAATGCAAAAAGCACAAGTATTATTAGTCTCTACCACACTGCCTATTGCTATAATTTCAGAAAAGATAGGCTATCAACACGCATCACATTTTTCTTATGCTTTTAAAAACAGCATTGGAATTACACCTAATAAATATAGAGCTCAACACAAACAATCAGAGGCTTAAGTCTCAATCTATAATGAAAACAATCATCTCACTTCTATTCTTAATTTCTTTTACTTCACTCTCATTGGCTCAAAGTACCCTATCAGGAAAATTGATAGATGAAAACAATGAAGGTGTTGCCTTCGCTACAGTGCATCTGAAAGAAGTTAAAAAGACCACTCTTACTGATGTCGATGGAAACTTTGAGTTCCAAAATGTAAAAAATGGAAATTATACGCTTCAGGTTTCTTTTATTGGTTTCGAAAAAAAGGAGCAAACCATCAAGTATCCTTTATCAAAACCGTTAGAAATTAAGCTTCAATCGTCCACTACAAGATTGGATCAAGTGACTATTCTTGGGAAGTCAGAAGCGACTTTACTGAGGGAGGAAGCTTACGCCGTAGAGGTGATCGAAACGGAAAGTTTTAAAAACACAACTGTAGATGCTAGCCAGTTGTTGGGAAGAATTTCAGGAGTTAATATCAGACAAGATGGAGGATTAGGGTCCAATTTCAGTTTGTCTTTAAATGGTTTATCAGGCAATAGAATCAGAACTTTTATTGATGGGGTTCCAATGGATTATTTTGGTTCGTCCCTAACATTGAACAATTTCCCTGTTAATCTTATAGAGGGAATAGAAGTTTATAAAGGTGCTGTACCCATTCACTTATCATCAGATGCATTGGGAGGTGCAGTAAATATTATCACTTCCAAGAAGCCTATCAGTTACGTTGATGCATCCTATTCTTATGGAAGTTTCAATACCCACAGAGCATCAGTCAATACACAATTTCATCATAATGCATCTGGATTTACAGCTAGAATAAAGTCTTTTTATAACCACAGTGATAATAACTTTCCCATAGATGTTTATTTAATCAATGAGGAAACAGGAAAACTAGATGATGAAACTACCGAAGTTCAAAGGTTTCATGATGCCTACACTTCAAAAATGATATGGGGAGAAGTAGGTTTTGTAGGGAAAAAGTTTGCTGATGAGCTGATGGTAGGGGTAATGTATTCGGATAATTATAAAGAGATGCAACAAAATCCCTATGCTGATGGCACTCCTGCATTCCCGAATGGAGAAGCATATATGACAGAGGAAAAACTAATTTATAACCTTACGTATCATAAGAAAAACCTATTTTTTGATGGGTTAAATGCCAATAGTTACATTGTGTATGTAGACTCTAAAACGAATACAGTTGATGTCAGTCCGCACAAATACAATTGGCTGGGTGGTTATCAAGAAGATTACCATATTACAACAGGTGAGATGGGAAGGAAATCAGATCTTTACCTCTATCAGGAAAACCTGCTTGGCAATTTCAATGCTGAATATAGTCTTAGTAATCACCATAATGTGGCAGTCAATTACTCTTTGAATAACCTTAGTATCAAAGGAGAAGATAAATTTCAGCCTCAAAATAACACGCAGTTTGCAGACCCAAATGATGTTGTAAAACAAGTATTGGCCGCCTCTTATACTTACTCAGTTTTTGACGACAGATGGAATACCATTGTGTTTGGAAAGAAATATTTTTATGACCTATCTGCTATTGAATCTTCGCATGACGGAACCACAAAAGAAGATTTCATCTATAAAGATGATGCAAATGGTTATGGTATTGCGAGTACTTTCAAGTTAAACAAAATTCAAATTAAAGCCTCTTTTGAAAAAGCATATCGATTTCCTGAGTCTTATGAATTGTTTGGTGATGGTCTGAATGTCATTCCCAATCAAGAACTTCTTCCCGAAGAGAGTGAAAACTTAAATGTAGGTGTAAGGTTTGGTACAAGCCCTAAAAAGCAAAGTAGACTAATGATGGAAGTAAATGGTTTTGTAAGAAATACCATCAATTATATCCGTTTTGAATCGAGAATGACCAGAAGTCATTATGTCAATGATAAAAAAGTGACCGCAAAAGGAGTGGACCTCTCTTTGAATTATCTCATTAAAGAGCAATTTAATATTGGGTTTGCAGGAACCTATCAGGATTTAAGAAATGCTGATCCAGCTTCTGCTTTTTACGAAGATAGAGTACCCAATGAGCCTTACCTTTTTGGCAATCTGACTTTAAGTTATAATCATCAGTTACCTAGAAATCAGAGACTCACAGTGACCACAACTTCTAGGTATGTCCATGACTTTTATTACAAATGGCCAACACTGGGGAATAGCAATACGAAAACAGAAATACCTAGTCAACTCACTCATAATATAGACATTACGTACACGCTCAAAGAAGGGAAATATAACCTTTCCTTGTTGTGTTCTAATATTCTTGATACAAAGGTTTATGACAACCTGAATCAACAAAAGCCAGGTCGTGCTTTCAGTTTTAAAGCACGCTATTTTATTCATAATTAATTGTAAGTACCAGGACAAAAGTAAACGGACATTTTATCTTATCTTTTTTATTCTACTCTTCGTTAGATTTTTATCGCGTAACTAAGGCTATGCTCTGCAAATCTGCCTCGATTTGAATAAAAAATATTAACCTAAAATTATCCCTTTTCTTCTGCCCTAGTACTAAGTAGAACATTCTCAATGTGTATTTATTCAACTGCATACACCCATGTTCTATCATTTAAAACAAACATCTTTTCAACATGAAAAAGCAATTTTTAACGCTCTTACTTTTAAGTTTTTCACTCATTTCATTCTACTCTTGTGAAGAGACAAAAGAGGTGGCAACCATCCTTGATCCAGACGGTAAAGACTCTGTCGAAACTGTAGAAATCAATAAGTTTGTATTGGGCATAGAAGCAGAAGGAGCTCAAGATGTCCTACTAACCACAGAAACGTTGACAGATGGAGAAGTTTCTCCTATCGGAAATGGTTTTGAACAACCTGCATGGATGTCGTTCTTCAAGGCCGGAAATATGATTATTGCGGCAGGGTATACAAGCGATAATATTTTTACAGGTTACGCTTTGAGTGATCAAAATGGCGAATTGGAAAACAAGGGACAACTGATCACAGATCAAGGAGTTTACGCTACAACAAACGTAGATGAAAATCATTTTATCGCTATTGGTGCTCCTCGTGCAGGTTTTGAGGAAAGAACGATTTTCCTTATTGACAAAAATGATATGTCTATTGCAGGAAGAACAAAAACAAGAATTGATGAAAGACACGCAGAAGATCTAGTCGCTTTCCCTTCAGGAGTGGCAGTGAGAGGTGACAAGTTATTTATCTCTTATTTCTTAACAAAATCAGAGAAAATTGGAGACACGCCTAAAGCAGAAACAGCTAAAATTGCAGTGTACGATTATCCTTCGATGACATTTGTGAAATTGATAGTGGATGATAGAACTTCAGAAATTGGCAGATACACAACAGATTTCTCCTTACAAGAAGATGAAAATGGTAACCTTTATTCTTTCTCTACCGCATCATTGGCTAGTGGATTTAACCCAGCTCCAAATGTGCCATCAGGTTTCTTAAGAATCAAGAAGGATGAAACAGATTTTGATACGGATTATTTCTTCAATTTTCAAGAGAAAAGCGGTGGAGCTAAAATCAATACAGCAGTGTATTTAGGTAACGGAAAAATGCTTGTTCGTGCTGTAGTCGCTGATCAACAACACTGGTCTGCCTACGCTCCTAATATCGAGGAAGGGTATGAGCACTTAAGTTTTATGATTGCAGATTTAAATACTCAAACTGTAGTTCCTGTATCAAATATTCCACTAACTGGCGGCGGGGAAATGGCTGCTTTAGTGAAAGAAGGTAAAGTGTATGTCAATGTTTCAAACTCAAAAGGAGGTAGTCTTTATGAGATAGATATCGAGACAGCAACTGCTACTAAAGGAGCAAGTATTGTAGGGCATTACGCCAAAGGAATTTTTGAATTATCAGCAACTGTTGAATAATCAGAATAAATAAGACATTGACACCATTGTAACAGATGGAGTGCTCAATACAACCACTAACCAATCTTAGGCCATAGGTAAAGATATTGTAAATTAAATTTTTGATGATTTTTAGGACATGAATGGCACTTACATGTGACATTCATATCAGTGGACTTTCTATCTTATTCGTTTGGTAGTGCTTTCCTGGTCTTGAAGGGAAAAGCGTTAAGAATTTCATGTATTGAACCGTTAAAAATGATTTTTTTGTTTGAGCTTTAGCGAGTTTAAAATCATTTAGGTGAAAGAAATGGAATTTAGCTTTTGCCTTCAAAGCCTTGAATTTTTTGCTTCGTTTTTGTTTCAAGACAAAAATGAAGAAGAAGGAAGCTTGAAAGTAGCACCCTAAAAGTTTACTAGAGACTAGTTTATCCTATTTTTCCTATGGCCTTTTTAAATATTCCCACACGCATGACACTGAAAAAGATAATAGGAAAAATACACTTACTGTTAGGCCTAGTTTCCGGTTTGGTCGTTTTTATAGTTTCGATCACCGGATGTATTTATGCTTTTGAACATGAAATTCAAGAACTCATTCAACCTTATCGATTCGTCAAAGAAGTGAAAGGTGAAATTCTTCCTCCATCAGAAATAAAAAAAATTGCTTACAAAGCTACGGATGGAATGAAAGTGCAACGTATTTATTACGAAACACCCCAAAACGCTTCAATGGCATTACACTATGCTGATGATGCACCTTATTTTTATCTGACTTTTATTGATCAGTATACTGGAGAGGTATTGAAAGTAAAAAACCTTAGAACTGATTTTTTTACCATAATACTTTACTTGCATATCTCTTTACTCTTGCCATATGGAGAACAAATAGTAGGCGCCTCCACTCTTATTTTCCTAGTATTATTAATTTCAGGAATGGTATTATGGTGGCCCAAAAACAAGAAGAAAAAAGCACTCAAACAAAAATTTAAAATCAAGTGGAATGCAAGGTGGAGAAGGCAAAACTACGATCTGCATAGTGTATTAGGTTTTTATGCTACATGGATTTTAATATTTACTGTAATCACAGGTTTAATCTGGTCTTATTCATGGTTTGAAAAAGGCGTCTATTTTATATTATCGGGAGGAGAAACATTAGTAGAACAAAGAGAACTTTTATCTGATTCAAAGTTTACTTTTGATTCCACTTCCACTACTATTGATAAAGTTTGGTACAAGGTCTTACAAGAAGATGAGACTATTTTGGGTTCAGCCATTTATGTACCTCAAAAAAGTGAAGATATCATTAAGATTTATACAAGCCCAGAGCACGGAAAATACGGCAAACTGGATTGGCGATATTTTGATCAGCATACTTTAGAGGAGTTTTCCGTGAAAGATTACCGTGGAAGATACAAAGACGCTACGCTAACAGATAAAATTATCCGTTTGAACTATGACATTCATACCGGAGGTATTTTAGGTTTAGCAGGAAAGTTTATTATGTTTTTTGTTTCCCTGATAGCCAGTAGTTTACCAATTACAGGCTTCTTGTTGTGGAGAGGAAGGAAGAAAAAGAAGAAAGCTACACCTCAAGAAAAGGCTGTAGAGTTGGTTTGATTCATTAAAATGTTATCGAAAGTTAATTACGGTAGGGAGGGGAGGGTTGTGTGGTGTATTATAATTGACAATGAGACAATGGAATAATTGAAATGCAAGTAGTTAACGAATGAGATACTTTAATCAACAACTGACACAAACTTTAATGTTAGCTTAACTAAAGCTTCAATTTTTTGATCTATTCACAACATATCAGTAAATACAACATAAACTTATGGTATTAAGTTGTAAATGGCGAGAGGCCTTCTCTGGAACAGAGGGGCTTCTTTTTTTATATTTCGATTTCACCTTCACCGAAAAATGATATATTTGTAATAATTAAACAACAAATTTTTTCATGGGCAAGGTATATACAATTCACGATATCGCAATTCGACTTAACATTTCAAAATCTACAGTTTCAAGAGCCTTGAGAAATCACCCCGATGTGAGTAAAGAAACTAAAATGCTTGTTCATGATATGGCTTCGAAACTGAATTATCAGAAAAACATTTTAGCTTCCAATTTAGCAAGTAAAAATACCAACTTGATTGGAGTGGTGATTCCCGAAATTGCCCGTCAGCACTTTTTTGCCCAAGCACTGAGCGGTATTCAGAAAGTGGCAAAAGAGCATGGTTATATCGTGATGGTTTGTCAGTCTAACGAAGAGTTTTTAGAGGAAATTAATCAGGTCAATGCATTGGTGAATAGTAGGGTGGCTGGGATATTAATTTCTCTTTCTAAAGAAACGAATGACTACAAGCACATTCAAAATGCACAGGACCGACAAACTCCTGTCGTATTGTTTGACAGAGGAACAGATAAGATAGAAATCTCACAGGTACTGGTAGATGACTATAAAGGAGCCTATGAAATTACCAATCATTTAATACAGCAAGGCTACAAAAATATTGCTCATTTGAGTGGTCCAATGTCACTGTCCATCAGCCAAAAAAGATATAAAGGGTTTATGGATGCATTGAAAGATGCAGGTAGATCTACTACTGATGCCTATGTTTTACAATGTGATAACTTGAGCTTAGACGCAAAAGAAGCAACAGAGAGAATTTTAGGTTTAAAAAAGCGACCTGATGCAATTTTCTGTATGAGCGACTATATGGCAATTCAGGTTTTAAAAGAACTAAAATCCAATGGTGTAAAAGTACCAGAAGATATAGCTTTAGCAGGTTTTGCAGGCGATCCAATCACAGAAATTGTAGAACCGCAACTTTCTACAGTAGAACAGCCTGCCTTTGATATTGGTGTTCAAGCCGCCAAACGTTTAATCATGGAAATTGAGACAGATGACCGCGAAACCCTGGGTTTCATCCATAAAATATTAAACACCAATCTTCTTGTAAGAGAGTCGACGACTTAAGATTTTGGTAAAAGTAAAAAGGGATGCATTTCACATCCCTTTCTTTTTAAGTATAAGAAGAATTCTTTGATAGTTTTTTAGTTAATTGAAAACAGCAGGGTTTACGTCTAAAACCAAATAAAATGTAGCGTTAGTACTATTAAAGCATTGTAATTTAATGAAACAGTCGATATGTTAGTAACAGTTAGAATATATATATAATTATCTATGTGATGCTTTACAGTGTATCACTTTACCTGTTTTTCTATTGAAAGTCACATAAATATGGGCGTCTTCATTGACATTCATTCTTACATTCACCACACCTGATGTGTAAGTAATTTCCGTTATTTCGGCATACCTGATCCCTGTTTCAAACTTGCAGAAAAGTTCTTCTGTGCTCAAGTTGTACAGGTAAGTAGATTTATCCTCATCATGAAGTCCTACCCATTCCTCTAGAATATCTCTCGCTTGCGTATCATCCAGCCTGTAGTTCATGATTGCCTCGAATTTTAGGAACCATTCATCTTTGGCCATTAGACTGGATGATGAAAATAATAGTGAGAAAAATGCTAGTGTACAAAATAAGGCTTTCATAAGAATCAATATTAGGTTTTCATTGGGTGTTGTACCTAGATAACAGCAAGTGAGAAATTTTAATTCTACGCTGTAATGTATTTCTATTTTTGGAATGAAAATTACTGTATTTTATGTAACCTATATGAAATGTGCTGTAAAAATATTGGAATAGTACAGTAAATCAGGGTTACATATCATGTAATGCTAAGTGCGTTTTTAATATTTATGAGGTGAAAATTTTACATTTCACTAAAAACATAACATCAAATAGAGGAGTCAGGTTGAAATTTTTAATTCAAAATCAGCAGATTCAGTCTCTTTTTCCATCATTTTTAAAGATGTAGACTGAATTTTGAGCCACAACCTCTTATTTTTACAGTAAAAAACGAGGAGGTTGACATGCCACAGAGAATAATTCCCATAGAAAAGATAGAAACTCTTTTAGAGAAGTTCCCAGATCATAAAGAAGAAGTTGAAAATGCTCAAAATAGAGTGTTATCAGCAGAACCTCATTATACACTGAGATTGCCTTGGCACTTAAATGCTGATCTTTCACGTAATCATGTCGTTTATGTGATTTGTATTATTCAGACGGAGAGTGCTTCTGTGGCTTTGGTCAAAAATGGAAAAATAGTAGATCATAAAACTTTTTCTACTTATGCAGTGAGAAAGAAGCAGGGAAAAAGTCAGATCAAATATTTAAAAACAAGAGGGAAGTCAAAGGCAGGTTCAAGGTTACGCTTGGCAAATACACTCAACTTCTTCGAACATATCAATGAAAGATTGGAAGTTTACTTTAAGGAGAATAACATAGAACGCATCGCATTTAGCTGTTCGAAAATTCTGTTGCCTTATTTATTTACATCAAAAGTGAAATGCCCTTTTGAAAAGAAAGACGAGCGTATCTACAAGATTCCAAAACATATTCCTAATGCCAATTTTGAGGATTTACAGCAAATACATAAGTCGCTTTCAAAAGCTGAATTCTCTTTTGAAGAAAAAGACTTGGAAGCAGTAGACCTTCTATTAAGTTCAATTTTTAATAAAGATGAAGATTAAAACATTTTTTCTACTATTAATAGGTATAGCAACACTGAGTTGTGCGCAAACTAACAACAAAAGTATGATGGAGCAACTGACATTTGAGGGAAGAGTAAAGGTAGAACAAAGTCAGGCAGAACTGTACTGGCCTGGAACTTCGGTCTCATTCCAATTGGAAGGAAAGTACCTCGATCTTGAATTAAGCGATGATATAGGCGAAAGTGAATACGCTTTAATTATTGATGGTGAAGAACAAGATGCTATTATCCGTCCTGCAGTGGAGAGGTCCACGCTAAGAGTGTGGGAATCAGATCAAAAAGAAACACATACTTTTACTATTCATAGAAGAAACGATTTCTCAAAAGGAACGACAACCATATATAATATAATAACAGACGGTACGCTCCAAAAGACACAGCCCAAGAAAAAATGGATTGAGTTTTACGGTAATTCAATTACAGTAGGTTATGCCAATGAAGATCAAACAGGAACAGACAATCCACTTTATACTAATAATTATAAAGCCTTTTCAGCACTTACCGCGAGACATTTTGATGCATCACTATCCTGTATCGCTAAATCAGGCATTGGGATAACCGTAAGTTGGTTTGATCTGATCATGCCTGAATTGTATGACCGTTTTAATCCTAATGACCCTACTTCAAAATGGGATTTTCATCAAAAAACACCCGACTTAGTGGTCGTCAATTTACTTCAAAATGATAGTTGGCTGTATTTGAACCGCGATAATGAGAACTATAGAAAAAGGATTGGAAATCTTGTACCGAATAAGGAGTTTATCATTGAGCATTATATTTCATTTCTACAAAAACTTAAAGGAAAATATCCGAACACCTCTATTATCTGTGCTTTAGGGTGTATGGATATTGTAAAAGAAGGCTCACCATGGCCTGAATATGTGACAGAGGCCATCAGAAGAATGGATGATCCAAAATTGTACTTTTTAAGAATGCCCTACCTTGCCAAAACAGCCCATCCAAGTGCGGAAATGCATCAGGAAATGGCAGACTCACTTGCACATTTTATAGAAAAGAAGGACCTGCTTTAACATTGAATAATAATCAGATAAAGAGAGTACTTTTATAAGATTATTTCAAATTAATGGCTTCCTTTCTTTTATTCGACGGTATAATTTTTTAGTTTCTATTATAATTATAACCTTAAACTTAGCACAGGAATGTACGGTATTGTAAACAAAGCCATCGAAGGTTTAGTAACTACTAATTTCGGAGAAGAAAAATGGGAGAAAATACTTGAAGAAAGCGGTGTAGATCATGATGTGTTTTCTACAAATGAGATATATGATGATAAAATTACTTTTGATTTAGCAATCGCTGCTTCAGAAGTCTTAGGTATTTCTGTAAGCGATGTATTAATAGCATTTGGAAAATACTGGGTTTTGACAACTGCTAAGAAGCATTATGGCTCATTGATGGAAACAGGAGGCGAAACATTGAAAGAGTTTTTTGTGAACTTACCAAACTTTCACAGTAGAGTAATGTTGCTTTATCCTAATATTCAACCACCGGAGTTTGATGTTGAATATATTGGTGAGTCTGAAATGAAATTAAAATATTTTTCACAAAGAGAAGGATTAACAGATTTTGTTCATGGTTTAATTTTAGGCCTTGGTGAAGCTTTTGATATTGAGGTGGAAACACATTTGATTCAAGGAAGAAAAGACGGTTTGCCGTATGATGAGTTTTCAGTAAAGTGGTAGTTCAATGGAGATAAAGGTAGGGAAAGCAAATCTGGATATAAATTTAATATCTCCTTTTTACTTTATAGTCAATAGAGACTTGAAAATCATATCAGTAGGGAAAAGTTTAGACAAGCTCTTCCCTAATTCTGTTAATGAAAAACTGGAGAATGTATTGGCAATGGCAAGGCCTTGGAGTATAAAAATGGAGTTTGACCCCATTTGTACGCAATTGAAAAAGGTTTTTGTCTTTCAGAATAAGGAAAGGGAATTGGTGCTTAGAGGGCAGGTGATATTATTAGAAGAGGAAGATCATCTGATTTTTTTAGGATCGCCATGGATGAATACCACTGATGAATTGGTAAAACATAAGTTAGCCCTTACAGATTTTGCATTAAATGACCCTACACCTGATGCGATTCAACTCTTGAAGATGAACGAAATCAATCTCAATGAGCTGAAAGAAATGACGACCAAATTAAGGTCTCAAAAAGCTGATATTCAGAAGAAAGAGATATTGTATAGAGGTCTCGTTGAGAATGCTTCAGAAATGATCTGCCGTTATGATCTAGAAGGTAAACTTTTGTATGTCAACCCTGCAACAATGAAAATTACAGGGTATACAGAAGAGGAACTAAATGGTAAATTGTTTTTTAGTTTAATCTCCTCTGACCAAAGGGCTGATATTACTAGGAAGTTTAAAAAGCAGTTAGAAGAAAAAATTTCCAAGGATGTCTATGAGTTTAGCATTGCTAGTAAGGCAGGGAAAAAGGTTTGGATCCTTCAAACGGTCATTGCAATTCAAGACGCCGATGGAGAAGTAGTAGGTTATACGTCGGTGGGAATAGATATTTCACTGCGTAAAGAAATGGAAGAAACGTTGGAGAATGCTCGTCAGAAAGCATTGGAATCTGCGAGAATCAAAGAGCGTTTTATCGCTAATACTTCGCATGAGTTAAGAACACCAATGAATGCAATTATTGGCCTTTCCAATTTATTAATTAAAACTCCATTATTACCTAAACAGGAAGAATTTATTGACGCTATTAGAACTTCAGCAGAAAACCTTCTGGTGGTGATCAATGATGTGTTGGATATTTCAAAGATTGAATCGGAAAAACTAGAGATTGAATTTATTGAGTTTGACCTCAAAGAAAAAATAAAATTATTTGTAAAATCTTTAGAAATAAGAGCCACAGAGAAAAATATTGTTTTAAAACACATTTGGGATGATAATGTGCACCCTACTATCCTCGGTGACCCTTACCGACTCAATCAAGTACTGACAAACTTGGTGAGCAATGCTATTAAATTTACTACTAAAGGTGAAGTGAAGTTAGAAGTGAACCTTGATAATGTAGAAGGAGAAAAACAACATGTTAGCTTCAAAGTGGTAGATACTGGTGAGGGTATTCCACCTGAAAAGCATGAATCAATTTTTGATGGGTTTTCACAGGCAGATGCCTCTGTTACACGTAAGTTTGGAGGTACTGGCTTAGGACTGACGATCAGTAGAAGCTTGGTGGAACTGATGGGTGGTAATATTAAAGTGGAGAGTGAAGTGGGAGTAGGTTCTACTTTTACCGTCAGCATTCCATTTGAGATGTGTGAACATGTAGAGGTTGTGAAGTCAGGATTGGATGTGCCTGAAGAAGTAGATTGGAGTGAATTTAAAGTACTAGTGGTAGAAGATAATCAGTTCAATCAACTATTGGCGGAGAATATTCTGAACCAATGGAAGTTGCAGATTGAGATGGTCAATAATGGAGAGGAAGCTGTTGAAATACTGAAAACGCATACTTTTGATATTATCCTAATGGATATTCAAATGCCAGTTATGGATGGTATTGAGGCAACAAATTATATTAGAAATACACTTCAGATTGGCACGCCTATTATCGCCTTAACAGCCAATGCCATGAAAGACGATTTGGCTTATTACAAACAAATAGGGATGAATTCCTGCGTGACCAAACCTTTCCAGCAAGACGATCTCCAAAATGAGCTTTATAAATTACTGATCAATAAGGATGTAGTAGATGAGCACGAAGTAGATTTGTCACAATGGCAAGGTAAAAAAATATTAGTGGTAGAAGATAACGAATTCAATCAGCTGCTCGTATCTTCTATCCTTACAGACTGGGGGCTGGAGGTGCATAAATCTGACGATGGGATTAGTGCATTAGAATTGATAGAAAATACGAATTACGACCTTATACTGATGGATATAAAGATGCCAAAAATGGATGGCATTGAAACTACAAAAAATATAAGAAATAAACTCTCCAGAAATACGCCTATTATTGCCTTCTCAGCTCATTTATCTGAAGAAATAGAAAAGAAATTTTTAGAGGTGGGAATGAATGGCTGTATACCAAAACCTTTTAAAGTAGGGCAGCTGAAAAAGATCATTCACGATGTATTTTCATTGAATAATAATGATGACAATGTAATTCAAAAACCAAAAGAAGAGTGGCAGGGCAAGAAAGTGCTAGTAGTGGAAGATAATATGTTCAATCAGCTTCTGGTAGTGAACATTTTAGAAGGATGGGGAATGGAAATTGTCACTGCAGAAAATGGTCAGGAAGCCATTGAAAAATTTGAAGAGCACACTTTTGATATTGTTTTGATGGATATTCAAATGCCTGTTATGGATGGTATTGAGGCTACTAAAATAATTCGGAAAAAATTTGATGACACTTTGCCAATTATTGCATTAACGGCTAATTCAGGTGCTGATGATCAGAAGTTATACAGAATGAGCGGTATGAATGCCTGTGTAGCAAAACCGTTTGACTTGGAGGAGTTTGAAACAACGATTAAAAACTTTTTGACCCAAGATAATATAATCAATGAGAAAGAGCCAGATACTCCTGCTTCTTCTCAAAAACGTGTACTTATTGTAGAGGACAACCCTTTTAATGTATTATTGCTGAAGGGGATTTTAGAGCAATGGGACCTCATGATTGATGAAGCTGAAAATGGCAGAATAGCCGTTGATATGGTTAAAATCACTGATTATGATTTAATCCTAATGGATATTCAAATGCCGGAAATGGATGGAGTAGAAGCGACAGAAATTATTCGCAATGATCTGAAGATAGATAAGCCAATTATTGCCATTACAGCTAACTCTCAACCCGATTTAGTTCAAAAATATTTCAATGTGGGGATGAATGGCTGTATCCCAAAACCTTACGGTCAGGAAGAACTGCAGAAATCAATTATGAAATACCTGTAGGTGCTATGTACTTACAAAAAACAGAATTACACTCATTTTTGGTCCATCTAAAAATAATTTTCAATACTTTTCACCTTTAAAAATCAAATAAATTTAAAGATTCAACATTATTCTGAAAAAAGGTAGAGTAAAAGCTTTTTTTTGTACTCGCTATTTTAGTAATTTGTGGGCTAATTGAGAATTGACTACAATCATTTTCTTGATTAGGCTTTTTCACTTCAATTTTGGAGTGAAAAAAATAGTTCGTTTAGAATTAGTTTTGAACAGGAATATAATTTCAAAGTAGAAAAATAAATATGTCAGTACTATCTTTCCAAAAGCCAGATAAAGTAGTAATGGAGAAGACCGATAACGATAATAAAGGTCTTTTTGAATTTAAACCATTAGAAAGAGGTTTCGGAGCAACGATTGGAAACTCTTTCAGAAGAGTACTACTTTCATCTCTTGAAGGATATGCGATTACGGGCGTTAAGTTCCCAAATGTCGTACAAGAATCATCTAAGATTAGTGGTATTATCGAAGAAGTTGCTGAAGTAGTGCTTAACCTTAAGCAAGTACGTTTCAAGCGTTTCGCTGAAGAGCCATCTCAAAAAATCAGCATTGATTTTAGCGGTAAAAACCAGTTTACTGCAGGTGATATTGCACAATATACTGAGGACTTTACAATCTTGAACCCAGATCTAGTGATCTGTAATCTTGAGAACGCAAGC
Source organism: Flammeovirga aprica JL-4 (assembly GCF_012844305.1). GTDB lineage: Bacteria > Bacteroidota > Bacteroidia > Cytophagales > Flammeovirgaceae > Flammeovirga > Flammeovirga aprica. The sequence goes on from NZ_JABANE010000017.1 coordinate 43,826, forward strand.
CTTAAGATGGAATTAACTATCCAAAGTGGTAGAGGTTATGTTGAAGCAAAAGAGCAGAAACTTCCTGAGTCTACTGAAGGTGTAGGTGTTATTGCTATCGATGCAGTATTCACTCCAATCAAAAACGTAGAATACCATGTGGAGAACACTCGTGTGGAGCAACGTACTGACTATGAGAAATTAACAATCACTATTGAAACTGACGGTTCAATCGACCCTCAAGAAGCGTTGCAAGGTGGTGCTAATATCTTAATTCAGCATTACGCTCAAATCACTGACAAGGATATCACTTTCGAAATCCATAAGAGAGAGAGTGAAGTGGAATTGGATCCAGCAGAAATCAAAAGACGTGCTATCCTTGAAACTTCTATCGCTGATCTTGAATTATCAGTTCGTGCTTACAACAGTTTGAAAGCAGGTGAAGTGAAAACTCTTGGTGATTTAGTTTCTTTAGAAATCCGTGACTTGATGAAATTCAGAAACTTCGGTAAGAAAACACTTACAGAATTAGAAGAATTATTATCAGAAAGAGATTTAACTTTCGGTATGGATGTTTCAAAGTACCGTTTAGGCGAGAAATAAGAAATAATCTTATAATGATATATAAAGCTGATGAGTTGCAGAACTTGTCAGCTTTTTTATTTTTAGGCCAATGAAGACAATTAAAATTTATAATATCCCTTCTTACATTGAAAAAATTATTCTAGGCTTCAGTTTTTTAGTGGTGGCACTAGGAAGCTTTTCAGATAATTTTGGGATTTCAGAACTTCTTGAGAATATTTTGATAATAGTAGGGTTTGGACTGCTGTTGCTGTATCAAAGCAGAGTATGGTGGTTTAAAGACTATGTAGAGTGGAATAAGAAACAGATTTACCTGAAACTGGGTACTGGGAAAGGAATTAAACTGAAGTTCTCTTATTTGCATTCATGTGTGTTACAGAAGGAGTTTCTTCTACTTAAATTGAAAAATGGAGAGACGATCTCCATAAGTATCAAAGAATACGATAGAAAGCAGGTACAGGAACTGCAGCTACTTTTGATGGAGAATATCATTGATAAATTATAAAGATGAAATCAGTGTAGATAAATTAATTCTGTAAAGGATAATATCATCCGCATTCAATACAAATATTCTCTTGTAACAAAAGAATAAACCCCTCAGATGTGATAGAAAATCATGTCTGAGGGGTTTGTTTTTCATTTTAAACATTGCGGTTAAGCATGTTGATGAGGTCTTTCATCTTTTCCCCAGTAATACCATAGTGCACCTGCAAATAGGCCTGCTATTCCAATGGTATGACTTAGTCTGAAACCATTTAGATTCATAGTATAGAAGAACCAAAATGTATCACTTAAGAGAGGAGTGAAGAAGGAAATGGCAGCTGCCAATAACCCTTTCAGCTTGTAGGCTTGATGCACAAAAAAGAGGTGGTAAGCCAATGCTAAAAAGGGAAATACACCAATGATGAAATTTAGAATATAATCTTTTATGCTTTTCATGACGTACAAATATTAGGTTTATTTAAATATGGTTAATGTTAAACTAAAAAGCAATTCATTTGTCTTAATAATTGGTAAACAGTTAGTTAGTGTTTTTTGGTTTTCTGTTGAATTCCATTGTTTTCAATGTTGGGCTATTTGACCAAGTGTTAGGGCTAAATTGCCAACTGTAATTTTCAGAATAAACAGATATTTGTATTAAGAAAAATAAATCATACTAAAAACATCGAAATCATGAAAAAGAAGTATCTATTATTCATCGCATTAATTATTGTAGTCACAGGTCTAACGTCATTTATTTTTACTAGAGAGCGAACGAATAAAATCACAATTAAACAATACATCCCAGCTAGAGTAGACAAAGTTTGGGCTGTTGTAGGTGAAGATTTTGGAGGGATTGCGAAAACGAACCCTAACATTGTAAGTTCATCATTGATCAATGGATTTGAAAGAGCGGGAGAAGGAGCAGAAAGAGTATGTAATTTCAATTATGAAGGAACATCTTATATCCATGAAAAGCAGGTGGACTTCAATCCAGATAATTATTCTTTTAAAGTGAAAGTATTTCATGTGCATGGTACTCCATTGAAGGAGGAAGAGTCTTTTGCAGAATACAAATTGATACCGAAAGACGCTAATACTTGCGAGCTGATTTTCTCTTTCCAGTATGAAACTACTCCTTTTTTCTTAGGCGATGTAATGAAGCCTTTTATGAAAGAAGATTTGAAGGATTATTTAGTGGGAATACAGCATTATGTGTTAACGGGTGAGGATGTGAATCATAAAAACATCGATCACTTAAAACAAAAGTATGATGTAAGCAGTTTATAAAGTCAAACATATAAAGATTGAACAGTAGTATTTATTCATTATCAAAACAAAAAACCAAAGATCATATCTTTGGTTTTTTTATGCGTTTAGAACATGTTTGAAACATCTTTTAATGATTTAAGATTTCATTCAGCAAAATAATATCATTCATGAGCGTAGGGTCATTGGTGTAGATGATTCCTTCTTCATTAAAATAAGGCTCGCTTTTATTGATATTCAATTGACAGCCTTTTATGTCTGAACCATATAGTTTCTGTCGGCCGAATAAAGCACTGGTAGCGGCAAAATCCCAAAGGCTTCCTCCTCCTTTTTCTTTTTTAGGCAACTTGAAATAAGCCGCTCTAGCTTTTGATTCAAGCACCCAAATAGCATTCATACAGGCACCGCCATGAGAAACTACAGTAGGTTTAGGGTAGTTGAGCTTCTTAAAATAGCCGTAAATCATATTAATATTTTCTCTTTTCATAAAGCCTCTGTCAAAAACCAGGAAGAGGTCATTTTCCTTTTCAGGAAGTTGAAAAAGCTTATTGTTTTTATAGAGTTTATTGTCATGAGTGTTATAGTACAGACTATCAGTTTGTGGATTGTAGATAATCCCCATTATACTTTTCCCATCTTTATTTACTAAGGCGATGGAAACAGAATATCCATCATTTTGTTCAATATACGGAAGCGTACCATCTAGTGGGTCAATGCACCAGAAAAAATCCTTGTTAAACCTGCTTTCATTGTCCTGACTTTCTTCAGTCAGCAATCCAAGGTCATACTTCAGAATAGTAGGCGTGAGTATTTCTAAAATTTTTTCCTGACTCAAAAAATCTACTTCAGTTACAACTTGTGTGGCATAACTTTTAAACGTTTCCTTTTTGTCTATGTTGAGAGATTTCTTATCAAAGGATTGTATGATTTTTCCTGCTTCTAATGCTGCCTCAATGCCCTTTTGCAGTAATAGGTTGTAAGTTTCTGTTGATAGTCCCATTTTATTGGAATTGTTGGATTACGGATTGGGATAATTTCTCGCTGTATGAGTTGATTTTCCAATGCCCAGGGCTCCACCCTTTTAGAAAGCGGTGAAAGTCTGTCCAAGCCATTTTAAACAGGCCTTTCCATTCAGTGATTACTTCCTTAGGATCGATCGAAGGGTGATAGAGTTGAATTCCTTCTTCAAGATATGAAAAGTAGGTATTTAGAAATTTTTCTTCATACTTTTCACACTCCTCTTCAGACATACAACTACCAATAAAGTAAATTACATCCTTCATTCCAATTCCACCGCCAATATATTGAAAATCAATGGCTGAAACCTTCTTTCCATCTGCGGAAAAGCAGAAATTAGCTAGTTTTGCATCTCCATGAACGAGGGTTTTATATTTTGCCTGATTGAGGGCATGATCAATTTTGGAGGCGGCTTTTTTCAGTGGAAGATCCTCCAAAGCTTTCAGTTCGTCAGGTCGGGTATCTAGGTGCCAATAGGTACCAATTTCCCAAAGCCCTTCAGTAGTATGATTGAGGAATTTTGCATGGAAAAATGCCAGCCATTTCAAACAAGCATCTATCTCCGTAAATCCCACTTGATGCAATCTTTCTGGAAAACCAATCTGATCTAAATCTTCCATGATGATCAAAACGTCACCATTGAATTCGTCAAAAGCCAAACACTCAGGAACGACCATATTTTCATCACATGCATTGCTGTAATGCTGGTACCAGTACGTTTCCACTTCGTATGATTTTACCTTTCTCAAGTGAGAGAGATTCGTATTCCATCCTCTAGGGTGATTCTTTTGAGAGGAAAGCTGTACATGTTTTACAATGATGCTTGAATACTCGCATCCTTCCACATTATATCTTTTTATGCTTCCATAACCACTCCAAAGCTGTTGGATCATCTCCACTTCTTCAATGTATGAAGCTCCAATCAGGTTTTGAATTTTCTCTAATAGCTCCATAGTTCTAAAGGTTTATTTCGTAAATGTCTAAGTAATCTGATTTAGAGACGCCTCCAGGGTTAAGCCCTGCCTCACCTTCTGGAATTTTGTAGTCCAATTCTTTAAAATAATCTACCCAAATAGGGAAAAACTCATTCGTATCCGGATCTTTATAAGTCATAGGGTATAATTTGAAAACCTCCTGATTGTTGTTGGCTTCTTTATACGTTTCATAGATCAGTTCAGAACAGTAATATTTATCGTTCTCAATATCAAAAACCTCATCATAAGATTTACCGAGGTATTGGAAAGCATTTTTTGAAGCTTTGGGAGCCAGGCCACTGAATGTTGGTTTCATTCTGCCTACCAAAGTACCTCCACTGCCTGTTTCTTTGCTGAAAAATGCATCAAAAGAAGTTTTCACTACCCCTTTTCCTACAGCCTCAATAATAAAAAGAGAATCACCTTCAGAGGCAACAATTGCACAATGAGAAAAATTCTTTCCGTCAACACCTGATGTGACCTTATTAATAGCTTCGCAGAAAGGGCCACAGTCTACATCCTGAAAAATGATATCGCCAGCTTTTAATTGTTGAATAGAAAGTTTTTCCTTTTTGGAGGAACAAGAAAAAGTTACCAATAAAATGATAACGGAGTATAGGTACTTCATGCTATTTGAATTATTCTTTTTTTTTTGCAAAAAGAATAAATTCATAGCTATATAACAAAAAAGCATCTACCTTTTCAGATAGATGCTACTTAATAAAAACTTATTAAGAATTATTTTTTCCACTTTTGATAAGGGTATACCGGATTCCCTCTTTCAAGTTTTTTACCTGCGTTCACTTTATTTGCCTCGCTCAAAGTGTTGACACCGGCTTTGTTTTGAATGTGGTAAGCGCCCTTACGCTTTTTAGCCTTCACCTGTACGTCAGAAGTCGTTTGAATACTTGCTGTAGTAGGTGCTTTAGCTCTCTTATAATTCTTACGAATTTGATTTTTATTTTTAATCGGGTTATCTGCAAAAGATGCTACAGAAAAGCTAGCGATCAATAATACAGTTCCGATAGTTCTTTTTGTTAATGACATAAGTATTATTGTTTAATGTGTGGTTGATATGTAATTGTTTATGGTTATATGTGTATGTGGTGTGTTATCTTGTCCATTTTTGGTAAGGGTATACAGCATTTCCTCTTTCAAGTTTTTTACCTGCTTCCACTTTATTCGCTTCCGCTAAAGTGTTCACACCCGCTTTATTTTGAATGTGGTAAGCACCCTTGCGTTTTTTCGCTGTCACTTTAACCTCCTCATTCGTTTGAATATTTGCAGTAGCTACCGTAGTAGTTTTATAATTCTTACGAAGTTGGTTTTTATCTTTAATTGGATTGTTACCCGCAAAAGTAGTAGCAGCAAAGCTTGTAACAAGTAATACAGTTCCGATGAATTTTTTAGTGATTGACATAAGTATTATAATGTTTAATGTGTGATTGATATGTTATTGTATGGTTATATATGTATGTGGTAAGTTATCTTGTCCATTTTTGGTAAGGGTATACCGCATTCCCTCTCTCAAGTTGTTTACCTGCTTCCACTTTGTTCGCTTCCGCTAAAGTATTCACACCTGCTTTATTTTGAATGTGATATGCACCTTTACGTTTTTTCGCTGTCACTTTAACATCCTCATTCGTTTGAATATTAGCAGTAGCTACCGTAGTAGTTTTATAATTCTTACGAAGTTGATTTTTATCTTTAATTGGATTGTTACCTGCAAAAGTAGTAGCAGCAAAACCAGTAACAAGTAATACAGTTCCGATGAGTTTTTTTGTAATTGTCATAAGTATTTTAATGTTTATTGTGTGATTGATATTTTATTGTATGGTATTATATATATGGTAAGTTATCTTGTCCATTTTTGGTAAGGGTATACCGCATTCCCTCTTTCAAGTTGTTTACCCGCTTCCACTTTATTTGCTTCTGCTAAAGTATTTACACCCGCTTTATTTTGAATGTGATAAGCACCCTTACGTTTTTTCGCTGTCACCTTAACATCCTCAGTTGTTTGAGTGCTAGAAGTAGCTACAGTCGAAGTTTTATAATTTTTTCGAATATTGTTTTTATCTTTAATTGGATTATTACCTGCAAAAGTTGTAACAGAAAAGCTTGCAATTAATAATACAGCACCGAAGATTTTTTTTGTTAATGACATAAGTATTATAATGTTTATTGTGTGATTGATATGTTATTGTTATGGTTATATATACTGTTAAAATCGGCTTTGGTTACCCTCTATTTCTTAATGATATTTAATATTTTTATTTAATTAAATTTAGTGATTTCTGAATCTATTTTCTGATGACGACGGTCAACAAGTGCAACGTGTTAGCGCTGTTTTTAGGGGTTTCAAGCACTTTTTGTCTGATTTTGTATCATTTTCATTTTAAGTTTTTTAACGATTTAATCTAAAAGAAAAACAATTTTATTAGCCGTTTTATTCCGGAAAAGCGTAAAAACAACGTTTTTTGTTCTGATTTTTTGTTTTTGGTGAGATAAATACAAGGATGAGATGAGGTTTTAAGAGTATTAAAAGTGATATATATCAGTAGTGATTTGTAAATATTTACTTTTGTTTGAATTGGAGTTAATAATTTTGATGTATAACTTATTGTTATGACGATTTGTTTCTTTTCCTTTCTATATATAGTAAGTTGAGTTAATGTGTAATCCCTGTTTTAAAAAAATCACTACTGATAAATAACTCGACTAGGATCTGTTCATAAGGTTCTAATCAGTGATTTTACTGTTAACTTTCTTTTTCTCCTGTCAGCAATTGTTCTTTCAGTCATTTTTACCCAAAACAACATTAAAACCTTGCTATTGATCTGCACTTAAATTAGATCTCCTATTATCAGCTATTTAGTTTGTTTTATTTTGGATTTAGAATGTTGCTTTAAGTATCGGACCACCCTAAATGTTGCTTTGTGTACGGATTGAAACATTATATTAATGGAAAACAACTCTGGAAGCTACCCCCTGCTATAATTTTGTGACTGTTGATTACAAAGAAGATTTTTTAAATGAACGAGCAAATTGCTTGAAAGTAAAAAACAATACCACTTCTAATTAAAGGTGAACGAAATGCTGTTCAGGCAACAGTAAAAATGAAATAGAAATGAAGAAGAAATTATTAGCAGTAGCATGTGCGGCTTTATTATCACAATGGTCCGTAGCACAAGACAAAGGAATTTTAGGTCAAGAAGATACGCCTAATGTAAAATTGAAAAGTATCAATATAGGAGATTGTAAATGGACAGAAGGTTTTTGGGCAACAAAATTTGACGTAGCCGAACATTCTATGGTGCCTTATATGGGTGAAGTATTGACAGGAGATGTGGGACATGCCTTGAATAACTTCAAGATTGCAGCAGGTATGAAAGAAGGGAAGCACAAGGGGATGCGATGGCATGATGGCGACTTCTATAAATGGATGGAAGCAGCAATGTATGTCTATGCTCAGAATGGAGATAAGAGTATACTGGAAGAGATTGATGGTTACGTTGAAATCATTGAAAAGGCACAAGAGGAAGACGGTTACTTACAAACTTTCGTACAGTTGACAGATGATGTGGACCGTTATGAAAACCGTAAGTATCATGAAATGTACAATTCGGGTCACTTATTGACTTCAGCTTGTATTCATCACCGTATTACTGGGCAACGTAATTTCTTAGATATTGCCATCAAACATGCGGACTTGTTATATACTATTTTCAGCCCTGAGACAAAACAATTTGGTCGTTTTGGTTTTAACCAAACGCAGATTATGGGCTTGGTAGAACTTTATAGAACTACTAAGGATAAGCGTTATCTGACATTAGCAGAAGTATTTATTAATAACAGAGGTAAATATAAGGTCGAAGATCATCCTACAACCCAAGGTTATCCGATTGGTGATATGGTGCAGGAGAGAACGCCTTTGAGAGAATCATCAGAAGCTGTAGGTCATGCGGTTTTGGCACTTTATTATTATGCAGGTGCAGCAGATGTTGCGGCTGAAACAGGTGAGAAGGCATTGGTAGATGCATTGGATCGTCTCTGGGAGAATGTTACGGAGCAAAAAATGTATGTAACAGGTGCAGTAGGTCAGGCTCACTATGGAGCGTCATCACATAGAGATAAGATTGAGGAAGGTTTTATTGGCGAGTACATGATGCCTAACATGACAGCGTACAATGAAACGTGTGCGAATGTTTGTAACTCTATGTTCTCATATAGAATGCTGGGTTTACATGGTGAATCAAAATATGCTGATGTGATGGAATTGGTGTTGTATAACTCTGCACTTTCAGGTATTTCTATTGAAGGAAAAGATTATTTCTATTCAAATCCTTTAAGAATGGTGCACGGTTCAAGAGATTATGCAAAACATAATACTGAAAGCCCTCATAGAATGCCGTATCTAGAGTGTTTCTGTTGTCCTCCAAACTTAGTGAGAACAATTGCAAAATCTTCAGCTTGGGCTTACAGTTTATCAAACAATGGAATCGCAGTGAACCTTTACGGAGGAAATCGTTTGGATACAAAATTAGAGGATGGTTCTGCTTTGGTTTTAAATCAAGTAACAAATTATCCTTGGGAAGGAGCTGTGAATATCACTGTGGAAAAATGTAAGAAAGATGCTTTTGATATTTTAGTAAGAATTCCTGATTGGGCTATTGGAACTACCGTGAAAGTGAATAATGAGGCGGTAAGCGAGAAGGTGACTGCAGGTCAGTTTACAACGATCAATAGAAAGTGGAAGAAAGGAGATATCATCTCTATTGATATGCCAATGAAGGCTACTTTAGTTGAAGGTCATCCAAGAATTGAGGAAGCAAGGAATCAAGTGGCGATTAAGAGAGGTCCAGTAGTGTACTGCATGGAAACGCCAGATATTCCAAAGGAAAACGGAATTTTAGATGTGTATGTTCAAGGTAACGCTCCACTAGTAGCGTCTTATGATAAAGATTTATTAGGGGGTGTGACTACAATCGAAACAACATTGCTGTTAAGAACGGATCAATCGGACAATAAAATGTACAACAAAGTTGACAAACCAATTTTCAAACCATACAAGACTAAATTGGTGCCTTACTTTGCATGGAGCAATAGAGGAGACGCCGAAATGACGGTCTTTATGCCTGTGGTGTGGAACGACTTATAAACAGGTAATAAATAGTATAGTGTGTAAAAACTGCCACATAAGTGGCAGTTTTTTAAACCCAACCGTTTGAGAACTAATTTTTGAAATGAATAGATAACTATTATGATGAGGCTAAAATATATTACTATCCCTTTACTACTCTTTTTGACTCAAAACCTCTTCGGTCAGACCAATGATTGGGAAAATGAGTTGATGTTCGAAGAAAATAAATTATCAGCAAGAGTACCTACTTACTCTTATTCTAGTACCGAACTTGCTTTGGAAGATGATAGAAACAAAAGCAGAGTACTTTTCTTGAATGGTCAGTGGAAATTCAACTTTGTAGAAAAGGAAGAAGATCGCCCATTAGACTTTTATCAAACTAATTTTAAAGCCAAAGACTGGGCTGAAATCCCGGTTCCTTCCAATTGGGAATTACAAGGTTACGGTCAGCCGATTTATACCAATATTGTTTACCCCTTTACGCCAAACATCGTAGAGCTTGCAAAAAAATCAATTAAGCAGTCTACGTACCTAGGTCCACAACCTCCCAAACCACCTTATATCTACAGAGACAACCCCGTGGGAAGTTATTTGAAAGAGTTTGAAGTGCCAGAAGCATGGGAAGATCAGTCTGTAATTCTACATTTCGGTGGAGTGTCCTCTGCATTTTACGTTTGGGTCAACGGAGAAAAAGTAGGCTATAGCCAAGGAAGTCGATTGGCGGCAGAGTTTGATATCACCCCATATTTAAAGGAAGGAAAAAACCGTTTAGCAGTACAAGTATTCAGATGGTCTGATGGAAGTTACCTTGAAGATCAAGATATGTGGCGTTTGAGTGGTATTCATAGAGAAGTGATGCTTTTAGCACAACCTAAAATCGCTTTGAATGATTTCTTTGTAAAGACAAAGTTTGATGCTCAAATGCAAGATGCTACACTTTCAATCCGTCCTAGAGTTTGGGTGAAGTCTATCACAGAAGAACTTAAAAAATGGACTGTAAAGGCACAACTTTATGATACCGAACAGCAACCTGTCCTAGCCGAAAAATTACAAATTTCAGTAGATGAAATCTACAACGAAAGATGGCCTCAACGTGATGTCAATAAGTTCGGGATGTTAGAAGCCAATGTTCATCTTCCTCACAAATGGTCAGCGGAGACGCCTTACCTTTATCAGTTGGTTTTTGAAATGACTAACCCTGAAGGTGAAATAGTGGAAGCAAGAACGCAGAAGATTGGTTTTAGAAAAGTGGAATTTGGTAAAGATAATGAGCTATTGATCAATGGAGAGGAAGTGAAAATTATGGGGGTGAATCGTCATGATCATCACCCTGTAAGAGGAAAAGCATTGACAAGGGAAGACATTAAAAAAGATGTAGAATTGGTGAAACAGTTCAACTTTAATGCAGTAAGAACATCACATTACCCAAATGATCCTTATTTCTATCAGCTTTGCAATGAATACGGTATTTATGTAATGGACGAAGCCAATGTAGAAGCACACGCTTTAGGTTCTTATATTCCTCAAAACCCAAGATGGCCTGCCGCTATTTTGAATAGAGTGATTCGAATGGTGGAAAGAGATAAAAATCACCCTTGTGTAATTTCTTGGTCGTTAGGAAATGAAGCAGGTACAGGACCAGCATTTGCGGCCGCTTCTGCTTGGGTGAAAGATTATGATCCATCAAGATTTATTCATTACGAAGGTGCACAGGGCGACCCTACGCACCCCAATTACAAGGAGGATAAAAAGGCTGTTAAGGCGATTAACAGAGCACCTTTTATGGCCAATCCAAGAGATCCATCCTATGTAGATGTCATTAGTAGAATGTACGCTCGTATTGATCAGATTGAAAACCTAGCCAATTCTCCTTATATCGATAGACCCATGATTCTTTGTGAATATGTACACGGTATGGGTAATTCATTAGGAACATTAGGTGATTATTGGGATGCAATCCGTTCTCATAAAAGCTTAATTGGCGGATTTATCTGGGACATGGTAGACCAGGGCTTAGTGAAGCACGATAAAGACGGCAATGAATTTTATGCTTATGGTGGTGACTTCGGTGATTTACCAAATGATACCAACTTCTGTATTAATGGTGTCTTTTCACCAGATAAAAAGCCAAACCCACATGCATGGGAAGCTAAATATGTATTCCAGCCCGTTGTCTTTGAAAAAGCATCTTCACTGCAATCCATCCATGTGATCAACCGATTTGACTTCACAAACCTTAATCAATATGAAATCAGATGGGAGTTACAAGAAGAAGGAAAGAGTATTCAGTCAGGAAAATTCTTGAATATAGATCTTGCTCCAAAACAAAGTAAAACTATTGATGTACCATTCGATGCTAATAAAATCAAACCCAATAAAGAGTATTGGTTGAGGGTGACACTTCATGAAAAACAAGATAGAAAATGGTGTGCGAAAGGCTATGAGGTGGCTCATGAACATCTTCAGATTCAAGATGCAAAAGTGTATCAGCACACCTCAAAAGGAAAGTCTGCATTAGAAGTACAAAAGTCTTCGGATGAAATCATATTCTCTGGTAAGAATTTCACCATCAAATTTGATGCAGTGGAAGGGCACTTAAAGGCTTATAACAAGGATGGAAATGATGTGCTTGTAACACCGCTTAAACCAAATTTCTGGCGTCCATTAACGGATAATGATTCTAGGTTTAGAAAATTTCAGCATAAGATGAAAATCTGGAAGGAAGCCTCTACTAATATGAAGACGGAGGAAGTGAGCGTTTTAGAGTTGAATCAGAATACACAGCAAGTAGTCGTACATCAGAAGCATACTGATAAAATCAGTTTAACTACAACTTATACCGTTTTCAATGATGGAAATATGACTGTGAAGCTGGAATTAGATGCGGATGAAAAACTGCCTGAACTTCCAAAGTTTGGTGTGACAATGGGTATTACTGGACAGTTCAAAAACACAGCTTATTTTGGAAATGGACCTTGGGAAAGTTATGAAGACAGAAAACGAGCTGTAAAAGTAGGCTTGTATAAGCAACCCACTGACGATCTCTTTTACAATTATGTGATGCCTCAGGAAAACGGTAATCATACAGACGTGAGATGGGTGAAAATGTCTGCTCAAAAAGGGAAGAGTAATTTAATGGTCAGAGGACTTTTCAACTTTTCAGTGTGGCCTTATACCATCAGCAATATTGACGAAGCAAAACATCCTTTTGACTTAAAGAAACAAGATTACTACACTTTGAACATAGATTTGTTTCAAGCGGGAGTGGGAGGAATGCAAGCGAAACCCCTTGCTTATCAGAAGCATCCGTCAGGGAAATACACTTTGAAATTTACTTTGGGAAGTAATTTAAACACAGATCGGTTAAGCCAATAACCGTATCACAACAAACATTTTTTAGAAAGCAAAATAACATTGAAATGAATTTACTAGCAATTGTACTTATACTTTGTGCCAGCTTTTTTCAAGGCACATTCGGTTTAGGCATGAAACATATTTCACCATTGAAATGGGAAAATTGGTGGATCCTTCATGCTACAGTAGCCATGATTATTTTTCCGATGGCATGGTCAGTGATCGCTATTCCTGATACATTCAACATCATCATGGAGACGAGCAATGACGTTTTATTAATTGCCATGTTCTTCGGATTCCTTTGGGGAATTGGAGGTATTTTATTCGGTATGAGTGTGGAATATACAGGCATCAGTATCACCTATGGTATTGTGATGGGTTTAGCCGCTTCTATGGGTTCTCTGATCCCGTTAGTACAGATGGAAACATTGCCTGATAATTACACAATTGTGTTGGCGGGAGTAGCGCTTTTGTTAGTAGGAGTAGCCATTACTGCCTATGCAGGTGTACAAAGAGATAAGTTATCAAATGCTGTAGTTCAAGAAACAGAAGAGGAGTTGTATGAGGAAGAAGGTGATGTACTAGTTGCTCCAGATACAGCAGTGACTCAAGTGAAAAAATCGATTAAAGTTGGAGTGTTAATAGCAGTGGCATGTGGCGTATTATCAGCCTTATTGAATGTAGGTTTTTCGAACGCTTCACCCATTGTTGATATCGCCATAAATAAATACAATGCCAATGCTACAGATGCAAGTTTAGTAGCATGGGTGGTCGTGTTAGTAGGGGCCTATATTATGAATGCAGGCTATGCAATTTATCAGTTGATCAAAAATAATTCTTGGTCAGGGTTTAAAGTAAAAGGAAGTCAGAAAGCCTATATGTGGTCTATTCTAGCTGGTCTATTCTGGTTTGCGGCATTAGGTGTATACGGTCAAGGTGCCGCTTTAATGGGGGAACTAGGAGCAGTAATCGGCTGGCCAATGATGCTAGGTATTTCATTGATCATCAGTAACGTTTGGGGTTATAGAATGGGAGAATGGGATGGAGCACAAAAGCCATTCAAACAGCTATTAGGGGGATTGGCAGTATTGATTTTTGCTACCTGTGTTTTAGGATACTCCAACATGTAAAAAAGAAATCAAAATGAAGATAGTAGATATTATACCTTATGTAATCGCACAGGATTTAGAGAAGCCATTTTACTTCTCTCAGTGGGACTACAAAGCAAGAAAAATTTGTCTTGTAAAGATCATTTTAGAAGACGGAACTTATGGATGGGGTGAGGGTTATGGGCCTGCAGATATGATTGAAACAGGTATCAATTTCCTCAAGCCATTTGTGATAGGTGAGAATGTGCTGGAGAATGAAAAGATCTGGCAGAACATGTATTTGAGAACACTGGATTTTGGTAGAAGTGGTATTTTCAACGCGGCAATCAGTGCCATTGATGTAGGGATTTGGGATTGTAAAGGAAAGGTTTTGAACCAGCCCGTTTCTGTGTTGTTGGGAGGAGTGAAAAATGAAATAATACATCCGTATGCCACAGGTTTCTATTTCACAGATTCACCCACTTTGGATGAAGATTTAAGAAAGGAAGCACAGTTCTATAAAAAGGAAGGTTTCAAAGCTGCAAAGATGAAAGTGGGTTTGGGCTTGGAAAAAGACCTGCATTATGTCCACTTATTAAAAGAAGAATTAGGAGATGACGTTCGCTTAATGATCGATTCCAATCATGCTTACAACTATAGAGAGGCGTTGGAATTATGTCAGAAACTTGAGCATTTAAATATTGGTTGGTTTGAAGAGCCAGTTCACCCTGAAGATTATAATGGGTACGCTAAGTTGAGAGAGAACACTTCTATTCCTATTGCGGGTGGAGAGTGTGAATACTTGAAACATGGATTTAAAAGGTTGTTTGATGCAGATGCTGTAGACATTGCTCAGCCAGACTTGTGTGCAACTGGTGGACTGACAGAAATGAAGCGTATTGCGACATTAGCCTCAAGCTATCATAAAGACATTGTACCTCACTCATGGGGAACATGGATTGCCATCAGTGCGGCCGTTCATTTTGTATCCAATTTAGATCAAAACCCTGGAAGAATGTTTAGAAACGCTCCAATGATTGAATTGGATCGTACAGAAAACCCATTACGTGATGATGTAGTGTCACATGCCATCAAAGTGGAAAACGGAGAAATCAAAGTACCTCAGCTTCCAGGTTTAGGAATAGATGTTAACCAAAATTATTTAGAAAAATATGCAATCAACAATAGAAGAGAAACAGCTGCAGTTTGGTCATAAAAAACTTTATATAAATGGAAGATTGGTAAACGGACAATCCAATGAAGTTTCTTCATTAGTTTGTCCAGCCAATAACCAACCCGTGGCCACGTTGGCACAAGCCACTTTTGAAGATACTCAATTTGCTCTGCAAACAGCGCAAGAAGGTTTCCAATATTGGTCTCGTCTTTCTGTTGATGAGCGTGTGGAGTGGATGTTGAAACTCAGACAACAATTAGAAAAAAACGCTGATTTATTAAGAGAAGCGGTTTGTCATGAGATGGGTAAAACTTGGGCGGCTTCTGAAGAAGATATCAATAGTATCTTGGATGCCTTGGAGTTTTATGCAGAGGAGATTAAAGTAAAAGAAGGGTTTGAAATAAAGGACCGTCAAGGCACACATACACACCAAATGATCTATCAGCCATTGGGTGTAGTGACTGCATTTTTAGCTTGGAATTTCCCTTTACTGAACCTTGGATTCAAGTTAGGTCCGGCTTTGGCAGCAGGGTGTTCTATCATCATTAAGGCTTCAGAATCATCAGCAATTTCAGCTTCTATTATTGCAGAATTAGCCCATGAAATAGATTTTCCTAAAGGTGTGATCACAGTACTGCATGGCAATAGAAAAAACGTAGGTGTTCCTTTGTGTGAAAGTACAATTCCTCAGTTGATCACAATGATCGGATCTACATTTACAGCTCAAAAATTAATTGAACAATCTGTTAAAACATCTATCAAAAGATACTCTATGGAATGTGGTGGAAATGCACCATTTATAGTGTTTGAAGATGGAAATATGCAAGATGCATTGGATATCACAACGGCGATTAAGTTTGGTGGAAATGCAGGGCAGGTATGTGTGGCACCTAACCGTTTTTATATCCAAAGTGATGTTTACAAAAGCTTTAAGACACAATTAGTTGAAAGAGCAAACCAGACAAGAGTAGGCTATTATAAGGAAGAAGAGGTGGATATGGGACCTTTGGCCAATAAGGCACAAGTGGAATCTGTTCAGCACTTTGTAGACGAATGTGTTAAGGAAGGTGGAAAAGTATTGGCAGGTGGAACAACCCTGGATAAAGCAGGTTGTTACTTTGCTCCAACTGTAATAGAAATGACAGACAGAAGTGCATCCATTTTACAGCATGAAGTTTTTGGTCCAGTGTGTGTGATCATGGAGTTTGAGGAGAAGGAAGAGGTACTTGCTTTAGCCAATGATTCAACAGCAGGCTTGGCTTCTTATATCTTCTCTGAAAATGAAGCTGTTTTAGATGAATTTGCTCGAAGATTAGAATTTGGTGAGGTACAGCAAAACGGTGTGAAGTACGATATCAATCTTCCTCACTTAGGTGTAAAAAACAGTGGTATCAGTATGGATTGTTCAAAATATGCCTTGGATGATTATTTGATATTAAAACGTATTTCTAAAAAGATCTAAAACTATGAATAGTTTACCTAAACAGTTTGTGAGTTGTGATTGGGGTACTTCTAATTTTAGATTACGCCTGATTGATACAGACTCTTTGGATGTAGTGAAAGAGCACAAAACCAACAAGGGTGTAAAAGCACTGTATCAGGAGTTTACTTCTACCTCTCAATTAAGTCAGTATAAGTTTTTTTCGGATTACTTGACCAACCAGTTAAAAGAAATCGATGAAGAGAAAAAGAGCAATTATATCGTTGCTTCTGGTATGGCTTCATCTTCTATTGGGTTGCAGGAACTAGGGTATGCACAAATGCCGATTGACGCTTATGGTCAGAACCTTTTCAGTAAGTTTATTACTCTAGAAAAAGACCTTTCATTGGTGTTGGTTTCTGGTGTGAAAACAGGGAATGATGTAATGAGAGGGGAGGAAATACAAGCTGTTGGGTTAACGGATTACTTGCCGATTAAATCAAAGGGAATCCTTCTATTGCCGGGTACGCACAGTAAGCACATTACATATCAGAAAGGGATTTTTAATGGCTTCAAAACGTATATGACAGGTGAGATTTTCGATTTGATTTCATCCCAAAGCCTTCTAAGTGTTTCTATTCAAAAAGCATTTTTTGAACCACAATATCAACCTGCTTTTATGGCAGGGGTAAGAAAAGGTATGGAGGGAAATTTATCTTCTTCATTGTTTTCAATCAGGGCTAAGGATTTAATGCATAATGAATACTTTATGCGTAACCAAAATATTGACCCTCAGGCCGTAAAAATTGAAAACTATTATTTCTTGAGTGGCTTGATGATCGGTGAAGAGCTGACGTATTTAAAAGATGTCAATGAGCATATCAGCATGGCGGCAAACGGAGTGTTAGGTAAACTATATAGAATTGCTTTGGAGGAAGTGATGCAGAAAAAGATTCAATTTATTGAAGATGAGGTCCTCGAAAAAGCATTATTAATTGGTCAACGAAAAGTATTAAATAATTATGTCTAATTCTCAATTTTCTGAAGAAAGGTTTCAACAGGCACCTGTAGTGGGAATACTAAGAGGTGTGGATCACGCAACTTTAGACAGAATCATCCCTATATATATTAATGCCGGCTTCTCTACCATTGAAATTACAATGAATACAGAAGGAGCTACCAATATGATTCAAAAACTGTCAGAAGAATATCCGCAGTTGAATGTGGGGGCAGGTACAGTTTGTGATATGGATGATCTGGAAGAAGCTTTGAAATACGGAGCACAATTTATTGTTACACCTATTACGAATGAAGCGATCATCAGAAAGTGTAAATCACTGAATATTCCTGTATTTCCAGGAGCATTGACGCCAACTGAAATCTACAAAGCTTGGACTGCTGGAGCAACAGCGGTGAAAGTGTTCCCAAGTTCTCAATTTGGAATAGGGTACATCAAAGATGTGATGGCGCCATTAAACAAAATACCATTACTACCAACAGGAGGGGTGACGCTTGAAAATATAGCAGATTTCTTCCAAGCAGGTGTGACAGGCGTGGGAATGGGAAGCTCACTTTTTCCAAAACAATTCCTCAAAGAGGGATTTGAACAACAACTATTTGATCATTTGAAAGCAGTGAAAAGTGCGTATGAATCTGTCTTTCAAACTGCATGATCTTTAAACTTTACAACAATGCAACACTCTTTATATAAAGCTGTATTATTTCTTCTGATTGGTTTTTTAGGGGCTTGTAGCTTCAAAAAAATGGATAAAAAAGCAGAGGTACAGCAACCGAACATTCTCTTTATATCTTTTGATGACCTTCGACCAGAAATGGGAACTTATGGCTCAGAAATAGCGAAAACCCCTAATATTGATAAACTGGCTCAAAAAGGTCTTCAATTTAACAAAGCCTATTGTCAACAATCAATTTGCAGTCCATCTAGAGCGAGTTTGATGACAGGTGCAAGACCTGAAACTATCAATGTAATTGAAAACTATACGTACTTCAGAGACGAGAATCCTGATATTATCACATTACCACAGCATTTTAAAGAAAACGGATACGAGACTGTAAATTGTGGGAAAGTGTATCATGGAAAATTCTCAGATCAAGAGAAGTCGTGGTCAATGAAACCCGATTATAATGCACTTGGTTACAAAGTGAATGCCTTAGTGGAGAAATTTGTGGACCCTGATAACATCAGAACCTTCAAGGAAAACAAAGCAAAAATGAAGGCAAAATACGGTGATCAACATGGTTTGGGAATGGGTCCTGCATTCGAATGTGTTGATGTTCAAGATAATGCCTACATCGATGGTGTGAATACAGATATGGCTATTCACATTATGAAAGAGCATAAAGCATCAAAATCAAAAAAGCCTCTGTTTTTAGGTGTTGGATATATTGCAGCACACCTTGATTTTTTAGCCCCGAAAAAATATTGGGACATGTATGATCAGGAAGACATCAAATTGACCAATCAAATTAAAGGGCCAATTGATGGTGCTCCAATGGGACTGCATGCTTCATTTGAATTAAGAGTGCGTTCTAATATCCCAAAATACGGTGCGATTCCAGATACTTTAGCGCGTGACCTTAAACACGGCTATTTGGCTACAGCAAGTTATATCGATGCTCAAGTAGGTAAACTATTAGCAGCTTTAGATGATTTGGGTATGCTAGATAATACCATTGTGATGTTATGGTCTGATCATGGATTCCACCTTGGAGAAATGGGTGTATGGTGCAAAGCGACAAACTATGATATTGCCACAAGAGTACCGTTAATTGTTTGGACACCTGATCAATCTGAAAAAAGCAGAGGAGTTCAAACTGATGCACTTGTTGAGTTAGTGGATATGTACCCTACATTGTGTGATTTGGCTGGTTTAGAAAAGCCAAAGCATTTGGAAGGACAATCATTTGCTCCTCTTTTAGACAATCCAAATCAAGAATGGAAATCAGCTGTGTTCTCAGCTTTCCCTAACCCTGCATTAAGAGAATGGGCGGCGAATCCGTTGTCGAAGGGAATGAGAGAAACGTATTTCGGCCCATTAATCAAAGACGTAGAAGCCAACATTAAGGAAGTGATGAAGGATAAGTGGGACCGAGAGTTTTTTGAAAACGACTTGATGGGGTATGCGATGAAAACACAACGCTATAAGTTAGTGCTGTGGAAAGATAGAAAAAATAAAGAAAAAGAGCCTTTGTTTATCGAATTATACGATCATCAAAAAGATCCAAAAGAAACGGTAAATATAGCCAAACAGCAACCTGAATTGGTACAGGAATTAGTGGATCAATTCAATAAAGGCTGGGAAGGAAACAAAGCAAAAACTAACAAGGGTAGATCCTTGATATAGAATAATTGTAAGCAAATGGCTTACAGACTCTGTACTTGAACGTGTGTGACTTAATTATAGCTTAGAAGGGCCTTTTTTGATATGAAATTGGCCCTTTTCATACTTTTTTTTAATCGTACTAATACACTTAAAAGTGCTTTGGTACACAAATCTCAATTGCTCAATGAAAACAATTTTAAATGTTTTATTACTATTATTTTGTTGTCACTTTAGTCACGCACAAGCCATAGAGAAAGTAGACAACTACAAAGGTTGGAAGTGGGAAGAGACCTACGTTTTAACCAATGAATTTATCAGCCTCGCTGTCGTTCCAGATGCTGCAGGCAGGGTATTGGAATACAACCTGTCCGATATTCAATCTTTATGGATAAACCCTAAGGAATTTGGCCAGAAGTATTCTGATTCTGAAGAAGTGAAAATGAACCAATGGAGAAACTTTGGCGGTTATCGTCTGGTACCTACTCCTGTGGAAAACTGTGCACTAGGCAAAAACGGTGAGCGATCACAACGCTGGCCACCTCCAGTATCAATTGGTGATGCTCCTTATACTGTGACTGATGTAAAAGAATCAGAAGGACAAGTGGGGATTACTGTAAAGTCAGGAGAACAGCATTTGCCAGTGCCAAAGTGGATTCCGAAGGATAAAGCATTCACTCAGCCTCAAAAAGTGGAAGAGGCATTTACGTATGAAAGGGCATTGACAATAGAGAAAAACTCAAGCAAGGTTTTTTATATTCATAAGCTCACCAATGTTGGGAAAGAGACTATAAATAGAGGTATTATGACCACAAGTCAGCATCAATCTTGGTCAGATGTGAAGTTACAGGATGGAGAAAATTTTGTGGCTTATATTCCATTCAGCCCTAAGTTCAAAATGAAGGATGGAGAACAATATCATATTAATGTAACACCTGAATCTCATTGGAGATATGTGCACAGAAATCGTTTTCCGTTGGATAAAAACAATCCAGAACATGTAGAGAAGTATTTTAATAAAGGTACGAATTGGACTGGTGAGGTAGCTCCAGGAATTTTTGAAATCCATTTCGATTATAATCTGATGGGAGGGTTTCATATGATTTCCTCAGCCTCATGGATTGCTTATGCCAACAAACTTGAAAATACTGTATTTGTAAAAACATTTGAGGAATATAACCCTGCATTGGAATACGATCATGGTGTAAACATCGCAGTATTTAATAGTGGTATGGCAACGGGGTATTTAGAGACGGAGGTGAAAACACCGATTTACAAATTAAAAGGGAAAGAATCGGTTTCATTTAAAGAAGCTCATGCTGCCACTAAAGTGCTCAGTTTACCTCTGCTGTCCGTCAATGAAACGGGTGTAATCACAAAGCAGCTTAATTTTGACAAACATACGAATCACATTACTGCTCAATACGGCACCTTTATAAAAGGTGATTTGTTTTTGATGACTTTGAATGAAAAAGAAGAAATCATCGAGGAAATAAAGTTGAAAGCTGTCTCTCCCTTAAAAGGTATTGATGTTGATGTAACGCTAGAAAAATCTTTCTCTCAGTTGAAGGTTGTTGTAAAGGATGAAGAGGGGAAAGAGTATGAATTGGATTCTTTTGTTAAAGGGGATTTGTAGAGATCTTTCTAAACCATTTTTTAGGTAGCTTGATGGTTCTTATGGCGGTTCGTGAGCTACAAAGCATTACGCCTTGTAGCTCACGAACCGCCTATCTTATTCTTATTAAGAAAACCAACCTTTAAAATCCTTTACTTTATCCCTTCCTACAACAATTTCTTTGTGTGTTTCAATACTTAAATTCACTAAAAGTCTGCTATTGGAATGCTTCTGGATTTTATCAATAGCATTTCTGTTTACGATAAAACTACGGCCTGTTCTGTAGAATTCCTCCTGATCGAGCATCTCTTCCAATTGCTCCATTTTAAAGTCTACAATATAGCGTCTTCCCTCATTAGTATATAAAAAAGTATCTCTGCTTTCAGCCCCGAAAGCGGCAATTTCTTCTGTTTGAATACTTTTGATATTGTCACCCACTCTCACCATAAATCGCTTTTTGAATTTTTGGTTGTAAGTATCCAAAAGAGCGTCAATTTGTCCCGTAGAAGTCGTGTCTTGATTGTTTTGTAATACCTGAAGTTTTTGAATGGCTTTGGTCAGTGCTTCATAATCCACAGGTTTTAAGAGGTAATCAATACTGTTGACCTTGAAGGCATCTAAAGCATATTCATCATAAGCGGTAGTGAAAATAATGGGGGTAGTCACCGTGACATTGGAAAGAATGTCAAAAGCGATACCATCCGAAAGGTGGATATCCATAAACACTAAGTCAATGCTTTCCTGATGCTCTTCAAGCCAAGAAGAAGCCTCTTCCACATTATCGATCATATCAACCACTTCAACATCAAAAGGTGTTTTGGAGAGTTGTCTTTTCAGTTTTGCTTGAGCGGGTTTTTCGTCTTCTATAATTAAGGCTTTCATATTTCGATGTTCATTTATTTAAAAAGTGATTGGTCACCTGTGGAAACTTGGGCGTCACCGTCTTTTTTCCAATTTTCATTTTCAACCTGAAATGCTGGAAGTTTAATTAAGCATTCCTTTCCTTTTTTGATTCTCAAGATAGGCGTTTTGGTATAAATTCGGAAAGTTTCTTCCAAGGATTGCATGATTTCATGCATAGCGTCCGGTTTGTCAATTTTCTCATTACAGCTGTGTGCTACAACAAGTAAAGTATCATCTTCAATATAGAATTTCAAATGAAGCGGCTGTATTGGTGTTGCGATATGATCACTTGCAATTGCAACAACTAGCCTTGAGAGAATCACAGGAGGTATTACCAACTCTTCTGATAGTTTTTCATCAATATTAAACTCAGCCGTGAGCCCACCAGAACGTGCATCAGTAAGCAATTGCACTACATCTTTGGTAGTTTTGATGGCTTCTTTTATGGAAACAAATTCCTCTTTCCTGTTATTAATGGTGTTTCTATATACTTTCGCCAATTTCTCAGCATACTCTTCAGCATGATCAGGATTTTGATACGCTAAACCGATCAGCGTTTCCAATGTTTCATACAAAAGAGGCAGGTTTGCATCCTCAGCAAATAATCGCATCTCTTTTGAGATATAAGCGGCTCTTTTATCTTCTTCATGATTGATTGTTTCATTTTTCAATTCAATCAATGTAGCACCCCACCATGCACACTCATAGATAAAAGTCTGGAACAAAAAGAGTCCCTGAAGCACATACATTTCAGACAAAAAGTTCTCAATACTGGTATAGCCAATCAGGTAATAAAAGTATAAATAAATTATAATGCCTATAACAATGCTACTGCTAATAGCCACGCCTATCACATGATAAGTGACCTGCTCAGGAATGGAAGAAATGAATTTTATTTTCTGACCGATAAACCGAGAAGAAAGTTGTACTGAAGTATTCCAAAAATAAGCAAATACAATACACACTAGCCACTCTGCTCTAAAATAAGATTCCGACAGTTCACCGATCCGATTGAAAGCAAGGAGTAATAAAAAATATGTAATACTTCCCGAGAATAAAGGATAGAAAATTCTGTAATAGACAGCGGATTTATTCCATATATGATGCAACATAATTTATGAGCTTAAAAGTGGAAGTTGAACAGTATACGTTTCAGGTAATTTTTGAATAGTAATTTGACTTTGATTCATCAATGCATAACGCTCTTTAATATTTTCCAAGCCAACTTTAGTAGAACTTCTTTTGCGGGGTGTTTTAGTAATGTTATTGGAAACAATAATAGCATTTGTCCTTTCATCATATTTGATAGAGATATGAACGGGAGTCTTATCTGAAAGCACATTATGTTTCACTGCATTTTCTACAAGCATCTGAATGGAAAGAGGAGGTACATTGCCTTTAATTAAACTTATTTCATTTTCAACCTCTACCTCAACACTTTCTCCATGACGGGTTTTCAATTGAAAAGCAAAAGCCTTCACCAACTGTATTTCATCATGAATTGAGATTAAAGGCTGATCTGCATAACGCATCACATACTGATAAGTTTTGGCAATGCTTCTGATGTACTTTTCAGCCTGATTCGCATTGCTTGTCACCAAATATGCAACTGTATTTAAACTGTTAAAAAGATAATGAGGGCTCAATTGATCCTTAAGTGCTTCTAATCTTAATTCAGAGGCTTTTCTCTTGTTTTGAATCACATAAATATGCTGTGATGAATATTGTTGGTAGGCAATCACTAAAAACTCTATTACAAGTATGGCGATCAGAAGTACCGTAAATAAAATGATAATCTTGGTAGAGAGATCAAAAATAACGATCGGTTCCAAATCACGTTCCATATAATAATTCAGTGTATAATAGAGCGGAATAAACATGACTACTGATCCAATGCCTCTTGAAGCCACTTGAAATAATATGTTTCTTTTTCTATATAAATAATTAGGAATAGCTCCGCCTATTACGAAAAGTGAAGTGCCAAACGCAAACCATAAAAACGTTTCAAGGTTGTTAACATAAGGTGCCACTTGAGGCTCAGGATCGTATAGGAAATAGTTGTAAAGACTAATCCCTAAAAGAATAAATATGAGATTGGGTGTAATGTTTTTCATCTTTCAAGCGCCTCCCTCGCTTTTTCTCTATCATAAGAAGAAGAAATTAATTCTACTTTTTCCTTGTACAGTTGGATAAGACCTTCGTCTTTTGACTTTGCAATATGAGGAGCAATTTCTTCTAAGGCACCTCTCATATCATGGCTTGATGAAATTAAAGGCGTTGCATTTAAATACTCTTCAAAATGACCTTTGTGGAAATAATCTGAAGAGGCAATATCTTCCAAAGTACTCGCCATATCATAACTGCTGTTGATACTTTTTATAGCAGAATAAAACTGATGAATGTTGCTTTGATTTTCAATTTTATAGTCTTCAAGTTCACTTAATAAAGAAGCTTTTTCAGACGAGGAAGAAACTGTAGAGGCCACTTGAAAGAAAATGTTTTTTGTTTCTTCAGACCAGTATTTCCAGTTTTCCAATGCTTCTTCCAGTGTGTTTTTCTTTTCATAAGAAGAAGTAATTGTTTTAGCGGCAAATAAAAGTGCATTATTCTGATCTTCATTCCACCTTTTATTATTAGGTTCAGAGAAAGCTGCTTCTATAGTATTTGCTTTTTCGTAAGACGAACTGATGATTTCGAGGCTTTGTTCTAAAGTTCTAGCAGGCATAGCTGTTGCATCATAATTAAATGCTTCCTGCAGTGTTTTTGAAGCCTCATATGAGCTTGATATAGTTTGGGTAGCTTTCAGCCAAAGTTCCCAATGGTCTTTGGTAAAACTTGATCTTATCTCCTTTAGTTCAATGATACCAGAAAGGCATTCACTTTTTTCATAGGAAGAGGAAATTTGTTTGATGCCATTGAAGTAGGCATTCAACCCTTTTTTATTATTGTAGATCGCAAAGCTTTCTTTGAAGTATTCAGAAAGTTCACTTGAAGAAGAAACGTATTTTGTAACATCTTTTGTGATTTTTACCAATTCATCTGCACTTATGTCCTTTCTCCCAATTAGCAATCTATAAAACGTTATTTTATTGCTTTGACCTGAAATTTCACTGATATATTTTAAAGCTTTTTCAACCCCACCTTCCTTCATTCTGTTGTTCAGTCGGCTTTCAGCAGCAATCGTAGAACTTTTGATCACTTCAGGAAGAATATCTAAAAGCCATTTTTTTCCGTCAGGATCATAAGGGACTTCACTATTGCCAACGTAGAAAGTATATTCTAACTCTCCTTTTTCATTAGGTCGGATACTTACTTTTCTTTTATTACCGAAAGTGCTTTTTGAGATGACAAATTTACCTCCCTTAGAAATGCTTTTAATTTCATCCTCATCTTCAGTGAGCTCGATTTTTCCATTGTAATCCAATTTAAAAGAAGAAACGAAATTGGTATATTCCATTCTTTTATAAGGGCGTTGCGCTTCCCTTGCCGCACGTTCAATTTCAGCCTGATGCATTCTGATTTGAGCTTCCGCTCTACGAATCTCAGCCTCAATAGCTTGCTGATCAATCTGTATATCAATATCTTCAATTTCAGGAACTTCCCCCATAATTTTGATATACTCTTCCATCGCTTCTAACTGCGACTCAGCGGCAATTTTTTGTGCCTCTTTAGCTACTTTGAGCGCTTTCTCTTTAATCTCACCGATATTAATTACAATCGTACTATCAGAACCAGGTATTTCAATGACTTTGATCTGTGCATTGGTAAATGATGCAAGCGAAGTAAGTAAGTAGAGGAATACTAATAATAATATGTTGTTAAAAAATTTCTTCATGTTACTATATTAATTTGACACTAGTAGAATTTTGATGTCACAATAGTAACAGAAGCCATTTGATGAAAAAAATAAGATGTAGTGAATTGTAGTTTTTATGTAGTGAAATGTAATTGATGATTTGAGACGTTATGATCAAATAAAAAAGCCACCTTATTTAGGTGGCTTATTATGAGTGTCTTAAGTGGAGTTTAATTCTTAAGATCAGCTTCTACACTTTGAATCCAATTGGCTGGTCCTCCTTTCACATATCCTGTTTGAATCATTTTTTGACCCTTAATCATGAAAATAGTAGGATAGCCTCTCACTTGAAATTCTTGTGCTAAATATTGGTTTTGAGATCTCAATAAATCACTTTGTTTGATTCCTTTAGGGAAATCAAGTTCTAGTAAAATGACATTATTTTCTTTCACCCAATCTTTAAATTCTTTTGTATCGAAAATTTCAGCTTTGATTTTTTTACACCATCCACACCAATCACTTCCAGTAAAGTTTAATAAAATAGGATAATTTTCTTTTTCCATCAACTGGAACGCCTCATTTGCATCATTGGTCCATCCCTCATTACTTACTTCATCCGTTATCTTAGGAATCTCCTTTTTCTCTTGGGCACAAACGATGTTTCCTATAGAAAAAGTAAAAAGTAAGATTAATAAAATTTTGTTCATCATAATTATTTTTAAATATGTGTTACAACAAATATAAGTCATAAAATTGATATTTTTAATCTGGCTTGAATAACAATTTGAAAATTGCATTAATAAGTGAATGAGTGTAAATATTCCTTTATTAATATAAGTATCTAATAACATTATTTACTAACACTCAAAAAGATGATTTCAATCACCTAAAAAAGGAGTCTTAAGTCATACAAAATCAAGACTTTAAGCATCTTTTTGAATCTGCTATTTTAGAATCATTCTATATTAGTGAAAGATGATTTTTAATCTACCAATAATGAAAAGGATTATTCATATTTGCTACGTAGATAAGAAAAAATGCTACTGTAAGTATTCAATACAAATAAATGAAGAGAATTATCTTTTATGTTTAACAAGTTAATACCTCCTAAGCAATGGCAACCTGTCGTCTTTGTATTAGTAGGGGCTATTGTGGGTTTGGCACTCTATACAGCACATATTGCTCGTGTAGATTCTTACCTCTCAGATGACCCTACAACATGCGTCAATTGCCATGTTATGACTCCTCAATTCGAGAGTTGGAAGCATAGCTCACACCGAGAACGAGCTACGTGCAACGACTGTCATGTTCCTCAAGACAGTTTTGCTTCCAAATATTACTTCAAAGCTAAGGATGGCATGTATCACTCTTATGTTTATACTACCCGTGGTGAGCCACAAGCGATCATTATGCATGAGGCGGGCAGAGAGGTAGTTCAACAAAATTGTATTCGATGCCACGGTGATCAAGTAACTGATGCTAAGACTGTTGCTTGGGTGCCTTCCAATTTCCATGATAGAACGGACAGAGCATGTTGGGAATGCCACCGTGAAGTTCCTCATGGACGCGTGAGAAGTTTATCTTCTGTTGGACTGGGAATTGAGCAACTACCAGTTCAGAATGTTAAGAAAAATGTTGTACCAAACTGGCTGAAAGACGCCTTAAATAATAAAAAATAAATTCTATGAGTTCTAAAGTGAAGAATTGGCTATTATTTTTTGCCACTCTTTTAGTCGTGGTCCTTTTAGCAATGTTAGGGAGTAACATCGCTGACCGTAAAAGCGAGTCACAATTCGCTTACCAACCTAAAGTAAAAGTTACAAAGTTTGAACCTCGTAACGAGCTTTGGGGAGAAAATTATCCTCGTCAATACCAGTCATTTACTAAAACAGAAGAGGAGACTTTCAAAACAATGAGCAACGGTAATATCCTTACTGATGCATTAGAAGATACTCCAGAGTTAGTTGTACTTTGGGCCGGTTACGGTTTCTCTAAAGATTACAACCAACCAAGAGGTCACCAACATGCAGTTGAGGATATCAGAAATACATTAAGAACAGGTGGTCCTACAGGTCCTGGTACAGGTCCAATGCCATCTACTTGCTGGACTTGTAAATCTCCGGACGTTCCAAGATTAATGAACGAGATCGGTATTGCAGAGTTCTACGCTGGTAAATGGGCAGACAAAGGTGCTGAAATCAACAACGCTATTGGTTGTGCAGATTGTCACAACAACGAAACAATGGCTTTACAAATCTCAAGACCTGCTTTGATCGAAGCATTTGAGTCTATGGGTAAAGATATTTCTAAAGCTTCTCACCAAGAAATGAGATCTTTAGTTTGTGCACAGTGTCACGTTGAATACTACTTCAACAAAGACGTTCCTCAAAAAGGAGTTCCTTACTTAACTTTCCCTTGGAAAAACGGTTTAACTGTAGACGATGCTGAGAAATACTACGATGATATCGAATTCTCTGACTGGACTCACAGTATGTCAAAAACTCCAATGTTGAAAGCACAACACCCTGGTTACGAAATCCACGAGCAAGGTATTCACGCAAAGAGAGGTGTTTCTTGTGCTGACTGTCACATGCCTTACAAAACTGAAGGTGGACAAAAATTCACTGATCACCATATCCAATCTCCTTTAGCAAACCCAGCTAACTCATGTCAGGTTTGTCACCGTGAGGAAGAGAAAGAATTGGTGGAGAACGTTTATTCAAACCAAAGAAAAATCAAAGAAGGTGCGAAGCGTTTAGAGAAATTATTAGTTAGAGCTCACGTTGAAGCGAAAAAAGCGTTAGACTTAGGAGCAACCCCAGAGCAGATGAAGCCTATCCAAATGGATATCCGTCACGCACAATGGAGATGGGATTATGCGGTAGCGTCACACGGTGGTTCATTCCATGCACCAGTTGAGGTGGGTAGAATTGTAAACACTGGTACTGACAAAGCGCAAGAAGCTCGTATCAAATTAGCTCGTTTATTAAGCGATCTTGGTTTCAAAGGTGAAGTACCTTACCCAGATATCGAAACGAAAGCGAAAGCTCAAAAATATATCGGTTTAGATATGGAGAAATTAGAGGCTGAAAAAGAAACATTCAAGAAGAACGTTCTTCCTAAATGGTTAAAAGAAGCTCAGGCTCGTGAAAATGCTTACGGTGTAGAAACTGTATCAAGCAAGTAATATAAAAATTACATCTTACTTAAAGTGCTGTTGTAGGGGAATATAACATTCCTCAACAACAGCATTTTTTTATACAATATATTAGACTTAAAATAGTCTATGTGTTAATTTTAAGCATGCGAAAAATATTTACATTCTTATTCTCCAATAAGTTGACATTAGTTTGCTTATTGATCTACGGGTTTGCCATGGCTTATGCCACATTTGTAGAAAATGATTTTGGTACTCCCGCAGCTAGAGAGATGGTCTACAATGCTACTTGGTTCGAAATTGTACAAGCTTTATTAGGATTAAATTTCATTGGGAACATCTTTAAATACAAATTGCTACGTGTTGAAAAATTAGGTGTTCTTACTTTCCATGTTGCTTTTATCATTATCCTTTTAGGCGCTTTTGTAACAAGATATTTCGGATATGAAGGAAATATCAGAATCCGTGAAGGTGCCAGCAGTAATCAAATTATCTCTCTCGAAAGATATTTCCAAGCCCACATTCATGGTAATGGAATGAATGAAGAGTTGAAAAGAAAAAGTATTTTCACTCAGATTCACCAGCCTGATTTTGAATGGGAACAAACCAACAATCAAGACGAAATTGTAATTAAACCCACTTCTTTTGTTCCAGATGCGGTGCAATCAATAGTAGAAGGTGAGGTAAGTGATGCAGTGATTGAGATTGTAACAAGTTCTGGTGACGGAAGAAACTCCGTTTTCCTTGAGAAGGGAAAGAGTATGTTCCTTCAAGGACAAGAAGTCACTTTTGATAATTACAAAGAAGGGGCGATTAATATCAAGGAGACTTCAAATGACTACTCAGTCAATGCTCCAGAAAGAATGTCATATTTTATTATGGCAAGTCAGCAAAGTGGAGCAACTCCTGCACAAACAGAAGAGAAATTACAGCAACAGGCCTTGTACACAATGGGCACGTTGAAGTTTGTAATCAAAGATATATATGATGGAATGAAGCTAGGGTATTCATCTGCTACTACTAAGAAGATGAAAGCTCAAGCGGCCGATTTACTTTTTGTTGATGTAACGGTCAACGATAAGACTGAGGAAGTGATTCTAGCAAGTTTGGAAGGTGTTGTTACTCCTTTTAAAGAGGTTCATATTGGAGGTTATCATGTAGAATTATCTTACGGTGCTGTGGTCACTGAACTTCCTTTCTCATTGTTCTTAAATAATTTTGAGATGGAAAAATATCCAGGTTCTGACAACCCTTCAGCTTATTCAAGTGAAGTGATTGTGCAAGATGGGGATTTGACTTTTCCTTATACGATCTTTATGAACAATGTATTAGATTATAAAGGATACCGTTTCTTCCAGTCTTCATTTGATCAAGATGAAATGGGTACTATCCTTTCTGTAAATCAAGACAGACCGGGTACATTTATCACCTATATCGGTTATACTTTAATGACATTGGGTATGCTATTCTCTTTCTTCGAAAAGAAATCTCGTTTTAGATTGGTAAGTGGTAAGCTGTCTAAATTAAAAGCTCAGCAAAAGAACTTTGTGATTCTGTTGGCGATGCTTTTAGGTTTGGGAGCCAATAAAACTTATGCTCAGACATTAGAGGAATTAGAGCAACAAAGGTTAGAGATTAAATCAAGATCTCAGTATATAGATAAAGAACATGCAGAAAATTTTGGTAGGTTGTTAGTTCAAGATATGGACGGAAGATTGAAGCCTATCAATACTTTGAGTTCTGAATTTTTAAGAAAGTTATCTCGTAAATCGAAATATACTTTAGAAAGACCTGATGGTTCAAAAGAGAAAATGAACAGTGATCAGGTGTTCTTATCCTTGCATATTGACCCTGCATTCTGGCAGTCTGCACCTATCATCAAAATTGATAAAGATGCAGGCGGAGCAATATTCACTCGTATTCAAAAACAATCCACTGATTTAGTATCATTTGATGATCTTATCAATAATGAAGGAGAGTACTTGCTAAGAAGCATGGTGGATGAAGCTCAGAAAAAGAAGCCTTCAGAAAGAGGAGAATTGGATAAAGAGGTGATTAAGGTTGATGAGCGTTTCAATATCCTTTTCCAAGGGTTATCAGGTAACTATTTAAAGGTATTTCCAGCGCCAAAAGATCCAAACAATAACTGGTACAACCCTAACTTTGTAGGTTCTCCATTTGCTGAAGAAGACTCTGCTTTTGTAAGAAATATAATGAAGGTTTATTATATGGAAATCATCAAAGCAAGAGAATCTGGTGATTGGTCTGAAGCGGGCACAAACCTTGAATATGTAAGAACTTTCCAGAAGGTGATGGGTGAAAATATTTACTTGTCAGATGACGCTATCAAATGGGAGCTGTCATACAACAAGTTGAATATCTTCAATAATCTATTCCCTATTTATTGGTTATTGGGTGTTTACCTTTTAGTTTTCGCATTATTAAAAGTATTCTATAATAATAAAGGAGTACGATTGGCATATACAGCCGGTATAGGTATTGGATTCTCCGCATTTATTGCCTTCACATTTAACCTTGGTTTAAGATGGTATATTGCACAATACCCACCTTGGACTAACGGTTATGAAATGCTGATCTTAGTGGCTTGGTCATTATTCTTGTTTGGATTTATCTTCTATAGAAAGAGTGACTTTATTATGCCATTGGTATCTCTATTTGGAGGAACGCTATTATTTGTGAGTTTCTTGGATTGGTTAAACCCTGAAATCACAAACTTGGTACCTGTATTGAAATCTTATTGGTTGAAAATCCACGTGGCAATTATTGTAAGTAGTTATGCACCATTGGCACTTTCTGCTTTGCTAGGATTTATCAATTTGATTTTTATGGTCATCCAAAACAAGAAGTTTAAAAACCCTATTTTAGAGCTGACTTACATTAGTGAGTTGTCGATGACAATAGGTTTATATATGCTGGCAATTGGTACCTTCTTAGGAGGTGTCTGGGCCAATGAGTCATGGGGACGTTATTGGGGTTGGGATCCAAAAGAAACTTGGGCCTTGATATCTGTGATTGTCTACTCAGTAGTATTGCACTTAAGACTCGTTCCAGCATTAAAAGGGACATATATTTTCAACTTAAGTAGTTTGGTTGCTTTCTCATCCATTGTAATGACATCATTTGGTGTGAACTATTATTTGACAGGTTTACACAGTTATGCAACTGGCGATCCCGTTCCAGTTCCAGCATTCGTTTATTATGTTGTAGCGATGGTGGTTATTTTAGGTGTAGCCGCTTATTTTAGAGAAGGTAATACAAAAATTAAGTCAAAAGAATAATATTGATTTTCAATCTGATAGAAGTTGTACACAATGTGAATCGTAATTTTTTTTTTATTATTCATATAATTTTTATAACTTCAAATTGGGTAAAGAATCATAGATATTGAAAAATATCTAAAAAAAGTAATACTCCCCTGCAATAATCTTTGTTGTAGGGGTTTTATTTTGCCTAAAATTTCTTCAAAAAATGATATTTAGACTTTCATCCGTTAGGTGTTTTAGCCTAATGTATAAGTAAATGATGTACTCCCCGTACCTTTTTTCTATGTTTCTTAGACATAGAAATCTTCATTATATCTATAAAAAAATAAGCTCTGAGATAAGTTAGGGGTTTGGTTTGTAGTGTCTTAAGTAATTAGGAATAAGATTTGTTAATATTATTATAGAATAATGCTTATATATTATTGTACTATTTTTTTATAATAAATTACTTCCGCTCCTTAAATTGAATAAATCATACAGCCCATATTATCTGATCTGTTTAGCATTACAACTATGCTTGTTAACTGAAGTATTTGGGCAAGATGCTCAACTATCTCAATATTATGCAGCGCCATTGTATTTAAACCCTGCCTTAGTCGGTTCATCAGGAGATGGACGAGCTAACATTAACTACAGGAATCAATGGGTTGGCATCCCTTCTAATTATATGACTTTTATTGGAGGTTTTGATGCACCTTTAGCCAACCGTCACTTATCAGTAGGCGGGCAAGTACAGCAAGATATTATGGCTCAAAATAATGGAGCAGTAGTCGACCGGCTGATTTTTAATGCCACAGGAGGATATAAAGTAAAACTGACAAAAGACTATACTTTAAGTTTTGGATTGCAATTAGGATTTGAACAGTCATCACTGGGTTTTTATAAGTTACTTTTTGGAGATCAGATAGATGATGATGGTCAAACAGGTAATCCCACTCAAGATAAAGTAGACAGAGAATCGAATATATATCCAGACGTTTCAGCTGGAACTATTTTTTATGGTAAAGACATGTGGTTTGGCCTTTCTTTTTATCATATTAATCAACCTTCCATTACAAAATTTAACCAAGGAACAGATCAACTCCCATTAAGGTTTTCACTTCAAGCAGGCTACAGAATTCCCCTAACGTACCGATGGCATGGCAGTGTAGCAAATTATGATGATAAGTATGTCAGTTTTATGATGCACTATCAATCACAGGGAAAACAAGACCAACTCAGTACTGGGGTAAATTTGGATTACAATCCCATTGTAATTGGGGTTTGGTATAGAGGTTTGATTTTAAAAGAAAATGAAAACCCCAACCAATTTAATCACGATGCCATTGTTTTTATGAGCGGAGTAAAATTAAAACGATTAACAGTAGGATATAGTTTTGATCTCCCCATAGGAGGTTTAAGATTTTCGGAAGGAACATCACATGAAGTTTCCCTTCGTTACCAATTCAATTTTTATCCGAATTATAGAAGAAAGAAAAAGAAGTCAAACAACAGTGATGGACCAACTGATAAATGTCCAGTCCCTAGTTTATAGCACTTAAGTATTAAATGATGATGAGCAAAATATATACTATACTAACATTCTTGATTATAATCCTTTCCGCGGGGCAATCCTTTTCACAGCAGATCTGGGTGAGAAGTGATGCAGACGGTAAAGATTATAATTTAAGTGGCGGAGATGTACTTAGGGCTTGTGATAGAGTCAGCGGTGAATTTAGATTAGAGGGTGCAACTGTAGACTCTTGGTTAGCCAATGGATCCAACCCAAGTAGCTTAACACGCCCAAGTTATTTATTTTCTTCTGAGGGAGAACATACCATCACCGCAATTTATACTGAAGGAGGAGTTGAGAAATCAATTACTGCGAAAGTAGAAGTCATCAGTACTCCGACATCAGCAGATTTTGAATTATCCGCTTATGAAGGGTGTATTGGAACAACCGTCACTTTTAATTCAAAAGATACATATCAATACAGTTCATTAAGATTTTTGATTAACTCTCTCGGTGCAGAAATTCCTGATGGAGGATCATATACTTTTACGAAAGCGGGGTCTTATGAAGTAGTAATGGAAGGGGTGACAAAAGAAGGGTGTATTGTGGATATAAAGAAAGTAGAAACAATAGAAATCATTGAAGACTTTGATTTTTCAATCACACCAGAATTTGCTCAAAGCTGTTCAGACAATTTAAGTCAACGTTATCAAATCACTTCTGCATCTACTACTGGAATTACTTATACTTGGGATTTTGGTGATGGATCAGCACTTCAAAATGGAGATGATGTAACTCACAATTTTAATGATGCTGGAGGTGACAATTATACGGTTACAGTGACCGGTGAAAAGAACGGATGTACGGTTACAAAAAATGCTTATGTGACATTAAATGTTGCCCAAAACCTCTTCGAAGTAATTCCACCTTCCACTTTCTGTGATACTTATGAGATACAATTACGTTCTACATTGCCTTCAGAACTTAACGGACAGAACATCACTTGGACAATTACAGAAGATGGAGTGCCTACTACGATCACTCGTCAATTACCTTCTACTATAAATAGAACGTTTACAAGTGGAGGCAAAACAGTAACAATAGAAGCAGATTATGAAGGTTGTACTCAGACGGAAGATGTTATTATTCCTGATTTACTTCCAACTACTATTGCCATTGATGCGAAAACAGAATACTGTGAGTTGAATTATGATGTAAATTTATCCATCATCAATGAATCGGACTTACCTGCTGGTTATTCTTTAAGTTGGAAAGTAGGAACTTATACACAAGATGCTTCAAACTCCGTTTTATCTTTTTCAGATAGAAATCCTCATACGATTGAGCTTGTAGCTTCAGGCAATGGAATTGAATGTACATTGGATCAAATCACGGTGCAATCTCAAGAATTATATGCCACAATTAACAGTTCTAATGGATGGGAAGGATGTGAAGGTTTGAATTCTACTTTTACATCAAGAGTCACTCATTTTGGGAACGTTCTAAGTGATGCTGAATTGCAAAATGTAAAATGGTCTGTGATAAAAGTCGGGGGAGCTCCTGAAGAATATTTTACCACCGATTTGAATTATACATTCAATGATCATGGTACCTATACAATACAATATGAAGTCGAAAATTTAGATGGCTGTAATCCTACTCCAGAAGTGACGGAAGCAACAGTGCTGATCGGTACTATTATTACACCTACTTTTGATATTGACCAAAACCCAATTTGTAATGATGATGAAAACCCAGCAACATTTACAAATACCACAGATCTAGTAGCTTTAGGAATTGATCCTAACCAGATACAATTTCAATGGAACTACGGAGGCGGATGGGTCAATAGTTATGACGGAAGCAACATTTATACAAATTATGCTCCTGGTGGCTATGATGTAATGTTAAGAGCTATCTATAATGGATGCGAGAGTAATATCACAACCCAACAGATTACAATAGAACCACCTAGAGCAGAATTTACATTTGACTTGGAAGATGAATGTGATATCAACACATTGGCAATCATCAATGCTTCAGATGGTGATCCGGCATTTATGACTTTTGATTGGGAAGTGAATGTTGACGGTAATATTTATACTTTCCAAACGACGGATAAGAATAAGTTTTATCTTTCAGATAAGATTGGGGTGAACCTCACTAGTGGATTAAACTACTCGGTTGCACTCACTGCTACACTCGCAACTTGTGAGGATATTTTTACTGATGATATTACCCCTGAAGCCAAACCTACTGTAGATATTACGAGTAAAGATCTAGTTTGTAAAGACGAGACGATCACTTTCTCTCCAGGGGCAGGAATTAATGACGGTAATGCTACTTTTGAATGGACCTTTAAAAAAGATGGAGTGGATTATGTTTTCCCTGGAAGTCCAATAACCAATGCATACCCTTCGATTACGTTTACTGAAACAGGAGAATATGAGGCTACCGTAAAAGTAACTTTCAATGATGGTGGATGTGAATTTACAGAAAGCAAAGGAGGTATTAATGTTATTGACTTATCCGTCACAGATATTACAGGAGTGGAATCCATTTGTTTGAATGATACAGGAATTCCTTCCTCACAAACTTTTTCAGTAACAGCTAATGTATCAGGAGATCTTACCAAGATCCCTAACTTCAGATGGAGATGGGAAGTGTATGGAGATGGAGGTACACCACTATTATTTGAAACAGGAAAAGATCCAAGTGCTATTACAGAAAGCATAGTTTATGATTTTGTATCACCAAGAAACAATCAGAACAATAGATATAGAATTTATTTCTCAGCAGTGCTTGATAGTACAGATACAGATGTATGTGGGTATACAAAAGAAATAAGAGTAAGAGTAACGGCTCCAACCATCGATTTTGTATCAGAAAGTGATAATATGACTTACTTCTTTGCTTGTGATAAAGTGGTAGCCACTTTAGACCCGAAGTTGGATAGGTCGAAACTTCAAAATCCTCAAAGTAGAACTTATAATTTGGTTTACATAGATGATATGGGAGTGGAAACTCCGATAACGGATTTTACAGAAGACAAAAGCGAAAGTCATAATGTAAAATTCATCATCAATGATTTGCCATCAGGAACAGGTCAAGTTAAATTATCAGTAGAAGATGCCAATAATTGTAGCGTTTCTGATATTTTGGATGTTGACGTGCCTTCATTACCTTTCGCGGAAGCCGATTTTACACCATCAGCAACAAACCTTGTAAAAGTAGGTGATGATTATGCAATGCCTTGTAGAGGGTCGATTTCTTTTACGGACAATGCGGATAATTCTGTAGGAAATTCCACACCAAGAACAGATGTTGATGGAAATGAAATTGCAATAAGTAAGTGGTTTTGGACAATAACAAGTGATGTGGATGCTGATGTTACACTAGAATCAGATAATGGAGAATTAGACTATTACTTTGAGGCTGGTAATTATGAAATTACTTTAATGACGGAAGACACCCAAGGTTGTACAATAACTTCCACTACTCAAAAAATCACTGTAGGTGGTGTAAGAGGTAAATTTACAATCAGCAAGAAAATCGGTTATGCTCCTTTTAATTCTACTTTAGAAGGAACTCCTTCTTATGTCAGTGTCAATTCAGGAAATATCAGTTACCGATGGTTCTCTGGCGATGGTAGAAGTGAGTTGATCGGGAACACGATTACATTTTTATACGATAGTACTTTAAGCGTAGACAGAAATGCTACTCCAGGAGTTATTTTTGAAGATGAGCAAGGGTGTAGTTACCCTGCCAATTCACAAGGAGATATTGTCATTTTAAGAGACCCAGTAAGAACAATCACAGATATTCTAAGATGTACAACTCAAGGTGATTACGTTCTAAACGTCTCTGATCCTACTTTTACTCCTGCCGATGTGGACAATACATCTTACAGTTACAAAGCTGAAGTTTTCTATCAATGGTATGTTGATGGAGTAGCAGTTAATGCTTCCAATGGAGGAACCTCTGACGAAGTAACTTTTACTTTTGGTAAAGATGGAAATCCATTTACAGTAGATCCTGATTTAGAAGATGGAAGAACATACATTATCAAATCTTGGATTGAAGCGGATTATGTAGACAAGATTGATGCCTCTAACTCACACTCAGAAACAGTGGCTGTAAGAGCAGATACTTTTAATGTAGTTTTCGAACCTCAAGTCATTGCCAAACTAGATGATTTTGATGCGATTTGTGTAAGTGAAGAGTTAGTTTTGGATGGCTCACTGAGCGACTTTGGAGATTACACAAGAGGAAATATCACTTCTTATTTCTGGGAAGTAAGTAATTGGGGTGATACTCTTACAACTGAACCTGTCATCAATATAAAGTTGGATAATGCAGATACTTATACCGTAAAATTGACGGTTACATCTGATAATAGTTGTTCATCATCCACTATAGAAAAAGATGTTTTAGTCAATCCTTTACCAGTGGTTGAGTTTACAACTTCAGATATATGTTTAGGAGAAACCAATACATTTACAAATCAGTCTACTTACAATGGATCGAGTGTCACTGATGATCCATCTATCGTACAGAAAGTAAAATGGTATTTTGATTATGGAGATCCAACTAAAGAGACTGTTCTTGAAGAAGTTTCACCAGAATATACATTTGATGCGGTAGGAATTCATAAAGTCAAATTAGAAGTTTATTCTTTAAGTGGGTGTTTAGATTCTGTTATTCATGAAGTAGAGATTTATGCCTTGCCTGAAATTGTCATTACAGAGGAACAGTTAATTTGTTTTGGTGAATCTATAGAATTAACAGCAAGTGGGGGAGTAAAATATTTATGGAGTAATGGTGAAACAACGGATAAAATCACGGTGGCACCAACAGCTGATTCAGTCTTTACAGTTCAAGTGACAAACGCTAATAATTGTGTTGAATTTGATTCAGTAAGAGTAAATGTTATTCCATCTTTTGATGAAACAACTACTTTCTTTGAAGCTTGTGATGGTGAATCTTTAACACTTGACGCATTAATCGTTGATTACCCAGATACAAGTGAAGATATACTTTGGTCTACCGATGAAACTACTTCATCAATTGTGGTAACTGAAAGTGGAACCTACACGGTATCAAATACAGTCACGCATACCTCTGGCAAGTCTTGTACTTTTACAAAAGACATAGAAGTGATTTTCAGAGATAACCCTGGCATACTTGAGGCCGACACCATATTCTGTTTTGATAATGGACCGCTTACACTCACAGCACCCTCAGGAAGCAATTTTACCTACTTATGGGATAACAGTGAAACGACTCAAGCCATACAAGTAACTACTCCAGGAATTTATACCGTCACGATAGTTGATAACACCCACCCTACATTATGTGAAACAAAGTCTTCAATAGAAGTCATCACTCCAGTTACAGTAGCCGACTTTACAGCGGATGCAGTTTGTTTGGGAGAAACAACGATATTTGATGGATCAGCTTCTACTACGGATAGAGAGGATGTGCCTACAGAATACGTTTGGAATTTAGGAACTTACGGGGTAATTACAACCACCGAACCTACTTTATCCTATGATTTCCCTGATCATGGAACACATACTGTAGAATTAATTGTTCAGCCTATAGGAGGATGTCCATCCGATGTCTTCTCATCAGACATCATAGTACATAATATAGTAGATACAAAATTCACAGTAGCCAATATTTGTCAGTTTGATTTTGCAGAATTTACAAACCAAAGTACCTACTATGGTAATCTAATCAGTGGAGATGCAACAGGTATTCAATCTGTACAATGGGATTTTGATTACGATGGAGTGACACCAAATTTCACAAGTACTGAAACGTCCCCATCACATCAATATGACGTAGTAGGAACCTATGATATTTATCTTGAAATCACTACTGAAAATGGTTGTACAACGAGTTTTCAATCTTCAATTACAGTTCATGAATTACCTTCTGTTACGATTTCAGAGGATATTTATATCTGTGAAGGAGAAACAACGGAGTTAATAGCAGGTGGAGGAGTAGCCTATGAATGGATCACTACTTCAGAAACAACATCAAATATTCAGGTAAGTCCGACAGAGGATACAATGTATAAAGTAAAAGTGACCAACGAACACGGTTGTATCGCTTTTGACTCTATGATGGTTTATGTGATTCCATCCTTTAACGAAAGAACAACTTTCTTTGAAGCTTGTGATGGTGAAACGATCACTTTAAATGCCGAATTGATAGGGTACCCAGATACGAATGAGGACATTTCTTGGTCAACGGGAGAAACAACAACATCTATAGTCGTTACAGAAAGTAATACTTATACCGTATCAAACACAGTAACACATAGTTCTGGCAAAGTATGTACCTTCACTAAAGATATTGAAGTGATCTTCAGAGAAAACCCTGGAATGCTCAGTGCAGATACTGTTTTCTGTTTTGATAAAGGACCACTTACATTGACAGCTCCATCAGGAAGTAATTTCACTTACCTTTGGGATAATAACCGTACGTCACAATCCATTCAAGTCACAGAAGCAGGAACTTATACGGTGACCATTGTAGATAATTCACATCCAACATTATGTGAAACAACCTCTTCAATAGAAGTTATCACACCTGTTACAGTTGCCAATTTCACAGCAACCCCAGTTTGTTTAGGAGATTCTACAGTTTTTGATGCTTCAGGTTCAACAAGTGATCACGTTGGGCTTCCAACAGAATATATTTGGGATTTAGGGACATATGGTACTGAAATTACAACAGAACCAACATTGACTTATCAATTCCCTGATTATGGCACACATACTATTCAACTTACTGTTCAGCCAATAGGAGGTTGTCCATCAGAAGTATTCTCTTCAGATATTGTGATTTACAATTTAGTGGAACCTCAATTTACAGTAGAAAATATCTGTCGCTATGATTTTGCAGAATTCAATAATCAAAGTACTTATTACAGTAATTTAATAAGTGGAAATGATACAGACATTCAATCTGTGAAATGGGATTTCAATTACGATGGAAGTACCCCAAATTTCACGAACACTGAAATGTCTCCATCACATCAATATACAGAAGCAGGTACTTTTGAAATTCTCCTAGAAGTTACAACAACCAACGGTTGTGCGACAACATTCCAATCGTCTATTACAGTTCATGATTTACCAGAAATCACAATATCAGAAGATATTTATATCTGTGAAGGAGCTGGAACAACATTGACGGTAAGTGGAGGAGTAGCTTATGAGTGGCTGAATACTTCTGAAACAAGTACAGATATTAATGTGAGCCCTACCGAAAACACTATGTACAAGGTAAGAGTAATCAATGAACACGGCTGTTTAGCATTTGATTCAGTAATGGTATTTGTCATTCCTCAAATTGAAGATGAAAAGACAGAAATTCAGATTTGTATGGGTGAGGAATATACCTTAGATGGAAGTATTGGTGATTACGAAGGTACTATTGAAAGCTTTGTTTGGTCAACGGGAGAAACAACACCAAGTATCGATGTTACAACAACAGGTGAGTATATCGTTACGAATTCAGTAGAGCATTCAAGCGGTAAACTTTGTACCTTCACCAGAGCTTACAATGTTTATGTGAGGGATAATCCATCAGATTTTGCTGATCCTGATACCACTTTCTGTTTCAGAACAGGTGGGGAAATAGAAATAACAGCACCGGCAGGAAATAACTTCGTTTATTTATGGGAAGATACGGGAGAAACTTCACAAGTGGTAAAAAGAGATGAAGAGGGTTTATATGAAGTGAAAATCATTGATACCTCATATGAAACTGCATGCGAAATGATCGCTTCGATTGATGTAGTAGACCTTTGTCCACCACAAGTATTCACCCCAACAGCCATGACACCAAACGGCGACGGACTGAATGATGAATTCCTGATCCGTTCAAGATATTCTCTCAATATCAAACTCAATATTTATAACCGATGGGGAGAGATCATCTTCAGCAGAGAATATAAAAACTCAAGTGAAGCAAGAACAGAAGGCAATGGTTGGGACGGAACCTACAGAGGTAAACTCGTTCCAGGAGGTGTTTACACTTATACCATAGATTATGTCAGTGAATTGGATGGGAGTATCCATAGAGATGCGAATTCTCTGACAGTGATTCGATAGTAAGAGGAAGGGTCAAAGGAAGCTCATGATGTAAAGTCATGGGCTTTTTTTGTGTACCCTAAAGAATTGTGGAGTGAAAACGGAATTACACTATACGAATAGTATTAAACATTAGATATAAATCCTATACCTTAGAGTTTTCTTTAAATGTAAACGACGTATAACCTTATGCAATGGTTATGGCGTGATGAATAAAAGATTAATT
This sequence comes from Flammeovirga aprica JL-4, assembly GCF_012844305.1. Classification (GTDB taxonomy): domain Bacteria; phylum Bacteroidota; class Bacteroidia; order Cytophagales; family Flammeovirgaceae; genus Flammeovirga; species Flammeovirga aprica. The sequence continues at coordinate 86,225 of NZ_JABANE010000017.1, forward strand.
TTTCTAGATGTATTCGTTTGAGCTTTATTTGTTTAGGAAAAGTACACACTGCAACCCGTGTAGAAAGGAGAAGTATTTCTTTTTTGTTTGAGATAAAAAAGATAATTATTAATTTGTCTCTCGGAAAGTAATTATTGGTTGTATCATATATTGCAAAGAATAGATTTGCAATAGTTTTTTTAACTGCACTTTCTACTGTTCTACTTGTTTAGATGTACTGGATTAAATAACTCTTCAATAATGTTACTCATATCTCTGTATACTTTACAATAGTCTCTTTTTTATCATCTTAAGCAAACTTTAAGTACAAAGATCTATGAGTTAATAAAGCAAAGAAAATGAAGATTTTGGCTATTTAGTCTTTAATTAAATAGCACTTAAAGCATTGAAGCATTGAATGTTTATTTTTTATATGCTCAACAAAACGTAATTCGACAAGAGTTACAGGTAAGCAAACAATAATAATCAATTATATATTTATGAGAATTATATTCGGCACTAGGCATTTTAAATTAAAATCCTACACTCTCAAAGAGCTGGAACTTTCTGACAGTGAATTTCATAACATAACAATCGAAAGAAGACAAAAATACTTTCATTTGTATTGGATTCCTTTTTGTCCAGTTGAAAAAATGTGGGCACTCCGTAAAAATGGAGAGCTTTATGATCTTCCAGCAGAATATGCAGCTATTTTGGAAGCAAAAGGGCTTCAGCATAAAACACCTTTTTACACCTTTGCACTGCCATTGTTAGTGATAGCAGGTTTCGCATTCTATGGAGCAAAAGAAAAAATAAGACAGTACCAATCGAGTCAAAGAGTAGAGCAAAGTTTTACTGAAGGTTTAGCGTCATTAAATGAGAAGGTAGCTTCACCAATGCCACTTGATTACTATCGTTTAGATGCTATTGGAGATTATAAATCAAATACTTATTTAAAGGTACTTGCTGTTCAAAATGACTCCATTTTCGCACAACTTCCTTACTTTGAACCTAGATGGTCTTCTTCTCAAACGAGTGGTAAATTGGATACTTATTTTCCTCAAGACCCAGTGCCTTCGCAACTTAAATGGTTTGCAATAGCAGATTTCAAAAATTGTATTCAAACGGAATATAAAGATAATGACTTTGAAGGTGGATCATTATTAATTGATGATAAGGCAAAGAATTATCGTTTGGTGAATATATATCATTTTGAGGGGCCTGACTTTAAAGACAAAGGGGAAGGAAGTATGGCAAATGACCAAATTGCAATTACTTTAATCAACGAAGGGTTGACGACAACAATCACAGATATCAAACCGATTAAAGGTAATGTGGAGTGGACTTCAGAGTTACCCCTAACTGCATCTGCTGATCGAAAATTTACATTGAAAGGTTCTTACAAAGCTGTGCCTACTTATAAGGTTCAGATCACTTGTAAAAATGCGGACAATTCAACTTATCGCTATGAACTAACAGGTAGTGGTGTTAGTCGTGAATTACAACAATTATAATCTGAATCAAATGAAAAATTTTAAACTATATACTAGTACTTTAATTATTGCTACTTTTGCCATTTTCCTTTCTGGCTGTAGTAACAGAAACGAGCTGAAAGAAAAGGGAATTAGATCAACAGCAATTGTAGTTGATGGTCAAAGTGTAGAAAGGGAAGGTAAGAGCACCACTTATGAAATTGAGATAGAGTTCAAAACTGAAAAAGGGCAGAAAGTAAGAGTGAAGGAGTCAGTGTCAGGAAGTGAGTATGATAAAGTATACCTAAACTGTGAAGTGCCTATTGTTTATTTACCAGATTCACCAAAGACTGTTGATGTCGTTATCTCTGGTAATGATGCCCTATTCTATCATGGCATTAAAAATAGATCTCTTTCTTTAGAAGATTTATACAATGTGTATGGTGCATCTAATAATGACAGCCTTATAAGCCATTTAAACAAGGCAAGTTTTAGATGGGTAAGTAAAAAGAATGAAGCCGTTGAATATTGGGAAAATGAGAACAGAAAAGAAGTAGTAGCCATTGATGAAGGTGTTCTGACTTATGTTACTTATGATTTCAATTATCGTAAAAATTTCAACGAAGAATTAGAGAAAGAAGGATATATTAAAATCGAAAAGGATTCTACAGGTACTGAAATTTTCCAAAATGACCACTATAAGATTGCAACAACAAGAAAGCTTGAGTCTAAGGATGGTCAGATGGGATTGTCTATGTACTATATCATAAATGTAGTGAAGACTGATATTGATTTGTCAGAATTATAGTCGAAAAAAAAAGGACTCAGATTAATATTTATACAAGGGAATCAACTTTGATAGATAGGTCTTTTTTTTAGAGTAACGATAATAAAATGGAAAAGCCTTTTCGAGTAATTGGAAAGGCTTTTTTATTCACAATTAACTCTTTTGATTAAAAACTAAAATCAGGCTAAATATATAAAATGAAAAGCTATCTTGGTACAACGGTAGGTGTTATAAGTTCATTAATGGGAATTGTTGTTTTCTTAGAAATTGGAAGAGATATTACATATTTTATTCCACTTATTTCAGTGTCATTTTCTATCTTTTTTGCATTCTTTATTGAACTTTTAAACTTAAGGCCAATTCAAGAGACTCTATTACAAATAGTAATACTAGGGACCTTGTTTACTGCAATTTCAATCCTACAGTATAAATTAAGGAAAAAGTGGTGGGCTCTTCTGTGTTTTGTACTTCAATTTTTTATTGTCCATTCATTGTTCTTTTGTTTTATGTTATTTGGAAGTGGTAATAATGGAGACGGACAAGTGATTTTTCATATTTATAAGACGTTTCCATACAGTAGTCAAATAATCTTATTTATGGGGATTATCATAGATTTTTTTCAAAATAGAAAAGGAGCGGTGATTTAAAGTGAAATTCAAGATAAAATGATGAAGAAGGAAGCCTGCAAGTAGATCATAAAAAGCCAATGAAAATATTCAATTTTATCATATTTTGCTTCTTGCTCAATAACTGTCGTACCCCAATAAAGGAGACTGAAAGCTTCGAATTTTATTTACAATTAGATGATGCAACAACCTTAATTGTACATGATAAATTTTTGGACGAATATTACTCTTATCATAATTTTCAGGAAAATCCAATTGATATCTATTCCCTTAAAAATGAATCTTCTTTTATGCTGGATAAGAATATGGTGTTTAGTAAGTACGAAATTTCGGATTGTTGTTTAATTATTCCAGCTAAAGAAATTGATAGATCGTCTTTCATAGCTTTTGAAAATTCTATTTATGGAAAAGACAAAGGCTTTGTATACGATTGCAGGCATGGGAAAATTGATGAAGCTGATGTTGAGACTTTTGAACCACTAATAATTGAAACTGAAAAGGCAATAGCATATGGGAAAGATAAGAATAACTATTTTTTCTGGGATAAAGTAGTGGCAGATATAGCTAGATTTTCTGAGCTATATCGAGCATGGAAGGTGAGAACTTTGTCATCAAAATAATAGATTATGCTTTTGAGATGATAATTCTGATTCTCTGACGATTAACACCTCAAGATAAGTTCCATAACCATTTGCTAAAAGATCTTCCGAGTGGATACTGCTTTATTTAAGGCATCCAACTCCTAGGCTTTTACCAAGTACTTCCTAGTTGCAGCATTATAGCCAATTAACGCATCTTTCACTTCGGTTGAGGCCGCAATGATACAATTAGAGATTTTTGAAGATTGCTATTTTATTATGTAATGCATATATTTTTGTTTGCTCTTTTTTGTTATATTTAACGTCGCATTTTAATTTAAAATCTAAGAATGCTAAAATGAAGCAAACAATACTATCCATAGTAGGACTTTTACTCTGCTTAAACTGTTTTTCTCAAGAAAGAGATCATAGGGCATCTTTGGATTATTTAAATCAAAGCATTGAGTACCCTTTTATAACAGAAAAAAATATTGATGGCCTTTGCTTTATCACCCTGTCAAACAATTTTGATTATTATCAAAACCCTATTCTTCTTACCGATAAGGATAATCAACAAATCGCGAGCATAGAATTTGTAGATACTTTAGGTATTATAACTACATTTAAAGGCCGTCAATTCAGATCCTATGATAATTCAAATCCTTTTAAGCCATGGTTGTGGGTAGATAATCCAGATTATTTAAGGCTTACTTTTGAGTGTACTGATTCTATTGGGAATTTTTATAAAGTGCGGCTTAATGAATCAGAGTTTGCATGGATTAAGAAAACGGATGAAAATTTTAAGAAAGAAACTATTGAAAACTTTGTACTCAAGTGGACATCTGAACCTATGAAGCTTGATTTCAACCGTTTAATTAATCCCTTAAAAAAAGAACCTAAATCTGATAGCGAGAATATCGATAACCCTGAACAAGGGAAATATAAAATATGGGAGGCAACTTCTTTAGAGATATTTGGGGACTGGATAAAAATTAAAACTATAATGGATGAAATAGGCTGGATTAAGTGGCGAGATGGAAATAAAGTTCTGATTAGAATGTATTATGCATGTTAAAATAAAACCTACCTTAAAAGGCGAAAAGTACTAATACAAAAGTATTTAATACTGATTCCAATTATTTTAATCTTGTATTTAAGGTGAACTATAAACTAGAAAAAGATGAGTTTTTTAAAGAAATTATTTGGTTCAAAAAGTGAACAGGAGTCAAATCAAGGAAGAGAAAATGAGAGTATTTTAGATCCGTTTAAAGAAGTACCATGGATGACAGAACTAAGACTTGGAAATATAGCAGTCTGTCTTGGAGCAGGATATAAACCATCACCTTCTTTGCCAACGGAATTAGAAAGACAAATGCGCCCGAGTTTAGAGATAGCCAAAAGGTTAAATGCCATCAAAGCACTGGTTTTATGGTTAATGGTTCCGGAAGAAAATTTGGGTAGTGATGAAATTCTAAGCTTTATTGATAGAAATGGACTCAAGGAATTTATGATTGAACAAGAAAGAAACATCTTAAGTTTAGCTAGAGATGATGAACAAACGAGATATTTAATCGGTTGGAAATTCGAGAATGCATGGTCACTCGCATGGTACTTTGGGTATAATGAACCTGAAATTACAGGACAAATGATGTCAGGAGAACAAATGCAAGAGATTTTAAGAGACTTTAGTTGTCCCTTGAAAGATAACGTTGAGGATTGGATAAAGAATACTCCAACTCTTTCCGAAGAACAGTTAATGCAGAGAGAGGATTTATTTTATTGCCTTCATAATGCAGTAAGAAGTGCTCAATTAGGACATCAAACGGTACCAGAAGGTTTTGACCCAATCGGAAATGGTGGTGTTATTCATGAGAGAAGGCATTCTCTAACATGGATGTTGTCAAAAGGTGTAAGCTGGGAAGAAACGGATTTAAGTACTTAATTTAAAGTCATTTATTCGGCTTAAAACTCAAATCCTGTTAGATGAAAAAATCAATAAACAAGAATGAGGATATAGCCATAAGTGGTCCATATCCTCATTTTTAATGCCATAATTTCTACGCTCTATTTCACTTCCTTCAAAGTGATAATCTCAGAAACAAGGTTGTCAGAAGCATTTCCTACGAAAATTTCAAACTTTCCTTTTTCCAAAAGAACATTGCCATTTTTGTCAAAGAAGGATAATTGATCAGGGCCAATTTCAAAAGTAACTTTTTTAGATTCCCCTGGAGCAAGGTATACTTTTTCAAAACCTTTCAATTCCAATTTTGGACGCATATAAGAAGCTACTTTGTCACGGATATATAATTGCACTACTTCAGCACCTTCCTTTTTACCAGTGTTTTTCACTTCTACTTCAACAGTGATTTTTTCGCCTTTTGTCAACTCTAGCTTAGAGAATTTTGGTTTAGAAATACTGAAAGAAGTATACGTTAATCCATAGCCAAATGCATAGGCTGGTGTAACAGAAACATCAAGGTAATTGTTCGTTAAACCTACAGGATCTAATGGTGTACCAGTTGGAATTCCTAACATTTGAGGGTTGGCAGGTCTTCCAGATTCAATCGATGAATAATAAATCGGAACTTGACCTACTGTTCTAGGGAAAGTAACGGGCAATTTTCCAGAAGGAGAAACTTTACCTGTGATCACATCCAATAGGGCAGGGCCACCCATTGTACCAGGATGCCAAGCATAAAGAATGGCGTTAACTTTATTTTCGACTGCTTCTAAAGTAAGAGGTCTGCCGGCTTGAACTACAAGAATGATATTTTTACCCGCATCGGCTAAAGCATTAATTAATTCTTCTTGAGCACCCGGTAAATTGATAAATGCTCTACTGTGTCCTTCTCCAGATAAAATGGCATCTTCACCAGCAAAAACAATTACATCTTTCACCTCATTCATTGCTTCTACAGTCGCTTTGATTTGATCCGTTTTATTTGATCTTGCATTTTCCAATCCTTTTGCAAAAACGATTTGATCACCATAAGCTTCTTGGAATGTATTTAAAGGTGTTTCCACTTGATCAATTACAGCATCCAAAGACCAAGTACCCACTTGTTCTGCCGGAGCATCAGCCAATGGTCCTACAATACCAATTTTCTCTTTTCCGATAGCTAATGGAAGTGCATTGTCATTTTTCAATAACACCAAACTTTCAATTGCCATTTTCTTTGCTTCCTCTTTGTGAGCGTCGCTTAGAATTTCAGTATTCTTGGGAACTCCTTTATAATCTTTATCAAACAGCCCTAAAGCTACTTTTACTCTTAGAATATTTTTTACAGCAGTATTGACCATTTCGATGTCGACCTCACCACTTTCTACCAATTCTTTTAAATGAGCTTGGTAAGAAGAAGAAACCATTTCCATATCCAACTGTGCTGAGGCAGATTGTAATGCCACATCTCTTAGGTTCTCACTGTAGCCTTGTTTGATCATTTGTGACATAGACTCCCAGTCGCTCACCACAAAACCATCAAATTTCCACTGGTCTCTTAAAACTTCTTTTAATAAGAACTGATTCGCAGAAGCCGGTACTCCATTAATATCGTTGAAAGCTGTCATAAATGTACCCACACCAGCATCTAAAGCGGCTTTAAAAGGAGGTAAGTACGTATTCCATAATTGGTAATCAGGAATAGAGACCGCATTGTAATCCTTTCCATTCTCTGTGGCACCATAACCGATAAAGTGTTTGGCACAAGCGGCAATTCTTCCTTCTTCTGCAGAAAGCTCATTGCCTTGGAAACCTACAACCATAGCAGCACCAAGTTCAGCCGTTAAATAAGGGTCTTCACCCAAAGACTCAGCAATTCTTCCCCAACGCGGATCTCTACTGATGTCAATCATAGGGGCAAAAGTCCAGTTGATACCTTCATCATAGGCTTCTTTACCTGCGATATTTGCTCCTGTTTCTACTAAACCTCTGTTCCATGAAGCGGCTTGTCCTAACGGAATTGGGAAAATAGTTTTGTAACCATGAATCACATCTCTTCCGATAATCAATGGAATTTTATTAGGGCTTTCCTTGGCTACAATTTTTTGAATTTTTGCAATGGCTTTTGGCGTACCCGCATTAAGGATAGAACCAACACGTCCTTCTTTAATAGCGTCAATTACATATTGTGGTACTTCATCACCATTGGTAGAAGCAATTTGGATCATCTGTCCAATTTTTTCTTCTAATGTCAGTTGATTGAAGATCTCATTTACTTTGTTTTCGACCTCAGTATTAGATTGGGCAAAAAGCATATTATTTAGTGCAAGCACTGGCAATAATACCAGTGCTGCAACATATTTATTCACTCTATTCATACTATTTTTTCTTATTTATATAGCAATGTTTGAATGGCGTGGGCTGGAATTTCAGCATGAACTTCCTGATCGCCTACAATAAAATTATATTTAATATTTTCGTCTGTTTCATTCATTACGATAGTCGCTACACTTCCATCCTCATTTTGGAATGAAGTACTGATCAGCGTACTACGGCTTGTCGTTGTACTTACTCTTTTTGCACCAGGAGTGATGAATTTAGAGAAGTGACCAATGTAGTAGTAAGAAGGAGTGTAGATCAATTCACCTTTAGATACGTCAGCGTGAATTGGTGCAAAACATAAGTTATTTACATGGTTTGGACCGCCAGTTTGATCTAAAAGGATGTTCCAGTCTGTCCAACCTACAGTTCCTTGGTTGAAGTCATTGATCATATTACGGCCATATCTTTCACCGTTGCTCCATCTTTGGTAGTGCTTAGCATCAAAACCCTCTTGACAACCTTCAGTAAATAAGATGTTTTTATCAGGGAATGATTCTTTAATGTTACCCAAGTTTCTTTGCATCTCTTCACCGCCAGTCCAGTTTTCATACCAGTGCATTCCAATACCCCAAGCGTATTTTGAAGCTTCAGGATCTTCGAAAATCACATTGGCTCTTTGAGAAATTAAATCACGGTTGTGATCCCAAACCACAATGTTTTTATCAGACATACCCGCTTTTTCAAAAGTTGGTCCTAAGTAGTTTTTTAAGAAATCTCTTTCTTGTTCAGCAGTGTAAATACACGATTCCCAAGTTTGAGTGGCCATTGGTTCATTTTGGATCGTTACACCCCACATAGGGATACCTTGCTTTTCATATTCCTCAATAAACTTCACATAATAGTTGGCCCAAGACTGATAGAATTCAGGTTGAAGTGTACCGCCTTTCAGCATGTCTTTTTTCCCTTTCATAAATGCAGGAGGCGACCAAGGTGAAGCGTATGTTGTTAATTGTCCACCACTAGAAGCAATGGCTCTCTTCATCATTGGGATTCTATATTCTAAATCATGTTTGATAGAGAATGTTTTCAAATCCTTGTCACCTTCTTCAATATAAGTATAAGAATAAGGAGAGAAATCACTACTGTGGATAGTAGTTCTCAAAAGAGAATATTTAATGCCATCTTCAGTATAATATGCTTTGATTAATTCATCTTGTTTATCTTTTGGCAATTTTGCCCATACTTCAGCAGAAGCATCCGTAATGGCTCCACCAATCCCCATAAATGTTTGGAAAGACTTATTAGGGTTTACAAAAACTGAAACTTCATCTTCTCTTGGCTGATTTGCTTTTTGAAAAGTTTCTTTCCCAGTTTCAGATAATCTATGTTTTGTATTTGAAGCAGTCGTTACAATTTTAACCTCTTTAAGTGCTAAAGCAGTTTTTACTTCTTCTACTTTTGTTTCTTCATTTACTGCATTGGATTGAACACATGCAGTCAATATTACGGGGGCGATAATGGCCTTTAGAATATTGCTTATTTGCTTTTTCATGGATAGAATTGATTTGTAATGTTTGATTTTCATTTCGTTTACAAATGTAGAGTGTGCACTTATAATTTTTTGTACAGCAAATGCCTAAATGAAGTCTACAAATAAAATAGGAGAGTCTACGAAAAGTCTACAGGTAAATATAAGTATCAGTTATACAGTGGTTTAATGTTGTTATATGGTATAAATTTAAAACAGATTTTTTTGAAGTGCGATTCTGTTTCTTAGAAAGGAGATTGAAATTTTTGGTTTAGGGGATTAGTTTTTACGCATAAAAAAAAGGAGACAAGCTCCTTTTTTTGAATTTCTTTTTGGTTTTAAAGGTAGGGTAGTACTTCAATACCCTCATCTGTCAAAATGATCTTGATATCGTTTTTTTCTTCTTTTGCCTCTATCAGTCCATTTCTACACAGTGTGTGTGTAATTCTTTTTAGTTCATGGACTGAAGCTGTAAGTCCTATTGTTTTGGCTAATACAAGTATAGAATGGTAAGCCCCTGGTTCAAGAGCCTTTACAATCTGTAGAGATTTATATTGTAAACTCATCACCTTATTTAGTTTATTTAGAATAGTACCATACCAACTGATTTTGGTACTTACCTTAGTAAACGGGCGTTAACAAAAAAAAGATACATGAAATGGGGAACTTTCTCTTTAAAAATGAAAATTATATCTTTAATATGTTATACAACGATTTCTCGAAATACAATTGGTTCAAATTCATACTTTTAATTCATGATATAGATTATCTTTTTTCAATACGTTTGAAAAACCCTAATTAATCAATAAATTTGAAGTGCAATTGTACATTCAGGCGACGAAATCAAAGATATTTTTTGGCGATTTTGTCGCTTATGTATTTTCCTTCCTTATAACTTCTTGACCAATTTCTTATCCTTGTCAAAATAGATTGCTTCTTGTTCTAATTGAGAGTACTTTTTAATCAATAAATAAGAGTCGTCTTCAAAGTGATAACTGATACTTAGTTGGTAATCAATGGCATAGACTTGTAGTTCAAACGCCTCTATTTCTAATGGATGATGGGCAGTTTCATTTAAAAACTGATAGAAATCTTCTTCTTTTTTAAAATCATCTTTAGGGTCAACCTCCACATGATATTGTAAATACACCTTCTCATTACCTATGTAAGCACCGTCTTTAATAAAAAGTGCGGAATCCTGTTCTGATGTTTGATAGGTATTATAGGTAGATATAAAGTAGTCGAGGTAACCCGTAGCTTCTGCATGATCCGATTGTGCAATGGCACTTTCCGTTACTATTATTAGTAAAATAGTGAGAATATATCTGTACATCATAGTTTCAATAAATTAGCCAACCACTTTAATTGATGAATTCTATTCTCTTCATTTTAGTTCCCCAAAATGGCATTTTAACTTTTCTAATATGAATTTCTCAATGTGACTTCGTTTTCAAGAAATAGGTCCTTTTCTTCACTTGAAAACCACTCTTCAAGTACGGTATTTTGCTCTTCTATACCCCATCCAAAACTATCTTGGAGATTTTTCCCTTCTAAAAATATTAATATTACAATACTTGATAGTATTATAATAAGACGGCTATTGTTTTTCATAAGATTGTAGTAATAAAATTGGTTTTTGAATATAATACGAGTGTTCATCAAGTACTTGTATTGCTATTACAATCAGTGAGTTATAAATGTTGCAGAGAAGAGCGAAAGTGCAATCAGTTCAGCTTTTTATGCAATAAAATGGGATGGCTTTTCCTTTAGTTTTCAAAAATATTATGAAACAAGACTGTTAAAACTCCTATTTATTAGCAATTTATTATAAAAGTGACTTAACTCATTTTACTATTTAAATATTAATGAATATTATTGCAAACACACTATTTATTGAAATTACCAAGTTTAACATGTCAACTGAATCTAAAATTACTAAACTATTAGCAGGTATTTGCCTTAACTACGGGACATCACTTCAGACAATTGTCCGTCAATTTGGAATCAAAGCATCAACGCCCGAACTGGAACAGATGATTGATGAGCTACATGACAGAGGTTATGTACACTCTATCGAGAAAAGTCCAAAGGGTATTTTTGCGCAGATCACTTCCGAAGGTAACGAAAAAGCAAAAGACCTTTTAGAATATGCCGTGGCATAAACTTACCAACCTGAAGAAAAGGCACTATTTATTTAGTGCCTTTTTTTTGTTCAAAATTTTAGGGTGAAGTGCTGAAAACTAATTAGGATTCGTAATTTTAGATTTTAAATACAAAGTCAAAAATAAAATAGATAATTTTGAATTTGTACTTATATCAATTCAAATCACAGTAAAAACCATAATGATCAATCAAAAGAGATTTATTTTAAACACATTAAAATCAACATTAATTTTAGTTCTATTTCTAGCATTTCACAGCAGTAATGCACAACTATTACATCACAATCACCAACATTTTACCGAACAAGATACGCTAAGAGGTAGTATTACACCTGAAAGAGAGTGGTGGGATTTAAAGTACTATCATTTAGATATTGAAGTAATGCCCAATGAAAAATTTATCAAAGGATCAAACATTATTGAGTATACGGTTCTAAAGGAATATCAAGTGATACAAGTGGACTTGCAAGAGCCAATGATCATTACTAAGGTGACGCAAGCGGAACAAGAGCTTAAGTATAAAAGAAATGGTAACGCTTTTTTTATTGACCTAAAGAAAAAACAAAAAGTAGGAGAGGTAAACAGTATAAAGGTCTATTATGAAGGGAATCCAAAGGAAGCGGTAAAAGCTCCTTGGGATGGTGGTTTCACTTGGGATAAAGATGAAAACGGAAATGACTTTATTGCCACTTCTTGCCAAGGTTTGGGAGCGAGTGTTTGGTGGCCTTTGAAAGATCATATGTATGATGAAGTAGATTCTATGAGAATTTCAGTGGAAGTTCCTCAACATTTGATGGATGTTTCTAACGGTCGCTTAACTAAGGTAGAGAAGAATAGAAAGAAAAAGACGAAAACCTATCATTGGTATGTTACCAACCCCATCAATAATTACGGTGTGAACGTGAATATTGGGGATTATGCTCATTTTGATGATCGTTATAAAGGGGAGAAAGGTGAACTCACTTTAGATTACTATGTGTTAAAACCAAATGTGGAAAAAGCAAAAGTACAGTTTCAACAGACAAAACAGATGTTGGAAGCGTTTGAGCATTGGTTTGGTCCTTATCCGTTTTATGAAGATGGATTTAAGTTAGTAGAAGTTCCTTATTTAGGGATGGAACATCAAAGTTCGGTGACTTATGGAAATCAATTTAAGAATGGATATCTAGGAAGAGATTTGAGTCAAACAGGATGGGGCTTGAAGTTTGATTTTATCATCATTCACGAAGCTGGTCATGAGTGGTTTGCGAATAATATCACTGACAAGGACATTGCTGATATGTGGATTCACGAGAGTTTTACGGCTTATTCTGAATCACTTTTCTTGGATTATTTTTATGGAAAAGAGGCAGGGCAGGAATACGTAAGAGGCACTCGTTCTAGTATTCAAAATGATATACCAATTATCGGTACCTATAATGTGAATGCGGAAGGATCTGGAGATATGTATTATAAGGGTTCTAATATGTTGAACATGATGCGTCAGATCGTCGATAATGATTCATTGTGGTTGTCAACTTTGAGAGGATTGAATGAGACCTTTTATCATAAAACGGTTGATACGGAAGAGGTTGAAGGCTATATGATTCAAAAAACAGGGAAAGACTTGTCTCCAATTTTTGATCAATATTTAAGATCAACCATTATTCCTACTTTAGAATACAGATTTTTTGGTGATGCTGTTTTTTACCGCTTTGTAAATTGCAATGAAGGTTTTGAAATGGAAGTGGATGTTGAAATCAATGGAAAATCTCAACGTATCAAAGCGAGAAAGCAATGGCAAACGGTTACTTTAGAGGAAGACGTTAAAACATTGGAGGTGAATAAAAATTATTATATCTCTGTGATGGAAATAAAATAATGAAAAAATACTTGAACGTACTTCTCATACGTTCACCTGATCTAAGTTTGTTGATGTTAAGGAATACAAGAAAAAAAAGATCAGTAGATGAGATGCTTTGTAATACAAGGCATCTCTTTTTTTTATAGGTTCATAATTGATCTCAACTACTCCACCACAATACTTTCAATCTCCCAAATGGTATCTTCATCATCAAAAGCGGGTTGAATACCAATCTGATGCAAGTATTTTTTATGGCTTTTGAAAGAAGATAAAGGGATAGTGACTTCTTGCCATTCTGTTGAGTTCGAAGCATCCACTGTTATCCAATCCTCTTTTGACCAATCCACATTATGAGGGTTGTTTTTGGTATATCGTTTTGGACTTTCATAACTATATAATGCAATCCTTAAACGTTGAGAAGGTTTTTGTTTTTTGAATTTAACACGAAGCTGTTTACACAAATAAATTGGGCTGTGCAGGTAAGGGGTGGAAGTGATGATAGCCTCTTTTTCAGTGGTTTTACCAACTATTTTCCCTTCCTTTTTATCGTAATTCAAATTAGTTCCTTGTTGTGCTTGCCATCCTTGAGTAGAATGGTTGAAAGTATAATTTCGACCTGGCAAAGGATATTCTAGATTGACTTCTGGAATTTTGACGGTGCCATCTTCATTAAAATACAATGGTCTGAGCTGTACGCCTCTATAAAAAGCATTAGTTTCATGATTTTCTTGAATACTGTACCATTGTCCTTTCCATTCAAAAGCACTGCCATGACCACCGTCTAGGTATTCACCTTTGTAAGTGTAAGGACCTTTAAGCGTTTTAGCCATAGCATATTGGTTTCCCCAAAATAGGTAATACCAATCGTTTCTTTTGAAAACAGCGGGTTTATCACCTGTGAATTTTTGCTTACCGTTTTCAAAAAAGATAGACAATTTTTGAGGTTGATCTGCTAATGAAATCATATCATTACCCAATGTGGCTATGAAGTATTGCCCTGCACCAAAAATGATATAGTGTTTTCCATTGTCTTCAAAAACCTCTGGGTCGTAAGACTTGGTAGAAGTGAGTTTTTCAGGAATCAGAGGTTCACCTAAAGCATCTTTCCAAGGGCCTTTCATAGAAGGAGCGACCATAACACCAGTACTAAAAGTTCTATTAGAAAAATACCAGTAAAATTTCCCGTCTTTTGTGGCTACATCCCCTGCATAACAATTGTCTTGATCACCAATATAGGTTTGAGTAGGCAAAATATTCAGGTGATGTTGCCAGTCTTTGAGGTTGGTGGTAGACCACAATTCCCAGCGGTCCATTACACAAGAACCGTAAGTATTCCAGCTTTTATCATGACCGCACATCGTATATAAAGTGTCGTTCACAATGATAACATGAGGGTCAGCCAAACCTCTGTCGGGTGCAATGCTATTGATGCTTACAGGTTGATGTTTGACGGTTTGTTGTTGTGTTTTGATACAGGAGAAAGAAAAAGTACACAAAATCAGAATGAGGTACTTAAAAAATCGGTAATGCTTATTTGTCATTTCATTTCTAGCGTTGAGTTTAACTTTATTCTAGAAACATAATACATAAAACAACTTCAAGGATTGGGAAGTAATTTTTCTTTCTTTAATCGAATAATAAAACACCCTTTTAATGAGGGAAATTTGACCTCTGTTAATTTCTATCTGCCAGAAAAAGAGATAATTTTTCCCTCCCACTGATGCTTTTCCATTTCATAAACATAACTGCAAAACACTTTCATGGTATTGAGGTTAAAAACAGCACTGACTACTTCTCTTGACTTTTCTAGCCAACTAACGAAAAGTATATCAGGAGCAACTTCTGCAAAATCATAAATTTCAGTTCCTGAATATCCCTTTGCACTCCCTGCAATACAAGTCCATTTCACTAATTTCTCTTCAAAATCTAATTGATAGGATTCACCATTATCATAAGCATAAACAAGAGTTTTACCTGCTAAGTCTTTTTTGTTCATTTTCACTCTATTTAAATTGATAAGTCATCTAATTTAGTGCTATTGAATTAATATACAGATGATTATTGTTGTGCTTTATAGAGTGATAGGATTTTTCTCTCATTTATTATTCTTACGAATATCCTCCAGTATCCAATTCAATTCAGCATCTACTTTATTTTTCCAATTTTCCCATTGAGGTTGGATATGTACATCAGGAATGATTCCATTAGAAATACTGTCTTGAAATTGATAACGCCTTTTTGAAAACTGTACCCACAACTGAGAATTAGGGAGTGGAAAACCTTCAGCATCTTGGTAATCATTGGGGTTCGAGCCTGTAGGTTCACCAATAATTTTGGCATTGAGTAATTCCTTGCATTGAGCCGTATTACTCATTCCAGCAGAGTAAGTTGTTCGATCAGCCATCACGTACACCCCATCTTTCCAATCAATTTGATTGATAAAAGAAAGTGACTTTATAAGTTCTAGACCTATATAAAAGTTGCCACCGCCATTATCCCTAAAATCAATGATGACTTTTCGGAGGTCTTTTTTGATAATATCTCTAGTGAGTGCAATAGCAAAACGTCGCATTTGCAGTAATTCTGGGTATCCTGAAAAATAAATATAGGCTGTGTGAAGTTCTTCCAGCGGTTGATACCATAGGTAAGGAACACCAATCACCGCATTTTCAAATTGGAATGGGCTCTCCAGCTGAATCGGAGCACTAAGTGTAGAGCGGTATTCTGATTCGGGAACAGCATTTAATGTCACCTTTTTCCTTTTACTATCTTCCAATTGAAATTCAAAAACGGCCGAATCTTCTTTTTTTGCGATGCCAAGCCCTTTCAAGATTTTTGAGTATTTCAAGTAAGAAGCAAATCGTTCGCTTTCTGAGTACCAATTGTCGGTGCATTGTGCTACAGAAGAGACTTCTTTTAAAATGTGTTGTAATGGAGTGCCATCTATGGATACCAGTTTTGCACCTATCAGCTCTGAGTGATTTTTTTCAATTCGAGCCACTCTCACTTCTTCGTCTCCAAAGACAAAAACATCCAATGGGTAACTATCATAAAAACCACCGGGTTTCCATATTCCTGTATGACTATCATCGAGAGACTTTATGATCTTGGCCAGTTGCAGAAAGATCTCATCATCTGATAGGTCAGGTATTTTCTTTAGTAAAACATTGACTTGTTGTTGAATGCTATCTTTAGTAGTACTATGATAAAGGTGAATGTGTTTTGCTTCTAAGGTACTGATAAGATATTCAATATCGCTTTTCCACTTTTCAGGTGTCATTTCTTGCTTGACCTCAGGTGCGCTTTCACAACTTATAAAAAATAGCACTATTGAAAAGAGGATATTAGTATAAAAAGAGAATTTCATAGTAGCTATTTTTTTAAAAGTAATAAGTAATTAAAGCATTGGGTAAATAGACAATCACACCTGCCAATATTATACTCAAAACAACACTAATTACTTTCAATTGACCTGTTTTCAATACATTGAATACAGCAATAATTAGTGCTATTACGGAAAGCATCAGAAAGAGGTACGCATGAAAATCATCTATACTTTTTATGATGTAATAGTTCTCATTAATATAAATCTCTAATAATGCACTGAGACTGAATAGCAATAAAAACAGATTGGTACTCTTCGCTTTGAAGAAAGTATTTAGCCCTGCTAAAAGAAGCACAAAATAGATGGACCAACGGCTGATAAAGAGCAAAATAGAATAATCTGTATAGCGTTGTGTATTTCCATCATTAAAAATAGTATTGTATTCTATGAGTATTAAAGTCAGAGAGAGCAGGACTAATATTCCCCCAATTCCCTTTTGGAAGTGTGTTTTTTTGAGTAGCATTATTTAAGTTATGATTAGTACTATGTAAAAGTTTCAAACGATATTTCTACAAGCTTAATATTATTCTACTTTCAAGCTTCCTTCTTCTTCATTTCTCTTATGATTAAAACAAGGAAAATTGTATTTATTTTGTACAATTTCTTCCAAAAGAGATAA
>NZ_JABANE010000170.1 GCF_012844305.1 Flammeovirga aprica JL-4
AACTCCTCGAAAATCCAAAATATTATTCTGAGGAGTTTTATTTCCTTTTGACAATGCTAAGTTAGTACGCTATCGCTTAACACTTGCGCTAAGGAGAATTGCCTCCCCGACTGGCGCGAATGTTTAGCGATAGCGACATTCGTGCCTAAAGGATATTCAGAAATCTCCTGATTTCTAAAAACATATTTTGTGGTTAAGTCACCACAAGTTATTAATACCCCGGATTCTGCTTAATCGCTGGATCTGTATCAATCTGTGATTGAGGGATTGGCATCAATAATCTGAATTCAGGAACGGTGATGTTTTGACCTCTTTCTTCAAAGTGAGCGTTCATTACTTCAATCACTTTACCTGTTCTTAATAAGTCAAACCAACGATGTCCTTCTCCTACTAACTCCAATCTTCTTTCTTCTGCAATAACAGCATCCAAATCAGTTGTTAAAGTCACTTCTGAAACATTCGACCTTCTTCTGATACTGTTCAATCTTTCCAATGCTAAAGAAGTATTGCCTAACGCATTTTCAATTTCAGCGGACATCAATACTACGTCTGCATAACGAAGGATGACATAGTCGCTACCGCAATCATTTTGATCCGTAACAGGCAGGTGCTTCCATTTTTCCAGAAACGTAATAGATCGTCTCTACAGGCAATACAAATTGATCCTTACGAGCATCGTTGTCATCATACAAATTATACAATTGTTGAGTCGGGATATTATGACCTTTTCCACCTGCGAAATGTCCTGATGGAGAACACATTCTGTAGTATTGAGATCCCATTACATTACCGTTGATTCCTGAGGCAAACTTTGCAGCAAAAATCACTTCAGCGTTTCCTTTATTGGCAATCGTAAATACTTCTTCACCTTTTTCTAACAGTTGGTATTGGTTAGAATTGATGACTTCATCGATATACTTCTTTGCATTCACTTTGTCATCTAATGTCAAATATACTTTGGCTAATAAAGCCTGAGCGGCACCTTTTTCAACTCTTCCATCCATATCTCCTTTTACTGGCAATTCTTCAATCGCTTCTTCTAAATCGATGATGATTTGCTCATAGATCAAGTTCAAATCTGTTCTACCCTGCCCGAAATGATCGTTGACATCCGTTGTTTCTGTAATCACCAAAGGAACATCTCCAAAAAGACGAACCATATTGAAGTACATCAAACCTCTGATAAACTTCATCTCTCCCATTCGGTTGATTTTTACTTCCTCATTTTTGAAAGCAATATCAGTAATACGATTTAAAACGGTATTACACCTCTGAATCGTACGGTAAGATTCTCTCCAATTAGAAGAGATTACGCTATTGGTAGGGATTGTGGTAAACTCATCCAATTCACCATAATTACCTCCGTCATTGGCAGGCACTTCATCAAAAGTATTGTCAGAAGGAATTTCACCTAAAACAGGCATATTGGTACCGTAAAGACCGTTTCCTCTTAGCATACTATATGCACCTGTTACTGCCTCTTCAATCTCTACCTCCGTTTTGTAAAACTTATCTCCATCCTTTTCAGTGATTGGGTTTTGGTCTAAACTAAAGTCACATGACGATAGTAAAACGGTTAGGATTAATATATATAAACTATTTCTAGTCTTCATGATTGTGTTTGATTTAGAATTTAAGATTAGCACCTAGTAAGTAAGACCTTACAATGGGGTGAGGGTTATTTGTGATCCAGCCTTGCTCCAAGTTATTGGTGTTTGAACCGTCCATATTGATACCTTTATAGCTAGTAATCGTCAATGGATTGTTGGCTGTAGCGTAGACTCTTAGCCCAGCTATATTTAATTTTTGAAGCACTGATTTTGGTAAATTATACCCTAAAGTCACGTTTCTTAAGCGTAAATAATCACCGCTTACTACATCAATGCTACTACCTCTTGTGTTCTTTCTTGCCGCTGAGAAATTACCCATGTTTGGTCGTGCATAATGACCATTTGGATTGTGTTCTGGATGATAGTAATTATCATAATAATCTTTGGTTGGTACGGCAAAACCTTCTCCTGTATTTGACTGCATCATGTCTCTATCAAAGATCTTACGCCCTTGAATACCATTGAATGTGAAAGAGAAATCAAACCCTTTGTAAGTTAAATTGGCACCAAAACCGTAATGAAAATTTGGCTCATAAGTCCCCAATGAAACCATGTCGTTCTCATCAATTACACCATCACCATTTACATCTCTGACAATATAATCTCCCAAAAGTGTCCCTTGTAAATGAGCCGAATTATCAATCTCTCCCTGATCTTTATACACACCAATAATATCATAACCAATCATTTCTGCCATTGGGCCACCCACTCTCGTTCTGAACGAGCCATTGTAACCTGTAATGATCTGTTCTTGACCCGGTGCTAATGATAAAATCTCATTGTTGTTCGTTGTGATATTGGCATTAAAACCAATTGTTACGCCACCGATATGGAAATCATAACCTTGTAATTCTAATTCAAAACCGTTGTTTCTTAAAGAGCCAATGTTCTGTAATGAAGTAGAATAACCTGATTGTTCAGGAACTGGAACTTCTAGTAATAAGTCTGTTGTGATGGAATTATAATAGTTGGCTGATAAGTTGATTTTCTTTAGCAACTGCATATCAAAACCAATGTTGTAAGAATCGTTAGTCTCCCATGATAAGTTAGGGTTAGGAGCTGTAGTTGCTGAATATCCTGGGTGTAATCCCCCTCCGAAGATATAATCTGTTTGTGTCACTAAGGCTTTAGATCCGTAAGCTCCTATTTGGTTGTTACCCGTTTGTCCCCAGTTGGCACGAAGCTTTACAAACGTCACTACATCTTGCTCTGGGAAGAAATCTTCTTTGGATAAAATCCATCCACCTGAAACCGAAGGGAAGTAACCCCACTTTGAATTATCACCAAATCTTGATGAACCATCCGCTCTAGCCGCTAGTGCCATTTGGTATTTTCCTTTGTATGAATACTGCAAACGACCTAATACAGATTGTTGCGTCCATGTGTAACGGTAAGCATCCACATTAAAAGAAGAGGCACCGCCGATGTTGTCCACATTATCATCAACCATTCCCATACCAATCACTCTTGTTCTTGTACCGTCTTCTCTCTGCATCGTCATCCCTGCCAAAGCACTGATATTATGGTCTCCAATGACTTTGTTGTAAGTCAAGATATGTTCAAAAAGGTAATTAAAATACTTGTCATTGATCTCTCTTGCTTCCGCTGGCTTGGTAGGGAAAGGCTGTCTATACCCTCCAATGCTGTTTGGTGAATAGAAATCTGTAAACTCTCCATTATAATCCATACCTGCTGAAAGTTTATATTTCAAACCCTCCAACAATTCTACGCTTGCGAAAGCATTACCAAACGTTCTGAAACGAGTCATAACATCTTTAGTATACGTCAAAAGTGCCAATGGATTCTCTTGTAATGCACCATCTTCAGGAGCATTTGCCTCATGTTGATCGCCGATATTAATAGTTCCATCAGGGTTATAAGGATCAAAGAATGGGTAAGCGATCCAAAGGTTTGAAATAGCAATATCCGAACCTTGCTCAATCACTGAATAAGCTGTGTTCAAACTAACACCTGCCTCCACTCTGTCACTTAATTTCGTTCTCAAATTAAGGTTGGCGGTAAACCTTTCCATACCAGTAGTCGGTACAATACCATCTTGCTCCATATAGGCAACATTGGTATAGAAACTTGTCTTTTCATTACCTCCATTCAGTGAAACGCTGTAGTTACTGATCGGGGCATTTTGGAAAAGGTGATCATTCCAATTCGTATTTGTCAAACCTTGTTCTCCTCTCAAATAAGGATCTACATAATGTAATCGATACTCTCTTTTTGAAGCTCCATTTGCCGCTCTAACATCTGGGCTATCGTGGATACTTCTATTTGCAGGATCTTTTGAAACATACCCCCAATCACGTGCATGAGTAAAGAATTGTGCTGACTCATATGCATCAGCGTAGTCCACTAAACTTGCCGCCTGTTGAATACCTGTGAAATAGTCGAAACTCACTTTGGTTTTTCCTTGATAACCTTGTTTTGTGGTAATCAAAATCACACCATTAGAGGCTCTTGAACCATAAATCGCTGAAGATGCCGCATCTTTTAATACGTCAATGGAAGCAATAGAACTTGGAGGAATATCGTTCATTGAAGTTCCTTCCGAAAGTGGCATTCCGTCAACCACAATCAATGGATTCGTTCCGGCTGTCAACGAAGAAGTACCACGAATTGTAATCTTTGCATCTTGTCCTGGTGCAGCGTTATTTTCATTAATCAATACACCGGCCATCTTACCGACCATTTGTTGATCAAGACCACTTGCCGCGTAGTTTTGCAATTCATCCGAACGGACACTAGAAATCGCACCCGTCACCTCTTCTTTGGATTGAGAACCATAACCGATCACTACTACTTCTTCCAATTCCTGTGTGTTGTCTTCCAACTGAATTGAGAAGTTTGTTGCTGCTCCTACCACTATTTCTTTTGTGATAAAACCCACAAAGGAAACAATAAGAACTGATTCTGATGAAGGCACAAGCAATTCAAACTCTCCATCTAAATTAGTAATGGAACCGATGTTAGTCCCTTTCACCTGTACAGCGGCACCGATAATAGATTCACCACTCTTGTCCGTCACCTGCCCTTTGATACGAACTTCCTGTTGTACTTCTTTGGCAGATGGCGTAATGATGATATTATCTCCAATTCTCTTCAAGTCGTAACCTTCTGCTTTGAGCTGAGCCGTCATTGCTTCAAAAGTTGCAGCTTCTGAAACGCTGATCCACTGGGCATCATCCACGTTGTTACTATAAGAAAATTGAACATTAAATTGTTTTTCTGCCTTTGAAAGATAATCTCTCAATTGCATTTTTTCTACTGTGATAGTCGTAGAAATACCCTCCGTAAGTCCACTTTCATGGGCAAATGAGGATGTAGTGAGCCCTCCTAAAAGAAAAAATATTCTTAAGGCTCTTGAAAGTTTCGAAGAAAATTGCATAAATTTGCGTAACGAAAATTAGTTAAGAGGTATTCGACTGTTGCAGCAGTCTAGTACCTTTTTTTATTGTAAAATTATTAGTTGGTTTTTCTTTTCAATTTTGCATTCTAAGAGGATCTCCAAAAGTGCTAATACTTCTTCTAGCTGATCACCCTTATTGATTTTAGTTGTTATTTTTCTCTCCAAAAGTTTTTGATTTTTCACTTCAATAGAGATTGGATACAACCTTTCCATTTTATTGATTACTTCTTTCAATGAAGCATAATTAAAGACCACCTGACCACTCAGCCAAGAAGTTCTATTTAATTGGTTTTCAGTAATGACACTTCCCTTCTGAATTTCTTTATCAATCACATAAGTCTGCCCCGGTGACAAAGTGGTGACATCACTGTTTAATGCATTTTTCAGCTTTACCTTTCCAGTTAATAAGGCCACAGAATTCTCTTTATCTTTAGCATAAGTAGAGACATTGAATGAGGTCCCTAATACGGTTACTTCCAAGTCTGATGCATTGACTTTAAAAGGATGTTCCTTGTCTTTTGTAACATCAAAAAAGGCTTCTCCTACTAAGTTTACTTTTCTAAAGTCACCTTTAAATGCAGCGGGATATTCCAAAGAAGACTTTGAGTTCAGCAATACTATTGTTCCATCAGCAAGTAGTATTTCTTTGCTCTCACCAAAACCAGTGCTTTGTGTCAGTATTTTTTCTTGCTGATCAATATAATTATAGCCCCCTATAAGAGATACTAGTACAACCACTGCTGCCCCTATATATTTACTCCATTGTTGATAAAAAGGAATTACCTTCGTTTCCTTCTTACTATATTCAATAGTTTGCATTAAATGATCTGCTGATCTAATGGCCCTATCAGACACTTTTGCAGGAGCATTCCAAAGCTTTTTTGATTGCTCAAAATCTTCTTTAAATGAAGCATCAGAAAGCATTTTCTTAATGAAAAGATCTCTTTCTTCCTCACTTAATTCCTCTGCAAGTGCCTTGCCTATTAGACTATATGTTTCTTTGTTTTCTATCATATTTTTTGTCATTCAATAGTAAAGACAAAGTGTGAGATTAGATACCCCCATAGAAATTTTTGAATTAATGTTTTGATAAATTATGTAACACAAGGTTCACAATATTTACAGTCGTTAATACAAAATTTAAAATTGCTATAACGCTGAGCAGGGTATGAAATTGTAGTTTTGTATTGCTATGGAAGACGAAAACAACAATACTTGGCGACTAATTCAAAATGGGGATGTTCATCAGTTCAAAACTTTATATTTAGAGCTTTATGACAACCTATTACTTTATACTCATCACATGGGTGTTACTCATTCTGATGGTGAAGATATCATCAGTCAGGTATTTTTTAAACTGTGGGAAAACAAGGAAAAAATTGAGATTGAAGGATCATTAAAAGGTTATTGTTTCCGTAGTGTCAAAAACGCTGTCCTTAATTTTAAAAACTCAGCAAAACAACGCTATGAAGGTGAAGGTTCTGATTATTTTGAGTTTGAGAAGAATCAGCCCTTCGAAGAGTATACCGAATTGAATTTAGAGGCAGAAGATCTCTCTACCTACATTGAACAACTTACCAATGAATTACCCCCTGCCAGCCAGAATGCTTTCCGAATGAGTAGAAATGACGGGCTTACTTATAAAGAGATTGCTGAACTTTTAGAGATTTCTCCAAAAACAGTGGAGAAACAAATTGGGCAGGCTTTGGCACATTTGAGGAAGAAGTTGAGGGCGGTGGTAGTTTAAATTATATTTTGTAGGGATGTTGCATTGAAACGTCCACTGTACCACTTTAAAACATTTTACTGTTCAATACAAGAGAATAAATATAAAAAACCTCTTCAGTCATTAGGACCAAAGAGGTTTTTGTTTTTTGTTATAAGTTGAAAACTTATTCAATATGTAAGTTCGTAGTGACGCTACCGCTTAACACCACGAACAGTGGGGTATTTAAAATGAAGAATTAAGAGGGAAGAATGATGGTTCGTAAAATGATTTTTATGGTGGTTCAGTGGACGTTGCAATGCAACATCCCTACAACGGCATCCATCATAAATGATATTCTACCAAAAAAATGAAAGTAGATTGTAGAGGCGTTTTAGTAAAACGTCCACTGAACCACCATAAAAAACATTTTGCTATTCAATACATAAATATAAAAACCTCTTCAGTCGTAGTGACCAAAGAGGTATTTGCTTATGGTTCGTAGAGATAGCATGAATGCGATCTCTACGGGGGAATTCTAAACTAAGACGATATCCACAACACCATTCTTAATTCTTCATTCTTAACTCTTAATGAAAACTAGAATTCTTTCGCACCAAATTCAGACTTCACTTTCTTCGACTTGTTCTTCAAGCTATTGAAGTTATATGTAATGTTAATGATCAATTGATCAACCTCATATACATAGTTGGTTGTCGTGTAGAATTGTTGTCTTTGAGTAGATCCATCAGCTAATCGTGCTGTATAGTCTCCTCTTGTTGTGATGCGTTGCTCGTTGGTGTCCAATAATCCCATGTCCATGTTCAACCATTGGAAATTCACAGCCAAGCGGTTATCTAAGAATGTTTTCTTAATAGATAAATTAGGGCTATAGAATCTTGAATCCTCACCTTGGGCTGTCACTCTTTCCGACAGGTAATTGAAGGCGAAGTTCGTAGATAAGGTCTTCGTGATTTGGAAGTTCGTATTGATGTTAAAGCTATACTGCCATGCTTTTGTATCTACAGGAATTGAGATCATCCAATCACGGTCTGTATCATCATAATCAAACTGACCTGTGATATGTTGGTGATAAACGTTACCACCTGCATAGAAATCCCACCAATCAGTCAATTTCAATGAAGTTCCTATTTCCAAACCAAACACTTTAGAATTACCCACATTCGTATAAACACGGTTCAATACCGAATCACTATCAAATGTATTTGTTCTGTTGATCAAGTTTTCAGTATTTCTGAAATACGCTGTAGCGAAAATAGTATGATCACCAATTTCTTGTGTAGCTCCCAATTCTACCAAATCAATAAACTCTGGTAATAAGTCAGCATCACCTTGCTCCAAGGTCTCCGAGTGTTCTTTCTCTTTGAATGGATTCATTTTGAAAGTAGTCGTTCTCTGTACACGCTTTGAGTAAGCCGTTTTCAATGCAAAACCGTCCGTTACTTGATATTGTAAATTAGCAGATGGGAACAATTTGAAGTAATCATAGTTTTTCACCTCTCTATTGTTTTCTGGCATTAATTGACCATTTTCATACCCCAAGAAATCCACTTGACGATCCATATATTCTGCTCTTAAACCGGCTCCATACGTCCATGCTCCTTTTTCACCTGAAAGCTGACCATAAGCTGAGTGAATGTTTCTTTGAAGGTTTAAATTAGAAGAATAGTTATCTACAATTTCCCAATCCCCAGTAGGTTTTCCATCCTGCAATTGCTCTCTTTCATATAAAAAATCACCTTTATGATCCAACGATCTGAATTGATATCCAATCTCAAACTGCCCTAATTTTGAAGGCTTAAAGCTGTAGTCAATATTTGCTCTGAAACCATTTAAAGGGTTTTCATTGGTATTTCTTTCTTTCAGGTAGTAATATTGACTTTCTACAGGTGTTGTAAATCCATGTCTTTGGTTGTCGTTAAATGTAGGACCACCCAATAACGTGTATTCATATAATACCGACGCTGAAAGTTTTGAAGCATTCGCAAATTTGTGATTAAAATCGAAACTAGTCACGAAGAAATCTGACTGTCTGTTTCTTGAGTTGTGGTTATAATATTTGAAAGCTTCCGAAGGATCTTGGTCTGCAAAACGGTTATCATTATAATAGATATCTGCTAAACGCGTTTTGTCTCTGATACCACCCATAGCGGCAAAGTTGAAACTTGTGTTTTCCGTTGCTTGATATCCTAATGATAAGTTGGCTGAATAATTTTCTTCCACATAAGAACGCTCTCCATCCGACGGGAACATGAATTTAGGATCATCATCAATCTGCGTCCATACATCACCTTCTCTTCTACCCGACTTGTCGTTTCTTTGGTAAGATGCACCTAATGCCCAGTTCAGCTTGTTTTTTTGCTGTGCAATTGTGAAATCACCACCATAACGCAAAGGATTTTTACCATTGTTGTAGTTTTCAACTGCCGGTAAACCATACCTCACATTTACTTGAGCATAAAGATTATCTGTTGCTCCTTTTGTGGTAATGATATTGATAATACCTGCTTTTCCTTCTGAATCATATTTTGCAGAAGGAGCTGTGATTACTTCCACATTCTTTACCGCATTGGCAGGCAATTGGTTTAAGATTGTTGCCGCATCTGACTGTACAGGCTTACCATTCAATAAAACCACAAATCCAGATGATCCTCTTACAGACAAATCACCTTCAGCATTGATACTTACCGACGGCATATTTCTCAATACATCCGTTGCAGTACCACCAGCTGCTGCTTCAAATTTTGTGGCATCATACACCTGACGGTCTACTTTAGTTACAGCTGTTAATTGCTCCCCTTTCACCTCAATTTCCTGAAGCATCTGATTGTCTTCCTGAAGAGCAATTGAACCAAGGTTTACTGTGTTACCAGAGAGAGAAATTCCACTTTTTGTAAAAGTCTGGAAGCCCATAAAAGCTACTGTCAGCCTATAAGACCCTTTTTTAAGTTTTGCCAAAGAAAAGGCTCCTTTAGCGTCTGTAACCACACCGGTTACAAGGCTGTTATCCGCTTCATTGTACAATGCCACAGTGGCATATTCAATCGGATTTCTGCTGCTTGCTTCTTGCACTTTTCCTGTAATACGGTTTTGTGCAAATAGCATAGATGTAGAGATAAGAGTCATAGTCACACACATGACTAACATTCTCACTGCTTGAGTGATCAATTTCATTATTTTGATAGTTTGTTAATTGTTAGATAAATAACTTTCAGTAGTGAATTATAATTCTGTAAAGTATTAACTACTTGTTTTTTGCTACGCTCAAAGGTAATTAAGATAAATTATATTAATGAGGTCTATTTGAAAGAAAAAAGGTCTAAAATATGTCTTTTTTAATCCAATAATTGACAATAATTAATAAATCCCCTCTAAAATTAGTTATTTTTTAGGTTCTATTACACAAACAGAAAACGTGATAATCCGTTGATAATAAAAACATTAAAGCTGAATATATAAAAGGGAAATTGTGATAATTGAACGGCCCCAATTATATTCTTAACAATGAATAAAATACTATCTTTGTTGCTTTTAAAGAAGGGCATAATGGGAACATTTTTTAATATTAAAATCAGTGATAACAGAATTTATGGTTTAGATATTCTGAGAGCAATCGCTATTTTATTTGTAATATTTGAACACGGAAAGTACTTTCTTCCCCTTAGATGGGGTCGTTTTCATGATATTCTTATTTTTGATGGTGTTTCTTTCTTCTTTGTCTTGAGTGGGTTCTTAATTGGAGGTATTTTAATCAAACAACTTGAAAATAATCAACCTTCAACAAAACTCCTTTTCAACTTTTGGATAAGAAGATGGTTTCGAACACTGCCTAATTATTATTTAACCCTTCTAATATTATTTGGGTTTAATATTCTACACAACAACGGGTTAGAAATATGGAGTATCAAAAGTTATTTTGTTTTCAGCCAAAACCTGTTTTACAAACATCCTGACTTTTTTCCTGAAGCTTGGAGTTTGAGCGTTGAAGAATGGTTTTATATTATCACTCCTTTATTTATTTTTCTTTCTATTCACTTCCTAAAATTTTCAAATCAGAAAGCCGTCTTGTCCGTTGCTTTAACGCTGATAATTACCATTATATTTTTTCGTTTTTATAAATACGCTCATATCAATATTCAATCTTCTTTCGAATGGGATATTCTGTTTAGAAAGCAAGTTATTACAAGATTAGATGCTCTGATGTATGGCGTCATCAGTGCTTATTGTCATCATTATTTCAAAACCACTTGGTTGAAATACAAAAAAAAATTATTCTTTCTTGGGTTGTCTTTACTTACTGTTGTTAAAATAGAGTTCATTACTAGTATCATTTCACATACCGGTTTTTATAACTGTGTTTTATCTTTTTCTGTGACTTCTTTAGCTACTGCATTATTGCTTCCTTTTTTGTATGAAATAAAATCAGGACGAGGTGTAATTTATAAAAGTATTACAACCCTAAGTCTTCTCTCCTACTCTATGTATTTACTCAACTTATCTGTGGTACAGCTTAATATTATTTATGCAATACCTTGGACTAGTTTAACTGAAAAGAGTTATATCATTGCGATATCACAATACGGACTCTATTGGGGATTAACGCTGATAGGATCTTGGATTATTTATAAATACTTTGAAGTACCTACAACTCGACTTCGTGATAAGGTGAAATTTTGATTAAAAGGTTTTCGTGTAAAAAAAATTATAATCAACATTTCTACAAATTTATTAGGCTAAACTTTCAAACTTCCTTCTTCTTCATTTTTATCTTAACACAAAACGAAGCAAAAAATTCAAGGCTTTGAAGGCAAAAGCTAAAATCCATTCGTGCCCTTAAAATCATTAAAAATCTCCTAATTTCTAAACACAATAAATATTCGAAAATTCAGATTACAATGTGTTTATGTTATTCTTCTGAAGAAATGATTTGTATATTGTCAATACTATCTAGATAAATCATTAAAAGGCTAAACTATTTGTACTTTTCAAACAAGGCAATTTGTTTGAGATTCACATTACCTAAAGTAAAATACTAATGAAACTAATAAGTACTGAGACAAATTAAAATATAAGCTATATTTATACCCTAATTATGGGTCGTAAAACAAAAGTTATAG
>NZ_JABANE010000171.1 GCF_012844305.1 Flammeovirga aprica JL-4
TTATCTCTTTTGGAAGAAATTGTACAAAATAAATACAATTTTCCTTGTTTTAATCATAAGAGAAATGAAGAAGAAAATAGCTTGAAAGTAGAACATAAAAAGTTTCTAGAGTAGTTAAATTTTTCAATAGTTAAGAGCAATATAGCCTATAAAAAAAAGCCATCCCCTATTCACTAGAAATAAGGAATGACTTAATTTATTTATCACTCTATAAGAAGTCAGCACATTGTCAACTAAACTTTCGATAAGTACTATTTAATGATCACTTTGAGGTTACCCACATTGTTAGAGGTTTTGATATAGTAAATACCCTTTGGTAAATCATTCAGATCGATTACATCTGAAGGGTCCTGAACTTGTATCGTTTTAATTTCTACTCCTACCCCATTGAAAACATGAATTGTTTCTTGAGGCTTTAAGTTTTTCACTTGGAATAATCCATTACTTGGGTTTGGATACACCAATTGATCGAATGTATCTAGATCTATACTTGTCACATTTGCAGACTCAACCGTAAAAGTTTTGAACATCGATACAGCAGCAAAAACTTCATCTGCTTCTTTTGTAGAGGCCTTCACTGTTACTTCACCTGTCACTTTTCCTATCAATTTACCTCCTTCAATCACTGCTTTAGATGCATCACTGACAATAAAGCTTACTTCTTGAGTATTGTAAATCGAAAATGCTGTTAAGTCTAATTCTTCGCCTACTTTTAATTTAGTTGGCTGATCATCCCACACAATTTCATCTTGATATTTAACAACTACTGCTTTCTCTAATCTTTCCGACTCTACATACTCAAAATCTTCCTCTGCATAAGCAATAACTGTTACATTACCCACCTCATTTCCTCTGAAAGAAGTACCTTCAAGAATGGCTGCATCAGAATCTTCTTTCAATAGGTATTTTACTTTAGATCCTCCTTTGGCATTTAAAGTATAATCTCCTCCTACAGCAAGTCTAGAAATATCCTGATCCCAAGTGATAGTATTTTCTCTTCTTGCTTTCAGCGTTTTATTGAATGTCACAGATACTCCATATTCAGTCATTGTAGTTGCTGAAATCTGAACATTACCAGTTCCTACAACAGTTAATACATTGGCTTCATCAATAGTAGCAATCTCCTCATTTCCAGAAGCAAAAGTGACTGAATTTTCAGTTGATGAAGTTGCTTCTAACTGAATTTTATCTCCAACCATTACAATTCCTTCCTCTAAGTCCCAATCAATTTCAGTATCATCTGCAGCATAAATTTCTACTTCAAAGATACGTGTTCTGGTATCTGTACCATTATCTAAATTATTGATCTGCAGTTTTACTTTTTGAGTAGTTACTTTATCGTAAAACTTAATATACTCTGGGTTTCTGTTATTTGTTTCTTCTAAGATGTTCACCCACTCACCATTTACTTCTGCACTTAATACAAATCCTACAATTGGATTACTATACTCTCCATCTGAACTACCTGTCCACATTCCCATTCCTGTAATATCATATGATTCTTCTAAATCAATCACTACTTCATGAGGTAATGGATCATCCTTTACAGTAATCCATCGGCTTGTTTTAAATATTTTATCACCATCGATTAGCTTTGTAGCAGGATATTTTTCATCCTGACTTGTAACTGACTCTATTGTTTTTCCTTCTGCAACATTGACTAAAGCACCCGTTTCTACTTTAAAAGTTCTGATGACAGATGCAGCTCCATCAAATTCTTCATTACCCATACTGTAAGCTCTTACTTTTACATATCCCTCACCAGAAAAAGTCATTACACCGTCTTGAATCACTGCAGGTCCATCTACTACTTCATATTGTACATCTAAACCAGAACTTGCTGTTGCTTTAAGAGTATACGTACCTCTTAACAACTGATCATCAATCGGAAGGAATTCAATGGTCTGTGGTTTTAATACTGTAACAGCTCCTTCAGGATCTAATGTGATTTTTAAAGTATTGACACTAAATGGTGAAGCATCAAATGTGATTTTGTCTACTGATTGTGTATACTCCGTATTCATTACTTCCTCAATGTCATAAGCTTGACTACTCACCCATGACTGCACCGCAGCGATACCTTGAACCGTTCCATTATCGTTGAAATCAATAGAAATGGTCTGTGCTTCAGGAGCAATATTAGTAATGTTTAAGTACACTACATTTTCATCACCATCTCTCATGGCCAATACACGAGTAAGATCCATGTTTTTCATTCCTCTTTCCGGCAAACAGTAAGATCCTAAAGGATAAGAAGAAGTCAATTGTTTGAAACCATCATACACTTTTGATTTGATGGGAGCACCACCTGATGGCGTTTGAAGAAGAGCGGCGTTATTTCCTGATGAGTTATTGATGTTGAAAATAAAGAAATGATTCACACCGCCATTGATCGCATCACTGATACGCATACCAATAGAAACATCACCGATATAATCAGGCTCAGATTGTTCAAAGATCTCATACAAGCCATCACCTTTCTGTAATTTACCCGTCTGTTCGTTGTTTTGGAAAGGCAAACCATCGATATAATCATAAATCTCTTTATAGTTTTTCTCATCCCATCCATTTCTATAACCGTGTGTAGACACTACATCTACCTCTTCATAAGCTCCTGGAATATCAGCTTTCCAAACGTCAAACCATTTGATCACACCCAAAACACTCCACTGACTTGTACCTCCAATATGAGGCATCTTCATTCCTTTTGTATTGATAGTAGGATCTTCAATCATCTCACGCAACTTCGGCACTGAATACTTATAAAGTCCGCCATAATAAACAGCAAAACCAGTACCTCCTGGCTCGTTAAGGATGTCTAACTCATCAATCTGTACACCTCTATCATGAAATCCTTCGATGACTTCATAATAATATTGAGCCATTTTATCATAAATGTCAGGATCACTATCATCAAATTCTTTTTTCTTATCCTGATCTTTTCTTAAATCTTCCGGAACATCCTGCACACACATTTGTACTTTGATATCTGGATTGATCTTTCGGATATCCTCCACAAAAGCTGTAAAGTTGTTGTATTGTTTTTCATTCTCCTCTGTAGGTCTGCCATTGATATAATGCTTGACAAAATCAAGGTGAATATCTTCAGCCACCATTTTCGCAGCCAAAAGTCTATTTTCGTCTGACATACTTAACCAGTGGCCAATATAACTGTCACAGGTTCCACCAGCTCCAAAAAATTGCTGTTGCTTCTTACTTATGTCCACAGAAATACTCTGGGCCCACAAATTAGGCATAGCTAATAAGCAACCTAATAAAAAGGTAAGTAGTTTTCTCATTGTACTTTATTTAAATTTACTGAACGGACATTCACTTAATAGTATAGCCAATACCCTAGAGGTCTATAAAAACACTCTTCAATTGATTAAAAATTCGTTTATTAATTTTTTACTGCCAAAACTGATCTTTCAATCTATATGGCTTCGTTTTCTTTTCTTTTTCAGGATCGAAATAAGGATTAATTTCAGGTAGCTGTGCGTCTGTTTGCTTTAACCATTGCTGTAAAGCTTTTTCCATTTCAATGGCTACCTTTTGATTATCCTCTATAACATTGTTTGCTTCTCCAACATCTTTTGATAAATCATAGAGTTCGCTTCTTTTACCGTAAATTTTGTAATATTTCCAGTTGTCTTTCAGTACGGCACTATAAGGTTCTGCTCCTTGTATATGATAATGTGGATAATGCCAGAACAAGGTTCTATCCATCGTTTTCTTCTCTTTTAAAACCTTACTCAAATCCGCTCCGTCTATTGTTTTCTTCTTATACTTTGTAGACGTTAAGGACAAGAGCGTTGGCATAAAATCAATGGTCATTGCCGGAACATTACTTTCGGCTTTCTGAACCTTGTCAGTCCACTTCACAATCATAGGTACTCTGACACCACCCTCATAAAAATTTCCTTTTCCAGTACGGTAAGGATAATTCGTTTTAGGCAGTCTCCCCTTCTTGTTTGCTTTTAACTCCAAACCACCATTATCACTGCTAAACACAATGATCGTATTATCAATAAGTCCTTCCTCTTCTAATTTTTTCAAGATCTTACCCACAGCATCATCTACATGTTCTACCATCGCAGCATAAACAGGATTCTGATGATGCTTACCACCTTTTCCTTTATCGATTAAAGCTTGATATTTTGCCACCTTCTCTGGCTTTGCTTCCAAAGGCGTATGAACATTATAGAAATTAAACTGCAAGTAAAAAGGCTGTCCTTTTACAATTTCTATTTGATGGATAGCGTCACCAACTAAACGATCAGTAAGGTATTCTCCTTCTTCCCCATCTGGTAAAGTGGGATTATTATAAGGTGAAAAATAGCTTCCTTTATTAGTAGCAGGAGACCCAGCTTTCCATCCTCCAATATTTACATCAAAACCATGAGATAAAGGCCAGTCCTTTTCGTTCTCTCCCAAATGCCATTTGCCTACATGTATGGTTTTATAACCTTTTTCTTTGAGCATTTCAGGTAATGTGACACTTTCCGAAGGTAAAAATAATTGCCATTCAGGAATTTTCATGGAAGCATAAGGCATAAACCACCCGTCAATCCAATCCGTTATTTGTAATCGAGCAGGATACTGACCTGTCATCAATGCCGCTCTTGAAGGAGAACAAACAGTACACGCTGCATAAGCATTTGTAAATCTTGTTCCTGAAGCAGAAAGCTTATCGATATTAGGAGTTTGATGAAAATCAGATCCATAACATGACAAATCTTTGATACCCATATCATCTACAAAAAAGAAGACAATATTTGGCTGACTATTTTCAACTTGTGCTTCTCCTATAGATGGCAGAAAAAAGGGAAGAAGAAAACTAATCAACAGATGATAATTGTTTTTCATCGAATAAAATAAACGTTGAATAGAAGTCATATGCCTATTAGTAATGCTTTATAGTGTTATTCATACAATTATACACATTTATTGCTATATTAGCAATTTTAAATGCTTAATTTTTAAAAATACCTTATTTTACTCAAAAAAAGGGAGAGCACTGCTTATTAATAGAGTATTATAATTGATGTTAGTTACGTAGTTCTAAACCAATTTTCTCTGAATACTTCACAATAATAGTATTATACCTTCCCTTGAATTCCGCAAATTTTTCCTGTTGATCAGCATCAAAAATTTCATTGAAAGAATACTCTTTTGATGTAACTACTAATGAATCAATTTCTAAGTATTGTTGACTATCTACATCATAAACCTTTCTGGCACTGATAAGCATTTTATTCATGCGTTTTAATTCTTCTTTCAACTGTCTTTGTTGTTCTTTTGAGATAGAAAACATTTGTCGTAATACAGAAAGTTCCTTACGTGTAAGCCTAGAAATGGCCAAAACAGTAATTTGATTATCTGTTAGGATGTTGTTGCGAGCAATTTTAAATTCTTTTTCGAGCTTTCTTTTTTCTTTGAGATCGTATTTATCTATTTTTTGTGATACCGTAATGAATTCAACTCGTTGGGCTTTCAGTAGCACAATTTGATCATCTGTGAGTGTACCTCCCAATATCTTATTCATATAAGATATATAATTCTTAATTTTTTTTTCAATTACGTCATCCTGTGCAGTTACAAATTGACCAAATAGCACAAGAAGAATGTTTAGTAAGATGAACTTTTTCATAATTTAAAATGATTTACCGATACTCACCAGATCAAAAAAGGGTAGCTTGTAAAAGCTATATGAATGATACACTTTAAATGAAGCCTCTCTGTATACTTTATTATTAAAAGGCCTCCATTCTTGATCGGTTTGCTATCGATTTTCTTTAAAAATGGAAATTTTAACAATTTAACTTCGTAAATATGGTACAATTATATAAACAAATTGCTATATTAGCAACGTTGTCGGTAAAATTATTGATTTTACCATTATAAAAGGAAGCATCTGTTGCAATACAATGTCCTGTTTACATTGATTTTTTAATTAATCTTAAAATGAAACGAATTAGTATATTATCATTACTTATTATGGCTGGTAGCTTTTTTTCTTCTTGTAATAATGAGGAAAGTTTACCAACTCGACCTGCATCTGTTACTATGGAAGGTGAAAGCCTTTTTAATGTGAGCAGTATTGGTGATTCGGTCAATTCTTTCTTTACAGCAAAATTTGATGGAACACCACCTCATGATCTAGTTTATCAGGATTCTAAAGGCAGAGAATATTCTTTTCATGCTGAAGAAAGTCGTATTTATGAGATTCCTATCGCTACAGACGTATCGCTAACTCTTACTCCTTTGTCTATAAAAGGTAAAGCGGGAGAAGGTACAACAGAAGGAAGTGCAAAAGTTTCAGTGACAAGTGAGATAGAACAAGTTCAATTTGCTTACACGGGATATGTACAATCTTACAGAAAAAACAATACGGCTACATGGTATACAAATTCTGACGAAACTTACCCTGAAGACAGCTTAGTTGTAAGAAATAATAAGAACGATCAGGTGCATACACTTCTTATTATCAAATTGTCAGATCTAGGAGAATTAAAGGAGGAAAATAAAGTAATTATCTCCCTATATGGAGGTATGCAAGTAGGTAAAAATACGCCTATCAATTTAGCCATCTATGGTATTAAAGAGAAAATTGAAGCGGGTACGTTATACGATGATGTAATGGCAATTGATGATCAGTTTGAACTGATAACTGAAGATGAACTCGTATTTGACGTAGGAGAAAAGAGACCTTTAAGTTATGAAATCACTGATTATCTAAAACAAAGTCAGAGTGAAGGAAAAGAGTATGTTACCATCAAAATGAGCGATACACAACAAAACACAAAACCTTTGGTTTTCAACACTCATTTTCATCCTGATGCAAATCATAAAACATTCCTATCAATTGTCGGATTAGTTGAATAATAGTTCAGTAACTTCTAAAATAGATAAAACCCTTGTAGTTTTTACTTGGGTTTTTTCCACCCTCCGATTTTATAATTATTTAATGATGAAAAAAATAAACATCCTATTCATACTCTTTAGCTTAATGCTGGGATGGGGATGCAGCATACAAACTTCAAAGTCTGTCTCAGATGATATTCAGAAACCTAATATTGTACTTATTTATCTAGATGATTTGGGTTATGGTGATATCAGCATCAACGGTGCTCAAGGATTTACCACTCCGAATATTGATTTCTTAGCTGAAAATGGTATTAATTTTACCAATGCTTATGCCTCTTCAGCTACTTGTACTCCTTCAAGATACGCACTGATGACAGGACAATATCCTTGGAAGAAAAAAGGAGCTCATATTCTTTCGGGAACAGATCCATTGCTTATTGATACCGCTCAGATCACTCTTCCTAAAATGTTGAAGAAAGAAGGATATCAAACCGCAATTATCGGGAAATGGCATTTAGGTTTGGGACAAGGGGAAAAGAACTGGAACGAGCATATTTCTCCAGGACCCAATGAGGTTGGATTTGATCAATCTTACATCATGGCGGCAACGCAAGACCGTGTGCCTACTGTA
Organism: Flammeovirga aprica JL-4; assembly: GCF_012844305.1. Taxonomy (GTDB): domain Bacteria; phylum Bacteroidota; class Bacteroidia; order Cytophagales; family Flammeovirgaceae; genus Flammeovirga; species Flammeovirga aprica. Next base: position 7,499 of record NZ_JABANE010000171.1, read on the forward strand.
TATATTGAAAATGGTGATGTGGTTGGTCTTGATCCTAATGATCCCATTGAAGTGAATTATAAAAAGAACTTTGACGGGCAACCTACAGGGAAAAGTAACCCTGAACTCACCACCATGAAATGGCATCATGAGCATAACAATACTATCATTAACGGTATTCCAAGAATTGGATATATGAAAGGTGGTCAGTCTGCCCTTTGGAGTGATGTAGATATGGCTGATCATTTCCTTGGAAAAGTGAAAGACTATATCAAAACAACAGCTACAAAGCAACAGCCTTTCTTCTTGGCTTATACCATGCAGCAACCGCACGTTCCAAGAACGCCTCACCCACGATTTGTAGGTAAATCAGGAAAAGGACCAAGAGGTGATGTGATTTTAGAAGCGGATTGGTGTATTGGTGAACTGATGAAATCTATTCAGGAAGCAGGAATTGAAAACAATACCTTGATCATTCTTTCTTCTGATAATGGACCTGTTCTTAATGATGGGTATTATGATGATGCAGTAGAACTGTTGGGGAATCATGACCCTGCCGGTGGTTTAAGAGGAGGAAAATATTCTCTTTTTGAAGCGGGTACTCACGTTCCTTTTATTACTTACTGGAAAGGACAAATCACCCCTTCAGCATCCAAAGCTCTTGTTTGTCAATTAGATCTTTTTGCTTCTCTAGCTTCATTGGTGGGCAGTGAAGAAGTGGCACCTGATTCTGAAAATGTATTGGATGCATTGGTTGGAAAATCAAAAGAGGGCCGTGAGAATTTAGTGATTGAAGCGACTTCGAGAACAGCTTTTAGAAAAGGAAATTACGTATTGATTCCGCCTTATAAAGGAGGTAAGGTCAATAAGAAAGTAAATATAGAGTTGGGCAACAGTAAAGAAATTGCACTTTACGATCTTAAAAATGACCCTTCTCAAAGTAAAAATATTGCTTCAGAAAAACCTCAGTTGGTGGAAGAACTTTTGAAAGAGTTCAAAACTATCAGAGGAGAAGATAAAAAACATCATTTCAGATAAGTCTTACGATTCATAATTAAAGTTTAGATTCAAAAAATACTTACTAGACTAAACAGACAACTTGGCTCCTGGTAATTTACTCAGGAGCCATTTATTTTGAACTATCATCTAAGACGGCTTGGCACATTGGAAACTAAATTACCCAATGGCGCGAATGTTAAGCGTTAGCGTCATTCGTGTCCTTCAGATCATCAGAAATCTCCTGATTTCTAAATACTAAAAATTCTTCTAAGCGTGAGAAAACGCTACTGAATTTTAGTTCACTGATTTGCTTATTATTTTATATTGAATTAAATTTATTGCTATAATAGCAATAGTATTTCAATAACATCATCGAGATGAAACTAATATTCAAAATCCTCTTTATCAGCATTCTTTTTACAGGGTGCCATACTGCAGATAAAACCACAACATCAAGACCTAATATTTTATGGATAACGATTGAGGATACTTCTCCTCAGTTTATTGGGTGCTACGGAAACGAAACAGCACATACTCCCAATATTGATCAATTGGCCAAAGAAGGCGTCCGGTTCACTAATGCATTTTCTACAGGTACGGTTTGTTCTCCTAGTAGAAGTACACTGATCACAGGTGTCCGTACCTTTGAAATGGGAACTGGAAACCATAGAAGTTCCTATCCAATTCCAGCTGAAATTCATGGTTTTCCTTATTACATGAAAGAAGCAGGTTACTATGTCACCAATAATGCCAAGACTGATTATAACCTTAGAAATGGTAAAGCTTTTATAAAGGATACTTGGAATGAAAGTTCTAAAAAAGCGGGATGGTGGAATAGGAAGGAAGAGCAGCCCTTTTTTGCCGTCTTTAATTTTGAAGACTCTCATCAATCTCGTACCATGACCAATCCTTATTCGTGGTACACAGAGAAGATCTATAGTAAACTTGATGAGGATGAAAAGATTGATGATAATGCTTTCAGCATGCCTCCTATTTATAAAGACTCACCTGCAATGCGTAAACAGTTTGCCAGAGTGTACAATTCTATTTCGATGACGGATAAAAAGATTGGACATCTTCTTGAAAGATTGGAAAAAGATGGTTTGAAGGAAGAGACAATTATTTTCTTTTTCGCAGATCATGGTGAAGGAATGCCAAGAGGAAAAACAAATGGTATTGACTATGGCTACCGCGTTCCATTTGTGGTTTGGTTCCCCGAAAAGTACAAACATCTTTCCCCTTGGAAAACAGATGGTGGCGTTACTGATGAACTGATTAATTTTGAGGATTTAGCCCCAACATTAATTGAACTTTCAGGAGGAAATTTACCTAAGCACCTTAAAGGGAGAATCCTTATGGGAGATCACCGTTCAAAGGAAAAAGAGCTCATCACCTTATCTTCAGATCGATCTGATAATGGCATTGACTTAGTAAGAACAGTAACCGACGGAAGGTATATTTATTCCAGAAACTTTATGCCTTTTATCCCTCAACAACGCTATATCCGCTATATGGAAATCTCTGATATAGTAAATCAAATGCGTTCAGATTTAAAAGAAGGTCAATTGGATTCGCTCCAAAAGAGTGTATTCGAAACAAGACCGAAAGAGTATCTTTTTGACATTCAAAATGATCAGTGGGAAACGAAAAACTTGACGGATAATCCTGCTTATCAACAAATCAAAGATAAAATGTTGGCTCATTTAAAAGCAGACCTGTTAGAGCGTAGAGATGTGATGTTTTTACCAGAGTATGAAATCGATAAGATCTCAAAAACAGGAACACCTTATGAATTCCGTAAGGATAATAAAAAATACCCACTCCAAAATATCTTTGATATCGCCTTCCTTTCAGGAGAGCAATCTGATGAGGCACTGAAAACACAATTACAGTTTTTGAATAGTGCCGACTCAATTGAAAGGTACTGGGCTATTTTAGGTATCAGAAGTCAACCTAAAAACAAAGTGCTCCCCTATAAAAAGAGTTTGCTTGATGCTATGCAAGATGATTACCCTCCGGTATCAATTATTGCAGCTGTGATTGCTTATGATATTTATGGAAATTTTGAGGCTAAGTCAAAATTGATGGATTATTGCCTGAGTGAAAATATGCAAGAGGCTTTACTAGCCATCAACTTAACTAATTATTTAAATGCGGATCAGAAAAATCCTTTTGTTCCTACAATGCAAAAAGTTTACGATCTAAAAAGAGAGTATAATGTGAAGGTCGCATCTCTAGACTTTTTAGGGAGTTTGGGAGTGATTGAGAATAGCTATAAGAATAAGACTTAAAATCAAATACATTGTAAACTAAATTTTCAGATATTTTGATTTTAGAAATCAGGAGATTTCTGCTGATCTGCAAAACACAAATGACACTTACTCTTAACATTCGCGTCAGTGGATTTTCTACCATTTTAGTTTGGTAGTGCTTTCCCGGCCTTGAAGGGAAAAGCGTTAAGAATTTCATGTATCGAGCCGTTAAAAATGATTTTTTTGTTTGAGCTTTAGCGAGTTTAAAATCATTTAGGCGAGAGGAATGGAATTTAGCTTTTGCAATCAAAGCCTTGACTTTTTTGCTTCGTTTTTGTGTTAAGACAAAACCTTAGATTTATAGTGTTGTATTTATCTAAGATGGTAAATTGCTTTTTAAAACTAGGGTAAA
>NZ_JABANE010000172.1 GCF_012844305.1 Flammeovirga aprica JL-4
TTTTTGGAGTTCCAAATGAGAATATTCAACAGGAGGAATATCTTTTTCTTTTAGATAAATTTGAAGTTCTGTGGAACTGTTTGTATAGTCTTCAATATCGAAGTAATCTAACATCCCCTCAGGGAAAAACAAGGCTAATAAATCGTCATTCATAATATTACAAAGGTAGCAACATTATGGTCTGTGCCCAACTTTTGGTACTGACCCTTTTTATATGCTCAAAAAAGTTTAGACAAAAAAAGAAGGGATCAGATAAAATCTAAACCCTTTCCCCATTACTTAAAGCAAACTATTGTTCTTTTTGTAAATCGAATGAAATATTTAATTATTCCCTTCTATTACTAATTTTTTTATTTCACAACCTCTTTGTTGTGTCTTACACCCTTATAAACGTCAACTAGGGGGTAAAAAGTTTCATTAAAAACGTTAATGAATGAAAATAAATGTAATAAACTGTTATTTAGTGTACAGTGTTATGCGGATTGACATTTACTTCATTGCAAATTAAACAGTTTTTCTTGAATAATTATGTTAACAAGGTAAATATCTTTCAAAGAAAAACAGAGTTGTTGCGTTTATTAACAACAACCCTGCAAATATAATACCTTAAAGTCCTAATCCAATATATTCTTTTTCACCATTTGGATACATTCCCTCTAAAAGTATGCCTCCGCGCTTTCCTCTAAGAGCATTTCCGAGGTCCTCAATTGATAAAACTTCCTCTCTATCTACATACATAATTATGAAGCCTTCTTTGATGCCTGCACGAGCTAACTTGCTGTTAGGGGCCAACTTAGTGATTTCTAAACCACCATTTATACCTAGTGCAGAAGCTTTTTTATCTGCTAAAGGTTGTACTTCTGCATTCAATGCTTCAATAGCTTCAGCAGAATTTTTTGGTGCTGATACAATATCAGTATTATTTTCTTTATTTTTTAATTTTACATCAAAAGATTTCTCTTTTCCGCTTCTATTTACTGTTACTTTGACTACATCACCCGGTCTTTTTCTTGCAATGTACTCTTGTAATTCAGAAACAGTACTCATTTCTTCCTCATTAATTTTAGTAATAATGTCACCTTGCTCAATACCCGCTTCACTTGCGGCACCTTGAGGATTGACACCCATTACGGCAATTCCAGAAATTTTATCAAGACCAGCCTCATCAGCAATTTTCTGATCAATGTCCTGAATCTGAACACCAATCAATGCTCTTTGAACTGCTCCGTATTCTTTAAGGTCTTCCATTACCTTTTTCACCAATTCAGAAGGAATAGCAAAAGAATAACCAGTGAATGATCCTGTTCTTGATGCAATCGCTGAGTTGATACCAATTAAGCTTCCGTTTAAATCTACCAATGCACCGCCTGAGTTACCAGGGTTTACTGCTGCATCAGTTTGAATAAATGATTCAACTGCAAGATTGGTTTTTGATCTTAATATATTAATGTTTCTTGCTTTTGCACTGACAATACCTGCTGTTACAGTAGAAGTCAGCTCATAAGGGTTACCCACGGCTAATACCCATTCTCCTACTTTCACATTATCAGAATCTCCGAATTTTAAGAATGGAAGGTTTTCATCAGCTTCTACTTTTAATAATGCCAAGTCTGTTGTAGGGTCAGTACCCACTAAAGTTGCTGTGAAGGTATGCTTGTCTTCTAATACGACTTCAATTTTTGAAGATCCTTCTACTACGTGATTGTTTGTGGCGATATAGCCGTCCGCACTGATAATGACTCCAGATCCTGATCCTAACTGACCACCTTCTGCACGTGGATCATTAAAGAAGTCATGGAAAAAACGAGGAGAATTTCTTCGCATTGCTGTAGCATCAGCATATGTTTTAATGTGAACTACTGTCGGTGTTGTTTTTTCTGCAGCACTCACAAAGTTCAATCCATCAGGAACTGTATATTCAGGCCTTGCTGTAGTCGTTTCATAATTAGTGAAAGCCACTGGTTTTTCGCTTTCTATTTTTTGACCTTGATTGTCATCTTGAATAAATGTTGTGTAAGTTCCAATTGAAATGATGCCGCCTAACATCGAAGCAGCCACCATAGAAATGAATTGTTTTTTCATAATTAGATAGTAAAAATTAAGTTTTGTAAGAGAACTATAAAAAGAAAGGCCTTTTTCTGCCATTCTCATAATTCTTATTTGCACTAGTATTTACTAATTAAATCAAACCTTGTGCGAAAAATAACTTTATTGACCTTTTTTATAAAATAATAAGAGATACATTTATTCTTTAATTTTTTTTAAAACAGTGAACTATCATATTTTCATGATGATGACAGTCAACTTTTCTTTAAAAAAGATTGAGCACCTTTGTAATGTCATAAGAGAAAAGGATACAAAATACTTACAGTAAGTATCCTTCTAAAAGTGATTCTAACGCTCTGATATAGAGTGTTTTAATATAAGAACTGAGAGTTTCTGTCCTAAGGGACAGATCAATTTTCATAGTGTTTAAAGTTTGGGTGTAAATTGAAACGGGGCTCGTCCATGACGGGCCTTGTTTTTTTTGTCTAATTTTTAAAAGAATGACAATATTTCATGACTAAATGACACCTTTGGCAGGCAATTCATAATAATGACGAAATATTTCTCAATCCTCCCGCTTATTTTAACTTTGGATCTATATTTACGTAATATAGTATAAAATCAATTTGATGAATAATCTAATAAGGTTATTCTGTAATATGTTGATCTCATCTTTATAACAAGTAGTAATCTTAGAATGTTTACATTGCCTAGCAACATTTTGGAAATTCAATCTAAAAGTGAATTAGAGCACTTTATGAACACCACTGAGAAGTTGATTTTAAATTTCTCAACTGAATGGTGCCCCCCTTGCCGAGTGATGGAAGGAACAATTTCTAATCTGTCCTTTGAATTGGATGGCAAAGCTAAAGTGGTTAAAATAAATCCAGAAAAATTGCCGGAAGTAGCACAGGAATTCAATATGAAAACTATTCCTTATTATATAGGTTATGTGCACGGGAAATTTAATAAGAAGGCACAAGGTGTGGTTCCTATTAAAATGCTGAAAGAATTAGTCAATGAAGAATAAAATTATAAAACTTCTGAAGGCTTTATATGAAAGCAAGCAGAGGGCAAATCAAGGGTGTTGTACTGCATCACTAAAACGATTTGAAAGGGATAAAAAAAGTCACTAACCAATTAAGGCTAGTGACTTTTTTGTATATATAAAATCACGTTTTAATGCTTCTTGAAGTTTCTTGTGGAAATTAAATGTCCACAGTCTGTTTTATGGTAATTCACCCTTGCTTTGTATTCCACTTTCCCAACAATTTCAGGGTCTTTGTAAATTTTCAAAACTTGCCCTTTTGGAAAAGTACCTACTTTCACCATTTTTCCTTCCACTAAAACATATTTAGGAGTTTTACTCTTTGTTTTCACAATGACCTCATTTGCCATTGTCAATAAAGGTAAAAACAACATCGATAATATAATTAATGCTTTCTTCATAGTGTTTCGTTTTAGTTTAGATTACCTATAGCGAAAAAGTGGGAGTAAAGGTTTGACCCTTTACCGATTATTAACGATTCAAATATATTAAATAAAATGAGATATTAATATTTTATATGTAAAAATTACATTTAATAAAATATAGATGTCTTATTCTAAGTATATTAAAATTTGTTTACACAAAGAAGAGAATTGAATTATTTGCAATAAGTACTAGGACAGAAGAAAAGGGACTTTTTGAATGAAGAATGAAGAGTTAAGAATGAAGAAAAGGAGATCAGTACTATGGTCCACGTGAACCTTGCAATACAACATCTCTGGAACGGTTTCCGTCATAAAGACAAGCTTATATGCCAGAGCAAGAAACATTTTTCTTCATTCATCATTCATCATTCTTAATTCTTCATTAAAATAAACTCGTTTACTTTTGTCCTAGTACTTAAGCTATTTACTCTCTATGTAGCGACCATTTTCTGTCAAATCAATATAATCCTGCACTGCGGCTCTGAATTTCTTGCCATTTTTCCAGAGGTTTCTGCTGTAGAAACGTTGATAAGTCCAATGCTTATTCTGTAGCTCAATAGGGAAATAGCCATGAGCTTCTTTCACAGAGATAAATTGATGGTAAGCTTCATCGTCTGTCATCAACAATCCAATTGGTGCTTCTTTATCCATCACAGTCAAGGCCGAGAAAGGAATCATTTCTTTGATTTCATGACTGTTTTGAATAGCTTCCTTCAGCGTTTTACCAAATGACCACGAATTATTGCGTTGTACAGAAGGTTGATAACCATTATCCTGTATGTCTTTGGCGTAATAAAGGAACTTTTTCAACAGCTTAGGCCCTTCATTTTTGCTTTCTTCCACATTCAGTTGATGGGAAAGAATACTGCTGACCACATACATCTTCTTTCGTGCTCTAGTAATGGCTACATTCAAGCGTTTCTCTCCTCCTTCTTGGCTTAAAGTACCAAATTGGAGGTTGATTTTTCCTTTATCGTTTGGAGCATAAGTAACTGAAAGAATGATGTGATCTCTTTCGTCACCTTGTATGTTTTCAATGTTTTTGATGATCAATTCTTCAGGCCAGTTGACATCCAAACGCTCCATAATTTCCTGTATCAGTTCCTGCTGTTTATGATTGAATGTAATGATACCGATATTCTTTTCTCCTCTTTCAACTAATCGCTTGGCCAATTTCACCACTTTGATAGCCTCTTCCTTATTGATGCCTTTTTTCCAATTTCCTTCCTCTACTTTAATAAATTCAATACCATTTTCTTTAGCATCCAGCTTTTCGAAATAAGGAATAAAGCGGAGTTTATTTTTATAGAAATGCTGATTAGAGAAATCGATCAAATCGAAAGTTTGACTTCGGTAATGCCCCAGTAAAGAGTGCTCAGATAAATACTGTTTTCCAAGGTCTAGCAGAGAATTAACTTCCAGAGCGGGATCTAAGTCGTATTCTTCATCTTCTTCCCATCTTGGTTTATAAAGATCAAATGGAGGAAGCTGTTGGGAATCTCCTAAAATGGCCACTTGCGATCCTCTATACATCGCAGGTATTCCTTTTTCGGCAAAACATTGTGAAGCTTCATCAAAAATGACCAAGTCGAAAAACGGGATCAATGGGAAGATTGCCGAAGCCGCTTCAGGTGAGGTCAGCCAGCAAGGCAACAGGTCCAGAATTTCATCTTGAAACTGATGAAATGTTTTTCTCAACGGCCATATGCTTCTTTTTTTATTGACTTGATGGTAAAGATCTCTGTACGTTACTCTATTATTAAGGCGGTTGTATTCCACCTTATCATAGGTTCTTTCTTTCAATCTCACCAATGTCATATCTGTAGAGATCGACCTTTTCTCAAGAATAGCTTCCTGCAGATTTTTCTCCAGCTGTTCAATTGCCCCATTAGAAACCACTCTTAAAATAGGGTGTTTCATTTCGATGTGGTAAAGCCAGCTAATGTTTAAACTGTTTTCAAGATAAACGATAACCTCTTCGATAGGATGATTATGAACTCCTTCCAGGTGAGTATCGATCATACGAAAAGCGGCCCATTCATGAGGAGTAAAAGATTCTTTGAGTTTATCGAAACGGCATATTTCATCAAAATCCTCTTCCAGAACTTCTTTAAATTCTTCTAGATCAATCTTATTATTGATAATATCCTCAATTTCAAGTGGAGAAAGGTATTCTTCCCATTTTACTCTTTCCTGAGGAATTTTATGTATCGTTTTGAAAAGGACATTGATTTTAGTCCATAATTCATCGTAACTGTAATTCTGAAGCTCTATAAACTGTACGCTTGTACGTAAAGAAGTATAGAGTTTTCGTGCTTCAATGGCCTTTCGTCCTGCAGCGAACCATTCTTCCCAAGCTTTGCTTTCTAGTTCTTCCGGAAATTCAACAATCCATTCATATTTACGCATGTCATTTTTCTGATGCGTAAGGTTCATTCTGTTTTCCAGTCGGTCGCGAAGGTCCGAAAGTCCTCTAGCAGTATTTGGTAATTCATTTTTTTGAAGAAGCTGATCTATAAATTTCTTTTTAGAAGAGAACTGCCACTTCATCAATGTCATCGGATTACTTCTAGCACCAATTGCAGTCGTAACCCATTCTATAGCATCACCTAATTCATTATCAGAAAGCGTTTTTTCAATTTCCGTTCCCCTGTTATTAAAAGAACTCATGCACCCTCTTTTGTGGTTTTGCCAGTCTTGTAATGTGGGAATTCTACCTCTCTTCTTGATGATGGAGTTGAACATTTTATACACATCAGGATCGCTGATGATCTCCATAAACTTTGTGACCTGTTCTTCCTGTCTCAAAATCCATAGGCATTCATCAAATGAAAGTTCAACTTGTATATTGTCTGTGATTTCACTGATAATTTTATCCTTAAAAGGAATGATATTATCAAGAATTTCATGAATATGTAAGATGGCACTACTTTCAAAATGAGTGAAAGGAATACGGTCTTTCCATATATAATCTTCATGATCCAGTTTTGAAGCAAACTGAAGGTAGGTGTGCAGACGGTCTTTATAATAATTGACTTCTTTTAAATCAAATTGTTGATAACAGCCTTTCAGGTGTGTATGAGGAAGTTTTCGATCACATTTTAAATACAGTTCTTTCGCAGAAATACCACATTCAGATGCATCATAAAGTGCGTCTCTAAATTCTTCCAGCTGTGTGATAGCACTGTCAATCTGTTTGGAAAGTAAAGCAAAAGTTCTTTCCAGCTGCATAGCGCCAAGGCTATTATTATCTTCTTTGAATTTATCTAATGCATCAATTTGTTCATGCATTTTTTTATAGATATATCCACGGTCGTAACGGTGATCATGAACCATTGCACAGAATGTCCCCAATGAAATATCCTTCATTCTTTGATAGACCACTTCAAGTGCGGCTCTTTTCTGTGAAATCACCAAAACGTTTTTTCCCCTAGTCGTAAAATCAGCAATCAGGTTACAAATCAATTGTGATTTACCACTACCCGGAGGGCCTTGAACCACAACAGAGTTGCCACCTTTCACTTCCTTAATGACTTTCTCTTGAGAAGCATCAATAGGATAGGGTGAAAGCAGTTCTTCTTCTTGCTGTGCCTTTCCAACATAAGTTTCTCTTAATCCTAAAACATCAAGATGCTGTTCTGCACTGCCAAAAAAATCTTCCAGATCTTTGACCTTATCATTTTCAATCAAGCGGTCATAATCAGGCATTAAATAAGAGTCTGATTGTGGGAAAATTCCGATAAGTGCTTCAGAGAAAAGCTTCATTTGTCCTTCTTCAAAATGCTCTAAAAAGTAGGCTTTATTTTGAGGTTCAAAACGCTGTATCCATTCTCCAAAAGTATCTTGGTTGAAATTGAGTTCTAAATTAGAATCCTCTAAAGTATGATATAATTTGGTGAGAAAAGCGGTGGTGTCTTTGGGGAAATCTTCAAATGTCATTTCTAAAAAGTCATCCTCAAATAGAACACCATTGTGATGTGAGATCGCCAAAAGTAGGGTTTTATTGAAAGTGACTTCAGTATCTTCTCTCAATTGTAACACCCAATTACCGTTTTCCTGTTTTAGTTCAATAGGAAAGAATAACAATGGAGCCCTCAAATTTCCACCGTTAATAAACCTGCCCTGTACAAAAGGATATCCTAGAAATAAATCGTGTCTGCCACCTTCTTCCAAAACAAACTTTGCTGCTTTGGCCACTCTCCTGATTTGCGTACTGATTTTATTGGCCGCTCCGTCTCTGCTGTCTGCTGTCGGACAGATCGGAATCGTTTTGAAACCTTTAATGACCTGACGAATAATGTCAAAAGCAGGCAATTGCATCAACTGATCCAAGTCTGCTATATCGATATACTGACCAGAATATGCTCTTGGTAAGTACAGAGATTTATTTCTTGCGGACAAATTAGCAAGTCTTTTCTGATACGTCTTGAGGGTCTTTTGCACAGTTTACTTTTTAATTTTGGTTCTAACCTCAGAATCTTTCTAAAAAAATGTAAAACAAATAGGAGTAATTGTTACTCTTACTCACCTTTGCAGGAAAAGATTCCAAATTATAATATCAAGATACGCAACGAAAATTAAAATCGTAATGGATAACAGAAAGAAAAACATAATTTATTCATTTATTCTTATCACATTAGTCGGTATTGTATGGGTTTATAGAAAGTATAACCCTGAACTGCCCACTCATTTTCATGTGAGAGGTACAACAATGGGAGTAGTGCCTTATAATGTGAAATATATTGATCAAGAGGGCCGACCATTGGATGAGGAAATTAAAAAAGTGCTCGCAGACTTCAATCAATCGTTATCCACTTATATTCCATCATCAGAAATTTCACGCTTCAATTCAGGTACTGCTTTTACTTATGAATCAGCTTTCTTCTATCCGGTTTTGAAGGAAAGTAAAGAAGTGTATGATATCACTGAAGGTTCTTTTGATCCTACTATTCAGCCACTTGTAAAAGCATGGGGATTTGGTCCAGGTAAAACACCCACGATCAAAGATGAAGAGGTAGATTCTATTAAGTCTTTTGTCAACTTTGCTTCTTACATTTCTTTTGATGAAAAAGAAGTGAGAAAATCGAAGGAAGGCGTGGAGCTGGATTTCAGTGCGATTGCCAAAGGATACGCAGTGGATGTAGTTGCAGATTTATTGAGAGCGAAGAATATCCATAATTTTATGGTTGAAATAGGAGGAGAGGTAGTTTGTGAAGGACACAATGAGAAAGAGAAAGTATGGAGAATTGGCATCGATAATCCTCGTTATGGAGAAGGTGGTCAGCAGGAGCAACTTTCACTGATTGTGGAATTGCCGAACAAAGCATTGGCAACTTCAGGAAATTATAGAAACTTTTATGAGAAAGATGGAAAGAAATATGCTCACACATTAGACCCTCGATCAGGCTATCCTGTTCAGCATAGTTTGTTAAGTGCATCGGTTTTTTCATCAAGCTGTATGCGTTCAGATGCTTATGCTACTGCTTTTATGGTAATGGGTGTGGAGAAAGCGATTAAAGTTATTGAAGATCATTCTGACTTGGAAGCCATTTTGATTTATGATGACAATGGCGTGATGAAAAATTATATTTCTGAAGGTGCAGAAAAATTCATCATGAATAAATAAAAAACGATATGTAGATTTCTACACATTCACCTTAGTATTATTCAAATAAAAAATGAACAATGAGACCAGTATTTTCTGACTTATCATTGTTCATTTTTTTATTTAAAATTCTAACTGTTTATCTATTTCAACTCCGCAGTTCTATTTAAAATATCTTGTTGCCTTTCGATATCAAGAGGAATTCTTTTGATTTGATCACCTATGTTAGAGAAATCAATATCATTAAGATCAATTTGTTGAACTCTTCTATTATGTTGCGTATGATAGTTGAATACTTTATGCGTTAAATCCCAAGATGTAGTCCAGATTGTAGAACTTTTCATTGTACTATGATCTTTACCAAACATTTCGCCTGTTCCCTCTGCTTGGTCAGCACCAAGAGTTAAGTTGAAGTTGTCTAAGATTCTGAACATTTCATATAAAGATTCATCAGCGTTAGGCATTGGTCTTGTCGTTTGAGTCCATGCCACAGCTCTTACAAAACGTGAAGGAGGGGTCATATCACCTGGTAAACCAACCATACCCGAACCTACTCCAATTTGTGAGAATGTATTGCCATTGATGGTTTTTGGTTTTGCTGTGTCAAAGCTAAGATTGATATAATTTCTAAGGTTGGTAAGGTGCCAATCATATGATGGAGCATTAGTTATAACACCTACTGAGGCATCATAAATTTTTAACTTACCATCGATATACTCTATCACGATTGATTCACCTGATGCATCAGTTACCATCCAATGCGAATCAACAACGATTCCTAACGATTCTTCAATTACACCTACAACGTTTACTTTTTGTAAACCTTCTATTACTTCTTCTACAGTTGAAAATTGAGCCAAAATGTAGTTAGGTAATCCTTGTGAAGAGATCGTATTATCAGCTTCTTGTGAAACAAATTCTGGATATTCAGCAAAATCAGGAAAGTAAAAATTTCCAACTGCTAACCCCATCTCATTCATTCCGTCAACAATTAAATCTTTTCCCATCCAGTCTAATCCCATAAAACCATATTTTGCTGAGAATTTTTTCCCGTTTTGACCTTCTGGTGTCAAGCCTCTGAATTGAAATCCTTTTGGAATAACCGCGACTTGAGAGTGAATATCAAATGATCCCCATTCCATGGATCTTCCATAACGTATTGTTCCATCTTCTGCAATAAGTCGGATACCTGTGCATGAAAAGATTGTAGAGTGAGCGAATAGTAGAAGGCTAAGGCCTATGATTGATGAAATTTTGATTGACTTTTTCATTGTTTATCAAATGATTAATAGATTAATTTTTATAACTCTACAAAGATCATTGGTTTCAGTATCAATCATTTACAAGAAATGAGAAGTAGTTTATATCAAAACGTCAAACTATATTACGTTATGAGATAAGATGATATTCAATATGTAAGTACTAGGGCAATAGTAAATGGATTTTTCTTTAAGAGAAGAGGGATGATATTATAATTATCATCATAAAAACCACAACACGAACCATTTTTCTTCCCTCTTAATTCTTAACTCTTACCTAAAATAACCCCTCTTATTCTTTCCTAGCACTCATGTACACTGTTTGCCTCATTGAAGTATTATAATAATTAAACTATTGTTTATTTCGGTAAAAAAAGAAACGCTGTTGTTCGTTTTATATCAATGATGTAAAACGAACAACAGCGTTTAAATTTAATTTTATAAATAGGAGGTACCTTATTTCAATTGTGGAGTTCTATCCAAAATATCTTGAGTTCTTTCGATATCTAATGGAATTCTTACAATTTGATCACCCATATCAGAGAAATCGATATTATTTACTGACCTTTCGCTCTCTTAAAATTTGCGAATGGTTAAAATATTGATAAGTAGATGCTAATTCAAGCTGTT
>NZ_JABANE010000173.1 GCF_012844305.1 Flammeovirga aprica JL-4
AACTTTTGCTATGCTTGTATAACGTATCTTTATGGAGGAGCTCATTAGGAAAAAGGGAAAGATCTTTGTCTGAATCTATTAATACTCCCCTGTCATCTTCAAATGGTTTAATGGAGATATTTCTGAAACTTAAATTAAACCTATCTAAATCATGATACGAATAATGTTTTGTAGGCAATGGCTCTTTTGAGAATACTTGATAGATAAGTTTTCCAAGTTGAATTCTATCTTTACCAATACTTATGGTTAGGTGTTTACCATTATCAATAATCTTCGCAGAAGTAGAAATTAGCCCTTTTTCTTTTGAAATTATTGTATCTCTTTTGATGGAAAAACGATCATCTGATATTCTCTTATATCCGAGTTTTTCCAAATCATAGATGTGGGATCTTCGTATGTGTTGATTGATGAACTCTTGCATGTCAGTGATGCTAACACTATATATGTCTGCCAGAGTTTCTAATGGTACGGAAGAATCATTTAGTGTTTTTCGAATAGCTTCTTTATGTAAGTGTATAAAGATAAAATCTTCAGATTTAGAGGTAAATTCTCTGTATTTGATATAGTTTTTTAAGACACCTGGTTTAAGGTCGATCTTTAATGTTTCCGATACTTCTTCTAAAAATTTACTGAAATAATTGGATGGATTCATATCTCTATGCTTCTTCCATATAGAATATATTTCCACTAAGTTTTTGTCCAATAGTTTTGTAATCATACTGTATTTGTATCGCTGTTATGTTTAGTGGTAGTAAATTTAGAGGTTTTGGAATAGTATAACAAAATGAGTAATCGCATTATAATAAATACAAGTATATTTAAGTCTTGAAATTAAGTATGCAAGAAATAGATAATGGAGAAAATAAGGATCTTAAAAAGTAAAACTCGCTTCTATGAACTGTTTAACGAGTTCAAAAAATTAAAGAAAACCAAGATTGATAACCCATCTGATCAGGTTTTATATACTTACCAGGAACTTTCAAAAATAGAAGATAAAGCAATAGCTATTATTGGTAAAAAAGGTGAAGAAGCGGAATTCTTTGGTAGAGTTATTTTTCGCATATTTGAGGCAATGCAGTATACAAATGTATCTCCTAAATTTCTAACTGATCCGGTGATTGACATGATAGGAAACTCACCGTTGATGTCCAAAATTAGAAATTTAGTTAGTGATATAGATGTAATAAAATCTTATTTACCAGAGCGATTTTCCTATGCTGTGATATATGAGAATGATCTTTCAAGATATTCTTTAAACACTAATGCTGAAACCTTTGCAGAAAGGATGCAAGCACTATCGCTTCAGCAGTCATTGAAAGATGCATATAATGAAGCTGCTTTTACTTCTATTCCAGCGACAAATGAAATGCATAAAAAATTATTACAAATTACTGCTGATAACAATGAAGTAGAAGAGAAAGTAAAGAATCACCAATACCAGATTATTCTCTATTACACTTCCAATAAACTTCACACTGATTTTGGTGTATTAGTCGATTTTGGAGACCAAGTAAAGACTTTAGAATTTTTCTCTACAGCTCCAGACATGAAAGCTGAATATTTCATTAACTCTTATGAGTTTGCAAGAGCAGTAATGTTTTATGATACTTTCTTTCATAGTGATTTTGAAATTGAGCGATTAGATAAAAGAACTAGTCAAGCAAAGAAGAGAACGATTGGTAATCATAAGATTTTGATAGATGACTATATGAACGTTGATGCATTATTTGTAAAGCGTACAGCGATAGTTGACGGTAAGAAATCACCTCATCTACGTAAAGGACATTTTAGAAAACAGAGAGTAGGAGAAAACCGATCAGGGGTTAAAGTGATATGGATTGAAGATACTGTTGTAGGAGTGGATAAAAGTTAATACAAAACTTTTTTTACCCTATTTATTCTAAAGTATGCATATACACTGCATACATGTAAAGTAGATTTGAAGAACTCAAGTAAAAAGATATTAATTATGGAAAATATAAAATCAAAACATGCGGTCGCATCACTTCAAAATTTTAAGATTAGATTAGGTGATGTTGAACCAAATACCAAAGAATTTCGAAAACAGGTCTATAAAGTGTTGTCTTGGGTATTTACAACTGAGTATGGCACTGCCGATCTAGATATAGTAAATCATTTCACCAACAAATTATGTAATGATTATGGTGGCGATATCTTTGAGCTTTACCTGTCTTTTGATTCTACACATGAGAAAAGATTTGTCGATTTTCTTTTGTAATCAATCATGTGCTTTCAATTACTGTAAAATACAGCATTTACATACTGTCAGTTCATTCCGACTAATAGTGTAAATTACCTTAATAGAAGCGAAACAAATTAATATTCGATAAGGGCTCAACTATTCACTAATAATTTTCTTTGATAATCCTCTCTAATTCATCTTTATATGCTTTCAATCTTAGAGCATATCTCAAAGACTTTTTATCTTTTGACGTAGATGCTATTTCTGTTAAACTACCATTTATCCAGGCTGCAGTATTTTCTCTAGATCTTTGATTATCAGTACCCATTATGGTGTAGTATTGTGCATTGAAATCAGATAGTAAGATTAAACACTTCCCAAGAGAAGATGTATCAAAGCTAAAGACATAATGAATATTGGTGAAGTCGTTATACTTAAATTCATGCTTATAAACATTATTATCAAAGTCTTTTATGATATAGGAGTATTGCGTATTGCCGTAAGGTGAGGTTGATTTATGATCTATAATCATAAATTTCTGACCTTCTGAAGTCTTTATTTTCTTTCCATTAATTTGTTTTAAGTTCGTTTCTCTTTTTAACTCAACTACATCTCCGACAAGTAAAGTTTGAGATAAGGAAAGAGTAGAAATAAGTGATAGACAGATTGATAATATAATTTTCATAATTTCTTTTTTTGTGATTATCGATAAAAGAAGAATTCGTCATATTTCATTAGAAATAATCTTCTGCATTTTTTTTATGTACGTTCCAATAAATTTTAACAGAGATTACATACAAATGTAACAATGTTTCATTTATTTAAAATAACTCATTATCAATTGTTGAGAAAACAGAGATAAGTCTTTCATTACTATCTAATTAAAGCTATAATTGAATTTAATGATCTATGTAAATGTTAAAAGTAATTGCTACCTATTAGATTAGCTTTTTTGTTATAATTAATCTTATGTTAAATAGGATGCTGATTATCAATTTATTATTCTCTTTATAACAGTTTTACGCCTCTTCTCTTTCTATACAATCATCAACTAGCATTCGAAATAAATCAGTAGCTGTAATCCCTTTTCTTTCGGCGATTTTCACAAACTGAGCGTGTTTGTCCTGCGTAATTTTTGCTGTTATGCTTTTGTAAGTATTTAGATCCTTCTCCGCTTTTTTAAGAAATGAAAGGTCTATTTTTCTGGAATAAGCCAAATTCACCATGTTTGAGTTCGCCTTTCTAAAATCATTCAAGTATTTATATTTCCTTGCCTCCTCAAGGATCTGTTCGTCAGTGTATTTTTTCTTTCTAGTATTCTTTCTGAAGTTATTTTTCATTAGTAGGTAGCATTTGTAAGTAGTAATTATGTTATGAAATTTGGAATCAATGATATAAGTTTTGCAAATTCGCAATACTTTTAACTTTCAATCCTCAATACTTTTTTGACCACTTTTTTCAAGCGTTTATTCTTTTGATTTTCTAGTTTCTCCTCTTCTTTTATTCGGTTTTCTTCCTCCAATTTTGCTCTCATTTCGGGAGTAAGTCCGGTATACTTGATTGAATTTTTATAGTATTGATCCCATCGAGCAACCAGGATCATATTGTAGAAAATACTTTCTTTTGGAAAATCGGAAAATGTCTGTGCTAACTTGATCCCAATCAGACGTTCTTGGTGGGGCTTATAGTTGCTTTCTAAATAAAATTTCCAAAAATCATCCCATCCTTCTAGCTCCTTGTGGTATTTTTCAAAATACTGCTCGCAAAAATGTGCTGCTCTGGTGTGAGCTTGTCGCTGAGACATGGTTTGCAAATCGTTGAACGCAATTGAATACAGAGTTCTGGCTCTTTCAGAATTGACTTTATACCTTAATTTCCAGAAATCAATGAGCATGTATTTTTTGTCATAATCTCCCCTATCCTGATACATTGAATTGATCAGTTTACCCAAATCCGAGGCTTCAAATTCTTCTAAACTTTTCTCTTCTAATTGCATAACCACCCGCTGTCCTTTTCCTGTCAATGTCAAGAAAAGTCCTTTGTTGTTGGGTTTCGATTTTACCGTAGCAGACCTCACTTCAAAATTTGGAGCTTTCATCTGCTTGGAGGTGATGGGGAGTTTGTTTTCCATGGTTTCAAGTTATATAAGTTTTGCGAATTTGCAAAACTTTTGAAATCATTATGAAAAATTACTGTGGTGAACATCGGAGTAGATGTTTGTTTTGAAATATATATTCTTTTTCACAAATAAAAAGAGGAGCTAACTTTTAGGTTAACTCCTCTTTTTGATAGATGTACTTATTTATTTTATTCTACTATGATTTTCTCTATATCTACAGAACCATCAGATTTTATGATATTCAATATATATAAACCTGGCTTATATTTACCTGTGTTGATACGGTATGAGTTACTTTCATATTGAACAAACTCATAGTTATCAATAATATTACCATTGATATCATAGATAGTAATGCTATCGATATTACCCATAAATGTAGAATTGGCTTCAATATTTAAATTGTCCTTTACAGGATTTGGGAAAATTTTATAACCAAAATCAGTAATACCATCTATTTCTTTTGTTCTTAAGGAACTGAATCGTGGAATAAATCCATCACCATCTCCTCCTCCCCCTGGGCAGGAAGCAGAAACTCTAAAGGACACATAAGGAGTTTTTGTCCCATTTTTTCTAACTACTCGAACTAGAACTTCAACATAATCATTTTCTCTGGTAACTTTAGATGTTATATAATTTGAATGTTTTCCATCTATTAAGCTAGAATGTGTACTTTGCCCATTAGTAGGTAGGGATCCCTGAATTGCAATCCACTCTACTCTCTGTCCAGTATGATTAATTACTTGTACTAAGAATTTTTGATTACAAAATAACATATTCCTAGAATAAATAAGGTCTGATAATTTTAGGTCATCTAAAGCTGGCCATACTTTTATTTCTTTCACACTACTGTTGCCTGATTTAAAATTAGCTTTAATAAAACCTTTATTAGTATAGTTAATACCTTTAACAGTTATTGAGTTACTATTTTCAGAAATAACTTTAATTTCACTTGAAACTTCCCACGATTTTAATTCATATCCATTAAGATTGCCAAGATAGTATGTCGTTGCTTCTTCAGTTATTTTTCCGGCACCTGATATACTTGGTGGTGGAGGAAGTACAAAATATATAGTGGCATGCATTTTTTCCCTTGTATCTAAATAAGGATAGTAAACGTCAAGTTCTACATTTATATGTATTGTTCTTGAACGTAATGTATATTCATAATATTTAGTTGGGATCTTATTTATATATACGCCATGGTTCTTGTAATTAAAAGAAAGAACATTAACTTGATCATCTATCCCGGTATATCTTCCTGTCTCTTCATTTTGGTACAAATGCCCTTTTTCTGTGATATTTTCTATGATGTAATCTTCACTAAGCGGAGCACAAGGATGTGAAGTAAAAGAATTTGTGTATAAGTTTAGATAACTCTTATTAAATTGAAAAAAATATGTTTTTTTAAGCTCTTCAATAGTTATATGGTTCGCTTTATAAAGCTTATATACTGACCAAGCAGGAGCAACATAAAAACTAAATGAC
Source organism: Flammeovirga aprica JL-4 (assembly GCF_012844305.1). Lineage (GTDB taxonomy): Bacteria > Bacteroidota > Bacteroidia > Cytophagales > Flammeovirgaceae > Flammeovirga > Flammeovirga aprica. The sequence continues at coordinate 5,811 of NZ_JABANE010000173.1, forward strand.
GTAGCTCCATATTTCACACCTACACCTTCATACTTTTCCCACTCCATTTTAATTTTCACTTCAAACTGCTCATTAAAACGACCCTGCTTAGCATGAAATGTAAATGGATTACTTATTGAAACTAGAGGGGTAAACTCTTCTTCAACTTCTTCTATGGTACCATCAGAATCTGTAAAAGTATAAGTTACTTTAGTTACGCCAAATGTTTGCCCATTTACTTTAAAGTTCCAAGATATATTACCTCCTTCAGGTGTTTGTATATAGCCCTTTTTGCCCGGTACACATTTTTGCTCTAATGGCATCGTACCATAAGAGTTGGATACAGTCATTGTGACATCATCGTCAGAATAAAGAGTTAACTCTTTGAGTTGTGCTTTAGAATTGAATGAGTATAATAAAGCAATTATAAATAAAAATTTAATTTTCATGTTTGTCTTTAATTAGTTTTTCTATAATTAGTTTGCTGAAATATTTAAAGTACATCTATTTCACGAAGTTAATAAATATTGTAATACATAAATAATAACGTACACATTATATTTTTTAATTTATCCATTTACTAACAACATTGACTATCCCAGTATTAGTGTAAACTCAATTTGCACTAATTACAGAAAGCATGAAAAAAGGATTTAAAGTTTTTATTCATAACAGAGAAACGGGGATAGCAGATGTACAACATTTTGATTCCTGGTACTCCGCAAAGAAGCACTACTTTGAAAAGTCATGGTCTAATGAATGTCGTATTGAAAATGCGTATGGTAAAATTGTAGCTGAAAACTTAACAGGTACACCAGTTTGAGGAGATGTTATGAGTGAAAATATTTTGAAAAAGCCGATAATAAAAAGGCCTGCTATGGACAAACAGGGTTGTTATCTCATCATTTGAACCTCCAAAAGCGAGGCTTCCATAACCCTAAGATTATTGAAGATTTTCCCATTCGTGGTAAAAAGGTAAAGATGATTGTAAAACGTCGTAGATGGACTGAAAAAGATGCTCATTTAAAATTGTCAAGAGACTGGAAATTAGTAGCAAAAGGAACACGTATGTCTGAGGAATACGCGTCTTTTTTAAAAGCACTTGCTCGATACTGAAGCCATAAGCAGTCAACGGCTGTCTACTTTCTATGGAGTCAAAAGCTCCAATTTCCTTCGAAGCTATAAAAAACATTTGAGTGAGTTTGGTGAATGGGTAAAAGAACACTCAGATGATAACAACCTTGTCTTTCCTGAAAATATTTCAAAATCGATTGGTATTGATGAGACTTTTTTGTCCAATGGAGAATTATACACGATTGTTACGAATAAACTAGCAGATAGCAAGCAGGGTAGTTTAATCGCTTTAGTTGAGGGGATGAAGTCTGAAGATGTAATAAAAGATTTAATATAAAACCCTAAAGATCAGTGTGATAATCTAGATGAAATCACATTGGACATGGCTAATAATATGAACCTTATTGCAAGTAAATGTTTTGGTAAAGCAGATATCGTAATTGACCGTTTTCATGTGCAACAACTAGCTTCTGAGGCTGTACAGGAACAACGAATCAAAATCAGATGGGAAACTTTGGAGGCAGAGAATGAAAAAGTAAAAGAAAGCCAAGAAAAAGAGGAAAAATATGTACCTGAACTACTTCCTAATGGCGACACTTTACCACAACTTCTAGCAAGAAGTAGATATGCATTATTCAAACCTACTTCTAAATGGACGAAATCACAGAAGCAAAGAGCTGAGTTATTATTTGACAGGTTTCCCAATATTCACAAAGCTTATAAATTATCAATGCATTTGCGATCTATTTTTGAAGAGGATATCACTAAACAAGTCGCAAACTTGAAACTAGCTAGATGGTATAACGATGTAGAAGAGAGTGGTTTTAAATCTTTTCAGACGATCATGAATACATTCACCTACTTTTCAGACATAATCACAAATTACTTCAACAGTAGAGCTACGAATGCTTATGCTGAATCTTTTAATTCAAGGATAAAAGACTTTAGAAGGGAATTCAGAGGTGTAACAGACTTAAAATTTTTCCTGTTCAGGATTTCAAAGGTATTTGGGTAGCCTGTGCCCACTTTTTGTAGGTGATCCCTTATTTCCAACCGGAACTAACAGATCAAATCCAATACCTTCATTTTCACGCGTAGTTTGATTTACATGATAGAAGTGATTGTATCCAATTTCCAAATCATTTAGATCATATTCTATTAAATCGCCAACTCCACCATCTTTGTATCTTGCTGCAAAACGAACGTCTAGTGTTAATCTTTCTTGAACGACATACCAATAATTTTCATCTGAATTGTAAAAGAAATCTTCCCACTGCGAAGTGTATACATTATAGTACTGTACTGGTTGATTCTTGTCAATACCATTCTCATTACTGTACAAATTCACTTGTAGATCATATGGTGTAGCATCTAAAGTAATTCTTTGACTCTCAGTAGAATTAACGTCATACTGCTTCCAATTATCATTCTTAATTCTGAACGCGTCACTATAATTTGTAAGTATTTCTGGAATCTGTACCCTAGATTCGTAACCACTTCCCAATGGCAATTTAAGAGATCCTTCAAGATCAATAGTAGGGAAATCTTCACCAGTTACTCTATTACGTGTCTGTATCTCACCAGCCAATTTTATTTCCACATTTGGTTTGGCAATCTCCTCACTACCATAAATAGGTTGCTTGTCTGGCTCAATCAATCTCTGACTGAACTCAATGGTAGCGTTACCCGTTGGAGCTACAGGTTCGTTGTTGTTACAGCTACTGAATAGTAGTACAATTGTAACGTAAAATACTGATAATATGATTGTTGTTGTAAGTTTCTCATTTGATTTTTGATTAAAAAAATTAGGTTGGATAATTCTGAAAAGCAAGCAGTTTTATAACATGCTCAGGTTCATCCTGTGGATTAGTAATTAAGTTCTCTGATTGAGAAGTCAAACGCTTCAGTGTTATCTGACCATCCCATACGAATAATGAAGTTACAGTTCAAACGTACTCCGTCTGCCCATGTTGTTCTTATTTTTGCTTCTGGATTCTCATGTGCAAAATCAGTCCAGCTATTGTGAGTGATATCTCCCAAATTGTCTCTAACAGTACCATCCATGAATAATGAAACTTTTAATGGATTATTGTTTCTATCTAAAAGGTAGATGTCCATATGGTGCTCATTGACACCATGCATAGTTAGATCATAAGAAGGATTAACATCAGTAACTAAGATTACCTCATTTCTGTCCATTCCAGTAGCACCATATACCCAAACACTATGTGTACCATCATATCTTTTCAGCAGATGAACCTGACACGTAACCTGTAAATTGATCAGCAACTACATTAGATGCTCCGTCAATTGTTTCCACAACTGGATCTTTAATGATATCTTCTTCAATTGGATCATTGTCAAATCCTTTATCAATAAGAAAGATTCCTTCAGTAGTGTAGTTGATCTTGAAGTTGTGTTGGTAGTTAACCTTTGGCACAATTGTCTTGCTAACGTCACCTCTGATAGTGAATACGTCTAAAATAAATTCGTGTACTCCATCAGTATAGATGTAAGCGTAGTAGTCCTCATTGTCAGCATACATCTGCTTAGAAGATAACAAAGCGTTAGTTACTTCACCTGCATCTTGAGCATCAACTACAATGTAAGAATACTCTTCATTTGACATTGGGATTGATACAGATACATCAGCAGCGTTACCTGAAGAAGATCCATTTAGGAAGTATTCGTCACTTACTTGTTGGATTGCGTGATGAACATCTACAGTGAATGAATGCTCCAACAATACCGTCAAGAACAATACTGCTACGAATGTCAACATTAGATAGTTCAAAGCTACCTTCTTGATGATTCACTGATACAACATAGTCAATATAAACTAGACCACTTGTTGCTTTTCTCATTGGACTTATCTCCTCTTCCAAGAATGATACTGATACCGTTCTTGCTTCTTCAACTAGCTGTGCAGTTTCTTCTTCTTCTTTGTTACATGCAATCATAGCAGTTGCAACTAAAAATACTGTGTATAACTTTTTCACTGTATTAATAGTTTTGATTAATAAAAATTAGGTGAGTAGTTTAACGGTGTGCTCAGACCATTTATTTATTACATAGATCCCTTCTCCCACATGATGAAGTGAGAGTTAAAAGAACCTTTTACATATTCAGTATCTTGGTTAAGTAATTTACCATTTTTAAGGGTAGGTAGAAGCATGTATTCTAGCTCTTCAAAAGTTGAAAAACGGTAGATATCATATGCTCCATTCCATGTATTGATTAATGCGAAGCCATCACCATATTCACCACCAGCAACAATTTTATATGATCCTGAAATTTCTTCGTACTCAAACCAAACTTCAATGTTGCCCTCCATGTGTGTTTGCGTTGTAACAAATTCAGCTGCTGATAGAACCGCGTCATGGGCTGTTAAATTTGGATTGTATTTGGTATAAAGATCCTTACCTTTATCAGTGAACGCAATTTCTTCAACTATCTCCACGTTAGTACCTTCAATTGGGTTGAACGGCTCTTCAACTTTAGTAGTGTGATTCCATCTCATTGAATAACCATGCTTAGTTTGGATCAGAGTTACATTAACATAAGATACATATTCCATTGCTATGTTATTTGCTGCTCCGTCATAGTATAGATCATATTCAGTATTTGGATTTAAGTATGTTGGACTAGAATATCCCATACCCATTGAGTCACTTCCCCATGATCCTCCGTTTCTGAATTTGAATGACATATCACTACTATTATATTCTGTATTATCTATATAAAATTGGTATACAATTGAGTCTGCATATTCAGTGTAGTCATAGTAAGTATGGTTAGAGTATTCTACCCAATTATTAAATGAACCTGACAGCTCCCAGTATTGAACTTCAATTGGGTAAGTTGGATTCAATTCAATAGGCTCACCATCAAAACCAGGCACTACAACTAGACCTACTTTCTTGTCAGGATCAGGTTTAGAACCATCAGGACCTTTTGCAGTATAAACGTACTTAGTAGAGGTCCCTCCATGATTCTTACGGTGATGTACCAGATGTGTTCATACATTATTGATATACAGGTATTTGCA
>NZ_JABANE010000174.1 GCF_012844305.1 Flammeovirga aprica JL-4
CTATGACCATTTTTCACTATATCGTTGCCTTCACAGTGAGGACAACGTATTTCTTTGTAATGTCTCATATACATATAACAAAGAATCAACCTAAATCATCCATTACCAAGGATTCCTTTATAATCACTTCCAAGGATTATTTCTTTAAAGTCGTCTGTCGTTAATATCTTTTTCACCGCCTCTCTCTTATCATTAGCGTTTTCATAATAAGATTTACAAATCAGAAATCCCATCGTATAACCAAGATTACTAGGTCTGTCTTTAATTGCTCCACCATTGTGCATCCATTTTGACAAGTCTTTGCTGTAGATATCTCTCTTTAATTCGCTCATTACAAAATCATAGTTTTTTGGAACGGACAAATAATCAAGATTACGTTGCACTCCAGGACTTACCTCTCCATCTTCTGTCAGTAGTGATACTAAAAAGTCACAAGAACCTTCTTCTATTAATTTCCCGTACAGGTTTTCTTTTCCTTCAAAATCAGCATACGATTGTTGAAAATGCATCAGTTCATGCACCAAATCAAACTTCATATTCTCAAACTCAGTGATGGTTGAAATTTGCCAATCATTCAAGTTTTCCTTTGGCATACTATCCGACTTCGCAAACATGTCTACACCTATGTACAAACTTGATTCAGTAAGCGTACCAGATCCGTTGATCAAATCAGGAACAATGTAGGTTTTAGGAAATACAGCTTTTGGATATAAAACTGCAAATTTCTGCATCATTTGAGTAGCTTCTTGTGCTACATTGTGTAATTTTTCTTGACTTATATGCTTCCTTAAGTAGAGATAATAATTAGGATTTTTTTCAATCATCACCTTATACATTTTATCAGCATTTTCATATCGTATATGATAATAATCTTTTAGAGCAAATGACCCTTCACAAATATAATTTGAAAGATAAATTCGACCATTTAGAGTATCAGTAAGTGCCTGATCAAAATACTTCCAAAACCGATCGACAGGTGCGGTTACAATTTCAAAATTTGAAACATTATTCTGTTGTAACTCAATTTGATAAAGAAGGCTATCCAATTCTTCTCTCATATTATGATCTCTTGTCAATTTTTCAAGACCTAGCTTTTCAAGAATATAAGGGCTACTTAATCCATATTTGATGGACTCCTTTACTGCTAATAGGGCTGAATCTGCTAAGTTTGCTTCTCCAAATTGCCAGGCAGCATAAACAAAAAGTTCACTGGATTGATTTTGTTGGCCTGCTTTAAAATATAAATGTGCAGCTTTTGCATTTTTTCCTTTTTCTCTGAAAGTATCACATTGTATTCCTATACGCTCCAAATCTGGAAGGTCACAGGAAGTCTGATCTGCCTTTTGACAACTGAAAATTAAGCTAAAAAGAAAGATTAAATAATGATATTTCATGTCGCTATAGTCGATTAAAAATTGAAAGAGAATAATAGTTATTTAGGAGCAAAATGAAAAGAGAATAATACACATAAAATGAAAAAACCTCATCACCAGAAGGCAATGAGGTTTGCACAAGAATCACAATTCTTAAAAAGCAAAACCTAGTTTAGTATAGAAATAAGCTCCATTGAATCCCATCTGAACAGCATCATGATAACCACCTGATTCAGTAGCTAAAGGATCTTGTTTTGTCGGGTAAACATTGAAAATATTATTTCCGCCTAAAGTCCAGCTTACTTTTGGATTAACAGCATAAGTAATAGCGATGTCTGTTGTTATTCTAGGATCATAATGATCTATATTACCATCCCAATCCATCAATTCCACTGAAGAATATCTGTTAAGACGGATCATTGATGATAATTTCTTATAGTTATGACTTAATGAGAAATTGAATTTACTTCTTGGTGCTGAAGCCAATAAGAACATTTGCTCTCTTTCTCCAAAGTAAATATCTTCTTTCCCTTCCAATTTGTCATTTGTATTAATTTCACCTAATTCCATGTGGTTAAAGTTACCCGCCACAGAAGCAGTGAAATTATGTAAATCCATTTGATAAGTATAGGCCAAAACAATATCTACACCATAAGTTCTTGTATCTAATGCATTCGTAAAGAATTGAGCAGCACCTACATTCAAGTCTTTTAAATCATCTCCAATATCTGGATCATCGTCAGTGAAAGCACCTGTCAATACAATTCTGTCATCAATGGCAACATAGTAACCATCAACCGTCAATGAAAGCCCTTCTAATGGGTTTAATGTAAAACCTAAACTCGCATTCAATGCTTTCTCTTGCGTTAATTCTGGAATACCCAAAGCTTTTGCTAATTCACTATCATTTGGTGCAATCACTTTATCAATAGTTACTCCACCTTCCACATCTGTGAATGTTGAGCTATAATGCTTTTGAGCTAATGACGGGGCTCTGAAACCTGTACTTACTGAACCTCTCATTGCAAATGCCGGAGAGAACTCATATCTAGTGGCGATTTTACCGTTTAGTGTAGAACCGAAATCACTATAGTTTTCATATCTACCTGCTACAGCAACCATCCATTTTTCAGTAATATCAGTTTCAATATCTAAATACAAAGCAACGTTTGTTCTGTGAGCATTGACAACATTTTCAGGTCTAAAACCTGGGAAACCTTGTGAACCACCTGGTGCACCTTCAGATGCTCCGCCAGTACCGTTTGGATATTGTGCATATGAATCATACTCACCTGCACCAATACCGTAAGTGTCAATTCTAAACTCCGAACCAAATGCAATGTTCATTCCTTCTAAAATTCCATCATAGTACTTAGAAACATCCACACCCGTTACGTTTTGAGATAAGTAATGCTTACCTGCATAAAAACTTGTTGGTGACAACATTCCCATTGATGCATTGACAGTGTTGTTTAATGAATACTTGAACTCATTGTGTCCGAAAGTATTATTGAAATCAATTTTCCAATCTTTATAATTTGTTTTCACACCAGCACTGATAGAGAAATCAGTGATGTCTGAAATAATATTTGGATCAAAACCGTCAGGAAAAATACCAGGAACGTTTCTGTCATCATCTGCTGTACGCGTCCATGCATAAGATTCACCATGACGGTAGTTAGCACCACCAAAAGCATAGATTTCTGTATTTTCAGATAACGGTAAACCTGCATTAAAGAATGCTCCTCCACTTTGAGCTAAAGCATCTCCTACATAGTTTCTAAATACCTCTTGGTTTTCAGGTACTCTATTCGTTCTATCTCTGAATTGGTACTGACCTGTAAGGTTTAAATAACCACCATCATTACCTAATTTAGTTCCATAGTTCACATCAACATTTGCAGTTGCTCCATCGCCTTCTGACGTTACACCAGTTCCAAGGTTTACATTTACACCTTCACTATTTTTCTTTAAAACGATGTTGATTACACCTGCAATTGCATCAGAACCATATTGTGCCGAAGCACCGTCTCTTAAGATTTCAATTCTCTCAATCGCCGCCATCGGAATAGCGTTCAAGTCGGTACCTGTATTACCTCTACCTCTTGTACCATATAGGTTCACTAGTGAAGATTGATGTCTTCTTTTTCCATTGATCAAAACTAAAGTTTGGTCAGGACCTAAACCTCTTAAAGTCGCTGGATCTACGTGGTCAGCACCATCAGCACCAGATTGACGGTTGGCATTAAAAGAAGGGGCTACATATTGTAATAATTGGTTCATGTCCAATTGTCCTGTAGCGGCAGTTACTTCTTCCAAGTTGATCACATCAATAGCGACTGGAGTTTCAGTTACAGTTCTGTTTTGACTTCTTGAACCTACAATTTCAATAGCCTCCAATTCTGTAGCATCTTCTTTCAAACTGACTTTCATATTTTGAGTTGCTACGACTTCTTGCTCTTGAAAACCCATCAAGCGTACAACAAGTGTTGTATTTTCTTTTACTTCAATTTGAAACTGCCCTTCAAAATCGGCTGCTGTACCGTGTGAAGGATTTGTTTTCTCATATATAACAGCTCCAGGTAATGGATCTCCATTTTGATCATTAATAATACCTGAGATTAGTGTAGTCTGAGCATTTACGCTCGTGAAAGATATGAGTAGTAATAAAAATAAATTAGGTAAGATCTGTTTCATGTAATTATTGTACTTTTCTTCTTTTCTCTGTTTGAGATGAATCAAAGTTGTAGGGATTCAGATCAAAAAAACAAACGAAGTACAATGTTATGAGAAGTATTAAAATTTATTAATAATAATTCCACGATCAGCAGTTTTAGATAAAAGAGAGGTGTTCAAAATTTAACACCAGCAATTATGCGTTAAATTTTGAACACCTTAGATATATTAAAATAATACAACAAATAACGGATTAAATTGTACTATTCTAAGATTTTATTTTGATGCAATAAACCCAGTCGTCCAAGCAGCTTGAAAATTAAACCCACCTGTAATACCATCAACATCCATAATTTCGCCCGCAAAATGTAAATTCTTTACTTTTTTACTTTCCATTGTTTTCACATCAATGTCTGTAAGGCTTACCCCACCACATGTTACAAACTCTTCTTTAAACTTTGTTTGCCCTACTACATCGTACTGATCTGACAAAAGAAAATTAATAAGTTTATTCAATTCTTTTTTGCTCAAATCTAACCAAAGCTTTGTTTCTGGCACTTCAATCCTCTGTAAGCAGTAATCCCATAAACGCTGAGGCAACTGGAAAGGGTTCTTATTTTTAATTTGCTTTTTCTTCAGTACCTCTTTTTGTTCATAGACATATTGCCTTAATTCCTCTTCAGTATAATCATTCAACCAAGAGACCAAAATAGAAAACTGGTAATTCTTGTCCGATAAAATTCTAGCTCCCCAAGCAGAAGTTCTTAAAACCACAGGTCCACTTATTCCCCAATGAGTGATCAATAAAGGTCCTTCTTCCTGTAATTTCTTCTCTCCAATAACTCTGATCTTTGCATTCGGAACAGACAACCCCATCAATGACGTCAAAGGTTTATGGTTGATTTTAAAAGTAAATAAAGAAGGAACAGGGTTTTCAATTTTATGCCCAAGAGATTTCAACCAATTAAAACCATCTATCTTAGGCTGTCCTCCTGTACAAACAATTACTTTTTGAAAGACTTCTTGATTATCTTCTATTTCCAACCCAATACTCTCATCTTCCAAAGAAGTTAAACTTTTCACATTGGTACTATATCTTAAATTGATTCCCAATCTTCTTACTTCATTCATTAAGCAGTCAATGATTGTTTGAGAATCATCAGTATCAGGAAACATCCTCCCATCCTCTTCCGCTTTTATTTTCACCCCTCTATCTTCAAACCATTTTACAGTATCTTGACTGTTAAAATGACCGAAAGCTTTTTTCAGAAATTTCTCTCCTCTTGGATAATGTTTTGACAATTGTACAGGCTGAAAAATCACATTGGTAACATTACATCGGCCACCGCCAGATATTTTTACCTTTCCTAATACCTTACTTGTTTTCTCTATAATATGTACTTCAGCATCTGGATTATTTTCTGCCGAATGAATAGCTGCAAAGAAACCTGCAGCACCTCCTCCAATTACTCCTATTTTCATTTTTCTTTATTTTGAGCAAAGGTATAAAAAAAGCGAAGCCTCAGAAAAGACTTCGCTTTATATGATGATAATAATATCCTATTTCTTAGTTTCTTTATAAACGATTAATCCCACTGCTCCGAAAAGCAATAATACCGTGATATAACCTGCAATTTTTGAGATTAAACCACCAATCACAAATGAGTTCGGATCAAAATCGAAAGTGATTTCATGTTTACCAGCAGGAATATTGATACCTCTTAAAATATAATTGGCACAAACAATATCAACAGGTTCTCCATCAATTTTTGCCACCCAGCCTGCAGGGTACCAAACTTCTGAGAAAACTGCAAAACCACCATTTTTACTCTCCGCTGTATATTTTAATCTTCTTTGATTGAATGATGTCAATTTAATCTGATCACCTTCAGTATAACTTGTTGAAAGATTTGCATCAGGATACTTTTGTACATCTACAATAGCTTGGAAACTCGGGTCAATAGTAGGTAAAGCTTCCATCTCTTCATCCGCTGAATTGACTTTAATTACTTTATCTACAAACCATGCATTTCCTAAAGCATTCGGGTTTTTATAAACCGCTTGTGCTGAAGTACCTAAGATGGCATATTTCATGTTCAGCATGTTCAAAGCAGGAGTTGCTTTTACTGGCAAAGGCTGTCCTGATTGAATACCTGAGGCTAGAGTTTGCATTTCCTTAGCTATTTCTCTTTCAATCAGATCTTGATATCTCCTTAATTTTACAGCTGAATATCCACCAATTGATTTATGGAAATAAGAAGTATTCGATTCATTAAAAGTATTTGAAGTTAAGTTCAACACTCTATAATTTGGATCTTTATCTTTTAATATTTCGTTATCTGCAGCATTAGTCACATGGAAAGTTTTATTTGATTTCTTCTGGAAAGAAGCCTCATTTACATAACGTTTTGCAACCACCCAAACATCACCTAAAGTAAGAACTCCCAAAAGTAATATCACTAATGAAGATTTTAATTTCTGCTTTGAAAAGGCAAAAATCACTGCCACTCCAGCTAACAAAAATAAAATTGATCGTGTGACATCAGAACGCATCATAGATACCCTTTCCTCGTCCAAGGCATTGGTAAATTGACGTACAATATTCTGGTCCGTTAAACCAAACATCTGCTGAAAAATCTGAGCATCTCTTGGACCGCTTACATCCATCATTCCTGCACCCAACCACATAATTACTAGAAGTCCTAATGTTGCCCCTCCAGCTTTTAAAAATGCTTTTTGCGTTTTTTCATTCCAACCTTCTTCAATCACTTTACTCAATCCAAGGGCAGCACCCAAAGCCATCACAACACATCCAACACCAAGGGCCATTGCCGGCGTTCTGAATTTATTCATGCCTGGGAGAATATCAAATAAGGTATAATTAAACCACTGTAAGTGTTTACCCCACGCAAACATCAAAGTGATAAGTGTTCCTCCGATCAACCATGTTCTTTGTCTTGTATCTAAAACAAACAAGGCAAGAATGAAAAAGAATGAAATCAAAACACCTTGATAAATTGGGCCACCTGTAAAAGGTTGTTCTCCAAAATAAAGCGGTAGCTTAAAGTTTGGATTCTTCACTATATTTTTAGCCTGCTGTCTACCCGCCACTTTTTCAAGTTGCTTTGCCATAGGACCATCTTCAGAAATTCTTTCCTGACTGCTACCTCCAAAGAAATTTGGAGCAATCAATGTTAAAGATTCCATTTTACCTTCACTCCAGCTAAATGCATAATCTTTGTCCAAACCTTCCTCAGTATGATTATTCTCTTGTCCTGGCAATGCAGACAATTCTTTTTGGCCTCTAATTGAATAAGTAGAGTATTCTTGTGTAGTCCACACTCTCCAAAGTTGTGTTGAAGCTCCTAAACCAGCCACTAAAATACCTAATGGTACTACTCTAGTCAGGTAGGTGTTTATTTCACCATTCTTATAGGCAAAATACATTTCCGACAAGCCATAAATCAAAACCACACAACATAAATAATAAGTAATCTGATAGTGACCCGCTCTTAATTCTAATGCCACGGAAGTCGCTAATAATGCTCCTCCTAATAACCACTTCTTATCAAAAAGCAATCGCATAGCTCCTAACACAAGCGCAGCGTAGCCTGTTGCCATTAATTTTGTAATGTGCCCTGCTTCAAGGGATGTAATATAAAAAGTATTGAAAGCAAATGCAGCAGAAATAAACGAAGCAACCCATGGATTCACTCTGAAACACATCAAAGCAATCCAAACACTCATCATCAACAGCATCACCGTCATTGGTGTTTCAAAGCTGTCATAAATGAAAAACATTGAAAGTGAATAGAGGAAGTGAGTGGGATCTCCTTTTAAACTGGAAGTTAACAACTCAGGCATTCCTGAAAACATTGCGGTATTCCAAAGTGGAGATTCTCCCGTTTTCTCAGCTTCTAGCTGTGATGCATGCGACATACCTTCAAAATGTACTAAATCGCCTTGCTGTAATGATTTGTTATCAAAAAATTCGGGACTAAAATAAATCACCGTTAGGATAAAAAATACTGGTATGACCAATAACCAGTTGTATTTTTTAAGATTTCCTTTGCTCATAATCGACGTATATTTCAGAACTCACTGGCTCTAAATTGTTTGTAATCTATTATTTATTAAAGTTTTTAAAGCTTCACCTCTAGTCTTCAAATTGAACCTACTGATGATCTCTTTTCTAATTTGCTCTCTATCAAACGTTGGAGGTTGATCAACCCATTGCTGAACTGCTTCTGTTAATGCATTTACCTCAACCTCTGGAATAATGATACCGTTTGTCTCATTAATAATTTCCTTCATTCCACCATTACTGAAAGACATCACTGGTGTGCCACAGTAAAGACTTTCCAGCATAACATTTGGCATATTATCTTCTCGACTTGGCAAGATAAATAAATCTGCTGCACTATATGCCATTGACATCTCTTTTTCTGACTTCAAAAGACCAGTTGTATAGACATTTTCGGCATCAAAGATAGATTTATCATAATTACCTACCACCAAAATGGAAACATTATCTTCAAATTTTACTTTTTTTAGAGCTTCTATTAATAAAGTCGCTCCTTTACGACGGTTAGAAACTTTCTCACTTACAAAAAGTAAAACCCTGCCTGCTTCTGGTAATTTAAAATATTGCCTTGCTTGTGATTGCTCATGGTATTTCATCCTTTCAGGATCCAAACCATAAAACATTCTATGATGTGAAAACCCACCTAGAAGTTCACTTTTCTTGGATATATCAATCATCCATTGCGAAGGTGCCATTACTTCAATATCTGCCTTCTGATAAGCTTCCTTTTTTATAGTTTTATAGAGCTGTTCTAGCTTTTGGTACTGAGGAAACCTTTTGACATCTTCTAAATAATGAAACCCTCCATGAAAGTGATTCATATCGTGAAGGTAAAGGTAAACCGGCTTATTTATTTTTTCAAAAAAAGTAGAATAATCCAAAAAGTTACTCACCCACTGAACAATCACAACATCTGCTTCCACAACATCAGGATGTTTATGCACATAATATAATGACAAAGGTGATGAAAAGCCCTCACATGCTTGATCTTCCTTATAAAAATTAGGAAGTATTTTGATCATCTTCCAAAGTGTAGAGCATCTTCTAAACCAAACTGAAGAATTAAAAGCTTTTACTCCCTCAAGGTCAAGGGTGTAATCTCTTGTAATCACTTTTGAGTCTACTCCGTTTTCCAGCAAGCTTTTATGCATACGTATAGTTGCATTTCCTGCTCCACCATTGGGATAAGTACTGATGTGGACAATTTTCATAAAAAAGAAGCGGTTTATCTCTATATTTGCACACAAATATGGTTACAAAAAGGGCATTATAAAATGTAATCAGAAAAATATGCCAAAATATTTACAACGTGAAGATAAAAGAGAAAATAATAAATTGGTACCAAAAAGATGGAGTAAGTTCAATATTAAAAAATATCAATTGGCTTGTTCTGGACCGTATCATTAGAATGGTGGGTGGATTGTTGATCAATGCCTGGGTCAGCAGATATTTGGGTCCAAAGAACATTGGTATTTGGGATTTTTCTGTTTCGGTTACAAGTTTCTTTCTCATATTTTCCTCATTAGGCATTGAAAGAGTAGCCATCAAAAACTTTGTTGAGGTTTCTCATGAGAAAAATATCCAAAACTTCTCTACTCTACTTTCTCTTAGAATAATAATATCTATCATTTCCTTTTTAGGAGCTGGTTTTCTATTACAATATTATGCTGAAAATGATGGCGAAAAAATCATTATCGGCTGGCTAGTAGCAAGCAGTATCCTTATACAAGTAACAGAGGTGATCACCTTTGATTTCCAAGCTAATCTACTTTCAAAATTTACGGTAATATCAAAAATTACTGGTTTTATTCTGGCTTCAGTAGCGAAGGTGTACTTCATCATAAATGATTACGATTTGACCTATTTTATTGGTGCTTATTTATTAGAGCTTTTTATTGGGTCAGTACTCTTACTTTATCATTATTTCAAATTAAGAAAACCTGTCTACTTTTCTTTTTCTAAGAAATTATTCAACGAATATCTTCATTCTTTTCTTCCATTATTGTTATCTGCATTTGCCTACACCGTCTACACACAAATTGATCAAGTGATGATTGGAAGAATGCTTGGTGATGAGTCTTTAGGAGTTTATAGCAGGGCTGTAAAATTATTTATGATTTCAACAGCAATTTACACGATTTTAGCAAGCTCTTTATTCCCCGAGCTTACGAAGCAATGGAAAAAAGGAATTGAATCTCTAAACTCCTCTTATGAACGTATTTCTTCTATGTTAACTGGGATAAGCTACGTAGGAGTACTTTTCACTTGGATACTGGCTGATTTAATTATAGATATTTTATATGGTAAAGCTTTTGCCGGCGCTGCTTTGAACTTAAAAATTCTGATGATAAGTGCTATTTTCCAATATAATGGAGGAATGAGAGGTAACTATTTAATCCTCACAAATCAGAAAAATATTATTATGATCAGCAGTTTTTGCTCTATGGGTTTAAACATTTTATTGAACTATATTCTTATCCCAACTTATGGAACTAATGGTGCAGCTTTTGCATCAATATTTACCGTTTTCTTTACCACCTTCCTTTTAAACTTCCTTTTCAAGAAGACTATTATTATAGGAAAACTACAATTTCGTTCTTACTTCTTTATTTACTTCATTAAAAAATTCTTATCAAAAAAATAGCCCCCCTAATTTTTTGATAAGAATTTCTTTTATGTCTTATGTGAAGTCCTGAAATAACGATACACTAAAACAATCGTTATTATGGAAAATAATAAAAGTCAATACGTTA
>NZ_JABANE010000175.1 GCF_012844305.1 Flammeovirga aprica JL-4
AACTCCTCGAAAATCCAAAATATTATTCTGAGGAGTTTTATTTCCTTTTGACAATGCTAAGTTAGTACGCTATCGCTTAACACTTGAAACATGGATTTGTAACAAAAAAGCACAAGTCTAGCCTATTGCCTAACTTGTGCTTTTTCTATTTTATCTTAACGATTCAATTCCATATGATATCCCAAATCGTCTTTTTCGTACTCTTCAATACTCAGAGGTTGTTTACTTTTGATCAACCGTATACTATGCGTACTTCTAAAATAACGGACATCTATGAGCGTATCCTTGAATTGGAATGTTGAGAAACTCCAATCGTATAAGTCATATTTTTGATTTATTGTCGTACCGTATCTCGATATAGCATCTACTACTTTAAAGTACTTAGAATGTGCTTCATTGTAAGTTTTGAAAGATACTTCTTCGATATAATACTGATGATCATTGATTGTGTAATCGAAACTATCTTCCAAATTTCCATACTTAATCCATCTCTCTTTTTTGAAAAAGACAATCAATAAAAACGTCGAAATAAGTATTACAATAAATAACATGACTTTATAATTTAGAAATTAAATTTCCCGTTTGAATTTTTTGCTTCCGATTCTGGAAGGATTTCTTGAATGGCATCCCAATGTTCAACGATTTTTCCATCATCAAGTCTGAAAATATCATAGAATGCTACTTCTTTTTTCATAAAAATCCCCTCAGAAACAGCGACTACAAAATTTCCTTCACCAAATAAAGCGTGATTCTCCTTGTAAACCATTGGCATTCCTGCTTTATTCAAAGCTTCTAGAGCTTCACCCAATCCGGCTAATCCATCTTTTACATTTGGATTATGCTGTAAATACTCCTCCGTAGAGACATAATCCGTAATTTTTTCTGGGTGCTTTCCAAATAAAACATCATCAATAAAGTGCTTGACAATCTTTTTATTCGATTTTGTCTTATCCAAGTCCTTGACTTCAGCTGTACCATCTATTTGAGATCTTCCGGAAGCTGTTTCAGTGACTTTCTCCTGTAGATTATCCCAGTGTTCTACAATCAGACCATCTTCAAATCTGAAGATATCAATTCCAATTTTTGGTCCGAAGAAGTTGTAATCAGTATGAGCGATTACAAAGTCTCCATCTTCGATCACTCTTACCGTGTTCGCCTTTGCTGAACCTTCTGGCAACTGCTGTAAAACAGCTCCAAAACCGGCCAAACCATCTGCTACAGATTGATTATGTTGAATGTATTTGTTAGGGTTGATATAACCCGCAGGTGCTTTATCACCTGTTTCGATGCTTTTTAATAATGCTACTACCTTGTCTTTGTTCGATACTTCCATTGTACTAGAGTTTGATGATGAATCTTGAGCTGAGCTTGATAAAAACGCCATAATTAATACGGCTAATGAGTATATTTTCTTTGTCATGGATTACTTTGTTTGTTTAACAAAATCAACATTACAAAGGTGGCGGATGTAGGAAGTTTTATAAAGGTAGATTTACGCCCTTGAATGATACATTTACGCCTTACTTGTTTTTTACTCTAAAGTCAGCAGGGGTGACAGTGGCATGTCTTTTAAAGAACTTAATGAAGTTAGTAGGTTCATCATACCCTAGCTCATAGGCAATTTCCTTTACCGGTTCATCTGTATGTACCAATAATCTTTTGGCTTCTAAAACTACTCTTTCATCAATGATCTTTTTGGGTGACTTTGACAGTACTTCAGCAGTTGACTTATTCAACTGTTTCTCTGATAAATTCAATGAATTTGCATACCATTTCACCCCTTTTTCTTTTTTATAAGACTGTTCTAAATGTTCTTTGAAGTTGATCACATTGGTCAGATAAAGACTAGGTTCCAATTCTTGTATACCTTGTTCTCGGTATGCTCTTTCTGATTGTAATAAGAATAAGTAAAGCAATTTATGAAGGATCTCTTTTTGAGCCTGATCTTTCTTCTTTTCCGCCTCTTGATTCATTTGATGGAAAATTAGCTCTAATGCCTCTCTATTAATAATGGGTGATAACTTTGCGACGTCATAAAGATCACTATATAAAATAGAGGTAGTAATATATCTAAAATCATACTTGGTTTGACAGAAAAAATCGTTGGTAAAAATGATTGACTTTCCCTCATAATACCCATTCGCATCATAGAGGTTTACGGAGTTTTGAGCTACAAAAATTAAGGTATTGTCTTCAACTTTTATGGGTTTAAAATCTACATAGTGTGTGCCGTGTCCTTTTTCAATCCAAAGAATATGATAAAATCTCGCACGATGTGAAGTTGTTATTAAATGATTTTTCTCTTTAAATATTTTCTGAAGGTCTACAATTTCAAATTCCAACCCATCCTCATTCTTTCTAAAATCGTATTTTTTAATTTCTTCTTTCATTGAATCGACTTCTACTGTTTTTTATCTCAACTTGCACTATGTTAATGGCTATTTTTCGTTAAATTACAGAAAATCAAAATGAAACATTGATGATAAATCAATAAATTTAACGTTTCATTACTAAGCTACCAATTTCAAATTATAATCAGCTATACCATTGAAATCACTTACAACAAACTTCTATACGTTTTTTTTAATTGTATTTACATCCACTTCCATTTTCGCTAGCACAATCGACAGTTTACAAGAAAAACTTTCAGATACTTTTGAGCCTCATCAAAGAGGGGAATTAATGCTACAGCTGGGAAAAAAGTTTATTGCCGTCGATATGGACCGAGCGATGGATTATACTTCAGATGGTATAATGCTTTATGAAGAAAATAAAAATGATCAGCTTTTGGGTGAATTGTATAATCTCAAAGGGAATATCTACCTCTACAAAGGGCAATCTTATAAAGCGAGAGAAGCTTACTTCAATGCTATTCAACAATTCAGAAAAATCAAAAACAAAGAGTTGGAAGTAAGATCTCAAACCAACTTATGTCAAATTTATCAACAAGAAAAGAATTACTCCAAAGCGTTAGCTGAATATGAAAAAGCGATTGCTACTGTAAAAGAGCTGTCTGAAGATATTCAAAATGAATTACTACCACACCTTTACCTTAACAAGGGTACACTATATGATGAACTCAATGAACCTGAAAAAGCCATTCATCTTTTTAATCAGGTCATCAGAATGTGTAAAAATGAATCGCAATTGATTATGAAAAGTAAAGCGCTACACAACCTTTCGAATCAATATGCCAATCAGAAAAGGTTTGAAGATGCTTTGGAAGTTTTGAAAGCTTCTTATGAGATCAAACAAAAATTGAATG
The DNA here is from genome assembly GCF_012844305.1 of Flammeovirga aprica JL-4. GTDB lineage: Bacteria > Bacteroidota > Bacteroidia > Cytophagales > Flammeovirgaceae > Flammeovirga > Flammeovirga aprica. The sequence goes on from NZ_JABANE010000175.1 coordinate 3,266, forward strand.
ATGAAAGGGGAGAAATCAACTCATTAGTGGCATTTGCACATATCGCTTCTCAACAAGGACAATTGAAAAAAGCTGAAAAGTTTTATTTGAAAGCCATAGAACAAGCGGATGAAGTCAACTCTCCGGTTGATCTTAAAAATGTATACTACGGTTTATCTACTTTTTTTGAAGCAAATGGACATACTCAAAAGGCCTTTCAATACTTCAAGGAATATAAAAAAGCTTCAGATGAATTACTTCAACAACGATATAGCAAAGGGATTGCAGACTTGGAACAAAATCAAATCAAAGCTCTAGAAAAAATTCAGTTGTTGCATGAAAAAGAAGAACAGCAAACGATTATTATCATTCTTACGTGCCTTTTTATTGGTATCATTGCTATCATTTTGATGGTACTCAGAGTTCAGCGTTTGAAAATGATCAACGCAAAGCAAAACGAGGAAAAAGCCAATATTGCGAGAGAGCTAGAAACGGTTGAACATCAATACACACAAGAGCAAAATAAAGTATTGCAGTCTCAAGTAGAGTTTAAAGACAAAGAATTGACGACAAACATTATGCACTTAATGCAACAAAACGAGTTGATTAATAAGGTCTCTGAAGAACTGCTGAGTATTGATTCTGAGTTGGACAGTAATAATAAAAAGAAGATCCGATCGATTGTTTATAACCTCCAAAATGCCAATCAAGGGGAAGTTTGGAAAGAATTAGAATACCGTTTTGAACAAGTGCACTCCGACTTCTTTGATAAATTGCATCAAAAATTCCCAAGTCTTTCTCCTAATGAAAAGAAGCTTTGTGCATTCCTCAAATTAAACTTAAGTACAAAAGATATTTCCAACATTACACACCAAAGTGTGAAGTCCATTCAAGTGGCCAGATATCGACTCCGTAGAAAGTTAGAAATCAATAATACTGACGTCGATTTTCAAACTTTCTTTGACAATATCTCTTACAACGAAAAATAATTTTGAAACAAATAGTCGGCAATATTGATTCATTCCTTTTCATCTATTAATATCGTAAGACTAAGACATTTTTTGAAGGGTTAAGATGAAGATAGAGGGATTAAAATTTATAGATCTATTTGCTGGCATTGGTGGTTTTCATAAGGCGCTAACATCATTTGGAGCAGAATGCGTGTTTGCTTCTGAATGGGATAAATTTGCCGTAAAAACCTACCAACGCAATTACGGCATTCAACCTCACGGTGATATCACTCAGATCAACGAACAAGAAATTCCCTCTCATGATATTTTATGTGCTGGCTTTCCCTGCCAAGCATTTTCTGTATCAGGCAAACAAAAAGGATTTGAAGATGCCCGCGGTACTTTATTTTTTGATATTGCTAGGATTGTAAAGCACCATCAACCGAAATTACTCTTTCTGGAAAACGTCAAGAATTTTGAAAAACATGACGGAGGAAATACCATTCAAGTGGTCATCAATACCTTAGATGAATTAGGTTATAATGTTAGATATAAGGTCCTGAATGCATCAGAATTTGGTTTACCTCAGAACAGAAAACGAATTTACTTTGTCTGTTTTCGAAAAGATATCATAGCAGATGAATTCCAATTTCCTTTACCTCATCAAAAACATGTAAGTCTTAAAGACTTCCTCGAGCAAAAACCTGATGCCAAGATTGTCAACCGCCCTGACATCGACATTTATAAAAAATACAAACCTAAAGAGGACAAAGAAGGAAATATCATTTTACCCAACCGCCCCATACAAATCGGAAGAGTCAACAAAGGCGGTCAAGGAGAACGTATCTATGACCCCATCGGTCATGCTATAACGTTATCTGCCTATGGAGGAGGTGTAGGAGACAAAACGGGTTTATATAAAGTAGGTAATCAAATCAGAAAACTTTCTCCTAGAGAATGTGCCCGCATCCAGGGGTTTGATGATAACTTTGTTATTATTTCAGCCTATAATCAGGCTTATAAGCAGTTTGGGAATAGTGTGGCAATTAATGTTTTGAAGGCGATTTTGGGGGAAATTGAAAGAATGAAATAAACTTAAAAAGAAACGTCAAAAGTTACTTTGGAATATTAAAATTTATGCTTATCCGCTTAAATAACAGTACGTACTAAGAATATGCTCTGTGCTTCTAATTTAGTTTGAGAAACTAAATTAGAACTATGAAAATATTAGAATTCACAGAAATATTTTTAGTACGTACTGTTATTTAAGCGAATAAGCGTATTTCTTTTTTTCAAAAATAAACTTTGACTTGAAATTATATAAATGAGGTTTACTGATAACCATCATTCTGTTCAATACGACCATTACCAAGTGTAATTTCACTAAGTGGAATAGGGCGTAATTCATGAATACCTTTAATAAAACCTTTATCTTTTAAGATTGTTGCTGCTCTGTCAGTTCTAAGTAGATCCCAGAAACGATGCCCCTCCATAGCCAGTTCCACTCTTCTTTCGTGATAAATACTTTCAAGTAAATCAGTTCCAGTAGTAGTTACATCAGCCAGAATACCTTCTTTACCACCTCTAGCACGAGCTCTTACTTTATTGATATATACACGCGCTTGCTCTTCATTTCCTAAATGAAACTGAGCTTCTGCATAAAGTAAATATATATCTGATAACCTAACCGCTCTATAATTGTGACCGCCGTGGCTCGCCCCATTAGAAGGCCACGGATAACTAGAAAAAGGTGTACTACAATACTTTCTACTATAATAACTAGTACCATAATCAGTACTTTCATGCTGGTAAATAGTTGATTCTGCTCGAGGGTCATCATCTTCAAAAGCATTTCTTAAATCATCTGTTACTTGGCAAAAACCCGTACCATTGATTGAACGAGGCATAAATACAATATTGTTCCATGTACCTGGATTACCCTTCAGCCAACCTGCTATACTATTTTCTTCAAAGTTGATTTCCCAAATTGACTCTTTACAATGCTCTCCTTCTGGCTCAAAAATTAGACGAAAATCAGGTTCCAACTCATATTCACCAAGTGCAAATAATTGTTCTGAATATTGTACAGCTTCAGCCCATTTTTTTTCCATCACATTTAGTTTAATCAAATAAGCAAGTGAGGCACCTTTAGTAGCACGCCCTAAATCATTATTCTGATCATATTCAGATTTTTTTGGTAGTAAACCTAGAGCAAGGTCAAGATCCTCTTGTATAAAGTCTACAATTTCACTTCTTGATGAACGGCTTTTATTAAACTCCTCTGAACTTAATGGGTGATCAACTTTGATTACACCTCCAAACTGAATTAGTAAATCATAGTAGAAATAACCTCTTAAAAAGTATGCTTCACCAAGAATACGATTTTTTAAGGTCTCATCCATTTCAATTTCTGGAACTTTTTCCAAAACCTTATTGGTTTTAAATATTCCTTGATAAGCACTTGACCATTTATCCCCCACTATTGTATTGGAAGTAGTAATCGTATAGTTTGACAATTCAGTCAGGCCCGCCTGATCACCTGCATGTCCACCTCCTTTAAACACATCATCTGATGAACAATCAAGGGCAGCCATTGGGCTAAAAAAACCATCGTTTATCCACTGTGCTTGAGTGTATGCGGCATTAATTGCCGATATAGCATCTTCTGAAGTTTTGTAGAAGTCATCTTCTAGCGCCTCACCGTAAGGTGCTTTCTCTAACTGCCCTAGACAGGCAGTTAGGAAAATAGTAGAAGATACAAGTAAGTGATTTATATATTTTTTCATTGGTTGTTCTTTTTTAAATGTTAAGGTTTAAACCTATAGAGTAAACTCTTGCCTGTGGATACATACCTCTATCAATACCAAACGCAAGCACATCACCATTTTCAATACCGATTTCAGGATCCATACCTGAATAATCAGTTAATGTCCAAAGGTTTTGACCGCTCAAGAAAATACGAAGACTCTGTATACCTGCTTTCTTACATAACTTGTTAGATAAAGTATAGGCTACCTCCAAGTTCTTAAGTCTTAAATAGGTACCACTTTCTAGAAAATAATCTGAAGCACGTAAATTTGACTCCACATCTTTTTCTGTCAAACGAGGTATTTCATTTGTAGAACCTTCTCCATCCCATGCATTGAGCATTCGTGTTGAAATACCGTAAGGACCTGATCGATCGTTAAAATATCGAGGAGAATTAAATATTTTATTACCACTAACTCCTTGGAAAAAGGCTGTTAAGCTAAGCTGTTTATATGCAACATTTAGTGAAAACGCATACGTGAAATTTGGTAAAGCTGAACCTACGAACGTACGGTCATTATCATCGATCTTTCCGTCTCCATTGACATCTGCGAAACGTACATCTCCAGGCTGTGCATTAGATTGTGCAGAATTAGCTACTTCCTCTTCATTTTGAAATATACCTTCCATATCAAGTAAATAAAACTCACCAATACTTCTACCTACTTCTGTACGCGTTAGCAATGGAAAACCTTGAAATTGTCCTTGCTCTATAAACCCTGATTCAGTACCAAGACTCAAGACCTCATTTTTGATAAAAGAGATATTACCATTAATACCATATGAAAAGTTTTCATTGACATCTCTGCGATGATCTAATGTAAATTCCCACCCCGTGTTACGAAGGTTTCCAGCATTACTCCAAGGAGATTGCCTTATACCTGCATATTGAGGAATTGGCAACTGCATAAGCATATCAGTAGTATTCTTCTCAAAATATTCAGCTCCTAAAGTCAACATATCATTAAATAAACCAATGTTGATTGCTACATTACTACTTTTGGTTGTTTCCCATTTTAAGTTTTCATTACCTAACATCAATGGTGCTGCTCCTGCAACTAATTTATTGGAGAAGTAATAATATTGACCACCTGAAATCATACTGTAGTAGCGATAATCAGCAAAACTCTGATTTCCTATTTCCCCCCATCCTGCAGTTATTTTCAAACGAGAAATGACATCAGTATCAGGAAAGAATTTTTCATTGTGGGCATTCCAACCTCCAGCAATTGAAGGAAAATAACCCCATCGATTACCTGGTCCAAACTTCGATGAACCATCAGCTCGAAAGTTTATCGTCATTAAATAACGATCATCGTAGTTATAATTTACTCGTCCAAAGAATGAAACCAATGCACTTTCTGTGATGTTATCACTTACTGTAGCTGTTGCTTTATTACCTGCTTCAAGACTTGGCTGCTTTATATTAGCAGGGATCTCTTTTATGCCACTTCGAACAAACTTATACGCGGAAGTCTGTACCTCATGTCCTAGCAAACCTGTTAGTTTATGGTTTCCAAAATCACGAGTATAATTCGCTGTATTAGTCCAAGTGTGATTAACATTAGTTGTGTTACTCTTCTGTAAACTAGATACATTTTCAAATTGAAGAGGTGATATTTTGTAAGCCGGTGTAAAATTGTAGTTCTCACTAAAACCTAGATTAAGACCATAAGAAGTACGTAATGTGAAATACTTCTTCGCTTTGTATTCAGCATATACATTACCAGATATATTATATGTTCCTGTTGTGTTGTTATTGAGATCAATACGAGCTACAGGATTACCATAATTACCTCCTAACTTAGTATATCCATATTTACTATCTGGGTTGGTTGGATCATATATTGGAGTAACAGGTTCATGTCCGATTGCGTTTGTAAGAATTTTTTGTTTTGCCACATTACCATGACCTGATTCAGGTATTGTGTTACGGTCAGTATAACCAAAATTAATATTGTGGCCTAGGTTAAAACGTTCATTAAGCTTGTAAGTATTGTTCACCCGGAAAGTAATACGTTTGTAATCTGTACCTTTTACAATCCCTTCTTGCTCCATAGCATTCAATGAAATATAATAAGTACTTTTGTCTGAACCTCCCGATACTGATAGTTGATGATCTTGTAAAATGGCATCACGAAAAACTGCATCTTGCCAATCTGTTCCTTCACCTAAAGCTTCAGGGTTGGCCAAATCAGGTATTGGAGTCCAATCTTGCGATGGGGAATTTGCATAATCTGTTGCACGAGCTTTGTTTCTAAGAATAGCATACTGTTGTGCATTGACTAAATCAATTTTATTACTCATTGACTGAGTTCCCAATCTTCCAGAATAACTGAATGTCATTTTACTGTTACTTCCTGACTTTGTTTTAATAAGAATTACTCCATTTGCACCTCTAGAACCATAAATTGCTGTTGCAGAGGCATCTTTTAGAATTTCCATTGATTCTACATCCTGCATATTCAAGGAATTGATATTTCCCAAAGGAACTCCATCAACTATATAAAGAGGATCAGCATTATTGACAGTACCCACACCACGAATACGTACTGTGGAACTTGCTCCTGGTGAACCCGAATTGGAGGTAACAGTCACCCCTGCCGCTCTTCCTTGCAAGGCCTGATCTATATTGGGGCTTAGAGACATTTGAAGTTCTTCAGATTTGATAGAAGCAACAGATCCTGTAATATCTGATTTCCTTTGAACACCATATCCTACTACAACTAATTCTTCTAAGTTGACAATGTCATCAGCCATCGCTATATTAATATTTGTACGGCCATCTACTTTTATTTCTTGGGTTTTCATACCAATGAACGAGAATATTAGAATAGGTGAATCTCCATCTACTACTAAATTATATTTTCCTCCTGCATCGGTAACCGTTCCAACTGTAGTCCCTTTTAGCTGTATAGAAATCCCTGGAATCGGAGTTTTTGATTTATCAGTAACAATTCCCTGTACATTTAAGGTCTGTGCACTACCAAAAGAAGATAAAAAGAAGAGTACAAGAAGTAAGTTTATACTTCTCACATATTTTGTAAGGTTAATCATTTTTAATTTTTAGTGTTGTACTTTAAAATAAGGAGTAATTGGAATAACTAGGGGGAGACCCTAAGACATAGGCTTGCTCAACAAAAAATGGCATAGCAAATTAAAAGCATAAATGCTTTAATACCTCTGTCATGAAATAATATAGTTTTGCTAAAAAATAATTGTGCTTTGCTCCAACTTTTATTAGAGCCTACTTTCATAGTTGTGTTATTGTTAGAGTTAAAAACTTGGATTACTGATTTGTGAAACCTATTGTATGGGTTACTTAGCTAAGTTTTAATCCATTAATCAATTGTTCATTTCTCGAATAAAGGTAAGTGTAACTATTACGTGAAAAGGGGGGATATTAAATTTAGAGTCTTTTTATTTAATTTACCCCCTCTTTATAAAAGCATTTTTGTCAGAAAACCCTTCCTTATCCACTTTGAAAATACTGTGCGTAATTATTAATACATACTCGAGTTCTAATTTATTTTCCTAACTAAAATTAGAAGTTCTGAAATATTAGAGATATCTAACGATTAATTCAAGAGTGAAAAAAGTTAATAGTAAAAAACTCATCATTTTCAATAACTTACAAAGTAAAATATAACCATCGAGTTATTAATATTACTATTAAGTACTGAGACAAATTAAAATATAAGCTATATTTATACCCTAATTATGGGTCGTAAAACAAAAGTTATAG
>NZ_JABANE010000176.1 GCF_012844305.1 Flammeovirga aprica JL-4
GAAGCTGAATCTCTCAAAAAAAGATAATTATCTTTTCCACTTAGACAGTCCGAACTAGTGGGGTAACTATAACTCTCATCTCTTTTGTAGAATGAACATAAAACTCTGTTTCATCTTCAGCAAATTCACCTTGGTCGCCATAGTGGTATTTTCCATCTGCTTGATGCCCAATTTTTATACCGAAAGAGTAGTAATCAGTGTAGTTATTAAGCATAACAAGTGAGACCATTTCGCAGTAGCTTTTCTTCATTCATCATAAAAAAAATATCCTGGTATATAATCATCACAAAGAACAAGCGTATCTCCATCAATAGCAATAAGTCGGTTTTCCACCTCATGATATTGCTTGTGCAAAATTTCATTCTCTTGATAAGGATGAAAAACAAAAGTATCACCTTCTTTTTTCCATTCACCTTTTACAGCTCCTATATTCTGACTGCACCCAGAATACCAAAATCGAAAACTACCATCATTCAATAAGGTTAAACTCTTTCCACCAAAACCGAAGTCACCACAATAGGAACTAACCACTTTTTTATTCTGAATAGTATTCGTGAGATATAAAAGAATTCCAATAAGAAGGACAACAATAGTCAAAACACTAATCCTATTCGTCTGAAAATTCATCATTCGATTTGCTCTTTTCCTTCTCTTCATATTGTTTTGCTTTTGATAGTCTGCAACTTTAAGACCTATGATAAAATAATAAATCAAAAATTGACTTAAGAAACAAGCCAATATTGTGATATATCTTGATCCTAAAAATGGAAAACTTTATTAAAAATGAGCTAAGGATCTAAACTGTTAATGGTGAAACAGACTGATAACACCATGCACTCTCTTCTTTTTGTGGAAATATTTCTATGCAAAAAGGCTCAAAAACCTACATTAAACGCTGATTTGAGGGGTGATGTAAGATATGAGCAAAAGAAAGATATAAGCAAAGTAGCTTCAAAGGCTTAAAAAATGCAATTTGCTTTCGTTGAATGAAGGTTTGAATTGAGAAGCCTATTTTTTTGTAATAAATGAACAGAAAGAAATGAACAGATATATATTACTTTTTATACTTCTTTGCTTTCATATATCATCATCTGCACAGATCAAGAACACACGATTTGATAGAATTAATGATATACATGGACTAAACCAAAATACAGTTTCGTCTTTACACCAAGATAAATCAGGTTTTATATGGTTGGGCACGCCCAATGGATTATTCCGTTATAATGGAAATGAATTCAAGTCCTTTATACATCAACCGGGTGACGATCATACTTTGTTGAATAGTAGTGTGAATGATATTTTTGAGGATAAAAATGAACATCTGTGGCTGGTTTCAAGTATTGGTTTATCGCTTTATGATTTAAACAAAGAGACATTTTTTATACCTAAAGAGTTTAATAATCAGTTGTCATCTGATGAGAAGATTGTAAAAATTGAGGCCATTAATAAAGAAGAATTATTTCTGCTTACCTCAAAAAAACTATACAAGATAACAGTAGACGAAGAGTATCATTTAACAGTATCTGTTTTACAGACAGTAACACAGTCTCATTTACTTTATAGAGCTTTTTCATTTCACAAAGGAAAATTATATCTATTAGATTATTCTAAGTTGTCGGTGTTTGATATTTCAGAGGGTAATAAGATGAACCCTTTATATGATATCGTTTATCATACGATCAATGATCATACTTTTTCATCGATGGATATCAGTAAGGAAGAAGATAAGCTGTATTTGGCAAATAGATATCATACTATTTTTGAATTTGAACTGAATTGGGAAAAAATCAAACTGGTAGATACGATTGATGTTAAAAAGTTAGTGAATAACCCCTTGGAAGTGCAAACTCATGTCTCCGATATTGATCAGGACCGAAATGGTATTCTTTGGGTGAGTTTATCAGCCAATGGTGTATTGTCTTATGATATTAAGTCAAAGCAATCTTATCATTATCGCAGTTCTGATGAAAAGACGACAATTTCTAGTAATTATGTTAATGATGTACTTTTGGATGCATCTGGACTTTATTGGTTTGGAACTGGACATGGAGCAATAAGCATTCTGAACCCCAATAAGAAACCTTTCCATAACATCTCAAATAATTATTATAGAAAGCAGAGTTTATCTTCAAATTTGGTCAACTCCATTTATATAGATAAAAATGAGAGGTTATGGGTAGGCTTTTTTGATAAAGGGTTAGATATCAGTCAGTCGGAGTACAAATTAGAAGATTCTGAAAAGGTAAGTTTCTTTAACTATTTCTACAATGCTACTGTAAGTATTATTAGAGAAATTGAAGGTGATGTTTATGTCTCTACCTCTACAGGTTTATACAAAGCAAAAGAGGATGGTGAGGACTTTGAATTAGTATATCCTAAGGAGAAAGATCGATTTAAGGGCCTTTATCAAGTAGAACTTATGGAACAGGTGGGAGATAAGATTTTAATTTATGCTTATGGTAAATTGACTTTGATTGATATCAAAACACATGAAGCATTTGAGTTTGATAAAGAAATAAAGAACAAGCACTATTTGCATCAAAATATGGTTATTCAATTGCATTACGATGGAGAAAATGGTGTGTACATTGGAACAAGCCAAGGTGTATTTTATTTGGATCTAACACCCAATAATTATGTTTTGACAAAAGCATATGAGAAGGAAGGTGAAGACTTGAGCAAAAGCAGAATTTTTGTAATGCATCAATCCAAAGAGGATAAAAATACACTTTGGTTGGGGACATTTGGTGATGGTTTGTATAAATGTCATGTGAAGAATGGAAAAATTCTGGATTATGAATTATTTTCTCAGAAAGATGGTATGCCTGACAATGTGGTTTACAGTATTGTCGATGGTACAGATCAGTCACTTTGGGTTTCAACGGATGGAGGAATAGCCAAATTGAATCCTCAAACTAGAGAGGTAAAAATATATAATACGAGTGATGGTTTACTGGCGGATAATTTCAGAAGATCAGCCTTCTATAAAATGGATGACGGTACTATTCTAATGGGAAATTTAAGAGGTATTACAGCTTTTAATCCATTGGATATCAAAGATGATAAAACAGTTCCTCGACCACAGATTCTGAAGTTGAAAATCCGTAATGAAGAGATCAATCCATTGCAGGAGTATGAAGGTTATACCCTGTTAAAAAAGCCGATCTATAAGACTGAATCAATTACTATTCCTTATGATTTGAATCAGATTGCCTTGGAGTTTGGTGCCATGCATTACAATGCAAAAGAAGGTATACGTTTCGCTTACAGAATGTTGGGTGTAGATGAAAATTGGATGGATGCAGGTAAGAATCAGAGTAGTGCCAACTATGTGAGACTGCCAAGTGGTGAGTATACTTTTGAATTGAAAGCGTTTAATAATGATGGAATTGAAAGTACTGAAGTTAAAAGATTGAATATTGTGGTGTTAAAACCTTGGTACAAAACAAACTTTGCTTACTTCATCTATCTACTGATTATTGGTTCCATCATTTTTGGTGTCGCTGTGTATTTGAAGTATTTATTCAGATTGAAGCAGTCGATTTTATCAGAGCAAAAAGACAAGGAGCATATTAGAGAAATCAATGAAGCAAAATTGAAATTCTTTACGAATATCAGTCATGAATTAAGAACACCTTTGACATTGATTTTAAGTCCTTTGGAGAAATTGACTTACGACAAGAAACTTCCACCGGAACTGAAAGAGTTTGTAGAAAATATTAATACAAATGGTCAGCGTTTGTTGAATCTTACCAACTCACTGATTGATTTCAGAAAGATTGGTGAGGGAGAAATGAAAATTTTCCCAGTTTTCCACGATGTGGTACCATTCGTTACTAAAACTGCGGAAGCTTTTAATGATTATGCGAAAGACAAAAATATCACCTATCAGATAGATATCCGTCACGTACCTATCAATGGTTGGATCGACAAAGGAACTATGGAAAGAATTTTATTTAATTTACTTTCTAATGCCTTTAAGTATACTCCAAAAGGAGGAAAAGTGGTTTTCTCGGTAGAAAAGATTGGTGATGAATTACAAATTCAAGTGGCTGATAATGGTGTGGGTATGGATAAAGAGGAGACCGAAAGAATTTTTGACAGGTTCTACAGAGGGGAAAACGAAGAAACAATTTTCGGAAGCAGTGGTATTGGTTTGAATTTAGTACAGCAATTACTGAAACTGCATCATGGAGATATTCATGTAGACACTGCCAAAGGAAGAGGAAGTACTTTTACGGTTAAAATACCACTCTTGCACCCAGAGTTTGATAAGTCGGACCTTGAAAAAGAGACCGTAAAAGAACCAACAGTTATTGTTGATGAAGAAAATAAGAGCCAAGCTCCTAATAAACATACATTATTAATCGTTGATGACAATACAGAAATTTTGAAGTTGATCAAAGACTTGTTCCATGAGGAATACAATGTAATGACCGCTGAAAATGGAATTGAAGGTTTGGAGACGGCATTAAAAACTACTCCAGATGTAATTTTATTGGATGTGAATATGCCTAAAATGAATGGTTATGAATTGGCGGAACGATTAAAAGAAAATGTACAAACCAGTCATGTACCTATTATTTTCCTAACGGCAATGAGTGATTTGGAAAGTAGAAAAAATGCCCTTGAAAAAGGTGGTCAGTTGCATATCGGTAAGCCATTCTCTCCTTACTTGTTAGAGCTTCAAGTCAACAATATCATTAATCAGAAAAATAAGGAAAAAGAGATTCTGAAGAAAAATATCATCATGAGTGCTGATAAAGAACATGTGCTCACCAAAGATGAAAAATTCCTACAGGACATCAAGTCTATCCTTGAAGATAACTATGACAATGATGAATTTACAGTAGAGGAATTATCGATCAAGGTCAACATGTCATACATTCAATTCTATAGAAAATTCAAAGCCGTAACGGGTATTACAGCCAACGAATATTTGAGGGTTTATCGTTTAGAGAAGGCTTCCCACTTATTGAGTAATGATGAGAATATTACCGTTCGTGAAGTGATGTATAATGTTGGGTTTAATAGTCAATCCTATTTCACCAAAGCGTTTAAAAAGGAATATGGTATGACTCCTGCAGAATTCAAAAAGAATAAAAATAGAGAACAGCAGAATGCTTAGGAGTGTAGAATGAAAAATTATGGTTCTTGTTGTGGCTTCATAACCACTATAAAAACTATTTTGTGAACCATAATTCTTCATTCTTAATTCATTAGTAATGAGTAGTGTATAAACCTTTGTCTGTAAAATAAAGACAATATTTTGATAAATAATAAACAATAGAATTCTGTCCGAACCAATAAGTTTGTAGAGAAATGACCAGGTATTGACAGCAATTTTGATGGAAATATCATTACTATTAAATATTACCAAAAATGAAATTATTGAATAACACGATGAAGAATTTCATTATTTTTTTTATTCTATTATTCTCATCTACAAACTTATGCGCTCAGCTACCATTACAGTTATGGGATTTTGCACCTACTAATACAAGGATGTATTTTCCTGAGAAATTGGGAAAGGCACAAGAATTTCATATCCAAACAGATTATCACTTTTTACGCTTCAATTCACATGACCTCAAATTTACACAGTTTAGAAGTGTAGCTCCTTTTGAAAAGAAGCATAAAATGGAGCAGTTAGTAGATAAGGTTGACTTGAATTTAATGACCATGTATTTGGAGTACAACGGGGAGAAATTTAAGGTAATCAGAGGCGAAGGTACGGCAGATTATATGGGTGAATGGGTAGAAGGAGGAAAGTTTTATCAGAGAAGGTTTATTGATGGATTACGTTTAGAAGATGGCCCGCTTTTCGAATTTGGGTTGGAGATTGCTTCATGGGCAGATGCTTTTTCATTTACTTTAACCTATGAGGAAAGTTTTCTTCCTGAAGATGAAATGAAACTATACATTGAATTTGATTTTCCGGAGGAAATGTACAAAGTTTCCAAATCCAGCAGTAATGTAGTCACTGTAGAAGGAAGGCACGAAATGATATGGGAACTCTATTCTGATAATAGTGAGAACTTGGTGAGAAGTAATGGCACACAGGTGGTTATAGAAGGAAACTTGTCACATAAATCACTTTCAGCCTTGTTCAAAGTTCGTCATGCCTTTCAGAGAAATGATGAAGTGATTGTGGTTGTAGCCACAGATAAAAATACACCTTTTGACAGGTTGCAAGCTTATAGAGATATTCAAAAACAGGCTACCGTTGTCAAACTCAGTGGCAATATGGAGCCAAAGTTTGGGATGGAAAGGACGAAGTTGATCCTTCATAATCCATCGGACACAGAGCAGATGGAGCGTTTTATTTTTGAAAAAACAGATCATGTAAAAGATATCACAGGAGGAGCACTGATTTTAAGAGATAAAGATGGCTATCCAACGGGTATTCCAATTCAGATTTCAAAGAATTGGCATAATGACTATTATACTCGATATGAAGGACCTTGGATTAGAGGATATACCATTTTAGCTATTCCGCCTCGCCAAACAGTAGAGTTGGAATTGACAAGAGTCACAGGTTTTTGGGGTAATCTTCCTGCGGTATCACATAGTCAATTGTCTTTGTCTTCTTGGGGGAAGAAACACCCAACAAGCCATCAACTTTGGGAAGAAACAGCAGTGGGTGCCTTTGGAGAAAGTATTTGTTATGAACCTTACGGGGGTTCTACCCAATCAATGATTACAGATGTACGTCCGCTTTTTGTACAGAGTACGAAAGAAAATATTCCTGAACCTTATAAATACAATTGGACTCCTAATGTTGGAGGGGGAGATTTCTTACGATTTTATGGTCTTAAAGGACATTTAAGAAAGATCAAAGAAATAAAGGTAGAGTATAAAAGAAACTGCCCTAATTTGTCGGAAGTGATTTATAAAGGGAAAACAGAAGATGGAGAGGCAGATTACAAATTGACTACTTTTCTGATCCGCTCTAATGATTATTTAAGGGCTTATTATCATGTAGAGTTAGAAGTTAATGAGACGATCGATTTCAACCGTTTGGCCATTGCACAATTTGGATCAGAAACATATGCTTTCAGTCATGAAAATAATTTCGCCTACGGCAATGAAAATGGGGTATTTCTGGATATAGAAAACGAAAGAGAAAAAGAGGGTTATTCTCTCCAAAATATTGATGCTCCTGGTGCGGCACCTTGGGTGAGTATGCATAATGCAGAAAACCAATTACCTGGAAAATATGGAACTTGGGCCAACAGGGGTTTGGTGTTGAGAGAATGGAAATCGATTATTGATGGTAAACTAATAGATCCTCAGTTTTCAACTTATGTTCACTTCAGTAAAAAAATCAATAAGAATGTAACATTGGTTGAACTGAATCTTCCAGCACATATTAGGTCATTGCACAAAGGAGATAAGATTGATGCGGTGATAGAATTGTGTGTGTTGCCTAATGAAGCGGATAGTTATTATGGAGATAATCAGGTCTTCAAAGAATTTATAAAAAAAGAAGCCAATACTTGGAAACCAATGTACAGAGAAGCTTATCAGAATACATTACAGGTCAATCTTAAAAAAGGAAAGTTGGTAAGAAGAACGCCATTGATGATTGAAGCTGAAAATGATGAAGTGGTGGTGGACCTGTCCAATGGATTGGGTTATGTACCCATCACAATTTCAGGTATTTCAAATTATAAAGACTTTAAAGCAATTATTACCAGAAACGGAGATTTTATAAATTTAAGAGAACAAGAAAAGTTTGGTAATGATTATTGGCAAACAGATTTTGATACGGAATCAAGAACATGGCAAGTGACGTATTCTATTCCAATGGATGTAAAAATAGAACCTTAGAATGAAGGATGTAGAATGAAGAATTAAGGTGGTTTGTAGTGTTATCTCTTATTAAAAAAAATGATGCTATCATGATATAAACTACAACACGAACCATTTCATTTTTCATCCTTAATTCTATATTCAAAAGATGTTTTTAAATCACAAAAGGCCGACAAAAAGATCCTTATCAAGAAATGTAAGCTAAGAGCAAAGAATGAAAATATAGAACAATTAAAATTGCAGTGTGACAACTGTATAAGGGCATGTTTGAAATATGCTCTAAAGAATCAATTTTTTAAATTTTGGATGAAATGAAAAAAATAAAATTAGGACTGATCTTACTTTTAAGTTTGACTCCTGTGTTTTCAACATTCGCACAGCAGGAAATTCAAAAGTTATTTAGATCATCAACGTGTGTGTTTGATGTAGAAGGTGCTGGAACTATCAGAATTGGTATGGCACATACGCCTCAAACGGGAAGTATAGAGGTGACTACAGTAGATACTCCTTATGGCAAGGCAGAACAAACAAAGTCATATTATGAGAAAGATAACTTTGGTTATGAGCTTCATGTCAAGAAACTACAAGATATTGATGCTTATACAATTCAAGCTTTTTTCCACAATAAAAGTGATAAAAATACAAAACTAAGAGCTTTTGATTTATTCAGTATGGATCAAAGTTTTGGTGGACAAGTAGATTTATCAAAACCTGAAGAATGGTTAGTGACTCCTTTAATGGCTCATGATCATGCGGAGACGGTAGCTGTAATGGATAAGCGTTTTAAAGAAGTAGGTTTATTTTATAATACTACAAATGATAAGTCTTTCTTATTAGGTCCGGTTGGTCCGGCTGATGCGCACTGTAATATTCATGTGACGAAGAAAAAAATCCGTGCTATTGTACGTATGGATGACGTATTAGTAGAGCCAGGTGAGGTGAGAAGAAGTGAGGAAATGATCTTCATTAAAGAAGATAAAGATAAAAACATTGATGTTTGGACAAAGTGGGTTGCAATTACGCACAAAGCGAAACTTGACAGAGATCCAGTATACGGATGGTGTAGCTGGTATGATAGAACAACGAAGATTGATGAGGAACATGTAATGAACGTGTTGAAGACCATCGAAGAAAATCCTAACACTTTCGGTAAAGGTATTGTTCAAATCGACGATGGTTACCAAAAAATGGATGGTGATTGGTCTGCGAATGAGAAATTCCCATCGGGTATGGCGGCCGTTGCTAAGAAAGTAAGAGCGGCAGGTGGTACTCCAGGTGTTTGGTTCGCTCCATTGATGATCAATCCAGAGCACCCTTGGGCAAAAGCAAATCCAGAAGCTTTACAGAAGAACGCAAAAGGTATTGAGTCATTCATGAACCCGAACCCATTCCACCCATCAGGTGCGAAGTGGTTGAACCCAACAAATGAAAAAGCGAAGAAATTCTTATTCAACATCATCAAAGATGCGAAAGATAGAGGATACGGTTATATCAAAATTGACTTCAATGGTATCGGTGCTGTTTATGATGATCCGAAGTTAACAAGATTACAAACATTCAGACAGTTATACACGCTTTATAGAGAAGCAGCGGGTGATGACATGTATATCTTATCTTGTTTAGGACAACCAACAAGAGGTGTAATTGGTTTTATCGATGCGGCAAGAGTAGGTCCTGATTCTCACCCTGCACACTTCAGTCACTGTTTAGAGTCCGTGTTGAGATTCCAGATCTTCCATAAAGTATGGTGGAACAATGACGCTGACGTATCTTACTTAGATTACAAATTACCTTCACGTAAAGTAGGTCATACACCTCAGCAAGGTATGTGGCACACATGGCACAACTCAGTTGCATTGACAGGTGGTACTGCCATGATTTCTGAGCCAATCGATAAAGATGATGTAAAAGCTGTTTGGAGAAACTACGAAATCATGCGTCCAGGTGTGATCGAAGAAACAAAATTAGTGACATTAGGTGAGTCACCTGACAATACGGTTTTCGGTTTCAATGCAGAAAGAGAATTTGGCAACTTCGGTGTTTACAACCTTTACAATGTTGACAAAGAGAAATCAAATGATGTAACGATCGACTTTGCGAAAGCAGGTCTTCCAACAGATACAAAATGTGCAGTATATGACTTCTGGAAAAACGAAGTAGTGGGCTATACAACCAACACATATACAGCAAAGGATTTATATTCAAACTCATCACAGTTTGTAAGATTTACGCCAATCACAGATGACAAGCCAAAAGTATTAGGTTCAAATCTTCACTTGTCAATGGGTGCAAACGAAATCAAAAACTTAGTAGTAAAAGGCAGCAACATCAAAGTAGAAATGAGTGATGCTGGTGCTCAAGAAGGTGATATTATCTTCTTCTCTAAGAAAGGAATTCAGGCAGGGAATGCCAAAAATTGTAAGATTAAGAACGTAGAAAGTCTTGGTGACAATTTATGGAGAGTAACCCTTTCAGAAAGAAAGTGGGATACAAAACAATCATTCTCGCTGAAATTAGTAGTAATGTAATTATCATTTCAGTAAAATATAAAGCATAGATTCACATGAGTCTATGCTTTTTTTGTTTGCCCTGCATGCAAACTATCCCGACAGCTTGAAAGAAAGCTGTTTCGCCCCTCGGAGGGAAGA
>NZ_JABANE010000177.1 GCF_012844305.1 Flammeovirga aprica JL-4
CAGTGGGAAGTACACATAATAGTTGTTCGATTTATGATGCAAAAATACTACAATTTTTGTTGAGAAGTTGAAGTTTTTAAATCACAAATAGTAAGAAAAAAATGGGTGCTAGTGCTCACCTTATAATGTGACAATCTCAACCGAATAGAGATTCGTGAAATTCCCTGAGAACTTGGACTCCCCAAAACCACTTTCTACATAAAAGTAGATAAAGGTCAATTTTGAATGTGTAGTTATCAAAAATTGACCTTTATGTTTTACCTATATTTCACTATGGTTGAAGTTATATGTTGAAAACTTATTCAATTGCCAAGTTCCGAGTGATGCTAGCACTTTATTCTTAAATAGTGGAGGGCAGTGCTAGTCTTAAAACTCAGAACTTTATTGGTAATTTTGTATATATTTTTTCTTTTAACATTATTCTTCGATTATTGATTATACTTAAAGTATCATTTATGTAATCCATATAATCAAAATGACAAGCATCAATTATAGGCATTGTTATTAAAAAATAATTATTAAGTTCTGTGTTAATACTATCTGATAAAATTATATGAGATTCAGTACCTGAATAGGGGATTGTGTAGATCTCAATCAAGTTTTTTATATTAGAATTTAAATATCTTTTCTTTGGTATAGCTGCATAATCTTTTGATACTGTTACTATTCTTTCTTTATTAATCAGTATCTCAACTTTAAACCTAAATGATTGAAGAGGATATTTAATTACAAAATATAGACTATCACTAGATTGTTCGAATTCCTTATTTAAAAAAAATGTAGGTGTAGTTCGTTTTTTACTGTTAATTAAAAGTTGTTTAGAATCTTTTTGCTCCCAAGTTCCAATTGAAATCGTATCACAAATTTCAATTGGATGCGGAACATAAGAATCATCAGATACAATAGTGAAAACCCCATTTTCATGTATAAATATTTTTTGATAATTATTGGAGTAGATGCCATAAAAATTGTTGTTTTTACTCAATTTTTGACAACTTAAACAAAGTAATAATATCATCAATAATTTTGTTTTTAGCATTTTAATCTTCAAGATTTTTATAAATTTTTACTTTTTCACCATTTTTATTTACACCTTCAATTCTTAATAATGTTGTTTCATTTATATCTTTTAATGAACCTGTTCCACTCACGGGAAATGAACCATCAAAAGCATATTGAGTCCTATAAGCATTTACTTCATTATTCCTTGTTTCTGCTTTATAATATGGACTTTTTATGTTAGCCGCATTTAATAATTTATTCCCTTTAAATCTCAGCCCACCACTTTTTAGTGACTGTACGACATGCCTAATTTCATGAATATGTAGACCATCGTTGGAACCTTCGATGTTAATTACTCCATTACTACCTTTTACTACTCCATGTTTACCATTATCTGAATCAGGCCCTGTCAACCTGAAGGTCTCTGGAGCTTTTGCTATTTGGTCAATATCAGAAATTGCAGTTTTGAGTAGTTCATTTTCATCATTTATTTCTGTAATCTTCATTTTAAACTTTGACTGTTTTCTACTTGAAACTTTACCAGTGTTTATTTTTTTATTAATTCTTGCTAACTTATTGACATTTCTTACAATTACTTTATTAATCCTCTTTTGTAATCTCCTCGCCTTTTTAGGATCTTCCCAAATCATTCCTGTAGGATCATTATATCTAATAGGATTGTTATTAGAGTAGGCGTAAGGAGATAAATGTATTTGTTTTTGGACATCAGCCAACGGATCCACCACAAACCATCTCCCCAAACTAGCATCATAATGCCTAGCACCATAATCATAGAAACCAATTTCCTCCTGCTTCTCTTTTCCATTGTATTGGAATTTATGATCCGGTGTCCCTTCCTTCTCAATACCCACCATATTCATACCAAACGGATAGTAGTGGTTTTCTTGGACGATGTAATCATTGAAGGTGACTTTTAGATTATCGAAGTAGGCATTGACTTCTTCAGATTGATTGAAGATCCCTATTTTCATATAGGCTGTATTTTCAGGTGCAGTGAGTGGCAATTGAAGTTGTTGTCTTTGATCCGCTTTTGAAATAAATGATCGTTCTTTAGTGATTATCTGATCATTTTCATCATAGAAACGAACCTGCAGTGAGATAAGGGGCAATGTTTAGAGTTATTGTTTCCCCATGATTGAAATCGGGGACTTTTGATACACCCACTCTTCCTCCTACAAAAGGCACCAACTGTGGCATCTTTCCCATCTGCAACAAACTATCTTCCAACTGCTGTTCTTGAAGAAGCTGTTTTTGTTGCTTCAGCTCAGAAAGAGAGGGATAGGTTTGGGCATGTAAAACCTCTAGTGTAAAAAATAAAAACAGGAAGAGAGCGTATCTCATTTTCTGATGTTTGCTTTTTATCAACTTGTGTTATAAGTCAAAGACTTAATCTATAGGTAAGTAGTGAGTGATGCTAGTCAACACTCTGAACAATGGGAAGTACACATAATAGTTGTTCGATTTATGGCGTAGGTATACTACAATTTTTGTTTAGAAGTTGAGGTTTTCAAATCACAAATAGTAAGAAAAAATGGGTGCGGGTGCTTCCCTTATAAGGTGATACTCTTCAACTTTAGGAGGGTGATAATCTCAATCGGATAGAGATTCGTGAAATTTCCTGATGACTTGGACTCCCAAAAACCACTTTCTACATAAGAGTTGGTAAAGGTCAATTTTGAATGTGTAGTTTCAAAAATTGACCTTTATGTTTTACCTATCCTTCTTTTTTATTTGAAGTTATAAGTTGGAAATTTATTCGATAGCCGAATGACGCTAGCACTTAATTTTCGGAACAGAGAGGTTGGTCTGATACTCTTACTCCCCCTGCATGAAAAAGAAAGAGATAATGGATAGTTTAAATCTCCACTCTTTAAGCCTAAAAAAGGATAAGAAATAGCAGGGATTCCTTTATATGTTCCTGTAGGTACTTCATCATACCTTTGTAATGCCCTTACTTGTGGGTCTTGTGGTGTAATTCCATTAATAGTTTGACCTTGTATAGTGGATATAAAGGTTGTAAATAGTAATAGAATGAAGATGATATATTTTTTCATTAGTTTCTTTGATATTTTAGTTTATGTGAAGTAATAAGTATGAAACTTCTTCTATATACAAGTTGAGAATGGTACTGCGAACAGTGGAGAAGAATTTAATTATAATAATAAATTCGCTCTTCAACATAGCTTGAATATTCTTTATTATTTTTATCAACATTTATTACTTTACGATAAATCCAATTACTGCTATCATCTAATATATAGTTCTGATATATTGTAGATGAGCCATTTCTAAAATATTTTTCAATTAATTGACCTCTATTATCATATTCAAAATATAATGTATCTGAATTTGAGTTGTAATTATCAATACAAGATTTAAGAAACTGATTATCGTAAAAATACTTTATATTATCAGTCTTTTTTCCCATGAAAAAAATATTTTTTTCTAATAGAATATTATTTTTGTTCAATTTCACATTAGAATAACCATTGAATAAAGTATCACCTAAATCAAAATTTCCAAAATAAATAACATTCCTATTATTATTAATTATATACTGTGAATCTATTGAGTATATTTCTCTATCTTTATAATGTACAATTCTCTCCAAATCTTTACCTATAAAAATATACTTCGAACTATCTACTAGTACATCTTTTCTTATTAGGACAATACTATCAATTGTTCCATTTAATGTTGGCTCAACCCAATAATATTGTTTCACTTTATCTCTACAACTAAGTACTACTATTAATAGTATAAAGTAAACTAATGCCTTTCTCATAATTATTACCTTTTAGGGCGAATTTGTTTCAAAAAGAATGAAGTATCGCTATTATTTTCTAGATCTATAAATCGAACTTTACCATTAAAGATACCCCTTGGTCCTACAACACCATTAATTTTAAGAGTATCTATGATTTGAATTTTTGACTTTTCTTTATTTACATAATTAACATACACATCAGTTGTAGGCTGCCCAAGTGCATCAAATACTAAAAACCCATTGAAAATACTCCCATTTGTACTACCATGTGCAATCCCTTGAGGATCAAACATATCTATAACTTTTTCTCCAGGTTTTGATTTTGGATATTTAATAAGTGGTTCACTAGAAGGTCCTTCTGTCCAAGTACGAATCCTATCATAATCAATATCCTTTGTAAATTCAGCAAATGTTCCCTTCATATTTTCAATAAAAACATCTGCTATTACACCTAAATCATTTCCACCACTTTGAAAACCATTGGCTTTAAAAAAATCTAATCCTCCTGTATATTTACCTTTTAACTCATAATTTTTACCATATCCGGGATTAAATGGTTCCTGTTTAATTTTATCAACATATGACCACCATGATTCATTAAATGCTGTCCCAACAAACTTTTGTTTACCTACTTCTAAAAATTTTCTATCACTCACCAAATAAATCCTGTCAAGACCTGGATCTTTTACAATAGTCACATCTCTTGTTTTATAATTAATGTAAATAAAATCATCCGGCTTTCTACCATCAGAGTCAATAAATCTAATAGGATTATCGAAAGCATAATTATAAACAGAGTGCCTTCTCATCTTTTCTGCTAGAGGATCAACCACAAACCACCTCCCCAAACTCGCATCATAATGCCTAGCACCATAATCAACAAATCCAATCTCCTCTTGCTTCTCTTTTCCATTGTATTGGAACTTATGATCCGGAGTACCTTCCTTCTCAATACCCGCCATATTCATACCAAATGGATAGTAGTGGTTTTCTTGGACGATATAATCGTTGAAAGTGATTTTTAAGTTATCGAAATAGGCATTGACTTCTTCAGATCCCTATTTTCATATAGGCCGTATTTTCAGGTGCAGTGAGTGGCAATTGAAGTTGTTGCCTTTGATTTGCTTTAGAAATAAATGATCGTTCTTTACTGATTATCTGATCATTTTCATCAAAGAAACGAACCTGCAGTGAGATAAGGGGCAATATTTGAAGACAATGTTTCCCCACGATTGAAATCGTAGGCTTTTGATGCTGCACCTATTCTTCCTCCTACAAAAGGCACCAACTGTGGCATCTTTCCCATCTGCAATAAACTGTCTTCCAACTGCTGTTGTTGAAGAAGCTGTTTTTGTTGCTTCAGTTCAGAAAGGGAGGGATAGGTTTGCGCATGCAAAACCTCTAATGTTAAAAATAAAAAAAGTAAGAGAGCGTATCTCATTTTTTGATGTTTGCTTTTTATCATCTTGTGTTATAAGTCTAAGACTTAATCCATAGGTAAGTCCCGAGTGACGCTAATTAACACTCTGAACAGTGGGAAGTACACATAACAGTTATTCGATTTATGGCGTAAATATACTACAATTTTTGTTGAGAAGTTGAAGTTTTCAAATTACAAATAGTAAGAAAAAAATGGGTGCAGGTGCTCACCTTATAAGGTGGAACACCTCAACCTTAGGAGGTGATAATCTCAACCGGATAGAGATTCGTGAAATTCCCTGTGAACTTGGACTCCCAAAAACCACTTTCTACATAAGAGTAGATAAAGGTTAATTTTGAATATATAGTTATCAAAAATTGACCTTTATGTTCTACCTATCTTCTTCTTTATTTGAAGTTCTAAGTTGGAAACTTATTCAATAGCCAAGTTCCGAGTGACGTTTATACTTAGTATTCAGAACAAAGTGGATATTATTCAAATTTATAATTAAAATATAAAAATGCCATATGAGCCGTTAGGTCACATTGATAAATATAACGTATATCAATTTCATTGGTGTAAAACATTAATGACTTAAAATCATAACTCTCTATTTTTTCTAAAGATTTTTCACTTGAATTATAAAAAAAATAGTCTCCATTTACAGTTTTAAAATTTACATTATAATAATATTCAAAAGTTTCACTTTTTAGAAACAACTTTTCTTGAATCCACTCTATTTTATTGATTTTCTTTTCAATAAGAAAATCAATAAAATTTTTTCTTTTTTCAAAGAATTTTGATCTTTTAAAAAGATTATTAACTACAAATTTACATTCAGTAGAATCAACACATTGTAATGTATCATTTTCCCATTTTTCTAAGTCATATGATAAAGTTTTACTACTTTCATTACAACTACTCACTATAATCAATAATAACAACATTTTGATTAACTTTTTCTCTAGAGAAGTCATAACCTTTAAATATATTATCATGTGTAAACGCTCCATATTTTGAATATTTCTTAGCCCCAATTCCTTTTTTAAGGCTATTTAAGAATTTTGCTTCCTTTTCTTTTAAATTTATAGTTGATTTAGAATTATAGATTGAGGTATTTTTCACTGCAAAATATATAGAATTAATACTTCCATCATTTAGTGTAAAACTTGATTTAAATTTTGAATTCTTACTAGGTATTCCATTATAATTCCTTCTGATATTTAGCCCAAAATAATCTCTAATATAGTTTTCATTATCAACAGCCTCTGATTCAAGAAAGTCTCTAGTATTCAGTCCCTCCTCAATACTTCCTAATTCATATGGATTAATAACAAGTTCACCAGACCTTTCTCCATTTATATATTGCTGAGCATGAGTTAATTCGTGCATCAATGAAGTTTCATAAGTTCTAGGTACTCCGTCGACTTTAGATTTATTACTTGATAGATTAAATAAAATAAATGCAGATTTTTCACCATCCATACCTTTACCATAAGAAGTATAATTTTTACCCTCAGTTTCAGAAATAACAGTCCTTTCATTAGAAGCAAGAAAGTTTATTAGTTTAGACCCTTTATCTTCCTTTAACAAGTTTACAAGAGTATTTAAAATTTTCCACTTGAATTCACCACTTCCTATTAATACTATTTCTTCTCCATTTATATCGTTATAGAAGATAGGATTATTAACACAGTAAGTATAATTAGATATAGAATAATACTTTTCACTCATCGGATCCACTACAAACCATCTCCCCAAACTTGCATCATAATGTCTAGCACCATAATCAATAAAACCAATCTCCTCTTCCTTCTCCTTCACATTAAATTGGAACTTAAAATCAGGTGTACCCTTCTTCTCAATACCCGCCATATTCATACCAAACGGATAGTAGTGGTTTTCTTGTACGATATAATCGTTGAAAGTGACTTTTAGATTATCGAAGTAGGCATTGACTTCTTCAGATTGATTGAAGATCCCTATTTTCATATAAGCCGTATGTTCAGGTGCAGTGAGTGGCAATTGAAGTTGTTGCCTTTGATCTGCTTTAGAAATAAATG
The DNA here is from genome assembly GCF_012844305.1 of Flammeovirga aprica JL-4. Taxonomy (GTDB): domain Bacteria; phylum Bacteroidota; class Bacteroidia; order Cytophagales; family Flammeovirgaceae; genus Flammeovirga; species Flammeovirga aprica. Next base: position 7,274 of record NZ_JABANE010000177.1, read on the forward strand.
ATCGTTCTTTACTGATTAGCTGATCATTTTCATCAAAGAAACGCACCTGCGATGAGATAAGGGGCAACATTTGGAGCTATTGTTTCTCCACAATTGAAATCGTAGGCTTTTGATACACCCACTCTTCCTCCTACAAAAGGGACCAATTGTGGCATCTTTCCCATCTGCAACAAACTGTCTTCCAACTGCTGTTGTTGAAGAAGCTGTTTTTGTTGCTTCAGCTCAGAAAGGGAAGGATAGGTTTGCGCATGCAAAACCTCCAAAGTGAAAAATAAAAAAAGTAAGAGAGTGTATCTCATTTTTTGATGTTTGCTTTTTATCATCTTGTGTTATAAGTCAAAGACTTAATCCATAGATAAGTTCCGAGTGACGCTAGTTAACACTCTGAACAGTGTGAAGTACACATAATAGTTGTTCTATTTATGGCGTAAATATAGTACAATTTTTGTTGAGAAGTTGAAGTTTTCAAATCACAAATAGTAAGAAAAAAATGGGTGCAGGTGCTCACCTTATAATGTGACACTCTTCTACCTTAGTAGGTACACCTCTTTCCCCTTTACATGTCGTGATCCCTTCCCTTATAAGGGTGAACACCTCACCTCTAGGAGGGTGATAATCTCAATCGGATAGAGATTCGTGAAATTCTCTATAACTTGGTCTCCCAAAAACAACTTTCCACATAAGAGTAGATAAAGGTCAATTTTGAATGTATTAGTTATCAAAAATTGACCTTTATGTTTTACAATTCCTTCTTTTTTATTTGAAGTTATAAGTTGAAAACTTATTCGATGGATAAGTTCTAGGTGACGCTAACACTTAACACTCAAAACAATTAAGGATATATCTCAAAGCTAATGACAAATTTAAATTTATAAATCTTTCCAATATCTAACTTTAACAATCTCATTATCTATAAAAAGTAAATCTAAATATGTATCAGTTTCTAATAAATCCTTATAAATTTTCAATCTTGCAATACTATATTTCCCATCATTTGATATTATACAATTCTCAAAAGACTTTGGAAATAACTGTTTAATTTTATTGAAATTATTAAAGAACATACCACTATTCATATTGATATCTCTACTATTCAGATAAAATTCTTTTATCTTTCCATATTGAAATTTTATATACTCGTCTTTATAGTTTAATATAATTGTTGGTTCATCATCAACTATTGGATCAAATAGTTTTTTAATATTATTTGGTTTACCTTTTATAACCATTATATCTGTTTGAGATATATCATTTATTTGTTTTGTTCCAATATTTATATCATTAATATCTATCATCTCGTAAGTTAGAATAGATATTATTAAGATTGTATTAATTGTATTAATCATTTTTTATTCAGCTAAATATATTTCCCAATTTTCCCATGAAAATGGTTCAAATAGATTATTTATCATTTCATTTTCTTTTTGATTCTTATTACTCATAACATTTCCGTTCTTATCAAATTTTGTATCAAATAATTCCAATGGATCTTTTCGATTACTCTTTGATTTTTTATAAGTATCTCCCACAGAATATTCAATATGTACATGTTCTTCAGATTCTGACATATGTTTAGCATTACCAGAGTTACCCTGAATGCCTATCTCATCTCCTTCCTTTATTTTTCCAGATGCCCGACCTTTATCTTCTAAATGTGCATATAGAGTCCATTCATACTTACCTTTGTGTTCAGAAGTATTTTCACTTCTTATTAAAACATAAAAACCAAAAGTATCAGATTCACCAGCAGACCAAACAGACCCTCCTTTTATACTTTTAATTTTTGTCCCTTTAGGGGCTAGAATATCAACACCATTATGGTCTTTAAGATTCCCATCTTCGTCTGTTCTGTTATTTTCACCAAACAGTCCACCTGATTTTCCTTTACTTGTGGATCTAATCTGAGGTTTTTTCACAGGATCTCCTAACATTGGAGCCATACCATCAGGATCAATAAATCGAACTGGATTATTAAAAGCATAATTATAAACAGAGTGCCTTCTCATCTTTTCTGCCAGAGGATCAACCACAAACCACCTCCCCAAACTCGCATCATAATGTCTCGCACCATAATCAATAAAACCAATCTCCTCTTGTTTCTCCTTCCCATTATATTGGAATTTATGATCCGGTGTACCTTCCTTCTCAATACCCGCCATATTCATACCAAATGGGTAATAGTGGTTTTCTTGGACGATATAATCGTTGAAGGTGACTTTTAGGTTATCGAAATAGGCATTGACTTCTTCAGATTGATTGAAGATCCCTATTTTCATATAGGCTGTATTTTCAGGTGCAGTGAGTGGCAATTGAAGTTGTTGTCTTTGATCCGCTTTTGAAATAAATGATCGTTCTTTAGTGATTATCTGATCATTTTCATCATAGAAACGAACCTGCAGGAAAGCTTTTGCATCAACCCTTTCAGATGACCCATAGATAATAGTAGGTACAGGAAGTGCAGTTTGCTGTGTTGTACTAGAAGCTACTTCCCCTGTAGTTGGGGTTGCAGAATTTACCATTGTGGTAGAAGTAGTCGTTTCCTGTATATCGTTATCATCTATATAATAAATACCTGATACAGATGCTGTAAATGTATCTCCTGCTTTTAGCTCTAGAGCGATGTTTGCACCACCTCTGTCTTTTTCTTCCTTTGAACCTCCCAAACGCTGTGCGTACTGCCCTGTTTCAGCATTGAGCATGATACGGTTTTTATCTGCCTTTTTAAAGAATGATTGCTCATCTTCAAAGTCTTCATGATAAACAGAATTCAAGCGGACTGCAGCACGTAAATTACCCAGATGATCTTTGTAATGATACTCCTCTACAAACTCTTCCTCTTCCAAATGAGATGTAATTCCCGAACCTTTAGCCAAGACTCTTCCCTCAGCCGTATGCATAAATTGAAGTGCATCGTTCTCGTAAACAAAACCTCCGATATAATCCGTTGTTTTTGCTACTTTATACTCACTTTCTATATATTTCACTCATCTTGTGCCACTCATTTCACTGATATTGTGCCACTTTCAAATTGCTATTAGCAAGATATTGAAAAATAAATTAATATTACTCTTTTGTTTCTAATGTCCTAAGTGATTTCCCCTTTAAATCCAATCTATGTGATGA
>NZ_JABANE010000178.1 GCF_012844305.1 Flammeovirga aprica JL-4
GAAAAACATTACTATAAATGTGGTAATTTTAGTAACGGATGTAGCTAGATCAACCTAAAATAGCCATCACCAAATGAATGTTTCTCTTAGATCAAGAGGACAATGATGAAAGCCAATATAAATTGTGACTAAATCCAGACTTTCGTTCTCTATGATCTCTGAGTATTTGGTGTTGTAATCTGCTAGCGGGATATAATCAGCACCAATAGAAATTTGGCCTCTATCTACCATTTCCTGCAACGAATACCCAGGTTCTTTGCCGTCTGCGTAATAGCGGTTACCCTTTATTTTGACCTTCTCTTCTAAGTAGTCGAGGTATCTGCCGGAAGAACCGATTTCTAAATAGCCATTGTAAGTGCCACCTAGTCCCAGTAACTTTAAACTTTGCTTCGCCATTTCTTCCTTTTGCTTAAAAAGGGAAGGTAATCCATAATTAATTACTGAAAAGAGAGGGCTGATAGTATCCAATTTAGACTGAGCATCTAAATAGATTTCTTTGTCATTGGAATTATTGTTGGTCGATTCTGAAATCAAATCGTGTAGTTTGTCTTCAGGAAATAAGTTAAAAATGTTCTTTAAGAACTTAAAAAAATCGCCTTTTAGTTGATGGTTTGAGTAGATGTGCTTGAAATTGCTCCATTTGTCTGAAAAGGAGCCCATCAGATTTGACGAAAACAATAGTGTATTGGCACCTAACAGGCCAATGGATATTAAAAATTTCTTTCTATTCATAATGTATAAGTACTGCCAACAAAATGGCTAAACAACGATCAGTAGGTGTATTAACCGATGAATAGGGTGTCTCTAGTGTTAGCTTGCGTTTATGTTTAATTCTCTTTTTTTTGAAACTAGGATTGGCTCCACATTCTAATCTCTTTACCATTTTATCAAACAGAGATTTCGAAGTTGATTTGTTCAGGCTGTGCTACCAAAATATTTTGCATCAAATCAGCTATGAATTTTATTAAAAGCTTTGCTATGTTATTCATAGTTTTATTGCTCTAAGCGTTAGTTTAAAAAAGTTATGGCAATTATTGATTGCAACCAAACCAGCTTTTGTTATTAAAAATCCAAAAGCGAATATACACAAAATCATATTCTTTTTAAGTGGCACCTCCTAATTTTTAATTTATAACACATATATAAAACAATCTTGTCTTGTATGAAGTAGCACACTTTTTAATCGTAAGCATTTGAAATCTTCTAATAGAACAGGGAAATACTTATTCCAGAAATAGGTTTAGCCAAGATCATGATAAAGCTGTTTTAAAGTTAAAAAAGTGAGGCTCCAATTTCTATTTTTGAAGAGACATTATCAAATATGATTTCAAAAAGAATGGGAGACCAATACCACGATCATTCAAATAAATGAAAAGCCTAATCTAATTTTCATACTTAGTTTGATGAGCAACAAATTGCTGTTGTTCAATTAGGGATAAATTTTTGGTCTTAATGACTAAAATAAGTTCTAATTAATAGTGTTTTTTTAATTACCATTCCATTATGCTTTGAGCAGAAAGAGGAAAGGCAGATGGGCTGTTGCTCAAAGTCCTATTCTTATTATAACCATTACGTTTAGAACGCCTTGAGAAGATAGGGTATATTGGGATGATTGACGTCTACAAAAAGTTGACTGAACGGTAATTGATTTTCGACTTTACGCTTTTATAATAAAGTCAACTGATTGCAGGTTTAAATATTTTACTTGGAATAACCTCCATAGTAATTCATGTACTGAGGATTAATAGGGACAAGCATCTGTTTGGTTTTATCAGATACAGTCGCGTAAACTGTGACAACATCAAGTTCCATTGATTCAAAAAAAGCATCCCTCGAACTTATATTTGCCATAACATGCTCTGTCAGTGCATTCTCATCTGCGTATAGCTCGAGTAGGTACAAAGTCTTACCATCTTTACTTCTTGACCAAAAATGAGAATTTGTCCCAGATTCATTATATGTGTCCTGTGCTAATTTTTCTATAGCCACTTTAGCCTTCTCTTCATCTTTAAAGCGAGCATTAGTAGCAACTATAATTCTCTTTCTTTCAAATTCTTTAATTCCAGGTTCTTGGTCTTTAGGGGCAATCTTTGAATATCCTCCATAGTATTGGCTATATCGTGGGCTAAGAGGGGCAAACATCAATTTAATGCTAGTGGATACATTTCCATAAACTGAAACATCAGTCACTTTAATAGATTTAAAGAAGGAAATTCTCGCAGATGTAAATCTCTTTATCGCTTCTACAAGTGCCTTTTTGTTGTCATATTGTTCAAGCACAAATAATGATTTACCATCTTCGCTCCTGAACCAAAAATGAGAATTAACACCCTCTGCCGCGTGCGCATCGTTAACTATTGTTTCCATGGCTACTCTGCACTTCTCCTCATTTTTAAAGGTCGCGTTCATTGTAACAAAAATTCTATCGGTTTCCATAGTCTTTCTTATTTATGTTAAAGTTAAGAAGTTCTATTAGCGATATATTCATACTGATATAGGAATCACGTATACTTCTTAGTTAATTCTTCTAATTACTTCCAATGGTGATTATAAGAATGGTAGCCAACCACATGGTACTTTACTCTCAAATTATAAGAAAGTAGACGTGGGCTACAACTCTTAAATTTACTATTATATCGGCTATTATTATACATTGTGTGTGCCCAAAATGGGTGCGATCTATATTAATCTAAATATAGTTCAATCTTCTAGAGGGTGCAAGTCCCTTATGTGCGGAGTACGATTAAGAAGCAAAGCATATGAGGCATAAGTAGTAGGATGAGTAAGAACATCATAACGAAGTCCGAACGGAAACGCAAAAACTTAATGCATTTAGGAATATCTTATGATCAGGCTTACGCTTGGAGTAGAACCAGGAAAGGAGGTTGAGCTGTTGCTCAAAGCCCTATTCTAATTACTACCATCACCTTAGAGAGATAGAGAAGAGAGGATATATTTCTATTTCCGAGATCTACAAAAGGTTTACTGAACGGTAATCAACCGCCGAATACCTTCATGAGAAGAGATTCGAAATGAGGGAGCATAGCTCGGAATATGTACTGTAGTGTGATAGGCTCTCCCCGCCATTTATTGGCAGGGCAGTTTACTCGATTACAGCTTTTTTCACTTTCTTAACTTAAGTCAATCACTTGTTTGTTAAAAAGGGTATTTCTTTGACAAACAACAAATGCAGTATAAAAATATGAATCAATGCAGAACTTTAATCGTAATAACGGTAACTTTTCTTCTTACGTTATCAGTTTTTTCTCAAACTAAAACTGATTGGAAAGTTCAAACTTCAAAAGATGGGAATTTTTTGGTAAAGAGTAAGGTATATTCTGTTAAAAGCGAATTAGGTAAGAAGAAATTTCTTGAGTACGAAGCGATGACCCAATTCGAGGTTGATTTTGAAAGATGTGTGCATATCCTAAAAAACGTAGGAAATCATAAATTAATAATCAATGAGAAAAATAGTAGATTACTCGATTCTATTTCAGAAAATAAATCACTGATCTACTATTTTTTTGAGCCCACTTGGCCATTTAAAAATTCGGATTGTGTAGCCTTTATGATTTCTAGTATAAATTATGAAAATGAGAAAGCTACATTCCAAATAGAAGCAAGTCCTTCGTCTTACAAATCGTTAGGGGTAAATCGTCTGACTGACTATAGCATGACTTTCACGATTAAAAAGCTTATTAGTGGTAAAGTCGAGATAAATACAACGGCAAAAATTTCACCTACTGTGAATGTCCCCAACTTTATGTTAAAAGCATTTTTTCCTAAAGGCCCTATAGATATACTAAAACGCATAAATCAACTGAGTAAAAATGATTGAAATAGTAAAAAATAATTCCTTAAAGAGGAGTGCTCGAATTGCAGGTATTTTTTACCTACTTGTTATTCTATTTGGTAGTTCATCTGAATACATCCGTTCCATTGTAATTGTTGAAGGAAACGTAAGTCAAACGGTTGCTAACATCCTTAGTTCAGAACTTTTGTTCCGAATAGGCGTTTTGAGTGATTTTGTTATGATTGTTTGCTACATCTTATTGGCAGTAGTACTTCATTCCATTTTCACAAAATATAATCGAACATTGTCATTATTGTTTTTACTGTTTTCCCTGGCAAGTTCAGTTTTACTTTGCGTGAGTACATTTTACCAATTTTCTGCTATACTACTACTGAAGAACGAATTTCTTGCTTGGAGCCAACTGGATCTGCATACACATGTGATGTTTTCACTAACAAAACATTTATATATGTATCTTACTGCTCAAATATTTTTTGGTTTATGGCTTCTTCCTTTAGGGTATTTGGTTTGGAAATCTAGGAAATTCCCGAGTATCATAGGTATTCTGTTGATTTTATCTTGTCTTGTACATCTAATTGAATTTTTGATCTATTTCCTAGATCCTGCATACAAATCACTTTCGTATCCTGGGTTGATGGTTGCCATGATAGGAGAATTTTCCTTTTGTTTATGGTTGTTGATAAAAGGAGTAAAAGAGGATTAGGATTTAAATGCAGTTCTTTTTCTAATTCTACTCAAAGACTCTGGTGTCATCCCTAAATAACTCGCTAGGTGATACTGAGCTACCCGTTGAATTAGTAATGGGTTTTTATTGAGTAAATCGAAATACCGTTCCTCCGGACTTTGTAGCTTGAAATTCTCAAATGACTCCAAAAGCTCACTATTATTTTGCTCAGTGAGCAACCTTCCAAGTGTTTCAAACTGAGGGAATCTTTCAAAAAAGTCTTGTTCAACTTCTGTTGTTCCGATTGCCAATGTAGTGTCTTCTAAACAAGAAAGGGAATAAAGTGATGGTGATTTTTCCATTACGCTTTTTATGGTATTCAGAGGTTGTTCCTCTGTATAAAAAAAAGTAGTTTTTTCTTCACCTTCTATTGTCCTGTACTGTCTTACAAGACCTTTTAAATTAAAATAACAAACGTCACAAACTTCTCCCTCTCTAATTATTACAGTTCCTTTTTCAAATGTTTTGATAGGTATATATTGGTTCATAGCATCTATTTCTTCTTGACTTAGATCTATAAATTTTGAAATATATTGAACGAGTAAATTTCCCATTTTTATTAGCTATAACGTAATGGCTAAACTACGACCAGTGGACGTGTAGACCGGTGGATGGAGATTAGCTGATATGTGTGCCTAAAATGGGCACGATCTATATTCATCTAAATATAGTTCAATCTTCTAGAGGGTGCAAGTCCCTTATGCGCGGAGTACGATTAAGAAGTGAGGCATATGAGGCATAAGCAGTAGGATGAGTAAGCACATCATTACGAAGTCCGAACGGAAACGCAAAAAATTAATGCGTTTAGGAATATCTTATGATCAGGCGTATGCTTGGAGCAGAACGAGGAAAGGCGGTTGGGCAGTAGCTCAAACGAGGTACGAGTTCATGATCACCGATAAAAAGTCATAAAGTCGTGAATAAAGCCCTATTCTTATTACAACCATCACTTTAGAACGCCTTGAAAAGAGAGGATATATTGCGATGTCGGACATCTACAAAAAGTTAACCGAACGGTAATCAACCGCCGTATACCTTCATGAGAAGAGATTCGAAATGAGGGAGCATAGCTCGGAGTACGTACGGTGGTGTGAGAGGCTCTCCCTGTCATTTATTGACGGGGCAGTCTACTCGATTGTACGCTTTATTTAATTCATATTAATATACTCTTTAGGACTCACTCCAACCTTCTTTTTGAATAGCCTTGAAAAGTATTGAGGGTACTCAAAACCAAGCTTATATGCTGTTTCACTTATTGATGCATGTGGAGCTAAAAGCATGTTCTTAGCTTCCTCAATCAGGTAAAGGTTGATTTGGTCAATAGCGGTCTTACCTGTTTCGGCTTTAATAGTATCACTCATATATCTATGACTAACACCTAATTGACCCGCTATCCATTCTACTGTTGGGATACCATGTTCTTCTATCTGATTAGTATCAAAGTATATGTTTAGTATTGATTTAAACTCAGAGAATAAATCTTGATTTATCTCCTTTCTATTTAAAAATTGTCGTTTGTAGTAACGGTTTGAATACTTCAACAAAGTCTCTAAATGAGAAAGAATAATATCCTTACTAAACTCATCTTGATTGTTTTCATATTCCTCTATTATGTTTCTGAAAACTAATTTGAGTCGCTCTTCTTCCTTAGGCGATAAGTGTAATGCTTCATTTACTTGATAGCCGAAAAAGCTATACTTTTTGATTTTCTCAAACAGAGGATGACCATTCAAATAATCTTTATGAAAAGAGATGTGATATGCCTCCGAGCTATACACAATGTTTTCAAATTTGATATTCTGATTTGGTGAGGTAAATAATAATGTACCATTTGAACAGTCGTATTTTGTCCTACCGTAAGTCAATTCACCTGAGATAATGTTCTTCAAACTTATGGTGTAGAAATCACAAGTTAAACTAATAGGCTCTGCTTGTTCATCACATTCTCCTTCGTTTTCACTTACAGTATGAGTATGAGAAACCGTAAATAATGGATTTTCAGGCTCTTCTAAGCCAAGATAATTGTGAAAATCGCCTATTGTTTTAAATATTAGCTCTTTCATTCTTTAATCAAATATAATCTTTCTAATTACTATTAATAATCCTTCCACCAAGCAGTACTGCTGTTCTCTAAATTATTTAATTCAACCACCTGCCCAATGATAGGAGTTACAAGTTGTAAATCCATATCATTTGTTTTAACTACCAACCTTTCTATTGGGTCTTTCCATGGGTGTCTATTTAAGCTGAAAGAAGCCCAATGTACGGGCAGGACTACTTTCGCTTTCACATCCAAACTTGCTTGTGCAGTTTCTTCAGGGAGCATATGAATAGCAAATTCTGTTAAGCTATCATTGTACTGCCCACACTCCATAAGAGCCAAATCAAATGGACCGTATTTGTCGCCTATATCTTTGAAGTGCTTACCATAACCACTGTCTCCACTAAAATAGATGTTTTCATTTTCTGACTTAATCACCCAAGATGCCCATAAAGTCTTTTTTGAATCAGATAACCCTCTTCCTGAAAAGTGTCTCGCAGGAGTTGCTACAAAAGTCAAACTATCAAATTGAGCTTCCTCCCACCAATCTAACTCAGAGATGTCTTCTTTAGCTATTCCCCATTCTTGTAAATGAGTACCAACTCCCAATGGAGTAAAGTATTTACCTACTTTGTCTTTAATCTTTAGAATCGTTTCATAATCTAAATGGTCGTAATGGTCATGAGAGAGGATAACGGCATCTATTTTGGGTAAATCTTCAATTGCAATAGGGAGTTCTTTAGTAAATCGTTCGCTCCCAAGTAATGGGTGTGGAGCAGGAACATCTGATAGCATAGGGTCTATCAATAATCTTTTTCCCGATATTTCAAGTAAAAATGCTGAATGACCAAACCATATTACTCGTGTTTGCTTAGAAAGAACTTCAATTTCTTCTTCGGGTACAATTTGAACAGGTAATTTTTTTGAAGGTATCAAATTAGACACCTCTCTTGTCATTTCTTTAATTAGCTTAGGTAAATCACTAAAAGAAGGTGTAGTCCGAGTCAGTTCTAAATTAAAAAACTGACCCTCTTTGTAATTTTTTGAGCTATTGAATCGGGTAATATCATTTTCTGAATGAGTTCCACCAAATTGAGGGCTAAGATTCACGAACAAACCGCCTATGACCACGACCAACCCAACAAGAACTGAAAAAGAAATCCCTATGATTTTTAGTAATTTCATCCTTAGATTTTCTCCTCATTAATTAGTTTAAACAGAACAGTATTAAGCAATGGAACAACAACTTCCATAACTAGCCCAATTTCAATAATGGGATGAGAACCATCCACAAAATAGCTCACTAATCTAACCACAAAATAAAGTAGTGATATTATAATCAATGGAAAGAAAAATTCTTTCCTTCCTAGAACAAAAAGAACCTGAAACAAGCCTATTGCCATGAGGGGTGCTCCTATATCACTTTTTATCATGTTAATACCAAGAATTGTATTCGCAATAATTCCATTAGTATTAAGGTTGTTTTCGGGAAGGAACGCCCACTTAAATCCATTGTAAACTAATACTAGTCCCATTAGACCTAATAGCACTTTAAGAATAACTTTTACTACTTTCATAATTCTAAATTTGAGGAACTAATTCTAATGTAGATGCTTCGTGTTTTTTTCTACTGTAGGTGAGTCTCATTAAAGGGTATAAGATATTCAATAGCTTGAAGTATGCTTTATTCACTTTTGGAGTAACAGCTTCTAAATCTTTTGGAACAATGCCTTTAATTGGAACGATTAGGTCTCCAAGCTTCATTGCACCATCAGGGTGTTCTAAAAAAGCATCATACCAACTTCTCTTTCCAAACTTATATTGGCGTACAAAGAACCTACCTTCTGTTTGAACGATAGTGATATCTATAAAACGATGGTCACCACATCTGATTTGATGAACTTTATTTGAATCTACTCTTTTTATAATCTCTTGAATATCCATAGCTGCTATTTTTTAAAGAACTCATCTAATTTAGTTACTACTTGGTTTACATATTTATCTACATCATAAAGGTCTACATGCGTTGCTCCTTTGATAGACACTCTCTTCTTGCTCTTTGAATTAACTTTCCAATGGAAATACCATGATAAAGGTTTACTTCCTGCCTTTGAACCATAAATAGTCATTACAGGAGTTGATAAAAACTTACCGATACGAGCTGCACTATACCTTGACCAATCCATATGAAAAAACTCAGGACCTAAATGAGAGTAGTTTGGGTTTGTTTCCTTTCCTGCTCTTTTCGTCATGTAGTAGTCATAACCTTCTCTTACATCTCTTACCTTGGAATTTTTGGTTTCAGGCTTTTCCATATCTAATGAATCAAAAGGAACAACCTCACCTGTTTCATAATACCTTTGATACGCTTCGTTGGCACTTAGAAATTTTTCATCAATATTTTTTCTTTTACCTCCTGCAACAAATGTCATTACTGTGTGGGCTAATAAAGCACTTACTAAACCTATTTTCTTCAATCGTTTATCTGCAACAGCGGTATAAACCATTGTGTTCCCTCCTGCACATCCACCAAGTCCATATAGCTTTTCTCTGTCAACAAATGACTGCATTCTCAAATAGCTAATCGCATCCTGCAAACCTGAAATTTTATTACCCGTGTGCTCGTAGTTTCTTATTGCACCTTCACTGTCACCAAATCCTTGATGGTCAAAAGCTAAAAACACATATCCTTTCTCAGACATCTTTTCCCCATAAACTGCTCCCATCTGTTCTTTAACCTGATTAAAAGGTCCAGTAAACACTATTGTTGGATACTTTTTATTAGAATCAAATTTCGGTGGCAAAAATAAATCTCCCGCTAACTTGATATCGCCTCCCATTGTTTTACTAATGAAGTAAACTCTATTCTTTCCTGCTGATAAATTTTCCATTGTATGTATGTTTTTGTGACTGTTTAATTAATTATCTGATACAAATATCAGTGATGAACAGGTTGATTCACTTAAACATTTTTGTTGAAGACTTATACATTTTGGGAAAACCGGAAAAATACTAGACGTAATTGCGTACAACGACATGGGTATGGTATCGCAGGCAGATTGCGTCGCAGATGCCTGTGACTATGCCCCTTGTGTGTGCCCAAAATGGGCACGATCTATATTTTTCTAAATATAGTTCAATCTTCTAGAGGGTGCAAGTCCCTTATGCACGGAGTACGATCCCGAAGCATTAGCACGTGACAAGGTG
>NZ_JABANE010000179.1 GCF_012844305.1 Flammeovirga aprica JL-4
TTGGTAAACAGTTGTTTCTTCAATTTTCAAAAGCTCATTTTTAGTTATACTTTAAAATGTCTCAATACTTAGTACTTAAGGATTATAAGGTAACGATTCATTTAAATTATAGTTTTTTCAGGGCTTGTTTTTATAATTAAGAACAAGCCCTTTTTGAAGTATAAAAAGCTTAAAAGTTCTAGTGAAAAATCACTTCACTTTCTTCAAATACCCCACCGGCACCTCATCAGTCAACCAAACATCATTATCACTTTTAAAGAACTGCAATCCATCCTTGTGCATTCTTGTAGCATCTACTTCAAAAATGACCAATTTACCATGACGCCTTCCAACGTTGGTAGCGGTTTCAATATCAAGACTCAAATGCACATGATGTCTTTGTTTTTTCTTCAAACCTTCCTCCAAAATATTAGACAGATATTTATCAGCAGTGCCATGATAAAGTAAATCAGGAGGTGTAACGGCATTAAGGTTTAAATCAACATTTACAGAGTGCCCTTGATTGGCTCTGATCTTCGTTTTATCCTCATTAAAAGAATACCTTTTCTTGTTATTATTTTCTACCAAATATTTTAATTCCTCGAAAGTGATTGGTTTATGAAACTTGTTCATTTGTTGAATAAGAATTTCAACATCTGTCCAACCATTTTCATCAAGGTGTATATGTATTGTTTCGGGTCTGTGCCTCAATATCAAACTGAGAAATTTCCCAATGCTTTTAAGTTGTTTATCGTTCATTATATTTAAGTTTTTGATGGAAATCTGACCAAAGAGTAAAACAATTTTGCTTTGTACTTATTTCAATTTAAAAAGAATAAAATGCAGATGATATATAAATTAGTATTTTCAAAGCAGGTGGTCACAACTGCCTTAAAACTTTCCATTATTGTGGGGACAATTTTGGCTTTTATCAATCATGGGGAATCGATAATAGGAAACACGCTGAGCAATAAACAGGTAATTCAAATTTTGATTACATATTTTGTGCCCTATGCCGTTTCTACTTACTCTTCAGTGAAAGCAATTACTGCAAACACAAAGAAGATAGAAAAAACAAGAAAAGTAGGAGGATGAATACGTTAGGTTAGATACTAAAAAATGACGATAAAAATAATTGGTGATTTGATTTTTTTAAAGCTGTAAGGCAGTCTGTTTTAAAGCCATTTTTTCAAACTTCAATCTATTAATAAAGCCCAAAGCCATTAATTCATTGTTGAAGGATTTGATACATTGATCATCCTCGTAGACAACAACTTTTCCATTCTCGTGCTTTAATTCTAATGCTGGTTTACTTGGTCTTCTCTCTCTCATGAATTATAAATTTTAATTCAAAAAATCGGTTTCACTTCAATTCTATTGACACTAAAATAAGGTATATAGTTCCAAAAGTGTTTTTATCCCTTGTTAATGAATCTTTCTATTGCAAGATAATAACTAATTTGATTCATACAAATTATGCGGATAGTTATAAAAAGTGAATTATTCTTCGCGATTTAACCGATTTTTTTAATCAAACGTTCAATGCTATGTGAAAGTTAAGAATTAAGAGGGAAGAAGGAAGAGTTAAGAATAAATGTTGTATTCGGATATCATCGTTTTAAAATAATTCTTTTCCGAACTACCATAAAAACGAAAATACGAACCACAAGTACTCTTAACTCTTCCTTCTTAACTACTATATAACCTCTTCCTCAATTAAAAATTATACTGAATCATTCCTTTCAAGAAAAATGGAGTACCAGGTGTAAAGTGAATTTCCTCAGTTGGTTCTGTTTCATGTTTTAACCTTGATTCTGTAGCGAACTGTGTCTCGTTCCACTCTACATCAAATAAGTTTTGAATTTGAATACCAACACTCATTTTCTTCATTTTATAACCCAAGTTGAAATCTGTGACCGTGTATCCTGTAGCTATGATAGAGTTATCTTCATTTGCAGGCCTGTCATTGATATGACGGACATTGATACCACCATAAATTCCAGATTTCAGCATAACATTTAAGCCACTTACTAAAGTAAAATCAGGTGCCAATGGAATATAGTTTGCTCCTTCAGGTTCATCAATTGCACGGGCGTGTGTGTAACTAACATCTACATTCCAGAACAACCATGGCAAAGGCTGATAACGGTAACTCAATTCCACCCCTTGACGTTCCGTTTTTCCGCTTGGCTCCACAATGCCAGCATCGCCCACATACACAAATTCTTGTTCAAGATAGAGATACCAATACGCCATGCTCAACAACATTTTTGAAGTAGGTTTCCAGATGTAACCTGCATCAACACCATATGCCGCCGGTAAAATTTCCTGACCTTCTGTCGCCACTACCACTCTGCTGTCGTTGGAGTGAAAGCCTTTTCCTGATTTTACAAACAGTTGTAGCTCGTTGGTAGCATTATAGAAAACATTCAATTTAGGACTGACAATAGCACTTTTCTCACCTTGTGTCTTATAGGTAGGAGTAAGTTTGTCATAGTATTGGAAATTGAAATAATCTAAACGCACAGAAGGATTGATGGTCCATTTGTTGATGTCAATGAAAGTACCAGCATAAACACCAACATTCGTTTCATTGATATCGCCTAACTTCATATATTCCAACGTTTCAGATCTGTTCACCGTATGAGAAAGTTCATTATCAGTACTTTGATCATTACGTAAAGTAATCCCTGCTTGCCAACTACCGCTTATGTTATTTAAAGAAAAAGCCTTGTTGTATTCACTGCTCAAGCCAAAAATATTTCTGCTCTCTTTTTGTCTGATCTGATCACCATTTTCAGGATCTTCCAAGAAGAATGTAAAATTAGAATACAACTCAAAGTCATATTTATTGAAATACACTTTACTCTTAATAGAAGAATTTTTATCAATGATTTTAGTATGATCCACCAAAATATTACTACGTGAAGTAGCCCCCCCTTCAGTATCATCAATAGCACCAAAACGAGTGATTTGACCCGAATTAACAGCACGCTGAGGAATCTGTCCAGAAGCATCCCATTTACTGTCAAAATAAGAGAAGGTCACACCCAAAATATCATTGCTTGTAGGTTGAGCGGTATACTTACCAAATAAATTTACACGATTAAAATTCTGAGGGCTCTCAAAAAATCCGTCTGTAGATTGGAATTCAGTAGCAACATAAGCACTTTGCTTTTCTCCTTCAAGTAGGTTGAACATACCTAACATTCTGTAGGTATCAAACTGACCTGCTTCTATTTTGATTAAACTATTGTCCAGCTTTTGTTTTGTTCTGAAATCAACGTAGCCTGCAGTCGTAAAATTTCCTCTCTTTTGGTAATAAGGACCTTTCCCAAAGTCAATTTTCTCAACGGTTTCTGGAATCACAAAGTGCAAATCAGCGTAGCCCTGCCCGTGTGCATGCGAAACCATATTGACCGGAAGTCCATCGACAGTAATATTAATATCTGTACCATGATCGATATCAAAACCTCTTAGAAAAATCTGCTCCGCTTTACCGCCACCGGCATGCTGACCAATCACAATTCCCGGAATTTTTTGAAGGATATCTTGAGAGGAATTAACGGGGTTTTTCTGTATATCAATATCTGTCATGATATGATGAGCATCCACTCGCGAAGAAATACTTATTTCTTCCAGGCTAACGATTTGTTCCTTTAAAACAATAGAGATTTCCTCATTAAGGTCTTTCAACACCTTCACTTGTGTGTAAAAACCTACAATGGAAAATTGTAACGTGTCACCAATATTACAATCTGTTATTTTAAATTCTCCTTGAGGGTTGGAGTGGGAGTGATAATCATTGTTTTTGTTCAGAATGTTGACTGCCTCAATGGGTTTTTGGTTTTCCCCGATGACTGTTCCTGAGATAGTTTGTGCGAAAAGCGAACTATTTAGGAATAATAGAATGTAAGTTAAAAATTTAGTTTTCATCTGTTTGTTTCTTCAGAGAGAAAGATTTATAGGTTGTTATTAATTTGTTTGTTTTATCGACATGCTCTAACTAACCTGTTTTTTTATATTCAAGAATAAAAACGATGTATAGTTCAGTGACCCTAATGTGAAGGGACTGAATAATTCATGTAAAAAATTATTGAAGGTGAAAAGAGAGGTGTTAGAAGTACTTAATATGTCGTTAGTTTGTTTTTGTTTTGATGAAAATTTAAGATTTCATCTTGAAAAGAAGAGCATAGAAATGCTATTGAAAAGTTGAAGTTTAGTTATACCATAAAATTGTATTAGTTGAAAGAAATGAAGTATAAAGTACAAATTCAAAATTATCTTATACTAAATAGAATTAACTATGATTTATTTTTGACTTAATACTTATGTTAGAAAAATCTAATGGTAAACTTTGTTACATTGTGAGTTTTCTGGTGGCGAAATTAGTGAATTATGAACGAATAAAAAATCTTAGGAAAGAAACCTTTTTAAGTTTGGAAAGAGTCATTAAATATGAAAAAAAGAGGTGATCCGTATGGTAGTAATTAGGTAATACGGATCATTATTTTTATTAATCAAGGAAGGGATTGTACATCATTACGGCATGATTTTCTACTAACAGTTTTTCCTTCTCAAGGGCATCTTCTTTTTCAATCTGGAAAATTTGATTATGCCTTGAGTAACCACCCCAATACTGTTGTTTCATTTGATGATTTCGTTCTACTACCTCATATTCTGCTCGTACCTTATCCTTACTTCTTAACTCACCATTTAAGTGTGTTTTATCGAGCCAGAGATGAAGTTGGAAAGTATTCGCTGTTTCGTTTTTTACCTGTAAATCTATGTGATTGTAAGAAAGTGTAGCTCCTGCTCCAAAAGGTACTTTCCGATTGATATCCGGAAACACATCAAAACCATGTCTGTAGCGTTCAGTAATGCTTAATGGTGAATGAGCAAAAAGCCAGAACAACAGATTGCCCAACTGACAAAGTCCGCCTCCTGTATCTTTATCAATCTTTCCTTGACTTAAAATAAGCCCTTCCAAATACCCCTTTTTCTTGGTTGGTCTGCCTACAAGTTTCCAGATTGAAAATGTTTCACCAGGTTGGATAATGATTTTGTCAATATGTGAAATCGCTATAGAAAGATTAGTTCTTTTGTTTTCTTGCAAATACATCTCAACATCTTTCAGTGGTCTTAAAATCATTGATTTATGTTGAAATACTGTATTTTTTAAAAGGTCTTGCTGTTTAGTTTTCACCCATTTTTTATCTCCGAAAAACCAATCAATTTTCCTCTTTAAAATGTAATATTCTTTACCCAACAGTTGTCTTAACAGCCCTCTTTTAATTGGCTTTTCTATTTCGTTCATTATGCTTAAAGTTTGCCTTTTGTTTGTAATAGTTTAATTACTCAAATATCCGAAAAAAACTGAGATATTTCCTTTCTTCTTCGCTAAAAAGAAATTGTACTTTATTTAGAGTATGTTTGAAATGTCACTTAGAATATTTTATCAAAAAAAATAGAATACCACCCAAGTAATATTCTATTTCTTATGGATAAAAATTTAAGTTCTAATGCCCTCCCGAAAAATACCCAGACATTTGCATAAAAAACAGTCCAATACCCGCTATAACCAAGTACCAATTAACAGCTTTATAAAATGCCGGGAACTGTTTATTTTTCCTTGTGAAAGTAATAACAAACACAATAGGGATTAAGGCTACAATCTGACCGACTTCAACACCAAGATTAAAACATAGAATCTTAGCCAGTAGATCTTCTGTTCCGTTTTCAAAAGATTGTAATCTTGTAGAAAGACCAAACCCGTGAATCAATCCAAAAATAACAACCATCAGCAGTAAATTTGGTGATTTTATATTGAGTTTTTTAAAGCCTCCTAAGTTTTCAAACCCTTTATAAAGAACACTCAACGCAATCACAGCATCTACTAAATGTTCATTGGCGGTAATGCCCATATAAGTGGCCCCGATCAATGTAATACAATGACCAATGGTAAAGGCGGTGATAAATTTTACAATATCTTTAAAACCATTCAAATAAAAGACAACACCTGCTATGAAAAGCAAATGATCATACCCTGTGAGCATGTGTGTTGCACCTACTTGAATATAGGCCAACAGACCTCCTTGACGCAAAATTTCCTGATCAGCACTGGTCACATCATGTGCAAAACCGACTAAAGGCAAGAAAAGAAACAGTAGCGATAATGCTTTTTTACGATCTAACTTCATCTTATTCCTTTGTTCTGAAAACCATGAATAATACGCCAATAACAGCAATACTACCAATAATAAATAACCAAGTAGGGAACTCTGCTTCATGATGATGTTCGTGGTCATGATCATGGTGATGCGTGTGCGTATGTGCACCGTGTTCGTGTGTCACTTCAAAAGTTAAAGTACTCCATTTTGACTCATGTGTAATGTCTGAATTCTCCACCTTTGCCATATGGATAGTACGTAGGAAATAAATACCATCTTCTGGTAAATCGACCGTAATAATACCTTGTTCGTTGGTGCGTAATTGTTGTCCGCTAGTATGCGTGTGATCGTGATCCGCATGTTCATGATCATGTGAATGCTGATGACTGTGATCGTCGTGAGAATGTGCATGAGCATGAGTGATATGATCTGCATAAACCAATTGCCCTGCCAATGGTTGACCATCCAATAAAAGCTTCACATCCAATGATTGACCGCTGTATTTCTCGTAGGGGTTGCTCACCGGCACAAACTCGATTGGATAACCCAATACCGTTTTCCAGTCCTCTGTTTTTACATTGCCTACCTGATAAATTGCTTTCACATGTTTTTGGTAGCTTTCATTCACATCCTGATCCAAAGTATTCGTTTCAGTTCGCTCTTTTAGCATATCCAAAACGCCATCATGTTTCAAGTAATCATTGAAGTCTTTGGCCGTCTGTTTTAAGCTTCTTTCTTTCGTAGAAACACCAACAACATATGTACCTGCTTCACCCGTTATAAAAGGAAGTTGCGTAATTGTGCTGTCTTGATCTTTCCATTGTTCAGCACTGATGCGTACTCTGTTACCATGTGAAAGGACAGAAGCATCTAGCAAACGGTCTGGAGAAATTGTATTTTCACTTTCCTCAAAAGTTCCATTATACAAGCTTAATACAGCTTCTTGATTAGGTTTCAAGAAGTAAGTATCCATTTTGATAAACAGGTCATGACTACATAATAGGGTCACTGCCGCTAATAAATAAAATGGCTGAATGATTCTATGGATTAATTTTTTAGAAATGCCCTTTGTATTGAATTTCATATTTTCGTTATCGAAGTTTATTTGTGAATTTGTTGTGTTTAGCTATTTCGGGCAAAAATAAAGAGTTTTTTGTTAGAATATTAATAACAATGCTAATACTTCACGAAATACGTTTTTTTGAGTGATGACTTTAATTATACTACTATAGTACTTTATTGAATAATTAAATAAAAACTGAGACCTGCTGAAACTTGATTTCCGTTGGTAATACCGGCACCAGGAACATAATAAACAGGGTAATCTTTGTTTTCAGGGTTATAGAAAATATAGGTGAATCTAAGTGAAAGAATCATACTTACTTTCTTGCCAAGGTTATTTTCAAAATCAATATTAGGTTCTATTCCTAGTGCAAATAAGTTATTGTGTGTGTATTCACCGTTGAAATCTCCAAAATATTTTCCTTCTAAAACATATTTATTATTGATAGAATAATTAGAAACAAGAAGATTGAGAAAGGCAAAATTCTTTTTACCTAAGGAAGTACCTATCCCTGGTTTAATATAAAAGCCCGTAGTTTTGATATTATTGTTTACAAAAATATTATCGTACCTGGTGTTACTATATCCAATTACGGCTTTGAACTTGGCTTCTTTGTCCTTATCTGCATAATAATAGACAGGCTCAATGATGAAACCTTGGCCACTTGAAATTAAAGGCAGGGTAAGTGTTTTGGTGATGTCAATGCCAAAACGATGAGGACGGTGATTCTGTGCGTAAAGGCTAGATTGAGATACAATCAAAAAGAGAAAAGCACTAATTAATAATATTGATAAAGTATTGATTTTTTGAGTCATGATATATCGATTGAGAACCTTCTATTATTTGAAATGAAACACTATCAAAAGTAGTTTCTTTTAGTGTTTGGAAATCACTTAGAGTTACAGTGTATCCGCATTCCTTAGATTGAAAATTAAAATTTCGTTTGTACTTGATCGACAAGGTGTCTCGTTGATCTCCTCCACTAAAAACCAATGTGGTGGTATCCGATACAATTGAGAGTGGGTACGCTAATTCATAACTAAATGCGATGACACTATCAGAACCTAAGAAATTTACATAGTCATAATCAGGAGGATTATAATCACCTTCGCTTTTTCCGTAGTCATATGAAAAATGAAGGTCCATTATTGGTTCATCTCCATATTGACACTCATTGCAAGCTGTGAAGATCATCATCATAATGATGAGTTGAAGAAGTTGTTTCATAAAATTTGATGTTTGCTTTAGATGATTCGAGACTAAAAATAGTAGTTTATATTTTTATCAGAGTAAATAGATTAGCCTTAAAAATCATTAATTCAAAATAGTAATACGAAGTTAATAAAAAAGAATCATTTTAAACGATTAGATCTAAGAAAAATAAAAATTACCAAGTCACGTCTACTGGATAAAAATCATCAATTTGCTGTCTCATTTTATGAGTGAAAGAGGGGTATTTATTTTCAAATTCTAAACGAACTTCGGGAAAAGTACACGTCATATATAAAGCAATATACAATGGCTTCTGATATTCTGCTAAATCTTTATATTTCATCACTAAATCAAACTTTTCTAATTTAATTAAGTTTAAAAAAACTCGTTCTCTTCTCAATGGTTGAAGACGATCATTCTGCTCTAGAAATGTAATTGACAAATCGTTGAGTATCGCATCATCTTTGATAAATTGAAACAAATTGATGGTCCTTATCTTAATAGAATCTCGTTGTACAGCCTTTTCAATCAGCCTGTCATAATTTCCTTTTCTATAAGACAAAAATAGAAACAAGAAGCGGTCATCTCCTTCTAAAATTGATTTTTCAATTAATGGATAATTTTGCTCATTAGCAGGAATTTTAGCTATTATATATTTAGTCAATAAATCAGTTCGATTGAAAGAGTAGATCAAGTGAAATGCTTTGGTTCTTATATTTTGATTTGAAATTGTAAAACAAGATTCTACATAATATTCTATCAGTAGTTGATCTGAAATATTACAGCCATCAATCCTATTGATTTTCAATTTACTAGAAATGTTATTTTGAATTACTGCAATTACATTGGGTGAATTATTTATGCAAAGTTGTTGGAAAGCATAACACCTAACAAGTAGATTTTTATTAGATTGTAATGATGTTAACTCTTTGTTATTAAGATGTTTAGTGATGCTTAATGCTGTTGATTTCTGATGTGAATATTCTCCACCTTCATAAATATATTCACTTTCAAGCATCTTATATTTTCCCAAAAAAATCTGTAAACTGTCAATTGTCGTTGAGTACGACTTAGTGGTTATGAGAAAAAATGAAGTGATTGTAATTATAGATAAGTATTGAGACATTTTAAAGTATAACTAAAAATGAGCTTTTGAAAATTGAAGAAACAACTGTTTACCAA
>NZ_JABANE010000018.1 GCF_012844305.1 Flammeovirga aprica JL-4
GTACTCTTTTTTGCAAGTCTTCCCATTACCCTTCAACTACTTTTGTATCATAAAATACTACGTTCAACGACGCTTTGGACCACAGCTGCGAATATCAATGATTTACAATACAGCTATCATACACAGCATAACAGAAGAGTAAGAATGATCGACCTGAAAGAAATTGACTTCTCAAATATAGGAGAGGAAATTATCTATCTAGAATTGGACGAGAATAAGGAACAAGATATAGAAAAAATTAAATTATAATTCGTTACAAAAACACATCAAGAACCACGTAGGGGTAGACCTATGTGTCTACCCGCTGTACCACAACAAGAACCACAATACAAATTATTAAAGTATTGTGGTTCTTGTTTATCTATATGACCATAAAAACCATATTTATCACCGATAAAAATCAATATGCTAATTATTTTATATGTACAGATTTTTGTGTTTCTGATTGTGGTACAGCGGGCAGACACATAGGTCTGCCCCTACGTAAAATCCCATTTTATACAACATCTGTACTCTTTTTTGCAAGCCTTCCCATTACCCTTCAACTACTTTTGTATCATAAAATAATCACAAATACTTATTTATGATGATACGATATTTATTTCTCATGGCTCTTCTTTTTCCATTTTATTCATGTGTATTCAATGAGGATAGTCTAGAAATAGATTTTTTAGCGATTAAAGAAGAATTGGAATTAACGCCACAGCAAGAAAAAGCGTTTCAAGTGGTTGTTAAAGAATATATTATTAAAAGGAGAAAGCTGATTTATAAAAGTGATTTAAAGGCAGATTCTGGAAATAGGCTACTGTTGAGTAAAGTGAAAAATTCATATAAAGATCAAGAAAAAGACCTCTATTTTATGATGGATGAACGCCAACAGCAAATCACACATCAATTTATAAAAAAGCATATGCCTGGACAATTCCATTATGCTGATGACATAAGGGAAGAACTATCTAAAACACTTTCTCTTGATTCCTATCAAAAAAGGCAATATAGATTAATTAATGCTACTTATGATAAAATTTATTCTAATATGAATACTTCAGATTATGATTATAGACAGCATGTTACTGCTCACTGGAATCAGTTGTATATCGCTCGTAAAAATGCAATACAAAGGGTCTTTTCTGAAGAACAGTTCAAACAATATGAAGAGATAGTACAACGAGTAAATTATGAGCGTTCATGATATATGCCGCTTTACATTAATTTATATACCCTTGTTGGGGTACCAAAACCTTTGAGTTTTACTTCACCAAGGTCTTCAATTGAATCAGATTCCCTTTTCTCTAAAGCTTCATAGATACTTTTAGAAATAAGGAACTGACTATTGAAATCTTTATTAAGGGATTCAATTCTAGCGGCAATAATTACATTTTTACCCGTGAGGGAATACGCTTTTCTTTCTTCGTTACCAATATTTCCAGCTACGATATTTCCAGCATGTAATCCAATACCAATTTTAATAGGGGGAATCTTTTCTTCTTCAATCAATGTATTAATGCATTCTAAAATACCATAACCCGCTTTAATAGCATTTTTCTCATGGTTTTTATATTTAATAGGAGCACCGAAAACGGCCATCAATCCATCTCCTAAAAGTTGTAATACAACCCCGTGTTTTTCACTAATAATCTTAATCAAAGCTCCAAAAACAATATTTTGGAATTTGGCAACTTCAGAGGGTTTTCTAGAGTCAGCAAATACAGTGAAATCACGAATATCTAAAAACATAATGGAAACATGGAACTGAGTGGTTTTAATTTCTTCATCATTTTCCATGATATGTTTGGCGACTTTATGCGAAATCTGCTGACCAAACAAAGATTTAATTTTACTCAATAAGTTCTCCGTTACCTTTTGCTCTTCTAACAATTCATACTCTAATTTCTTAGTTGTTTTTGCATAAAAATTAATTAAAAGAGAAATAATTAAGATCGTACTCACAGCATTGGTCATATAGGAGAAGTGTTGCATTTCCTCCGATAAAGGGTATATTCCTTCTTGAAAAAGGTAAGAAATCGAAACATAGACAACACATATAAGGGCCAAAAATCCAAATTGCAGGAAACGATGCCAATTGGGGTTAAAGAAACTAAGCCCTGCCAAATAAATTAACCAAAAATGGGCTCCAAAACCCCAGCCAATAAAATAAGTACAAGCTATCTGATGAAATAGCAACTCAATACATGCAAGTGAAAAAGCACTGTTTTCGCAGGCAGATGAATTTAAATACAGCGCCAAACCAAAAACAGGTACACTAAAGAAAATATTGAAGTAAACCAATTCTGGAATATCTAAATACCAAAACAAAAATAATGCGTTGATGTGCCCAAAGAAACCTAGCAAATAAGCTCCTTGGGTAATCTGACGAAACTTTTTGAGCTCTGATTTTGATTGAATATTCTTATTTTCCATTAAAAACGAAATAGTAAAAGAGGGTTATTGATGTTTGTTATTAAATATACAAATGATTTACGAGAAAGAGTTGTAAGAGGTACTAAACCACAGGTTTTAAAAGGAAAGGAATTAAAAAACAAGAATATAAAGATTTTTTAAGAACTGAATTTTGAAAACATTTCAATTCAATGATAACTTAGAGTTCAATAACCATTTTAATTATTTAACATGAACAATAAAGTCGCATCGGCTCTCTTACTAACGAGTGTTGTTGCTGTTACTGCTTGTCAACAGCAAATGGATTATAACTATCCGCAAACTAAAAAACAAGTCGTAGAAGATGAGTATTTCGGTACAAAAGTAGAAGATCCTTATCGCTGGCTTGAGGATGACAAATCGGAAGAAACTGCAAACTGGGTGAGTGCTGAAAATGAGGCAACACAAGCTTTCTTATCAAAAATTCCATTTAAAAAAGGGATACAAGAACGTCTGACTGAACTTTGGAATTATGAGAAAATCACCGCACCGAGAAAGCATGGTGACTGGTTGTATTTTTATAAAAATGATGGACTTCAAAATCAATATGTTCTTTATAGAAAAAAAGCTGGTGTAGCAATGGAAGAAGTATTTTTAGATCCCAATACTTTTTCTGAAGATGGGACCACTTCATTATCTTCCATACAGTTTACTCATGATGGAAAGTTGGCAGCCTATGCTACGTCTACGGGAGGATCAGATTGGAGAGATATTTATGTGATCGATACTGAAACAAAAAAGATTGTTGAAGAACCTGTTAAGAATGCGAAGTTTACCAATATTGCATGGAAAAAAAGTGAAGGGTTTTATTACAGTAAATATGATCAACCTAAAGATGGATCGCAACTATCGGGTATGACACAACATCATAAGTTGATGTTTCATCAATTAGGTACTGCTCAAGATAAAGATCAGCTTATTTTTGGTGGGGAAAAAACACCAAGAAGATATGTTGGCGCTTATGTTACAGATGATGAAAAGTACCTAGTAATTTCTGCTGCTGTGAATACCTCTGGTAATGAACTTTATATCCAAGATCTTTCACAAAAGAAGGCTGCAATTGTTACATTAGTTGATAATTTTGATAATAACCACAATATCATTTATTCTGATGCTGAAAACTTCTGGATTAAAACAAATTACAATGCTCCTAACGGTAGAGTAGTCATCACTCCAGTAACTTCACCTGAAAGATCTAATTGGAAAGATCTTATTCCTGAAACTGAGAATGTAATGTCTGTAACTACTTGTGGAAAAAGGATCTTCACTGAATATATGAAAGATGCAATCTCTCAGGTGTATCAATATGACTTACAAGGGAAGAAAGAAAGAGAAATAAAATTGCCGGGTGTAGGTACAGCTTCAGGTTTTTATGGTAAAGATGAAGACAAAACATTATTTTATTCTTTCACTTCTTATACAATGCCTTCTACTACTTTTGAGTATACAATTGAAAGTGGTGAGTCAAAAGAATATATCCGTCCAAATGTGAAGTTCAATCCGAATGATTATACTTCTGAGCAAGTTTTTTATACTTCAAAAGACGGTACAAAAGTGCCAATGATCATCACTTACAAAAAAGGTTTAGAAAAGAATGGTCAAAATCCAACGATCTTATACGGTTACGGCGGATTTAACATCAGCTTACAGCCTCGTTTTTCTATTGCTAATGTAGTTTGGTTAGAAAATGGAGGTGTTTACGCTGTTCCTAACCTTAGAGGCGGTGGAGAATACGGTGAAAAATGGCATACTGCAGGTACTAAGATGAACAAGCAGAATGTATTTGATGATTTTATTGCGGCAGCAGAATATTTAAAGAAAGAAGGATATACATCTACGGAAAAACTTGCCCTTCGCGGAGGATCAAATGGCGGTCTTCTAGTAGGTGCTACCATGACACAGCGTCCTGATTTAGCAGCAGTGGCTTTCCCTGCCGTTGGTGTATTAGATATGTTGCGTTACAATAAGTTTACTGCAGGTGCAGGATGGGCTTATGACTACGGTACAGCAGAAGATTCAAAAGAAATGTTCGAATATTTGAAAGGTTACTCCCCATACCATAATGTAAAACAGGGAGTTGCCTATCCTTCCACTTTGATCACAACAGCAGATCATGATGACCGTGTAGTTCCTGCTCATTCATTTAAGTTCGCTGCAGAATTACAAGCAAAAGATGCAGGTAAAAACCCTGTACTGATCAGAATTGCTACAAATGCAGGTCACGGTGCCGGTAAACCAACAAGTATGATCATTGAAGAGTTTGCTGACATCTTTGGTTTTGCATGGTACAATATGGATGTTACTCCAGCATTGGATCATAAAATTGATGCTAAAACCATGTAATGTTAACATTACTTCTTGAATAGGAATTCATTTCCAATAAGTACAAATTCAAAAATAAATCATAGTTAATTTTGAATTTGTACTTAAAGCCTGAAAGCTATCAGTTTTCAGGCTTTTTTTATTGCCCGAATTTTGAACCTTTTGGACAACAACTTGACCATTTTGGAAAACATAAGAATGCTGATTTCATCGATATTTGCCTCGGTTTTGGAATCAAAACTACCTTTACAGCTTAGTATTTTTGATTCAAGCTAAAACAATTAAATGAGACAGTGAGGGCCTTAGTTTCTAAGGTCTTCATTATTGTTTGAATAATATACATCTATGGTAATGATTATAAACTGGGAAATGTATTCATTTTTCAGTTTTTTTTTATCTAAAAAAATCCAAGAGAAAATTAAGTCCTTTGGGTTAATTGGTTGAGCTTACAAGCATAATTATACTGATCATTTATTCCGAATTTTGCATCAGATTTTGGAAGAAAGATAGTGATAAGTTTCATCTTTTAGTCCAAGCTAAATCAATTAAATTTATGAGAGTGATGGTCTTAGTTTCTAAGGCCTTCATTTTTATAAAAACTAAACCCTATTTATGAGAACTTTATTATTTTCATTGTTGTGCTTACTATTTAGCCAAAGTTTGATGGCACAAGAAACAAAATCACCTTTTACTTTCGGTGTGAAAGGCGGATTAAATACCACCGCTATTGCAGTAGCTGATCCTGCTGATGGAGGATTCCTCTTGGGCGGATTTGGTGGTTTTTATACTAATTACAAAATTAATGACCGTTGGGCATTACAAGCCGAAATTCAATACGGGCAACATGGTGTCTTTGGATTATTGGATATGTATGAATCCATGTATGCATCAGATCTTGATCCAGATTTAGATGATGATAAATTTTCTATTGAGATGGATGGTCGATTAAATATTAGAACAGAATATTTATCTATTCCTCTTGTTGCTCAATACGCTATGGGTAAGAAAAGAAACTGGGTGCTAGAAGGAGGATTTATTGTTGGAATCCTCACAAGGTCAAATCTTAATTATGATGGAACAGCTACCTACAGAGAATATTTAGATGGATCTGTTACTACCGAAGTAGATATCACAGAAGATATTAATGCATTAATCAGCGAAACAGAATTCAAACCTGTAGAAGTGAGTTTTACGATGGGATTGCAATACAAAGTTCCTAACTCTAATTTCCATGTTGGCGGTAGAACCATCTTAGGTTTAAGTAATATCAATGCTTCACCGATTGAAGAAAATTGGATGAGAAACTTGAATCTTCAATTAGGGGTTGGGTATACATTCTAATTCCTAAATAAACGAATCATTTCATCATCAACCCACTAAAGTCGTGGACTGATGATGAAGTTACTTAGATGTTGATTTAATTCACTACACACATATATATTTGCTTTAACGGAGGAGAAACACTGTATTTCTTCTTCGTTTTTTTATGAAAAATAAAATGTGATCCTATTGGGAGTTTAGCTGATCTTTTCGGGAGAGAAATAGGTATAGTAACAACCTACATTTGTATTGTTATTAAAAACTACTGTTGTTTTTAAAACGCATTACTCAAGTATTTATTTATGAATGTTAATAATGTAATGCTAATTAAAAAAATACGTCGATTGAATTAAACACAAAACTATCAACCTTATGTTACATCGATATTTGCTCCCTCTAGTATTGATATTTATGATATCTCCTTTAGCCTTCGGACAGCGTAGGCAAGGTTTATCACTACAAGGTGTTGTGGTAGATCAGGAGGACATTCCTATTCCTTTTTGTACTGTTGTAGTGAAGGGTTTAGATAAAGGTGGATATACTAAAGAAGATGGGAGTTTTGAAATCAAAAATATACATCAAAAAGAAGTCGAGTTAATCGTCAATCATATTGGGCATAAGACAGCCAATGTTAGTGTTCAGCTTTCTAGGAATAACCATGAAGGTATTATTATTCAATTGGAAGATGAGGGTGTGAAATTAGATGAAGTTGTAGTTTATGGAGAATCAGAAGCTACTAAAATGGAAAAAGAGGGGTATTCTTCTACTTCTATCTCAACAGAGAAATTTGAAATACAATCCGTAGAACTGAATGCCATTCTGGATCAAACCTCTGGTATTAATGTGCGAAATGAGGGAGGTTTGGGATCAAGAACACGATACAGTATCAATGGTTTAAGTGGTAATTCTGTAAGGTTTTTTATTGATGGAATACCAATGGAATACTACGGTGCTTCTTATTCTTTAAATTCCATTCCGGTTTCATTGATTGAAGAAATGCAGGTTTATAAAGGTGTTGTCCCTGTTAATTTAGGAGCAGATGCATTGGGTGGAGCTGTAAATATTAAAACCAAAAATCAAGGCCAAAACTCGCTTGGTTTTTCATATTCGTTGGGATCGTTTAATACACATCAAGTAGCATTGAATGGAAATTATAGAAATAAAAATAATGGTTTAACATTCAGAGGGTCTGTGTTTTATAATTACTCTGACAATAATTATAAAGTTTGGGGTGATGACGTTTATGTGGTAGATCCAAATACAGGACGTATCGATAGATCTATTGTAGCAGAGCGTTTTAATGACGGATTTGAATCGATGGGAACAAAGTTGGACTTTGGATTTACAGATGTAAAATGGGCAGATCAACTGATGATTAGCCTTCTGTATTCTGATATGTATAAAGAAGTTCAACATGGTGCGACAATGAATGTGCCTTTTGGTGAAAGATTTTATACACAAGGTAATGTTGTTCCAAGTATCCATTACAAGAAAAGTGATTTCCTTACTGAAGGTTTAGAGATTGATGTATTTACGTCCTTTGCTATGAACTCCAGAACTTTGGTCGATTCCACAACCAACAAATACAACTGGCATGGAGATATCTGGGCTCAAAACCCAAGTGGAGGTGAAGCAGGGACTCCTTTGCATTCAACAACGGATGAAGGAACATTAATCAACCGTTTTAATGCGAGTTACAGTATCAATGACCAAAATAGGTTTAATTTTAACGTAATTCATACTGAATATAAAAGGACAGCATTTAATAGAAAAGCACCAATAGGCCAAGACACTAGTAACAATTATACTAAGATGTCTAAAAACTTAATGGGATTGTCGTATTCGAATTCATCCTTTAATGACCGATTAAGATCCAATGTATTTGGTAAAGTATATAACTACAACGTCAATATGTTGGATCATGAGTACATTAACGGTGAATATTACCCTGTTTATCATTCAAATTCGGATAATAATTATGGATACGGCTTAGCAATAGGTTATGATATCACAAAAGATATTACGTTACAATTATCTTCTGAACAAGCGGTAAGACTACCAGAACCTGATGAGTTGTTCGGTAACTTCTCAGAGAATATCCATGCAGCCATTGACCTTAAACCTGAAGTGAGTAAGAATGTAAATCTAGGACTTCGATTTGGGGAATATTATTGGAATGAACATTCAATGACATTTTCTACAACATTATTCCATCGCTCAGTATCAAATATGATTCAGCAGAGCACTCAGGTAGTTGACGGTGTAGACATTTTTGTCAATGAAAACTTTGGTGAAATCACTTCAAAAGGGATTGATTTTCAAATTGATTACGACTATAAACGTCAGTTTGAGATCACACTGTCAGGTGCTTATAATGACACAAGGTATATGTCGCTTTATGATATCTATGGAAGGGAAAATATGTACTACGGATCTCGTTTGAAAAACGAACCTTTCCTTCAATTTAATTCCAGTGTAAGATATAGATTTAGTAGACAATGGATCAAAAAAGGGGAATTATCCATGTTTTGGAATATGCGTTATGTCTATGATTACTACAGACATTGGGAAAATATAGGTAGTGACAACAAGGATCTTATTCCAAGTCAGTGGATCAATGATTTAGGAGTTTCCTACAGATTACCAAACAACAAATTAGCACTGAGCCTTGATTTGAAGAATATGTTTAACACTCAGGTGTTTGACAACTTTGCTATCCAGCAACCAGGAAGAGGGGTTTATTTCAAAGTAAACTACTCGATATTTTAGAAACAACATCAACAGCCCATGATTTCAATCATGGGAGCTAAGAATAGAAAAATAGATACTAAAATTATAAATCATTAATTCATGTTTAAAATTAATACAACTAAAAGGTTAGCCATCGGAGCAATGGCAGTGTTAAGTACGTTTGCTTCTTGCTCGAAAGATGATCATCCTTATGAAGGCGATAGACCAATTGATAAAGATATTTTTCATGTAGCGGCAGATGTAACTGATCCAGACGAAAATGTTTCTGTTTTTATGCAACCCACTTCCAATATAACAGATACTACTTTGACGTTTATCAATAATGGTTATGAAATGGATGGTGAGCGTTCAGCTAGAGTATTAACCGCAGGTGGTAGAATCTATAATTTGAATTATGGAACTGGTCAAATTTATGAATTGGAACATAATGGAACTTCAAGTTATAATAAAGTGAGTGAGATTGATATCAGTCATTTGGTAGGTACTCACCCAAGGTATGCCGAAGTGAGTGATAATATGCTTTTGGCACATAATGTTGTTGAAACGTTTAATGAGGAGAATACGGAAGTTACTGTCACCTTACAAATTGTAAAGATCAGCATCCCAGGTTTGAACTTTAATGCAACTACAGATTTTGTAGAACATGACTTGGGAACTTATAAAATAGGTGATGCTTACATCAATAGAGTAGATGCTCCAGTAATCATGGGAAATAAACTCTTTTACGGAGCACAATACCGTTTGTTAGGACAACCTAACAATGGTGAACCTAGTACTGAACGTCCATCTGAAATGGCAACTTTAGTAGTAGATTACCCTAGTTTAGATGGTTTTAAAATCGTCACATCTGATGTATCAAGAGGAGATACTTACGGTTTTAGAGGGAAATCAATGTATGTTCATAATAATCATGTCTATCAGGTAAACATGACTACTGAAGGTTCGGACGCAGTTGTTGTGAGATTGAATAGAGAAGGAGAATATGATCAGGATTACGTCTTCAATATTGCCAATCAATTAGGAAGAACTGTTGGAACGGTTAACTGGCATCATGTAGGTAATGGTAAAGGCTACCTCGCAATTGATGATATCAGTATTGACCACAACAATTCTTATGATATAGCCTATATCGATGTAGAAAAACAAGATGTAGAAATACTATATGATGTACCAAAATCTGATATGTGGTTCTATCAATCAGGAGCTGTTCATGAAGGTAAATTCTACATGGCAGTCAGCCCAATCGGTTCAGATGCCTACATTTGGGAATTTAAAGGAAATCAAGCTCAAAAAGGAGCAAAACTAGACGGAGGAAACATTTACGTCCAAGGAATTTATAAATAAAAATGCTTCAAAAACTTGTGGTTTGTGCACCATAGTTAAAACTATGGGCAGGTGATATTGGACTCCACCAACACTAAAGTGTTGCTTTCGTTTGTAACCTTCAAGACTTCAGTCTTGATTAGGTTAAAGTATCACAAGCCCATGACTTCAGTCATGGTGCACGTCACAAAGACATTATAATTAACAATTCAAAAATCAATCAAAATGAAAAAGATACTTATTATACTTGCTACGATCACAGTACTATTCTCATGTACAGAAGAGAAAACTAAAAAGTCTGGAATGGACTTCGAAAAATTAAAATTAGAATTAAACCTAACCGTAGAACAGACTTTGAAATATGATGAAATTATTAAATATTTTGAAGAAGATAGATCATCCTTATTAAAGGATTTAGAAGCTACAGGGAATAATTCTAAGAAAGAGAAAAATAAGCTTTTGCAAATCTCTTATCAATACCAAGAGCACGTTTTAGAAAATATCTTGAATGAAGAGCAAAAAGTAATAGCTCACGAATTTATCAAAAGATATATGCCGGGCGTAGTCGATTATTCTGATGAATTGAAAGCAGAAGTGATCGAAACATTAGCGTTAGATTCAGGACAGGTAGAACAATATTTAGCAATCAATAATGCATTTGTCAAAGCTTTTCACGATGCACACGATAAGTTCCATGGAAACAGACAAACAGCCTCAATGTATTGGAATCAATTTAATGACTCTAGAAAATCTGCCCTAAAGAAATTATTTTCGGAGGAACAATACGCTCAATATATTGAACTGACAATGAAGGAAAGTTATAGAGGTCAATTCTCATCAAAATAATGAAACTCTCTAAATCTCTACTTCGAAAAAAGAGAAAAAACGAATCACTGTTAAAGTACTTTATGTCCTTGTCACATTTGTGGCTTGGACTACTTTCCAGTGTCGTTTTGATCGTAGTCTGCTTAACAGGTGCAGTGTTTGCATTCAAAAGTCAAATCACTGAATTATTGAATTATGATGTTGTTTTTAATAAAGATCGAAATGCAAGAGAATGGGTGAGTCCTGATGATATCAATAATAATTTCATAAGTAAAGGACTTGAAATTATTTCAATAAACTATCCTGCTGATTTTAAAAGAAATATTTTAGTTTCGTATCAAAATTCATCTCTTAATCAAAAAGGGAGTGTTTACATCCATCCATCAAATGGAGAGGTTGTAGGAAAACAATATGTATCTACAGCTTCTTTTTTTCAAACAGTAAAAGCCTTACATAAAAACCTCTTGTTAGGTGAAGTTGGAAAACACATCGTTGGGGTTTCTGTTCTCATTTTTGTTTTTTTATTATTGTCGGGAATCATTTTGTGGTTTCCAAAAAATAAGAAACAACTAAAGAATAGTTTGAAGGTAAAGTGGTCAGCAAAATTACCAAGAA
Organism: Flammeovirga aprica JL-4; assembly: GCF_012844305.1. Lineage (GTDB taxonomy): Bacteria > Bacteroidota > Bacteroidia > Cytophagales > Flammeovirgaceae > Flammeovirga > Flammeovirga aprica. Next base: position 11,596 of record NZ_JABANE010000018.1, read on the forward strand.
TCATTTATGACCTTCATAAGGTAATTGGGTTCTATTTTCTTTTCCCTTTAGTGTTTATTTCAATTACAGGTTTGTATGTTGCTTATCCATGGATGAAGAGTGTAGTTTTGGTTTCACTAGGGGGACAACCTGTATTGAATGAATCCAATAAGGAAGAGGTGCAAGAAGAACTCTCAAACAAATTTGCATCCTTCTTGGAGGAATCATTAAACATTCAACAAGAGGAAGTTGTAAAAACTGTATCAATAGATCAAGTGCTTAAAGATGTAAATCAGCGATTACCCTACAAGGGAAGCAGATCTATCGCATTAGCTATCAATGATAAAACAGAAATTGAGGTTACTAAAATCAATCAAGAGGGATGGATTAATATTATCGCTCCAGACAAAATCACTTATAACCAAAATGGAGAATTTAAAAAGGCTGTTTTGTTCTCTGATTTGACATTGGCCGATCAATTTAAAGCCGTCTCACTTCCATTGCATACCGGTAAGATATTGGGTCTTCCAGGTGTTATTTTCTATTTCATTGTGACTTTGATAGGGTGTTCCTTACCAATCACAGGAATTTTGATTTGGGTTAGAAAGCTATAAATACTATTATCATGAGCTATTTACAAAATAATTATATACGGATTTTTACTATTCTTTTTTTTCTGGGAATTGTAAATATTGATTTGGATCAAAGGAATGAGGAACTAATAACAAAAAGTTCTCTTGAAGAAATTGATTCCATAAATAATAACAATTGGTCTACTATAAAAAAGACCTCAAAAAGCTATAAAAAACAGAAGTTTAGTTTAATGGCTATGAAATAATAAGAAGTATCCCCATAACCTATGAATTCTTTCATGGTTTATGGGGATTTGTTATTTAGAAGGTAAGATCTCTTTAGGATTCACCCCTTTGATTTTCTTAAACATCTGCGAAAATTTTGAAGGCGTTTCATATCCCAAATCCAAACTGATTTCTAAAATAGAAGAGTCACCACTTTTCAATCTTCGCATAGCTTCGTCCATTTTCACCTGTAGGTGGTATTGGTAAACCGAAGTATTGAAAAGGGTTTTAAAATCCCTTTTGAGCTTAGAAACACTCATACCAAATTCTTGAGCGAGGTCATTTAGAACAATTTTTTCACTTAGTTGATTGACTAGTTTCTTTCTAATTTCCAGCAAACGTTGATAATCAATAATATGCAATCCATTCAAGTCATCTTCCTGATTTAAATGAATGACAGAATCAAAAAGTTTACTTAAAATTTCTATTCCTTTTGCCAATATCAGTGGTGTCGGTTTTGTTGCAGATTCTTTGATAATGAACATTTCATCCAACAAAATAATGAGTTCAGCAGGAAGAGCAGTATGATAGGCAATACCTGTATCTTCAGGGAAAAGTTTATTGATTTCATCCAGATATTCAGGCATAATTTCATGAATTACTTTTTTAGAAACACGAAATCCAACTGTTTGAATTCTTGTATTGGCAGGTGCAAAATTATTAATCTCAAATAATCCATTGTGCATCAATACTCTTTTATTGCTATCTGCTTTCAAAGACTCTTCCTTATCTTCGAAGAAATGATTGATCTCTCCGTTTTTAATCAGATTGATGTGTAATAACTCGGGGTCTTCATCAGTAGTTCTTGAGGTAGTAAAGTGGAGATCTGATAAAAAGTCAATCAAAAGAATCTCAAACTTCTCCCAATACATATAGATATCAAATTCAATCTTTGACTTACCTTTCTTATATCTGTATTGATGATTATCGAGGAATTCACCACCAAATTCTTGAAGTAGATTGTCTACTAAATTGATGGTCATACCTTCTTTAAAGTTGAGATTAAATGTATCCATATTATTATTATTTTGAATAATCAAATTTAGGCAATTACGATAGATTGTTCCTTAAAAATGGATACTAATTTTAGAACAAAAGTTAAACTACTTATGGAGCTTAATACATTATTATAACGTGATCTTTTTGGGAGTTATACTGGTCTTTTTGGAAGAGAATAAGGGATATGCAGCTACTACATTTGTAATATCAACATTGGTAATAAGGAAAAGATAACAGGTTATTTTTTACTCATAAAAAATGTTGAAAACTAATTATCAAATACAAATAGATTATGAAAAAATTATTGACACTTGTACTAGCTGCCGGTACTTTCTTGTCTTGTACAGCACAAGAACCTAAACAAGAGGAAGTAAGAGAATACTCTCCATATATCGGAGATTTTGATCCGGGGCCACTTCCAGAAAATTATGACAAACCACTTTTTGGTGATACTCACTTCCATACTTCTTGGTCAACTGACGCAGGAATGTTAGGAATTAATGTAGGGCCTGATGTTGCTTACAGAGCGGCTAGAGGAGAAGAAGTTACCTCTCAATCAGGTTATAAATTTAAATTAATTCGTCCACTTGATTTCGTTTTACTTTCAGATCATTCAGAGAACCTAGGTCTTGCAGATTTTATCCGTAACGAAGATCCACTTCTTAAAAAGAGTGAGACAGGTAGACGTTGGATTGAAATGGTGAAAAACGGCCAAGGTTACGATGTTTATTTAGAGTGGGCACGTAATATCAATACAGACCAAATTAACGTTCCAGAAATGGTAGAAAATATTTGGGCTAAAGTAGTTGATAATGCTGAAAAATATAACGAGCCTGGTGTATTTACAACATTCATTGGTTATGAATTCACATCTGCTCCAAACTCAAATAACTTACACAGAAACTTAATCTTTAGAGATAACGCTAAAGAAGCACTTCAGTACTTCCCTTATTCTGCATTCAATTCAGGTAACCCTGAGGATATGTGGGAATTCTTAGCGAAGTATGAAGAAACAACAGGTGGTCGTGTATTGGCCATTCCTCACAACCCGAACTTCTCAAACGGACTAATGTTCGATGATAAGACATATGAAGGTGATGAGTTAACAAAAGAGTGGATCGAAACTAGAAGCCGTTTTGAGACAATCGTAGAGGTATCTCAACTAAAAGGTGATTCTGAAGCACACCCTAATCTTTCTCCAGACGATCAGTTTGCTGATTTCGTAACAATGTCTAGAGGTAACATGATGGGTTCTGTAGAGAAAACAGACGAAATGCTTTACAAAGAATACGCTCGTTACGCATACTTAGAAGGTCTTAAGATTGAGCGTAAGCATGGTTTGAACCCTTACAAATTTGGTATGATTGGTTCAACTGATGCCCACGGTGGTATTTCTTCTCAAAGAAATGAGAATGCTTTTGGTAAAGGTTCATTTATGGAGCCAAACCCTGATCGTGCGGATGGTATCATGGTAAAAGGTTATAAAGAAGAACTTTCTATCTTCCGTGGAGAAAGTGGAGCTGGCGGTCTTTGTGCAGTTTGGGCAAAAGAAAACAACCGTGAGTCGATCTTTGATGCAATGGAGCGTAAAGAAGTTTATGCTACTTCTGGTACTCGTATGTCGGTTCGTGTATTCGGTGGATTTGATTTCTCTAACAACGATCTTGATAACCTAGTTGATAACGGTTACGCTAAAGGTGTACCAATGGGTGGCGATTTAGATGCAAATAATGGTCAAAAGCCAGGTTTCATGATCAGAGCTCAAAAAGACCCTGACGGTGCAAACTTAGACCGTGTTCAAGTAATTAAAGGTTGGATCGATGCTGATGGTAATACTTTCGAAAAAGTATTTGATGCAGCTGTATCAGATAACCGTAAGATCAACAAAGCAGGTGTTTGTGAGACAAATGTTGGATCGACAATCGATTATGATAAGGCTACTTACACAAATGATATTGGAGCTGAAGAATTAGTGACTTACTGGGAAGATCCTGAGTTCGACGCTTCACAAAATGCATTCTACTACGTTCGTGTTTTAGAAATCCCAACTCCACGTTGGACACTTTATGACAAAGTATTCTTCGGTTCTGAAGTAGGAGAGGGTATTAAGTTAGAAACACAAGAAAGAGCTTATGCTTCACCGATTTGGTATAACGCTAAGTAATCACTTCTAAATACAAGAACTCTTCAAGGGATTGGTCTATTAAGGATCAGTCCCTTTTTGTTTAAGTGTATACTAAGGCAGTAGCTGAAGAAATTCGGTTGCTGTTTTATTTGATTACTGCTACATCAGTAGGACTTAAGCCCTTCACTTTTTTAAACATCCTAGAAAAAGTAGCCAAGTTTTTATATCCCAAATCATAGGCAATTTCACTGACACTATATTTTCCAGATTGCAACCTTTTATAGGCCTCATCCATTTTTGCATTCATAAAATACTGATAGACGGAAGTATTGAATAAAATTTTGAAATCTCTTTTTAGTTTGGATACGCTTATTCCGAATTCAGTTGCTAGCTCTTCCAAAACCACTTTCTGCTCAAAATTAGAAAGCAGTTTTTCTTTAATTTCAATCAGACGATTATAGTCTTCAATATGTAAACCATATAATTCGTCACTTCCCTTTGATACTTGAATGGATTGGATGACAAAAGTAAAAATTTCTAACCCTTTCGCCATCACTAATGGATTTTTCCAATCCTTTAAAGTCATAGAATGGAATATTTCATCCATCAACATTTCCACCTCATTATTCTTTTTGAGGTGATATCTCATTGGGGTGTTGCTTGGAAAAAGCTCTTCCAACAAAGCATCGGAATGAGGGAGTAACTGTGAAAAAGTTCCTCTTTTTATTTTTATACCCACAGCACTGTATTGATAAGAAGGCAAGTGGGCTTCAATAGGAAATAGACCATTAGAAATAAAAATATCTTTAGATTCTTGAGGTCCCAATACTTCAGAATCATCTTCAAATTGATGATGGATAACACCAGATTTAAAGATTCCAATATGTAAATGATCAGTGTTGGCTTCTAATTCTCTTTCTACAACAGTTGATTGTTTCATATACACATCACCAATCACTAATTGAAAACCAGGGATAAATTCATACAACAGCCAATCTATTTTTCCTTTAGAGTTATCCAGGATATAATGATTTCCCTTCAAAGTTCCTCCTAGGTGCTCTAAAAATGAATCAATATAATTTCTGATATCACCCTCTTTTACCTTAAAGCGTATTTCTTTTTCCTTATTATACATATCAACCTATTTTCTTTCAATTTAGAGCTTTTGTGTAAACTCTTAAAGCTTTCGTGTAAAACATTTCCCTCTCAAAACTACTACTTTTGTACTATGGATAATGAGCAAACGGTTAGGTTATTATTATAACCTTAGATATAAATTTAGTAGTTTAAGTTATAAAAAAATCCACTTCAAGATTTGAAGTGGATTTTTTGTTGTTTAATAGAATTGTAATCTACTAAAAATCAAAGGTTTCAGGATCTGGCCCCACACGTTTGCCTTCGTTCATCTCTGCAATTTGATCCATATCTTCTTTTGATAATTCAAAATCAAAAATCTGATAATTTGCTTCAATTCTTGATGGAGTAACTGACTTTGGCAATGCATTCACACCTCTTTGTAAGTGCCATCTCAACATCACTTGAGCAGTAGATTTATTGTACTTTTCACCAATTGCAGTCAGCGTTTCATCTTGGAATAAAGCTGCCTGCATCAATGGTCCCCAAGCCTGTACTTGAATTCCTCTTTCTTTACAGTAAGCAATTAAGTCCGCTTGCTGTAATTTAGGATGAATTTCAATTTGGTTGATGGCAGGTACAACTCCAGACTCCTCTAAATCTTTTAGGTGATGAGGGTTGAAGTTAGAAACACCAATGGATTTGATTAAACCTGATTTTTGTAATTCAATTAATTGATCCCATGCTTTCACATAACCTTTTGCAGGCCAGTGGATCAAATATAAATCGATATAATCTAACTGTAGTTTATTCAAACTTAATTTTAATGCTTCTTCAGCATTCTCATTTCTAATATCCTCATTCCAAAGCTTAGTTGTGATAAACAATTCTTCTCTTGGAATACCAGATTCTTTGATCGCTTGACCCACACCTTCCTCATTTTCATAAATCATAGCGGTGTCAATGTGACGATAACCTGCTTTTAAAGCGGCCAATACAGCTTGTTTTACTTCTTCGTCTTTTGATAAATAGGTACCAAAACCAAGGCTAGGGATTTTATTCCCGTCATTTAGGTTCATCATTTTCACTTAAATTTTTATTTATGGTCTCTTGTTAAAAATCGTATCATTTCTATTGTATGATAAGTAGATTTCCCTATGCTTCCTTTTAATTCAGAAGTGATCGGCTGATCATCTTTTGAAGCATAAAAATATTCTCCTCCATATTTACGGTCAGCAAATGTATTAAAGAAATATTGTTCAAACAAATGTCTTTCGTCATCATATTTACCTTCATACAGCGATAGGGCAATAATAGCTTCAGCGTGTTGCCACCAAGTCTTTCTGTCATCTAGTACTTTAGAAGTATTAGGATTAAATTCAGAATAAAAACCGTTTTGTATTTTTCCGTGATGGAAAATATTTTTCTGTAGGGTGATATCTATAATTTCCTGACCTAATCTCTCATAATTCTCTTTCTGTTCTACAGATAAAAAAGGAAATTTTGAGGCTCTTAATAATAAAGCTGATAGTTGAAAATTATGGCCAACAGTTACACTAAAGTTCATCGAACCATCTTCTTTAACTTTAGGAGTCCAATCATCGTTTAATTGTACATTTACCCATTCCGTCTTAGAATTCCATCCATATCGATAAAGTAGATCAAGATTTTCTTTAATTTGATTCTCATAGAAGGCCCTGTTTTCTTGATCGGCCTCCCAAAGGTTAATCATATATGCTGTAAGTGGGTACATGAGTGATTGTAATGATTTTGAACCTGAAACCGGCCCAGACTCAATGTTATATTCACCCCATAAACCACCTGCTTCTTTATCTCTGAACCTTGTTATAAAACCTTTGTGCAATTGATGTAAAATTGGTAGTGTTTCAAGGTCGTGCGTTTGACGGTAAAGCTCAGAAAGTCCACACAAACCATAAGCTTGTTGCCAAACATCAAGCTTATTTTGCCCGCCGGCTTTTTGGTTTTCGACAAAGGAATGAGAATAATACCCAGCCTTTGAGTTACCTATTAAATGTTTCTTCTGAAAAGTAGCTACTGCTTTTGCTTTATTTAAATAAGAAGGATTATACCTTGAGGCAAACGAAAGTCCATAGATCAAACGGCTTGATGCTACAGTGTACACTTTGTCGGAAATAACTTTTCCTTCATTATCAATTTCTGAATAGTAAGTTTCTAGTTCATTGCTCCAAGCATTTTTCTCAAAAAAGTCAATCAATTGTTTTGTTTCATTCCTATAGAAGTCCTTATCGGATACTTTATTATCAGGCTTTGAACATCTAAAAAATAGGAGGGAAGTAAGTAAGATAGTACAGTATTTAATTTTCATATTTCAATTTATATTTATTTATTCTCAAAGTTAAGACGAGTTCTATTAATCACAAAACCCATCAAAAACCCATAGTCAAATTTTGGGCTTTTGATGGATTATTTAGTAGACCGAAATTATTTTACCAATTCAGTCATAGTTTGTTGAAGATGTTTGAATTCTAAATTATTCTTAGAGATTTTTTCATTCACTCTACTTGAAATGAGTACCTCCATTTTTTGATTTGGCAATAAGTCGAAATAATTATTAGTCAAATCCACATTATCTTGATTAACTTCTATAAATAAATTCTTCACCAGTTTGTCTGTTGAAACTGTCACTAATAAATCATTCCCTTTTTCTTCGAAAGTATATTCTAACTGTGGTTGAGGTAGTTTCAACTCTTTTTGCATCACAAAGTAATGATAGTCAGTGTCAATTAAAACACCTCCATTTTTAAGAGTAGTTACAACTAAAATCCCATTTTTGTCTTTTTCCTTCAACGCTTCCCTCAACGTAGTGGTAAATACTTCTGTGGTATTATTTTCTTTAATCTCTTCTACTGTTTTAGAAAAATCAAAAAGCTCATTCCCTTTAAAATCGATCAACTTTACCGTCAAATCTGATACCGACTGAACTGCTACATCTGAAGCAATCTTTACCGAAAGGTTTTTCTCATCATGATTTACGATTAATGAAGTATTCTTATTCACTTCTTTTGCAAAATATTGCAATGCTTTCCATTCACCATAATAGTCCATTGAAGACCATGAAGCTACCGGCCAGCAATCATTCAGTTGCCAATACAACGACCCCATGCAGTAAGGCATTTTTTCGCGGTGTGCCTGAATAGCAGCATAAATACTTTCTGCCTGAAGCAACTGTCCTACATAAAGGAAATCCTCAAAATCAGCAGGTACCTGATATTGATCCTCCATATATTTTTTGATTCTCAAATTCCCAATACCGCTTCTTTGATGAGAGGCCATCACTTCCGACTCAATATCATAGTCTTCAGGAATAGTATATTTCTTTACTGATTTGAATTCAGGGAAAGATTGGAAACCGTATTCACTCATAAAACGTCCAATGTACTTCCTGAAATCTGAGAAAGGATGTTCACCGTGCCAAACACCCCAATAGTGCATATCTCCTGAACGATGCTCGTAATGTGCAACTTCACCATCACCGCCAGTAGGAGAGGAACGCCAGTAAAACTGATTGTCTGTATAATCTTTCACTACATCAGGCAATATTTCATGAAATACTTTCTCATAGTCACCCCAAATCTCAGCTCTTTGTGCAACAGTATATTGTTGTTTCCAGCCCCAGCCCATTTTTTCTTCACCAGGCGCCCAAGCCATCTCCATTTCATTATTGCCACACCAAATAGCAATACTTGCATGGTTTCTTAATCGCTTTACATTATCTACAGCTTCTTGCTTTACATTTTCTAAAAATGCTTTATCGCCCGGATACATTGAGCAGGCAAACATGAAGTCTTGCCAAACAAGAATACCCTTTTCATCACATAGATCATAGAAAATGTCATTCTCATAAATACCACCTCCCCAAACTCTCAGCATATTCATATTAGCATCAAGAGTGGATTGGATCATATGATGATAGGTAGAGTCTGAAACTCTTGGCAAGAATAAGTCATTAGGAATATAGTTGGCACCTTTAACAAATACAGGTCTGCCATTCACTTCAAAATAAAAACTTTTACCTTTACCATCTTCATCAGGCTTTTGTACTATTTTGATGTCCCTTAAACCGATTCTTTCCTGATGTACATCAAGCAGGTTTTGACCGTTGTAAAGTTCAACTTCTAATTGATATAAATAAGGTTCACCAAGATTGGCAGTCCACCATAATTTTGGATTGTTAATGGTAAAATGCTGTTGAACACTTTTGATTGACGTTTCGACTTCTCTTTGATCAACTACTTTTCCATCCAACTTAGCCACCAATCTTAATGGCTGATTTGAAGATTGATCAAGTTCAGTTACAAGTGTGACTTCAGCTTTGTCCTGATTTGTATTTTGCTGTACTAAAACATTATCGATTTTGTTGTTGTCCCACATTTGTAATGTAACCTCTCTCCAAATACCTGAAGTTACTAATCTTGGGCCCCAATCCCAGCCATAATGATATCCCGCTTTACGCGTAAAAATAGAAACCTGTTTGTCTCCTAACTCACCAATTTCCGATTGATCATTAATAGCAGGTAGTGCATACCCATGTTTATCCAATGCTTTTAGCCCTTCTTGAATAGGAGATTCTAACACCACTTTCAGTGTATTCTCACCTTCTACCAAGTAGGATTTAATATCAAAATCCCATTCTCTAAACATATTATCTGTACGGCCCACTTTCTGATTATTAAGATAAATACTTCCATAGGTATCTATTCCATCAAAGTGAAGCTGAATATGCTGGTGTTTTAATGTAGAAGCATCGATCTTAAAACTAGTTTTATAAACCCAGTCTTCCTTATCTACCCATTGCACACTTCTTTCATTCATACGGTAATAAGGATCATCAATCTTACCGTTAAGCATAAGGTCTGTATGTACGGTGCCCGGAACTTCGGCTTTCATCCATTCAGCTTCTGTGACTTGTTTGAACTGCCAATTTTCCGCTAATGTGATCGTTTGTTTATTCATTTTTTGATTTTGATTTACTTTGTGACAAGAGGTCAAAAAAATTAAGCTAATACTTAATATACTTGTGAGTAGTTGTAGTTGATAGTATTTGTACATCGGCATATTTATTACATTAAAAAGTTAGAATTGTATCTCTCACAAATTTATTATTATAGAGTACTAGGAATGGGTAATTTTTATTTTTATTAGAGGTATATCAAAAAGAAAAGGTAAAAAATAGACATCTTAAATAGGTAAATTTTTATCATTTCTGATAAATATGACACTGTAGAGAAATTCAGAAATAGTACTACTTGAAAAGTAAGAAGAAAAAAAGACTTCCAAATAAACTCATTTGAAAGTCTTAAATTTGAAGTTGGTAACTTCTTATTATTCAGTTTTGTAATTATTATAAGCCTTTCCATTAGGGAAAGAAACAAGTTCCAGTTGCATACCCCAAGGCGATAAAAAATAAACCCAAGTTTCACCGGCACTAGGTCCTTCAGTCATAATAGTAGGTTCACCTTGAACTTCCAATCCTTGATCCTTAAGATACTGTACAGCCAAGTCCATATCTTCTACATAAAAAGCCAAATGCCTTCCACCCCAATCACAATTTTTGGGCATTTTTTGCTCTTGCTCACCTTCTGGTGAAACATATTCGAAGATCTCAATATTAGAGCCATTGCCACATTGTACAATTGCGATATCAGGGATTTTTGTTCTAGGATGCAAGCCAAGATGCTTTTTCATCCAATCATCATCTGATGCAAAAGGGCCTATTTTATAGCTCACTTCTGCACCAATCACATTAACAAAAAAATCTACTGCCTCCTTCAAATTCGGTACAGTAAATCCAAAATGATCGATTCCTTTTTTTCCTGGTATTCCTTTACTTTCCATATCTCATTACCAAAAATATTATACTAATTACTTGGATAAACCCCTTATTTCAAATCTATAAAAAATGAAGTAAGATAAAATCTCAAGCCTAAGTAATTCATATTTAGTTTCTAAACAACTCACAGGAAGGGACTTAAAGTAGATCTTTCTCTTCTGAATTTCTGTTTTTTGTGTTTTTTTGAATAAAAATAAAGTAAATGCATACTTTTATTACATATACAAAAGCAATAAAAATTTGTACTAAACTAATAGAATTTAAGTATTTAACCTTTCTAATAACAAATTTTACATCAATTTCTCAATTCAGTTTACATAAGTAATTTCTCTTCGCTGAATTATTATTCCTAAAGGAGGGGTTAAAAGGTGTGTTCGATAACATTTGAAAATAAACCTAATATGAAGACCCAATATCTAAAATACTTACTACCGCTGTTTATCTTTTGGTCATGTACTACGACCATCGATGAAGACGCTCCCGCAATATCGAGCGATCAAGACCAAACATCCAATTCCACTTTAGCTGATGTGACTGTACCAGAAGGTTTTGATTATTCCACAGACAGAGACTTACACATCAAAGTCACTTCGCCAAACTATCCACGTAAAAGTATGCTGAGACTTTATTATATAGATAATAAAGACCAGAAAGTGGAGATCCAAAATGCTGTTTCAACTGATCAAGGTGCTTTTGAAACCCATGTTACAGTACCTTCTTATGTTGAAAAACTTTACATGACAAAAAATGCCGTTGGGCTTATCTGGGAACAGGAAGTAAATGTTATCTCTAACTTTTTAAGTTTTACATTTGACGAAAACGCTACCTTAATTGATGCTTTTGCTTACGATCAATTTTCATCTAACGGAAGAACTAAGAATTCATGTGAAGATTATTTAGTAGCCATCAATGGTAAAGGAAAAGCCTTCACAATACATCAAGAAAACGATTATACGATTACTGAATATCCAGACATTTATGAGAAGAGTTATGCGATGGCATATGATCAGGAAAATGATGTGATGTACTATGATGTAAAAGGAAATTTATACAGTCATACTTTGTCCACAGGGGTTTCTGTTTTAATCGATACTATGAGAACTACAGATAATAACCTTAATAATGGTTATCCAAGAATGACAATGAAAGACGGTAAGTTATACATCGGAACAAAAGGAGCCTATGCCATTCTTGATCCTTCTACTGGAGCTGTTCTAAAAAATATCTCGGTTCAAAATCTTCCAGACAATAAAAACGCTGGCGGTGATTTGGTTTTCGATTCAAATGGTGAACTTTATCAAGCATGTAGCGGAGGTTTGTATCACTTAGCCATGAATGCTGATACTACAGTATACACTGCAACAAGAATCAGTGCCGACAACTTTCCATATTATTTGACAGGTGTGGCCATTGACCGTTTTGACAACATTTATGTATCAACGAATGGTAAAAATTCTAAGATCATCAGAATGGATAAAAAAGATGGATCATATGCGATTGTAAAGAGATATGACCGCAATATTAATGACCTTGCTGCCTTTATCTGTTCGGAAGATGACTTCGTGAATGATGATGCTGACGGTGACGGTATCAGCGATGGTTTTGATGAATATCCTAATGATTCTACGATGGCATTTAATAACTACTATCCGGGTAGAAATGGTTTCGGTACATATGCTTTTGAAGATTTATATCCGAATGAAGGAGATTATGATTTCAATGATGTAATCGTTCATTACAGACATAACTACATTACAAACGCAAGAAATGAGGTTGTGAAAATGGAATCGAAATACATCGCTAAAAGTGTGAAGGCCGCTTTCAATTCTGGTTTCGGTATTGCCCTGCCATTCCACATCGACTCTTTAGCTTCAGTGACAGGTTCTATTCTTAATACAAACCTAGTCTCGCTGAATGCCAAAGGAACAGAGACCGGTGTAAGTGATGAACATCCTGTGGTAATTGTGTTTGATAATCAAAATTCAATTGTTACAAATAATGGCGACATCAAGTACAGTGATGTGATCAGTATGGAAATGAGTTTCACGGCACCAATCTCAGTACAAACACTAGGTTTTGCAGATTTCAATCCATTTATCTTCGCCAATGTCAGAGATAGAGAAATCCACTTACCAGGAGGTGAACCAACCATCAAGTTCAATACCGCTTACAGAACAGCGGGTGACGATGCAGGAGATTTCAAAACAACTTCTGGACACCCTTGGGGATTGAGTATTACACATAAATTCCATCCTCCAAAGGAGAACATCGACATCACAAGAGCTTACAATAATTTTGTAAGGTTTGTGACCTCCAACGGTCTTTCTTTCAGAAATTGGTATACCGATGATGAAGGGAATAGAAATACAGATAAAATGTATTTAGACCTTGAAGCCGTAGAAGATTAGATTTCAAGTTTCATAAAGTGTAATGGAAAGGCCATCATAATTTGATGGTCTTTTTTCATAAGTACTAAGCCAAAAATAAATGATAATTAATTCTTAGTTATTTTTTGTGAGTACAACGCTCAAAAACGTATAAATAGTGCTTCTATTTAAAGTTTTTGCAAGGCAGTAATCGAAAAAAATAATATGAATTAGTATTATATAATTTTGTCTTAGTGCTTATCTACTTCAATCCAATCATCAAAGGGTAAAATATAGTTTAAATATTTTTGGCTTGGTATCAAGTAAAAAAGGAAAAAGTATATCTTTGAGTTACTTAATAAGTAAAACTAATAAAATGCTTAAGAACTTCATTCTAACTATAATGAGAAACAAACTATTGTATATCCTTTTCTTTTTTTCTATTTCTTCGATTGTAAAAGGACAGGTCCCTTACTTAATCAATGAAGTAGATGTTGATTTTAAAGATGGTACAATCAACGCCTATCACTCAGAAGCAAGAGATATAATTATTCCTCCTTTTTTAAATGGAGAAAAAGTTGTTGCGATTGCCCCTAGAGTTTTTCAATTAAAAAAGCTGTCCGGTGTTAGCCTACCTAAAGGACTGAAAAGAATAGAGGAAAATGCCTTCTTTTTTAATGAATTAAAAAAGTTAGAACTCCCTGAAGGCTTAGAATACATTGGACCTTTTGCATTCTCATCTAATGATATTGAAAGTGTCAGCTTCCCCTCTGGCCTTGAACGAATTGAAAAGAATGCCTTCTATTCTAATGAATTAAAAAAGTTAGAACTCCCTGAAAGTATGAAATATATTGGAAGAGAGGCATTTTCAAAAAATGCACTAAAAGCTGTTACTCTTCCTGATGAGGTCCATTTTATTGGAGAAGAGGCATTCTATAAAAATATTATTTCAACTCTTCATTTGCCATCAAAATTAATTTATTTAGGCCCTGGGGCTTTTAAAAATAACAATCTTCAACATCTCCTTCTTCCAAAACAGCTTAAATATATTGGAGCTTTTGCATTTGAAGAGAATATGATAAATGAGATTCAACTACCCTCTGGCTTACAATATATAGGGAAGTATGCGTTTAATGAAAATGCGTTAGAAAAAATTGAATTACCTGAATCTCTTCTCTTTTTAGGGGAATATGCCTTTTCTTCCGAACATTTTTTCACTATTGAACTACCAACTGTTGGTCTAAAAGGACAATGGTATGAGGTCTCTGATGACAAGGTGAACAAATTTTCTTCTAATGAGGGTGCATGTGATGTTAATAGTTTTTTTTACTATTCCGTTGAAAAATACAAAGCTTTAGATAATGATTTTGTTTTTAATAATGGGATCATTGATAAATATGTCGGCCCAAGATCAGGAAGTATTATTATCCCCTCAAAAATCAATAATGAAAAAGTTATAGCTATTGGAGCTGAAGCCTTTAAAGGCTTATCCTTAGATAAGGTTATCTTTCCAAAAGAGTTGAAAACGATCAGTGAAAGTGCATTTGAAGGAAATTTACTAGTTAGTATTGAATTTCCTAAAAGTTTAGTGTCTATAGGTAAAAGTGCGTTTAAAGATAATGAGATAACAGATATAAGTTTCCCAGAAACACTTACTTCAATTGGTAAATCGGCTTTTGAAAAAAATAATATAACTGAACTTCACTTACCTGATCATCTTACAAGCATTGGAAAGTCAGCTTTTGCTAGAAATAAACTTAAAACTGTTCATTTTCCTAAACATCTCACCACAATTCCAGAAGATACTTTTTCCTTTAATAAGCTAGTTGAAATACGCTTGCCTCCAAATCTTCTAGCGATAAGTGATTATGCTTTTTTCAATAACAAATTAGAAAGGATCAAATTTCCCAATACGCTAAGAAAAATTGGAAAAAGTGCTTTTCAGTTAAATAACTTTGAAAGTGTAAAATTACCCCAGAACGTAGTTTATATAGGCCCATTAGCGTTCTCTCAGAATGCGCTTAAAAGCTATAAATTACCTTCTCCTGAATATGATGGAATGTGGAAAAACTGCAATAATCCAGATGAAGTAGAACCCTTAAATATTGCCGAATACTATTACCATGTAGAAAGCTACATCACTAAAAATGAAGACTATTCAGTTAAGGAGGGGGAAATAATAAAGTATTTTGGCCCAGGAGGAGATATTATCATACCGGAGTATATACAAAATCAATACATCAACTCAATTGGTGCGTCAGCATTTCAATACTGCAATTTGTACAATGTAATTTTACCACAGAGAGTTACCTCCATTGGTAATCAAGCTTTTGAACAAAATTATCTTGAAAAGATTGTTTTACATGAGGGGATAACTGATATAGGGGACTCTGCCTTTTATGATAATAATTTAAAGAATTTATCGATTCCTAAAGGCATAAAAACAATAAGGAAAAATTGCTTTGATTACAATCAATTGGAAAGTGTACAACTTCCAACAGGTATTAAAAATATTGGATATGGAGCTTTTCAAAGTAATGTAATTGAAAAGTTGAATCTGCCTGAAGGTATAGAAAATATTGCTGCAGATGCTTTTAATGATAATTCCTTAGAGCGTTTAAAATTACCTCAAAGTTTGAAATCAATAGGGCGTGATGCTTTTAACTATAATATACTAAGGACAGTAGAAATGTCTTCACACCTCCAATTTATAGGTATAAGGGCTTTTTTCAGTAATAAATTAGACAAAATAAATCTACCAAATAACCTTCAATTTATGGGCTTTGATGCTTTCAGTCAGAATAGGATTTACAATTTAATTCTACCAACCCCGAGTCCTATAGAAGGTGTTGTTTATGATCATTGGTACGATGAGAGACAAGACAGAATATGTGAATATGGGGAAGATGTTTGGGAAAAAGGGACTTATAAGCTTGTTCTTAAAGAAGATAACCGTATACTAATTAGTGTCTTATTCACGAATGGGAAAGGAAATTTAAAAGTATCGGGTGATTATAAAAAGAGTTATACAAACCTTACACATATCAACTTTTTTGTACAAAAAGGTTCTTCTATTATGCTTCAAACCAATAAAAGTACAGGAGGTGCATCAAAAACGCTGAATTATAATGATATAAAAGAAAATAAACAGATGATTGTTGATTTTGATGCTTATCAATAGTCTATGTAGAAGATAAGATGTATAAAAAACGAGCCTCGTTTATTGATCAATAAGCGAGGCTCTCTGTTAAAAAAAGAAATAAAAGTTATTCCTCTTTCTGTAACATTGCCGGAAATGTTCTGAACATTAATTTGAAATCCATAATTGTATTTCTAGTACCAGCATATCTATTATCCAATTTCATCCTCTTTTCACTGTTCATAAAAGGATCAATCGATTTCTGAATTTGCCATAACCCAGTGATGCCTGCTGGAGTATTAAAACGTTCAACAGTACCATCTGTAGTCAATTTTTCAGCTTCATAGAGTGGGAGAGGTCTATTGCCTACAACGGACATTTGCCCTAACAGAACGTTGACTAACTGAGGTAACTCATCCAAACTTGTCTTTCTAATGATAGCACCTACTTTTGTAATTCGTGGGTCATTCTCTATTTTAAAAAAAGTAGATTGATTTTTTTTAGCCTTAAATACTTTTTCGCTGATGGTAAACCCATCGTCTCCAGTAATCATGGTATTACAAGGTTCTATATCTTCAATATTTTCCGATTTGGAATAGCTATTTTTTACAAATAATCCTTGTACCAATTGATCCGCATTAACTTTCATCGACCGGAATTTTAAAAAGGGGATAACGTTATAATCTCTACCAATTCTTTTGGAGACATAAAAAACAGGCCCTGGATTTTCGATATAAATAGCTATGGCTATGATCAAATAAATAGGGAGCAGACAGAGCATCATGACCAAAGAAAAAGCAATATCAAATCCTCTTTTTCCAATAAGGCTTTTGTTGGCGTAAATGTGATGCAGAGTCTCTGTGAGGGTTCTTTTACCCTGTTTCTTCTCTATTTTATGATGAGGATTAAATCTCCTGTAGCGGTCAAGTATATTCTTGATTCTGATATGCAACTCACCGGGATTAAAAGGTTTGGCAACAAAATCATCAACGCCAAGGTTGAGTACTTCTATCTTCTTTGCAGAAGCGTCTTCCCCTGAAAGGGTTATGATGGGTAAAGTAGCAAATTGAGGGTTATTTTTGAGAGTTTTCATAAAAGAGATACCCGATTCTTTGTTCAGATTGATATCACTGATCACCAATTCTACAGTGTTTTTTTCTAAAAAAGAAAGGGCTTCTGCAATAGTACTTTTACAATGAACTGTATACTCTTTTGATAGTAGGTTACGCACAAATTTCTGCATGAATTTATCATCATCTAATAACAGTATTTCGTTAAACATAATTAGGTTTTTGAGTAAATAAATTGTCATTAATCAGCTACTCGTTTCAACATTCACCTTCTTAAAAAAGTTCTATTTTTACATTATTTTTCTTCCGATAGGCCTGTGTATTTCAGTACTTCATTTTTATTATAGTATTTTTCATGAAATAACTTGCACTAAAATATTAATAATGCAGCTAACGTTCAATTAAAGTGTTATATTCTTATAAATTACACTTTTATAAAAATGAGAAAATCCATTTTAGTGGTTGATGATGATCTATTTATCAGAGACATTGCATCTCATGTTTTAGGCGTAGATAACAATGTATTATTGGCCCATGACATGATAAATGCGCGAAATATACTGCATAATGAGCATATTGACCTTATTCTTTTAGATATAAAATTAGAAAAGGAAACAAGCGAAAGTTTATTTAAGATTATTCATCACAAAAAAGAAAAAGAGATTCCAGTAATTGTTTTTTCAAGTAATCAAGATCCGGGAATCAAAGATAATTACATCGATATGGGAATAGCAGACTATATTCAGAAACCCTTTAATTTGAATGATCTTGAGGTAAGAATCAAAGATGTTCTTATTATGGACAGTCCTCCTAAAATGCAAAAAAAGAAAAAGGCATCGCATTTTAAAAATTGGTTTTTGCGTTTAATCAAGATAAAAAGGTACAATAAGGACGAAGTTTGTTAATAATGTGAATAAATAATAAATATTAGTGAACTTAAGATGATGAAGTGATGTTTTAGAAGTGATAAAACAATCATAAGACCCAGATAAAAGAATTATGAAGTTTCCAATCCTAATTATTGAAGACGATCAGTTTATGCGTGACCTAACAATCAACGCTTTAAAAGATAAATATGAAGTCTATGCTGCACAAACACTTGAGGAAGCTAAAAAGGTCCTTAAAAATAAAATTATAAAGTTAGTACTGACAGACTTAAATCTAGATCAAGAAAACACCTTTGATTTTATCCTGAACTTGAGATCATCAAAGCATTATTCAGATATTCCAATCGTGGTCTATTCTGGACAATTTGATCTCACTCAAAAAGGGCATTTACTCAATAAAGGGGTAGCAGGTTTTATCGAAAAACCATTATCTCTCAATGAATTGCAAATCAGAATTGACAACTCTATCGCTCATTATTCTAAAGTAAGTAGAATAAAAATGAACGAAAGAAAAGCAACTCCTGTTGTAGAAGAAGAGAAAACGAGCACAATAGGAGAGAAAGTCAATATCATCAGAAAAAGTTTTTACAATACACTTTTCACATAAAATTTACACTCTATAAAGATTTTACAATAACCCAATTACTATTTATTTAAATCAGAATGAGCCTTATGTATTTTACATAGGCTCTTTTTTTGTTTCAAACATGCTCTTAAAAATTTGGAGCTACTTATTTGGTTTCTTTCTCATCGCGTACTGTTGTAAAAACAAACCTTGGATTTATCAGTTAGGTAAGAAATTTATTGCACAGACTTTCTTGTAAATAAACTCTGTGTATCTTTGCTTTTATTTTTGAAATAAAACGAAGAATTTAATCTCTAAACTATCAACGAATAGAATTATGTCATCAGTATTATCGCTAGTAGGAAATACTCCTTTGGTGAAGCTTGAAAAGCTGAATCCCAACCCTAACGTTACAATTTATGCAAAATTGGAAGGTCAGAATCCCGGTGGAAGTGTAAAGGACAGAGCGGCTTTTAATATGATCAATGAAGCTATTAAAAGTGGTCAGTTGAAAAAAGGTATGAAATTAATTGAAGCGACAAGTGGTAATACGGGAATTGCTTTAGCGATGATGTCATCTTTATTTGGAGTAGAAATAGAATTGGTGATGCCTGACAGTGCAACGATTGAAAGAGTAAAATCTATGAAAGCTTATGGTGCAAAAGTAACGCTTACACCTGCAGCAATTTCTATGGAAGGAGCTAGAGATTATGCTTTGAGCAAAGTGGAAGAAGGAGGGCATTTGATGTTGAATCAATTTGACAACCCCAACAACTACTTGGCACATTATAAAACAACAGGGCCAGAGATTTGGAGAGATACAAATCATGAAGTGACGCACTTTGTTTCTGCAATGGGAACGACAGGTACTATTATGGGAACTTCAAAGTTTTTAAAAGAACAATCTTCAGACATTACTATTGTCGGTACTCAACCTGCTGAAGGTGCTCGAATTCCTGGTATCAGAAGGTGGCCACAAGAATATTTACCAAAAATATTTGACGCTTCAAGAGTAGATGAAACCATTGATGTAAGCCAGGAAAATGCTACTGACATGACTAGAAAATTAGCACTAGAAGAAGGCATTTTTGCGGGAATGAGTAGTGGGGGTTCAGCTTATGCGGCTATAGAAACAGCAAAAAAAATTGATAAAGGCGTGATTGTCTTTATTGTTTGTGATAGAGGAGACAAATATTTATCAAGCGATCTATTTTAATTATATATATAAACCTATGAGAACAATTGTATTATCATTCCTATTAGGATTATTCCTAATGAGCTGTGGTGGAGAGCAAAAATCACAACAGCAACAAGAAACAGCAAAAGAAGAAGAAAAGTTAGAAGCTGTTGTCTATGATGCGGAGAAGGCAAAAGCGCCTCAAGCGTATATGAAATTATCGGAATGTCTAATAGCGAGTAATCCTACAGCAGCACAAACTTATGCTAAAAGATTAAAAGCAGTGATGCCTGCTGAAGGTGCTGAAGAAGTAAATAAATCAATCGATGCAATCATCAATTCTGCAGATTTAGCTGCTCAGAGAAAAAGTTTTGAAGCTGTAACGGCTTATTTTCTTGAAGTAGCAAAGAAAGGTGATGCAGGAATGGACATTTACTTAGTACACTGCCCAATGGCATTCAACAACACTGGTGCGGATTGGTTGAGTGCTACAAAAGAAGTGGTTAACCCTTACTTCGGAGACGAGATGTTACACTGTGGTAGAGTGATGGAAACAATCAAAGGGAAATAAAAGTCTCATTTTCTGAATGTTAAAAAAGTCATATTCTAATTTATTGGAATATGACTTTTTTATTATAACTTAGTCATGCAATTAAGGAGTAATACTCCTATTTTTTTGAATGACTATTTTTATTTATGCGACTCTTTGCTACGCTTATATTACTCTTCAGTTTTTCTTTTGCTTTCAGTGAAAATAAAATTTTAATTGATGCTACTTCTAAAGAAATCAACACTGTATCGGAACATGTTGAAATCTTCTTAGATTCAAGTAATGCGATACCTTTTGAGAAAATATTAAATACCAATGTTTTTGTGCCTAATGAGCAACAAATTATCAATGTAGGTTTTAATGAAGCTTCTTTATGGCTTAAGCTCTCCCTTA
Organism: Flammeovirga aprica JL-4; assembly: GCF_012844305.1. Taxonomy (GTDB): domain Bacteria; phylum Bacteroidota; class Bacteroidia; order Cytophagales; family Flammeovirgaceae; genus Flammeovirga; species Flammeovirga aprica. Next base: position 32,649 of record NZ_JABANE010000018.1, read on the forward strand.
GCAATATTGATTTACAAGAAGACAAAGATTTTATTCTTGAAGTGGGAAATAGCAGTCTTGATGTTATAGAAGTTTATGAGGTAGAAGGAGGTCAAATTATTAACTATCAACTACTTGGAGATCAAGTTCCTTTTTTAGAGCGTGCTATTCAATTCAGAAACTGCTTATATCCTTTTCGTATAGAGGCTGACTCTGAAAAGTATCTTTATTTGAAGATTCAAACGAACGGCGCACTGCAAGTACCACTTACAATAGCCACGCCCACAACATTCTTTATTAATCATCTTAAAACAGAAACAGCATACGGTATTTACATCGGTATAATGTTGGTAATGGTTTTGTATAACATCCTTATTTTCTTATCACTCAAAGACCTTAATTACCTCTATTATGCCTTTCCAATATTAGCCAATTCCACTTTCTTTTTATCATTAAGCGGACATCATTTTCAGTATTTATTTCCAAATTCACCCTCTGTAGCTAATAATATTACAGTCATTTCTATAGGTGCTTGGATATTGACTTCTTCCTTTTATGCTAAATCATCTTTGCAGTCCAAAAAGTATTCTAAAGTTGCAGACATCGCACTGATTACAACTATGGTGCTTGGAGGAATCGGAGTCCTTCTGCCTTTTGTCACTAGCTATGCCTTTGCAGTAAGAATAAACAGTAAATTCACTTTAGTCAATTCATTAGTGATGTTTGTTGCTGGTCTATTGATCTGGTATAAAGGCAATAAATCAGCACGTTTCTTCATCCTAGCTTGGACTGCTTATCTAGTAGGTACATTTATTTTTGCACTCATGAAGTTCAATTTTATTGAACAGAATGCATTTACTAAAAATGTACTGGCTTATGGTGGTGTTATAGAAGTTCTCTTTTTGTCATTGGCATTAAGTGATAAGTATAAATTGTATAAAAGAGAGAAGGAAGTTGCACAGAAAGAATTGCTTGAACAACAATTACAAGCGAATGCTGTCCTTGAAGAAAAAGTAAATGAAAGAACAGCAGAATTAAAGGAAAAACAGGTTGAACTAGAACAAAATGCTGCTACTCTTCAAGAAGCTTTTGAGCAGATCAATAATAAAAATGTAGAGCTGGAACAACAGAACGAGGAAATTGTGACACAGCGTGATATGGTAGAGAAACAGAAAATTCACCTTATCGAATCCAGTGATAAAATACAGGCTAGTATTAATTACGCCAAAAGAATTCAAGCCACAATGCTTCCTTCACTTTCTCAATTGAAAGATTTATTTCCTGATTCCTTCTTGCTGTTCAGACCAAAAGATATAGTTTCCGGAGATTTTTATTGGTGTGCAAAAGTTGGGAATAAGAAAATATTGGCAGCTGTGGATTGTACAGGACATGGTGTTCCTGGAGCGTTTATGTCATTGGTAGGTTATCATCTATTGCAAGACATCGTAGTGAAAACAAAAATTACTTCTCCCGAAATCATATTACAAGCCCTGCATCTTCAAATTATTAAAAGCCTTCATCAGGAGAATTATCAATTGAAAGATGGTATGGATATGAGCTTGTTTGTTTATGATGAGAAGACAAAGATATTTGAATTTGCCGGGGCACATAACCCATTAGTATACAGTCAGGGAGGTGAATTTGTACTGATAAAAGGAGATAGAAACTCTATTGGCTCAACTAGACCTAAGGTTTCTTTTACAAATCATAAAGTGATGATCGACAAAGAGACTACACTTTATTTATATTCAGATGGTTTTCAAGATCAGTTTGGTGGTCCAAAAGATAGAAAGTTCGGTTCAAAAAATTTCAGAGCTGTACTGCAAGAAAATAGTGCTTTGGAGCTTGGGTTACAAAAAAGTATCTTGGAAAGCGCATTGGATAATTGGATGATGGCTGATGAGAATCATCACAAGCAAACTGACGATATTTTAGTTATTGGTGTTAAATTAGGGCAGGAATAACTATAATTTTTTGATATATGGATCATCAATATCCCCAAAGGATTGTTTGTCTGACGGATGAAGTGACTGAGTGGCTTTATTTGTTGGGAGCACAAGACAGAATAGTGGGAATTTCAGCTTTTGCCGATCGCCCTGCTGAAGCCAAAAAAGAGAAACCAATGGTTTGCGGTTTTACAGGAGCAAACTTCAAAAAGATATTAGCCACTGAACCTGATTTGGTGATTGGGTTTTCTGACCTGCAAGCTGATATTGCTTCTAGACTGATAAAAGAAGGTATCCCAACATTGATTACAAATCAGCGTTCTATCACCGAAATCATCAATACACTAATGATGATTGCAAGAATGATTGGGGCAGAGGAGAAAGGGAAGGAGTTGATCGAAAAAATGTACGCAAATATTGAAGAGGCAAAGCAATTTTCTAAGACCCTAGAGTTGAAACCTAAAATTTATTTTGAAGAATGGGACGACCCAATTATTACGGGTATTCAGTGGGTTTCTGAAATCATTACCCTTTGCGGTGGTGAAGATGTATTTATAGAGCATGCCAAAGAACAAGGGGCTCAAGGAAGAGTTTTAGCAAGTTTTGGTCCTGTGGTGAAGAAAAACCCTGATATTGGATTATTCTGCTGGTGTGGTAAAAAGTTTGATAAAGAAGCTGTTTTGAATCGTACTGATATTCAATCCGTGAATTTTTATAAAAACAATGAAATACACGAGGTAGACCCAATTTTTATGTTGCAACCTGGACCTGCCACTATTATGGAAGGAATTCCTTATTTAATGAATATTATTAGGAATTGGAGTCTTAAAAACTAATATATAATAGGTAAATTTGTAGGAGTACTTAAGTACAAATTCAAAATTATTTCGTACTATTTGATAGATTTATTTTGATATGATCACTCAAGGAAAGCGTTTGAATAAAAAGATTATTAAAACGTTTTTCTGAAATAAATTTCACTAAAAATAATGATGAAATAGTTCTAATTTTATGAAGTACAAAGGAAAAAACGAAAATTATATATGAGCACTTTCCCACAGCAAGATCCATCTATCTTAAACGATAAAGACCCTGAATTATTAAGAATACACTCTATTGAAACATTTGGTACGCACGACGGTCCCGGTATCCGATTTATTGTCTTTGTTCAAGGGTGCCAATTCAGATGTCTGTACTGCCACAACCCTGATACATTTGATGTAAAAGGAGGAAAGCATATACAATTGGATGAAATTGAGAAAAGAGTCTTAAGACAGCGTCCTTACTTTGGTGATGAAGGTGGAATCACTATTTCAGGTGGAGAACCTTTATTGCATCGAAAAAAACTAATTACACTTTTCAAAAGACTAAAAGAACAGGGTATTCACACTTGCTTGGATTCCAACGGACGTTTGGTGAATAAGGAAGTAGAAGAACTTTTGGAGTATACTGATTTGTTGATGCTAGATGTAAAACACATTAATGACGATTGGCACCACAAATTGACTACGGTTTCCAATTCGGCTACATTAAAACTAGCTGAAATGAGAGAAAAACAAGGAAAGCCAATGTGGATCCGTTATGTTCTTGTACCAGGTTGGTCAGATCAAGAAGAGTATCTTCATGAATTAGGTCAATTTTTCAAAGACTATAAAACCATTGAGAAAATTGAAATTCAGCCTTATCATAAATTAGGAGTTCACAAATGGGAAGCTATGGGCTTGAAATATGATTTAGAAGGCGTTAATCCTCCAACAGCTGAGGAAATAGAAAAAGCAAAGAATATCTTTGCTCAATACTTTAAAGAAGTGCACGTCAACTAGAAATTAGCTGACTGAATCAATATATTTAGATACAATGGCTTTGATGGATGTTAATCCGATGGCTGTTGTATCTATTTTTTTTGGGGAGAGAAATACAATACTGCTTACGTCATCATTCGCTTGAAGTGGAGTGAAGTCCTCAATTTCTGCTTTGAAAACCATATCTAAAGTATAGTAATCGATCTCTTTGTAAGTATAAGTATTTGGAAAACTACAAAAATACTCCAACGATGTAATATCAAGATTTAATTCCTCTTTGATTTCCCTTGTCGCTGCATTTTCTACGGTTTCATTGATATCCACAAATCCACCCGGCAGATCATAAGTACCTTTAAAAGGATCGAACTTCCTTACCGTCAACAATAATTCCCCTTTAGCATTGGTAATCAACACAGCAACTGCCGCTGAAGCATTGATATAAAAGTCAAAACCACATTCAGAACAAACAAAATGCTTTGTATCAAACTTAATAGCTGTACTCTGGCATTTCGGACAAGATTTAAAATGCTCTTTTATGTGCATTACATTACTAATTTTAAGGTTCTTAGAATGGCAATACCAATAGTGATCCCCAAGAATAAAAAGGCAAAGGCTACCCAACCTGGACTTGCAAGGATTGTAAAGAGTATTTGAGTATTTTCTCTTTCCATTGCAATTTGATTCTCCGCCTCTTGAAGGTTAGGAAGTTCTACATCAGTCAAATGATTGGAAAGCTGTTCCAAGATTCCATTTTTTATTGCTCCTTCCAGGCCGTATATGATAATACTTTTATCATATTGACGGGCCATAGTGATGTATTTACAAGTTTCATCCCAATTTAAAACCCTTTTATTTTCTTCATTGCTTAAAGGTTTGGTTGCATTTGCAGAACCCAATAGTAATGTTGAAAAACCTGATTGATATTCTTTCAGCTGTGCTAATGTTAGGGATGAATTAGGTTCGTAGGAATTAAAAATAGAAAGTACTTCCTGATCGTTCAATATATTGAAAGTACCAGTAATTTGCTTCCAAGTTTCTACATTTACCTCACGGCTATCCACCTGATAAGGAGAAATTACACTTACCAATTTTAAGTTCTCAGCTTTTGATAACGCTCTTAGTCTTGCATAATTTAAATCACCATGCTCTTGAACAGACCCACTGATCAATCTTTTCAAAATCACTTTACTCACTGATAATGGACCATTGTCAATAATCCTAGCATCCGTACTATAAGGAGCAAGGCTCAATGTAAGTGATTTCCATGGTAATTGATTGGAAAGGGTCCAAGCTCTAAACTTTTCATATCGTTTCAGTACTGCCGTTCCATTGTGAGCATTAGGCCAATAGTGTTCTCCTTTTGACAATAATAACCAAGCATGACAATCAATACCATTATCTTGAAAGATCTTCAAAGCCTCAACTCTTTCATCGGAGAAATCTGTCAAGCCTATATAAATATCAGCTCCTAGCTCTTTTAATTTGTGGATATTGGTAGAATCTTTAGCCAACTCCAATAGTTTAAACCCTTGAATTTCGGTCATAAAATCAATTTGTATTGATTTTTCTGCAGAAGCGAAATTAAAGAACAGACTAAAAAAATAAAGTAGGACTGTAAGTTTGATTTTTTGCATAAGGGATCTAAAAAAAATTCAACATCAACTTACTAATGTTTTCACTAATGATCAAGGTAATTTTCGAATAGTTACATCCAATACCTGTGCTTGACTATTTTTACCTAGCTTATAATTTTTCCAGAAGAAAGGACGCATAGCCAATGCCAATGCATAAAAAGCGGCGCCTTGAATGAAATGTTGTCTTTGATCATATTGTGCATTTCCAACCACAGGATGTACTGCACTAGAAACCATAAAACCAGTACCAATTAATACAAATCCGCCAAACAAAACTCTTGGGTAGGTTCTTGCAAATTTAATGGTCTCTACTTCTGACAAAGGAATTTCTGTACCTGATTTATAAAGTATAAATGAAGAATCTTTCAATGCATAAAGTTCATCCTTATAAACGGCTTTCTCGCCTTTCATTTTAAAGATGATTTGATCCCCTTCATATATTTTTTTACGGTGACGCCCATAATTGTCTATTGCCAGAAACTTTTGAGCAAAAAGTGGGGCAGTCACTAAGAATAAGAAAAATAGAAGTATTGTCTTTTTCATGATTTGTTATTTAGGTTTATTCGAACATCAACCATCTTACACCATATGAGATTCCAAACCCTGGACCCATATAACCCGGCGCAGCCCAATAGCCACTCGCTTGATTGACAAGGTTAAAAATATCAGCAACTCTTAGAAAAGCCATCGCTCTTCTCATCTTGAAGTTTACAAATAGATCTACATTTATATATCCTTCTGTTTTGTAATCGTTTTGCAAATGATACTGCTGAGTGACGGGATTATAGGCCATGCCATAAAAAGAAGAAATATACCTTGTGTCAAATCCTGTATATAAACTGACCATGCCATCACGGAATTCTTTGAAATAAGAAATCTCATATGTTGCAAAAATCTCAGGAGTTGGCATCACATTTTGATGTGTATTTTGAGTATAAACCACTTCGGCTATTTGCTGTAAAACGCCTAATCTTAGTTTGAATCGCGTACCGTATCTTGAATAAGTGATGGCTTCATCATGTTGCTGTGGTCTAGCAAATCTATCGTAATAAATATAATTGTTGATATTATTTATTTCTCCAAAAACTTCCACATTACCTCTTTCTCCCAAAGGAAGCTGAGGAGCAATATAAATTTGTTGTTTGGCAATAGGGTCTTTCTTCTCATTCCATGACATAAATACAGTCGTAAAATGTTGAGCCATCATAGGTGCCAACGTCTGTTCTAAGGTAAAACTGCCCTTCAAATATTTGGCGTCCACTTTAGCACTAATGTTATAAGCATTCGCTTTCAACATTTCAAACTCTGCATGTCCAGTTACTGCACCTAATTTTTTCGGCAATAAAAACTCTACATCACCACCTACAAAAAGTTGGTTATCTACAGGAACTGGCAAGTAATCTTCTGCAGTTCGCTGTTGATATTTATAATATCGGTAACGTAGAAAACCAGACCAGAACGTAGGCCCCAGTCTACTTTTTACACCGAGTTTATTGTCAATATATTCTTGCTTCAAACTGACATACGGTTGATCTCCATATTCGTAGTCAGTTACAATTGGCAGGTTTGCATCAGGATCACTCAAAACAGAATCCGGTAGTAAACGAAGGTTAGCTACTGTATAATCATTGTAGAGATCATAATAGTCCTTGTTTTGTGAAAGAGTTCCGGTAGTATTACTGTATTGATACCTGTAATGATCTCGAGAGAACTCATGAAATACCTGAAGTTTAGCAGTATCTACTAAAGCATATTGATGATAAAGATGATAATTGTAATTCCATTTAAAAGAAGAAGCTCCTTCAAAAAAGTAATTGGTCAATTGTCCTCTGCCAAATCGGAAGAGATCTTCAAGGGAAGTGTCTTCGTTGACCAATTCAGGTACTTTCAAACCTCCAGTTTCAGTTCCTTCATGAAAATACTGATAGTAACTTGCTAGAAGTTTATACTTATTATTCTCACTTTCATATCTTGTATTCAAGCCAAAGCCTGTATGTTGTTGTGCATTGTAAGAATTACTCACCTTATCCCTACCAATAATATAGGGTTCGCTATAACGCTGGAATAACATTCCCACTGACCAGTAGGGGTTAATGTTGTTGGATATTTTACCACCTACTTTACCTCTGTTATCCTGTCCAACTACACCATTGAAATCCGTCACAGGAACATAAGAATTATAATATTCCCAATCACTAATATCTTGAGCATAAAGATCAAAACCTGTTATACCAACTGTCTGATTAAGGTTGTTGGTTGGCCCTTCCCAGTAACTTCTTAAAGGAGAACCGTTATTGCCTAAAGTCTGATATCTGTAGCCATTTTGCCCGTGAACATCATATCTGTGCAGGTGCAGGTAAGAAGAGTCCATAATATGCTCTTCAAAGTGGATTTTATACCAATCATCCTGCTTAATATACCAAGTAGTCTGAGGACCCTTCAGCCAAGAACTGTCTTGCTCCAATACCACACCTTCCTTATTAGGTTCTTGTTTGGCATTTTCTTCTTTTTCTTCCTCTTGTGCTAAAGCGTAATTAGAAATACTAAGAAAAGATAATATTATAAATAAAAGTTTTTTCAAGATAGATTTAGATCGTAGATAAAATAATCGTGTTACTTTTCTAAGTTCATCAAAGTTAAATCTAATTCGGGATTTACGATAATGTTTCATTAAAAAAGATAAAATAGACTATGAAAAATGATTATTTCAACCATTCATACATATCATAATGCTCTTTGGTCATTCCCATGGCTCTATATGTTTTTTGGGCTCTATCATTATTCTTTTCAACATAAAGTCTTAGTCCCATTAATTCATCAGATGATTCAACTTCATTTTTTACAAATTCATACATGGCCTTAAAGATCCCTTTACGCCTATATTCTTCAATCACAAATAAGGAATGAATCCAAATTACATTCCCGCATCGCCAATCAGACCACTCATATAAGTTAAGCATAGAAGCAATACATTGGCCATTGTCTTCTACTATGACATACCTTCCGAGGTTTTGGTTGTCAAAGATGTGCTGAACTCCTTTTTTTACTGTCTCAAAATTCAGTTCTAAATCTTCTGTTTCCATGGCCATTTTCACTTGAAAACGGGCAATGGTATCAATCAAACTTCTATCTTCAGCGATCTTAATAGTATAATCAGACATTGTTTTTTATTTCTTTTTGTTGTCGAATTCCATGCCCGTACTTATGGGCATAGGCATAGGTGAATTCCGCTCCGTAAAACATCACTTGAACTGAATAAAACGTCCAAGCCATTACAATAATAATCGGTGAACCTGCTCCCCATGTGGAGGCCGTAACCATATGTGCCAGATAATAACGTATACCGTATTGCCCTAACTGAAATAGAATGGTAGTCACCAATCCACCTACAAATGCATCTTTTAACTTGATGTTCACATCTGGAATAAACTTGAAGATTCCAGAGAAAAGTGTGAACGACATGATCATGGTAGATAAAAAACGTATGATGGATATAAGTTGTATCGCCGCCAATGGCAACCATTCTTTTAAATAAGAAGAGGCAAAACTAATTAATGTATCAATGGCAATTAGTATCAGAAAGATCATCCCTAAACCTAATACCATACAGAAAGCAATCAAGCGATCCATGACTAACTCTTTGATTTTGGCGTGGCTCTGAGGTACTTTCCAGAATTTATTCAAAGCGATTTTGAGGGTATGAAAAGAAAGGGTAGAGGTGAAAATAAGGGTGCCTATACTGATCAATGTTGAGATTGTATTGTCTATTTTCAAGGCAGTAAGGCTATTGATCATAGACTCTAAATGCCGTGCTACTACATCACCGGCAATCATCTCCAATTCCTCAATCATATCTTCCTTGAGCTGATTTTCATCAAAAAATAAACTCAATCCAGAAAACATCAAGTTAAGTGCTGCAGGTAAAGAGATAATGGTATAATAGGCCAAAGAAGCTCCATAGATATAGGCGTGATCTAAATTGAACTCTTCCCAAGCTTCACTAATCAGGTCAAAGATTTCACTTATTTTCCTCCATAAGAAGCTTTTTCGTATTATGTTAATGTATTTTTTGATACCCTATAATTTAAAAAGTGAAAAATTCTAGTTTCAATTTATTTGATTGAAAATGTTTTTTTTCCAATAAAAAGTATTTAAATCAACGTAAAAATACAATTCTTGATTAAATTAGCATATAAGTTAATGTATTTTTATAGTAGAGCTTGTTCTAATCCCCTTTTTTGGAGATAAATGCATAATTGCATAGCTTTCATACATGCATTTTTTGTTACTTGAAAAGCGGTATTTTCAACAACTTTACCTTAGCCTTGTCTGCTTTTTTTGACTCAAACGGGAAAATTTACTCTTATGAATAATATTCTTATTACCCTTGTTATTTTTTTACTTTGTACCGGGAATTTATTTTCTCAAGAAAAAGACACTCATCTGGTGATTGATGCCAAGGGACACTCTTCTCTTGTAAGAAAAGTCTCTTTTACCTCAAACAATCAAAAAGTCATCTCTGTATCAGAAGACAAAACAGTAAGAGTATGGGATTTAAAATCCAATGCTTTGATTAAAACCTATTGGGGAGAACATACAGAAGGAAAAGAGGGAAGGTATAATGCTTTGGCGTTATCTCCTGACAACTCAATAGCGGCAGTGGGTGGTTTTTTACAGAATAATGAAATTAGAATTATTGATCTTCGAAGCGGACAACAAATTGCCTCACTTTTAGGGCATGAAAATGTAATTTCAGATTTAAAATTTTCTTCAAATGGTCAGTGGCTAGCCTCTTCAAGTGCTGATAAAACTGTGAAAATATGGTATATGCCTGAACTCACGGAAAATGGATTTAAAGATAAGCCTTTCGAAAAACTTACCATAAGCGATCACTCTGATGTGGTTTATAATATTGATTTTTCAGAAGATGGCACAAGACTCGTTACTTGTTCTTTTGATGGAAGTGTGAAACTGTATTCAATGGCAGTAGCAATGAGCAGTGCAAATCTTGCTAAAGTTTGGGAAACAAATTCGAAGTTCACCAATGTGGATATCTCAAGTGATAATCAATATGTAGTAGGTGGGCAGACCAATGGAAAAGTGATTGTATGGAATACTAATGGTACTGAAGTCGCTACTCTTACGGATACAAAAGGATTTATCAGCAGTTTGAATTTTTCTGATGACGGAGAGAAACTGATGGTAACGGATGCCAAAGGAAATGTATTTTTCTACAGTACTGATGTTTGGCTAAAAAGAGATGCTTTTAATGTGAAAGACGGTGTGATTACATCGGCCTCTTTTGCTCATAAATCTTCTGACTATGCCGTGATTGCAACAAGTTCTGAAGGAGTAATCAAAGTATGGGATCTGAAAAATAAAAAGGCCATCCGTGAATTTAGAGGAGGAGGGATTTCCAATAAAAGAATAGGCAGAAGTGATCAACTTAATTTCTCACTTTCTGTAAATCCTAAAATAAAACAGCCTTATAATAAAACGTTTGATTTTGAAAGCTTGACACTCGGTTTACAAAAGCCCAAGCAGACTGCTTTTAAAATGCCGGAAATTCAGCAGAATGGATTGATGTTGAAAAAAATGGGAGCATATACGTTGCAGTGTGGCACAGCAAAAATTGAGAATGACAAGAACAGAGATAAAGGGATTAATGCTTACTGCTTTACACCAAATGATGATATAGTAGTGGCAAGTGGCGGTTCTTTGAAACTTTATAATAAATCAGGTGCTCTGATCAGAGCATTTGAAGGTCACAGTGGTTCTGTAATTACGGCCAATGTTTCTAATGATGGAAAATACTTGATTTCGTCAAGTGCTGATCAAACTACAAAACTTTGGAACCTGCAAACAGGCGAACTTTTAGCTTCACTTTTTATTAGTGCTACCAACGATTGGGTATGCTGGTCTCCACAAGGGTATTATCATGCATCTGCAGGTGGTGAGCAATATATTGGGTGGTTGAAAAATAATGGAATCGGTCATCTTGCCACTTACTATCCGGTAAGTTTTGCGGGACAAGAATTCCATAAAAAAGATATTTTGATCAAGATCATTAAACTCGGTTCTTATGAAGCGGCTAAGAAAGAAATGATGTTCACTACAGTGGCACTTGATAACGTGGTAGCACAACAGCCAAAGATCAAATGGATTTCACCAACTTTCTCTAATAATGTACATGAAATCGGTAAACACGCAAAAGTAGAAGCAAAGGTAGAAAGTTTATCAGAACTGAATTCCTTAAAAATATTGGTAGATGGCAGACCAACGGTCGTTTCATTAGATAATGCAAAACAAGAAGGAGGAAAATTTATCTACACTATCAATAAAGATATTAAAGTGGAAAAAGATGAAGTGAACTTCCAGATTTTTGCAGCTAATACAAAGACCAAAGTGACTTCAGAACCTAGAAAAGTAGTTTCAAAAGGACCTACAAGAGAGAACTCTTTGGATATGGGCTTTGATTTGGAAGCAATGTTTAATTCTTCTGAAAACAAAGCTTCTCTAAAAACAAATATCTATTTATTAGCAATCGGAGTTTCAAAATATCAAAATTCAGAATTAGACTTGACTTTTGCAGATAATGATGCTGATGCCATCGCGGAGATTTATACAAAACAAAGCAACGGAAGCGTATTTAATGAAGTCAACATCAAAAAGCTGACAAATACTGACGCCAACAAGGCCAATATTGTAGAGGGCTTTAAATGGCTTTCAGAAAATGCTACTTCAAAAGATCTGGCGATTGTTTTCATTGCCTCGCATGGATTAAACTATGAAGATAATTTCTATATTATTCCTCATGATGTAAAACTAGATGACGTAAAAAACACAGCCGTAAGCTGGTCAGATTGTTCTAATGTCATGTCATCATTGCCCTCTCAAGTACTTATGTATGTAGATGCTTGTAATAGCGGTCAGTTAGGAAAAGATATTTCAAGATCCGACAATACGGAAAGCATCCGTCAATTATCTTCTGATGAAAATGGTGTAGTTATCATGTCAGGTTCTACTGGAGATGAAAGTTCATTAGAATCACCTGAGTGGCAGCATGGAGCATTTACTGCTGCTCTTATTGATGGACTAGGAGAGGGTAAGGCGGATTATTCAAGAGATAATATCATTTCTCTCAGAGAATTAGATTTGTTTATTGCCATGAAAGTAGATGAACTAACAGAAGGAAAGCAACATCCTACTACTCAAAAACCAAGTACAATCAGTTCTATGACCATTGGTGTAACAAGCGGAGAAGGGAATTAAAAACTTTCTTAAATCATAGATCAAAAATAGCAACCTACTAAAATGGGTTGCTATTTTTTTTACACAGTAAAAATTAGCAAACAAATGTAAATACAATAAAAGACTAATTTATCTTTTATTATATTTGTTCTATACAAAAACAAAATAGGACAAGATGAATACTACACACATACATGAAGTTATTTTCCTAGTGCAGGACAATGACGGAGTTTTTACAGAAGAAGGTTTAAATAATGCTATTGCTGAGAAAATGGGAGAGGATGTGCATTTTGTCGCATGTTCAGGAATTCCATTTCCAAAAGAAGAAGCATTAGCTTTTTTAATTGAAAGAGATAAAGTGCTAGTCAACAATGAGGGAAAAGTAGAGGTGCATCCCACAATGAAAATGTGTGACTCACATACCAGATAGTGTTTAATTTAAAAAAGGGATTGATATCCCTTTTTTTTATGTTTTATTATTTAAGAAGAAGGTACTGGATATTGAGGATGAAGAATCGGTGAAACTATTAGAAATAACTTAAAGTTCACCTAACTCTTTGAGCTGTTGGTATGCAAACTCATTATTATCATTTTTATAAGCTTTTTGATATAAAGTAATGGCTTTCTGTTTATTTTTTCTTACTCCGTCCCCATTTTCATACATATAACCTAGATTAAATTGAGCAGTAGAATTACCTTGTTCTGCTGATAATCTATACCATTTTACCGCTTCTGCATAATCTTGAGGAACACCATTTCCTTCATCATACATATATCCTAAATTATTTTGAGCAGTAGAATTACCTTGTTCTGCTGATAATCTATACCATTTTACTGCTTCTGAATAATCTTGAGGAACACCATTTCCTTCATAATACATATATCCTAAACTATTTTGAGCAGTAGAATTTCCTTGTTCTGCTGATAATCTATACCACTTGAAGGCTTCTACATAATCTTGAGGAACACCATTTCCTTCATCATACATATATCCTAAATTATTTTGAGCAGTAGAATTTCCTTGTTCTGCAGATAGTCTATACCATTTTAAAGCTTCTGCATAATTTTGAGTGACACCCTCTCCATTTTTATACATATAACCTAGATTAAATTGAGCAGAAGAATCACCTTGTTCTGCTGATAATCTATACCACTTGAAGGCTTCTACATAATCTTGAGGAACACCCTCTCCATTTTCATACAAATACCCTAAATTAAATTGAGCAGTAGAATTTCCTTGTTCTGCTGATAATCTATACCATTTTAATGCTTCTGTATAATCTTGGATTATGCCCTCAGCATGTTGGTACATATACCCTAATCTATTTTGAGCAGAAGAATTTCCTTGCTCTGCCGATAATTTAAACCATTTTAATGCTTTTGTATAATCTTGAGAAACACCCTGTCCATTTTTATACATATATCCTAAATTATATTGAGCAGAAGAATTTCCTTGCTCTGCCGATAATTTGTACCACTTTAATGCTGTAGTATAATCTTGAGTGACACCATTACCTTCATAATACATATATCCTATATTATATTGAGCTGCTGAATCACCTTGTTTTGCCGATAATTTGTACCACTTTAATGCTGTAGTATAATCTTGAGTGACACCATTACCTTCATCATACATATATCCTATATTATTTTGAGCGGCAGAGTTCCCTTGTTCCGCTGATAATTTATACCATTTTAAGGCTTCTGTATAATCTTGAGGAACACCTTTACCATTTCTGTACATATAACCTAACTTTAATTGCCCATCATCGTACCCTTGCTCAGCTGATAATCTATACCATTTTAAAGCTTCTGCATAATCTTGAGTAACTCCATCACCTTTTCTATACATATCACCTAAAAGAGATTGTGCTTCTTTATCTCCTGCAATTGCTTTTTTCTCAATTTTTTCAAAATCAGTTAGGATATGCATTATTCCTCCCATAAAAAATACACTACCTGTATCATCCAAACCAAAATGTCCATAAACAGGCTCGTTGTTGGTTTTGCCTGCGATATAATGATGTACTTGAGATAGAGTTAAAGGAGTTGTATTCCCTTGTATATTTTGCTTTAAAATTTCTAGAAATGAATAACAAAAAGAAGAATGATCACCTTCCTTCACATCAGAAATAACATCTTGTAGTCCTGATGTTAAATAAACCCTAGAGGATTTATCCAATTGTTCTTGTATATAATTGTCTATATTTTGTTCTTCTTCCTGTTTTGTACTTCGTGGAGCAAAAAAAGAAATAAAATCATCATTAAATTTTCCTCCAAAACCAACATCCAATACCAGTCCCACATCCTTTGCTGGAAAGGCATCTAAAACCCTTTTCAAACTTTTATACCCTATGTAAGAATCATAAGGAATATCATTTTCTCTAGAATCTTTAAATACTATAAAGCCATCTTTTTTATATTCGGAATCATAATCTCCATGCCCAGTAATATAAATCAGCAGTTGGTCTTCCTTTTTGATAAATCCTTGATAAGCAAGCAGTTTATTCTCAAACTCCCGCTTTGTAGGGGAGAGTAAAAGCGTAACCTCAAATTGATATTCTGCTGATAATATTTCAGCTACAGAATTAGCATCGTTTTCAGCATTTTTAAGAGTAGGCCATTTTGGTGAATCATACTGTTTTCCACCCACAATCAAGGCATAATGCTTCCCATTTTCTTGTGCAAGAAGAGAGTAGGTGAGGATGATAATTAAATGAAGAGAAATTACTATAGTTTTCATTGCTTAAGTAAAATTTGAAACACGAATATAATAATATTAATGTAATATGAAAATAACATTAGTAACTCAAATTATTTACTTCTGTCATTTCAATCAAATTGAGAAAATCATACGTTCATTACACAACTGAAGATCATATAGTTCTTTAGGTAAAATTACTAGTAGAGGGGAATTATCTTAAACATCTATTTAACATAATGTTTATTATATTCTATAGTGAAAGCATACTCTATTAAATAGATCTCTGATTTGCATTAATGATACATTATTTCTAAACTTTGTATTCTAAATAAATCTATTCTGAAAAGAGCAAACTGTAAAATACTTCAATCTTTGAAAATGAAATTTTTTAATATTCTGTTCCTGTTCAACTTACTTTCCTTAGTAACATTGGCTTATGAACCTGACTCGTTAAATTTAAATGCTGATACCACTGAGTTCAAAACTTCCAATGCTTTTCTTATAAATGAAAGTAATTACGAGACATTTAATAATTCATTTATCACAGGTAATGCTACTGGGGTTATTAGAAATCAGAATAATCCTCAATTGATGATGGATGGAATTCCTATAAATCCGTACTTCACCAATAATACACATTATAATGAGTTTCTTGGGCCTATGCATTTATTAGCTTATGATATTCAAAGTCTAGAGATGAACACATTGGAAAACAACAACCAAATTGTTTCTGGAAATTTCAATAATGCAATTAATTTTAATACTTACGATATTCAACTTGGGGAGAATGCTCCAAAATTTGAAGTGAACAATCTTACTTCCCTGGAATATCAAAATAGTGACACTTTGGGTTATTCAACTGTTTTCAATTTCAAAGCAGAAAAAAGCTATGATAAATTTGGTTATAGGCTTTCATTAAACAATGGATACCAAGATGATTATATTGTTGAAAATGGTTTACAAAGATTTGGAGGAAACATTAAATTAAAACACCAATTATCTGAGAGGATATTGCTTAATGGATTTATCGATTATACAAATCTAAAAGGATTGAACAGAACAGAAGAAAAAAGTGCAATGCTTTCTAAGAGACTCCTCTCCTATTTGGGGACTGATATTTCCGTCACAGATGCCTTATCTTTAAAAAGTAAATACAGTATAAATCATGTGACAGACAATGCTTTTAGAAGTATAACACAAAGTGAACTTTACTCCTATGAAGGAAGAATTTTTGATTCATTTTCCTCTCAAAATGATTACGGGTATAAATCCTCATTTTTTGATATAGGTCTTCAATTCAATAAAATCAATCCCAAAAACAACTTATTTCATTGGTCAGCTGGGTTTAGTCAGAATAAAACGAAGTACTCGATGAATACTCAAGAGAAAAGGTATTTATATGGTAGTGATAATGTTGTAAGACAGTCTTCAAAATTAAACCCTGAAGAAAAGGAAAACACTTTCTACGCAAAAGTGAAAATCCAAAGAAACTTCTACTCTATCAGCTATTTAATAAATCATACAAATTATAACTACGACTTAAGTTTCATATCTGAAAATAATAAATCATTTACAAATCAATTGCTTTCCTTAAAACTAGACCTCATTAAAAACAAACAACATAAGGTGGTTAATACTTTGGGTATAGAAGCGACTTATGGTAAACTAGCTAATTATTATTTTACGCCTTATATCAATTCTCAAAATTTCGATGATAGGATTATTGAAAACATTAATGATAATATTGAATTCAATTTATTAAGTTCTTTTTTAGGTAATACACTTCATCTAAGGGCCTCATATTATCAAAAAATATATGATGATTATCAAGGCACCATAAGTTATTATGTACCCAATGGCAGCTCTTTTTCTAAATCGATAATAGTAAATGATAACCTAGGAAAAATGAAACAGAGTGGTTATGAACTTATTGCTAATGCCAAAATTTTGAAGAACGCTGCTACGGATTGGAGCATGGGTTTTACATATTCAAATAATGTTATAGAGCTACAAACCAATCAAGATTTGTATCCTATTGTAATGGATGCTACAGTACAAAATAATCTATTCACGATCACTAATAGCTTTAGACTTAACAACCTCCAATTCTTTATTGAATTTGAAGGGAAAAATGGTGCAGATATACACCTCTATAAAAATAATATATCAGGTGCTTTACCTTACGCGCATGGAGAAGATAAAATTGTGACTGGGGTAAATAACTGGGCTGTACCTTCTGTAGAAACAATAGAGGAAATCTATAATTATATTCCTGAGACTAATTATTTTATCCTGAAAAATATAGGTGTAAACTACAAGATCAATAGTCATAAAAGTAATAATCAATACACAATTGGGCTTCAATACAATAGAATGAGAAGGTTTCATTACTATGTAAAAAACGCCGAACTCTATAGTGAACATTTTCAAAAACCTTCTTTTTTTGATACGGTAAGTTTGTCACTAAAAGCTCAGTTTTAAACGACGAATTAAGAAGGTAAAGTAAATGGTTTCCAATATGGCCCTAAGGTCTAAGAGCATGTTTGGAATATATACTTTAGAAGTACTGTAATAAATGTTTTCTACATTCATTTTACAAAAAATAATTTTGTCATAGCACATAATCATTGTAACTTGAATAGTTATTGAGCTGGAGTGTATAAAAATCGACTTATAAATAATGCTTACACTTTAATATCTACATTTTTTTTAATTATGAGCAAACAATCACTATCTCTGACACAAAAGTATGATTTGTACAGAAACAGGAATAAAGAAAAAGATGGAATAGAAAAGATTACCATAATAGGTAGAAAAGATTTTTCAGAGGAAGACATGTGGGAAGCCATTAAAGAATATCCTAACCTGAAAGAAATTAAGATTGAAGAATTTCATTCCATCAGCATCGTTCCTCTTATTTCAGAATTCAAAAAACTTGAAAGTATAAGGTTAGATGATATTCATACTTTAAATATTGATTACTCCCTTTTCAAATCATTGGATCATTTTAATGAATTAATATTTTACAATATTAAAAACTATCAGTACAAGAATGAAGATTGTATTTCAAACTTGAAAAGTTTGGAAGTAATGCGATGTAATTTTCTTCCTTTCAGTAAATCTTCAGCAGTATGGGGAAATCTTGAGAAACTAGACATTTGTAGATGTGAATTGGAATTTACTGAGATGTTGCCCTCTGTAAAAAACATAAAAGAGATTCGTCTTGTCAATCTAAAAAATTATGAACACCTAAGACACTTAGAAATACTCGAACATCTAAAAGTATTAAGTCTTGACACTGATGAAACAATCCCATTCCCTTCATTGAAAAAGTTCAAGCATTTAGAAAAGGTAAAAGTATTACAACTTGATAGAAATAGCCTAGATGAAATTTTCCAATCCAAAACACTTAAAACATTAGAAGTAAGTAATTCATCCCTTTCTGAATTTCCTACAGATATTGGGTTTCACCCGACTATAGAATCTGTAAAATTTAATTTTACCCCTTTTGATAATTATGACTACCTGAAAGCATTCCCTGAAATCACTTCTCTCCGTTTTAATGTCCGTGATGGAATTGAGGAAAAGAAAGGTGCACTTACAAATGAGTTATTGGCATCACTTAGAGCAGTGAAAAAATTAGAATTCAATGCTAGTTTGATTGCTCAAGACAGTATTATTCCTTCTCTTATTATACCCAACAATATTGAGGAACTGACAATTCATCCCGATTATCGACTAAAGGAAATTAATTTGATTTTTGAAGAAAATGCTGAATTAACTTCTTTCCAATTTTCAGGTTACAAGGAAGGTTTTAAAGCTGATTTTAGCCCATGCTACAAATTAGAAACAGTTAATATATTAGGCAGTAATATCACTAAGGAAACATTAGAAAGTTTGCCTGCTCAAATTAAGAATCTAATGCTTAAAAGAAGAGGTGATTCTGGTGAGGAATTTTCCATCAAACAAGTAACAGGGTTAGAGACCTTAAAAGTAGAGTCATCCGCTAAGTTAATTTTTGATTTTAAGAGTAATAAATCGTTGCGAGAAGTGAATATTGAAGTGGGAGAAGTTGATTGCACGTTTATGAAAGTAAATCAACTTGAAAGCTTTTCTATGAAAGTTCGGAATGGAAATTATTCTAGTACTATAGATAAAGCCTTCTTTCAATCTCCTCGCCTTAAAAAAGTTATTTTAGATTATACTTTTGGCGAGTTTAATGGCTTCACGTCTCAATTAGTTTTTGATGAATCAGAAGCAATTGCACCTTTAGAAGAAATCGAACTGAACATTGATAAAGGGTTTAAATTAGAAGGAGCTTTTGAAAAGCTGAGAAGTATCAGATTAAAATGTCATGAATCTGTAGATACTTATCCTCTTTTCTTGACAAAAGTTGACGTACTGAAAAGTATATCTATTGAAAATGGAAAACCATACAGTGAAGTCACAAGTCAAATTACCGAGATACCAACGCTTGACAATACTTTATACACTAACCTTGAAACCTATAGCATTTGTGGGAAAAGTCTAAAAGTGCCTTCAGCTTTTTTCCAATTACCTTCCATTGAGAGACTAAGCTTTTCTGCCACAGATCTAGTGGAGTTTGAAGAAATTACAACCACATCTACAGTCAGGTCTTTATCTTCCCACTCTGATAAAATCATTATCAATGGCGGGTTTGAACATTTAGAGAAAGTAATTTCATGTAATTTTTCTAAAAAAATAGTTGATGAGGAAAGTAATCAACTCAATATTTCAGGGTTAGGTCAGTTGGTCTACTTCCCTGCTTCTTCACATAGTGATTTACATCATCATAAGGATAAAATTGTTCCATTTATAGAACAAGTCAAAGCTTTAGCAACGAATTACAAAGTAAAAGAGGAATTATTTAATGCCGGATACATTGCATTGAAAAACAGTAAATGTAAAGGAATTATCTCATTAGAGGCTTGTATAAGTGCATTGTTTATAAAAGGTACTTTGTTGAAGGCTAGTTTAATTGACAGTTTAGCTTATCATTCACAAAAGGGAGAAGCCTCTCTTAATAAAGATAGTCAGTTGGTATTGATGGGGAAATTTGATTTTCCACAGAAAGAAATCATTGAAGCTTTCAAAAAAATAGGCATCTCAGCTGGAGCAAAAATTAATGAAAAAACGACTCATATTGCCCTTGGTAAAAATGTAAAGACAAAAATGAAGGGGTTTGACTTAACAAAAACTTTCGATTACCAAATCATCAATGCCACCAAAGCGCATGAAGTAGTACTAGGGCAACAGGATCAATACTTAGTGGAAGATGAGAAAAATGATGGTGTGCTCACAGAAAGCATTCAAGAATTGTTAGCTACTGGAACGGATGAGAATTTATTACTGGTGATCTCTTTAATTGAAAATGGAGGTGTTCCAGCATCTTTACAGGATGATCTTGTCTATAGGTTAAAGGTTTCTAATAATACAAGTATCAAGAAAAACTTGAAAAAAGTACTGTTGACTGCTTTGCCTGATAAATATCAAGTGATCATCAATGATAGACAAAGTTTATCTACGATTCATAAACTGACGGAATCAAAAACTAGCTTTCTCTTCCACGACTTAGTCAGAAAGTGGGGTGAAGACTTCACATTATATGCAGCTTTCCGATTTTTCAAAGAACACCAAAGAGGTTATTTTTTCCTTCTAACCTATACAAAACCCTATGACGAGAGACGAAAACCAATCATGGAGCACTTTGTTTATAGTAATAAGGTACACTGGCAACAGGTAAAAGTGAAGACGGACCGTCATTTCGAATTCCCTCAGGACCTTCCTTATTTTACTAAGGTGACTAGGCTGGAAGCTAAAAATTGTTACTTCAAAGATGGAACGACTGAGATGATGAAAGAAGTAAAAGATGTTGAATACCTTGATCTATCAAATAGTTCACTTAAATCTTTTGAGTTTGATCCAACACCTGTAAAGTCTTTAAAGCAAATTGATTTAAGTGAAAATTATCTTGAAGAATTTCCTAAAGATCTGATGAAAGTGACTACGCTGGAAAAGGTCAATTTAAAGAAAAATAGTTTCAGTGAAATTCCTGATGAGGTGAAAAAAGCTTTACCAAATTGTAAAATAATGATATAAATATTTGAAAAAATAGAAGAACGTAATCAATTTATGTTCTTCTATTCTACTTTTACTTTTGAAATAACTATTGTATTCAAAATTTAAGAAATGACTACAACATTAGAAGAAGTTTCGAAAACCAGTATTCAGCTTATCTTAAAAGAGCCTTTTTACGGTCACTTTTTTACAGGGCTTTTAAAAGAAGTAACGGGTAAAGTAGATACGGCCGCGGTGACAATACAAAGCTACAATGCTTTTAAGTTGATGGTCAATGAAGAATTCTGGCGAAGTTTAACAGACAAAGAACACCGATATGGATTAATCAAACATGAGATACTTCATATCGTTCTGAAGCATTTGCATAAGTATAAAGATTACGAACATAAATACCTTTATAATATTGCCGCCGATTTGGTGGTCAATCAATATATAGAAAAGCATCAATTACCAGAAGGAGGAATTACTTTGGAGCGTTTTTCTGATTTGGAGAAAGAACATAATTTTAAACTTCAGAAAGACCAAGATGTAGGGTACTATTACCACATTCTCAAAAAATTACTAAGTAAGCAAACTTCTGGAAAGAATAATACAGAAGAAAGTAATGATAACACATCTTCAGATCCTAATTCTCAATTGACAATCAATGATCTACTCGATGATAATAACAGCGAGCTAAAAAGACATCAATTGTGGAAAGCGATGGAAGAGTTGTCTGAAGGAGAAACCAAAATTCTTGATATCAATATCAATGAATTACTCAAGCAAACGGCACAGCGATTAATTAGTAAAGGGAAAACCAATTGGTGGGCAAGTTTGCCTGCAGGTCTTTCAGAATATTTAAAAGAACTCTTTAAATCGTTTGAACCTTCTGTAGACTGGCGACGTATTTTAAGGCTTTTTACTTCTTCAAGCTCTAAGACTTTTCTTAAAAATACACTGAAAAGACCTTCAAAACGCTACGGTACAACTCCTGGCATCAAAATAAAAAGAAAAAATAAACTATTGGTAGCAATTGATACTTCAGGGAGTGTTTCGAATGAGGAATTAAATATTTTCTTCGGTGAAATATACCATATCTGGAAACAGGGAGCTGAAATTCATGTGGTAGAATGTGATGTGAGAATCCACAAAAAATACCGCTACAATGGAATTCCTCCTGAAATTATCCACGGAAGAGGCGGTACAGCTTTTGAAGCTCCTATTGAATACGCAAACACAGAACTTCAACCCGATTGTATTGTCTACTTCACAGACGGTTATGCTTCTCCCCCTTCGGTTCAATCAAGATTTCCTTTGCTCTGGATGATAACACAAAGTGGCATTAGTGAAAATGATAATATTTGGAAGGAATTGAAGGGTCGAAAAGTGAGGATGAAAAACTAAGGAATTTAGAATGAAGAATTAAGGATGAAGAATGCAGGTGGTCCGTGATGTGGGTCTTGAAGGTTTATTATGGAACATATAAATGTATTGTAAAGACCTTCTACAAAAATGCAATTCTTCACTCTTCATTCACTATTATTCGATTTAAAACACAAAAAAATAAATATACAAAATGAGCACACAATCAAACCACAATTACACTTTTTACGGTACGCAAACGAAAGCACAAGAAGTTTATTCATTTGTCAATCACTTATTAGAATCCAATAAAGTTGCAGAAGAGAAAGGGAAAAAGCAGACGCCTATTTGCATCTGGGGACGTCATGGTATTGGTAAAACTGAAATTGTAGAACAGATTGCGAAAGAAAACGGTTATCAATGGTCTTATATTGCCCCTGCACAGTTTGAAGAAATGGGTGACTTGGTTGGGATGCCGACTGTTGAAGATGGAGTAACTACTTTTAAATCTCCGGAATGGGTGCCGACAGAAGAAGGTCCTGGTATTTTACTGATTGATGATGTCAATAGAGCAGATGACAGAATTTTGAGAGGTATTATGCAATTGCTTCAAAATTATGAACTGGTCAGCTGGAAACTTCCTAAAGGATGGCAAATTGTATTGACAGCGAACCCAGATGGCGGTGACTATTCGGTTACGCCAATGGATGATGCAATGCTGACTCGTATGATGCACGTTACACTGAAATTTGATTATAAAGACTGGGCATTATGGGCGGAGAAAAATGGAGTGGACGAACGTGGTATTAACTTTGTCCTCACCTACCCTGAAATTGTAAGCGGTGATCGTACTACTCCTAGAACCTTAGTACAGTTTTTTGATTCCATTGCTTCCATAAAAGACCTTACAGAAAACTTGGGACTTGTGCAGATGCTCGCTGATTCTTGTCTGGATGAAACTGCCGGCAATTCATTTATTGCGTTTGTGAATCAAAACCTAGAGAAACTGATTTCTTCAGAGGATATTTTGAATGCTAAAAAATTCAAGGAAGGTGTAGAAACAAAGATTGCAGATGTGGTACTCAAGGAAACTTTAAGAGTGGATATCATTGCCACAATTTGTACTCGTATGGTCAACTATTTGGAGATTAACACTAAAAAACTCACAAATGCACAATTGGATAGCTTAAAGCAATTTATCAAACTAGAATTCTTACCGAATGATATCCGATTAACGATGCTTCAAGACTTAATGACGTCAAAAAATGGGTCTGTGAAAATGGTTATGGCTGATGTGGAAATTGGTAAAATGTTACTTCAAAAAATGTAAGAATTATGTCATCGTATATTTATAATTTCAATCTGAAAACAGATTTATCGGAAATTGAGCCTTTAAAGGTTAGGTCTATTCATCTTCAATGTACTCAAGACGAATTTTATGAGACGTTTGAGTATGCGTTGCAATTTAAAGAATTGAACGATCTCAATATTTACATTCAAAATCGTGAGGAAAAATCGGACAACTTCAATTTAATTCTTCCAGAAACTATTTCTAATTTCTGCACACTGAATAAATTTTCATTGTATGCCGACAATAAAATAAATGTCACTTTACCTAAGATTTTATTTGAGTTAGAGTCTATAAGCGACATTAGTGTAGATAGAGTAAATGTAACGCTCCCAAATTCACTTGATAAAATAACTTCAATAGGCTATCTGTCTCTAAGTGAAGTGGTCAATCTCCCTTCTTTTTTCGAATATTTCCCTAACCTCACCTCACTTGTACTTGGATCATCCTACACATCTAACATAAATTTACCGAGTTCGATAGGAAACTGTACGAAATTGATAAACTTAGATCTATCTTATTTTAATAATAAGACATTGCCTTTTGATATCAGTAAACTAGCTTCCCTTCAGAGACTACATATAAACTATTTTACAAACCTGACAGCACTTCCAGAATCTATTTTCAACCTTAGTAATATTAATACATTCTTTTTAAAAAATACTGCTGTATCAGAACTTCCTGAAGGAATTGGGAAAGGGTTGACTTTTAATTCTATTTATCTTAAATCTAACCCGATAAAAGAACTTCCTGCTTCTTTTTATACGATGTCTTGTAATTCTATTCACCTTGAAAACAATCAGTTTGAAGCGCTAGACTTCAGGTTATTCAACATCAGTAATCTACGATACTTAAACATAGAAGAAAAGGTAACAGAGATTAATAATGTTGATCCAAAGTGGGTTAAAGAAAATCAAAATTTAGAAATTAGTTTTGAAGGAACAGCTTTTGATGTAATTCCTCCTGCCCTTCAGCTTTTACCTGTTATTAAATCTCTGAATATTAAGAACAGTAAAAAACTAGACTGCACAGGAATCAGTAAAATCAAAAAAATAGAAACTCTACACCTCTCTAATATCAAAGAGGAAAGCAAAGCTGAGATTATGAGTATCAAAAACTGTAAGCGTTTTGTTGGTTTTAGAGGAACCAGAACAGTTCATTCAGATGCTTCTAAGTTTTATGCTATTCTCTTTGGTTCCAATGTCACATTAACCCTCAAAGAGAAAATAATCAAAGTAATTCAGAAAAAAGAAGCTTTAGATCATTTCAGCATTTATGAATTATTGTGCAGTATTACAGTATCCAATAAAGAATGGCAATTGAAGGTGGAAAAAGTGCTTCAAAAAAGAATTTCGGAGCAATTGGAAGTGCCTTTAAATAAAGATTCAAACCTATTTATTCTAGGTAAAATATCAACTACGAAAACAGAATTTAAAGAGAAATATGCTCCTTATTTCAACATCAGCAATCGCCTAAATGATAAGGTGACGCATTTTGTGTTGGGAAGAATGCCGAAAGAAGTATTGAAGCTAGAGGAAGAACAAATTGATAAAAAGTTTATTTCTGAATCTGACCTTACGGATTATGTCAATAACATCAATCCAGGTTATATTATTGAAGAGGCAAGCAATGATTCTCAAATCAGTGACAATATTAAAAATTTACTCCTCTCAGAAGATGAATCAAGCCAATTGCTTGCTTTAGAAATGCTCAAAACAGGTGGTATTCCGAAGGACATTATCAATGAACTTTTCTTTATTCAGAAAACAACCAACAATAGTACAATTCGAAAAGCAACTGCAAATGTATTGAAAGCCAATGCTCCTAATGAAATGCTTGTGGCGGTCAATGATAGATCAGGTTTAAGAAATCCAGAGAAGTTTGAAGAATATGAACTTTATGCCAAATTCAAAAAGCTTAGTAAAAAATGGAATACAGAAGTAGCATGTCAATTGGCTTATCACATTTATCAAAAGCATAAAATAGGTCTTCGTTATATCGTTGTTTTCGGAAAGAAAACTACCCTATGGGAAAAAGTAATACCTTTCTTTTTAAAAGACGGTGTATTGGACTGGACAAGTGCATTAGGATATGAGAAAAGAACAGATGTTCCTAATTATCATGAGAGTTTTTTCAATGCTCATCGACCTCTTCCTAATGAAATTCTGAAGAATCATAAAGTGACAGAGCTAATTTTACACAACTCTAGACAGGAAAAAATTGAAGACACAATTTCTGAATACGTAGACCTTGAAATATTAGATATTTCATATAATGACCTGAATTCACTACCCTACTCGATCAGTGAACTTTCGAAATTAAAAGTACTTGATTTAAAGTATAATTTTAGCATTAAAGTACTTCCCAAAGGAGTATATGATATTCCTTCTTTAGAGCAACTTCATATCTCTGAACATGTGGAATTTAATGAAGAGATCTTCAAGAAAAAACTTCCAAACTGTCAGGTAATTAAATATGAATCAAAAGTAAAAATAGAATATTAATGATTTAAGAATGAAGAATGATGAATGAAGAGAAAATGGTTTTTGGGGTGGTCCGCAAAGTGCTTTTTTCGTGTTTTGATGAATGCTGTATTTCAAGGTCACCAGATCACAACAAGAACCATTTTTTCATCATTCTTAATTCTTCATTTTAAAAAGTAGAATACTACGCCTGTGCACTATTAAACTGCTTCTTTTCAGCAGACTTCTTTTTCCCTCTCATAAATAGATATAGGTTGAAAAACAGAACTACACCTAAATAAATAGAGAAGCTACCTAATTTGTACGAAAGGGTTTCTATCATGTCCTGATAGGTGTCATTATAGAGGTACATTTCTAGAATTACTAAAGCAAAACCAATATTGAGAAGGTAAAAGCCGGTTTCAAATAACTTGTTGGTCGCCATAGCGATTTCCTCTCTCCCATTAAAAATATCCATCATATAGACTTTACTGTTGGAAAAAAGTGTTTTTGAAACATAAAATGTCAGACATAAAACGACTGGCAAATAGATTGAATAAGCGATGATTAATTTCATAAGAGTTTTGATATAAATTTGTTGATGAGAAAAATATTTAAATAATGTAATACACCTATTATTAGGAGTATAAAACCTACTTTGGAAGAGACAACTGCTATCATTTGAATAGGAGTTTCGATCTTCTCCCAAGAGATCAATGTGATAGCTGAATACCCTAGATTGAGTAAATAATAGCCAATTAGAAGTATTCGATTGACTTGCATGGAGAGCGCTATATTTTCTTGTAATAGATTTCTGACAAAGATATTTCCGTTATCATAACAGCGTTTTCCTACTTTGAATATGACTATCCCGACAAATAACAAGTAGAGACCATAGCCTAAAATATTATAGTTCATAGTAGTTATATTATTGAAGTTTCAGATATTATTGAAACTATTTTTCAAAATTTTTTATTTCAATAATTTCAAAATCAATTTACTCAACCAATTCTTTTGATATTGTGCCACTTTCTCCACCATATTATCCGCCTTATTGACAAAATCATAAAGTTTTGTTGTTTGTTGCATAAACAACTGCTCTTGACTAGAGTCATTTGCATCAAATTCTGAAACTTCTTTCAGCATTCTAATAGCAGGCTTTAACTCTCTCCTACTACGCTCTTTAGCGATAGTTACCGCCAATCTATCTGGGTCTTTCTCTGCCGTGAAAAATTCCTTTCTTTCTCCTGATTTTGTTTCTTTAAAAACAATACCCCAATCAATCAATGCTCTTATATTCATAGAAGCATTTCCTCTTGAAATCTGAAGTTCGCTCATAATCTCTTCAATAGACAATGCTTCTGAATAGATCATCAATAAAGCGTGGATTTGTGCCATCGTTTTATTAATACCCCATTGAGAACCTAATGCTCCCCATGTTTGAATGTACTTATTTTTTGCTTCTTCAAATTTCATAATCCAAATATATGTAAAATATTTTAAAGTTTCAGAAATAATTGAAAGTTTATTTACAAAAATAGAATTATTGTTTTGTTAATGATTTACGCTTAAATTGAAAACAAAATAATAAAGCAAGCGCAAACCGCTTCTTTTCTAATCAAAATGCAAACTTTTCAATCAACTTCAGCTGGTATATTATGTTACGATTTTTTCCGCTCCTACTCTTCCTTCTTCATTTTTATTCATGTGATAAAAAGAAAGATCAAGATGATCAGGCACTAAATGAAAAGGCTATTCCAGAACTTCAAGATAATAAAAGAGACAGCCTGCAAAGACAAAAAGCGATTTTAGAAGAAGAGAAACGTCAGAGAGCAATAGCTGAAAAAGACTCTATTGAGAAGGTAAATAAAAAGTACTTGTCAGAGTTAGTTGGAACTTACGAGTATTCTTATCCTGTTCCTGAAGGGTCGCTCAATGAAAATCAATACATAGTAATTGAAAAAAATGAAGACGATTTTGATTGCTTATTTTACGGTACTTCAGATGAGTTTGATATGAGTAGAGAAGGTTATTATCCTGGTTATTATGTCACTCCTATACAGAAATTAAGGGTAAATAAGGAAGAAATTTACTTCACGTTAAATATTTCCTCTAAAGAAATATTTACAGAACCAATTAACCGTCAACTTAAAAGTCGTCATGAAGTGGCTAATATGGGCTACGAAAATTGGGAAGTGTATCTAAAAACAGAACCTCAAAAATACAAAGGGATCATATTACCTGACAAAGTGATTCTCCTTGAAAATGTAACTAATGGTACCAAAAAAAGATACACTCTGATGACAAATCAGAAAAGTACTGAAACAATAATAAATCAATAGAATATGAAATTTATTATCCTCCTTTTTATTTTATATATTCCTGACACTAGAGAAGCCTATTTACAAGGAGTACAATGTCCTATTTGCCAAACAAGAAATGTAAGAATTGTTGACAATGACTCCCTTTATTATGCACATTATAATCGCATCTCAAATTATACAACCTATTTAGCAAGATGTAATGAATGCTTATTTATTGCCACAGAAGATGATTTCGAAAAAGAATATACTTTTGAAGAACAAAACTATATTCTCAACATCACTAGTAATTATGACTCAGTACCTTTAGACCATAACCCTTCCCTGTATTTTATCATCGCTTCCATTAAGTAACACCTTAACCACCCTTCTGTAGAAATTGCAGAAACATTACTCATTGAGTTGTTTTATAAGCAAAAGCAGGATATGGCAGAAAAAGCATTGAGATATCTTGAAAAGATTGAGGAAGAGTATTCCTCTCCTAATCACAATAACAAAGAGATCAGGGTATATCAAGATAAACTGATTGAAAAATTGAATGATTTAAGGAAAAATAAAGAATAATTAAAAGTCTATTATCAATATCAATACACCATACTTTCAATTATTTCTGAAAGTTTAAAAATGTTTTATATATTTGTCAACAACAAAATTCTCAAATCAAACATTTATCCTCCAAAATTTCATGAAAACATAGAGATAGATAATAAAAACCGACTCAAACTTTCAATTTTATCTGAAACTTTAAAAATTAAAATAACTATGAATACTCACTCTCTAAAAACAATCATCTCATCTGCTCAAAAAACCGTAAAACGGTTTACCTCAACATGGCTTTGTGCTGTTATCATATGTATAACCTTAAACTATACAATACTTTTTGACACACTTGATGATAATTATTTAGTATTGAACCTGGTATTATCCTTGACGTTAGGGATATCTTTATTTTTTGCATTAGATATTTGGTCTGAGACAAGAAAGAATACTTTGAAATGGAGGGTAATTACAAACAGTATTGGTTATATACTTTTGATCCTCTATTATTTCACTTTACCAACCTCAAATGATACGAATAATACAGAAATACACATTGTGTATTATATCATTTATTGTATTATCCTGCATTTATTAGTATCGATTGCCCCTGCTCTTTCATCTAAAACTCAACACTCATTTTGGTCTTTTAATAAAAACTTATTTATACGCTTTTGGGTTTCCTTACTTTATGCTGGTGTTATCTATATAGGTATCACGTTGGCTCTTCTTTCTCTAAAATACGCCTTTAATATTAGTATAGAGGGTGAAATCTATTTATGCATTTTAATTCTTTGTGCTTCTATCATTAACATATGGATCTTCTTATCAGGTATTGATGTTGATTTATTCAAAAATGATAAAGAAAACGTTTACCCCAAAGGACTGAAAATTTTCACACAATATATTTTATTACCGCTTTTACTGATTTATTTAGTTATCATTTATGCCTATGGAATTCAAGTTTTAATTACTGGTGATTGGCCCAATGGAAAAATTTCACTGATGATTATAGGAGTAGCGATTCTTGGATATTTAACCAATCTACTTTTATTTCCAATTGCCTATTTGAAGCAAAAAAACTGGTTAAAAACTTTTTATAAAGTACTCTATTACTTAATGATTCCACTTGCAGTACTCATTTTATACCTCATTTATATCCGAATCAATGAATATGGGTTTACTATTCATAGGTACTATGTTCTCCTTATTGGGATTTGGATTTTTTTCACTTCAATTTATCAAATCATTCAACCTGGCAATATCAAGGTCATCCCCATTAGTCTTACTATTTTTATCAGTTTGTCCACTTTTGGTTTTTGGAGTATGGAAAATGTCAGTGAAAGAAGTCAAGTGAATCATTTAAGAGAAGTGTTAACTGAAGTTGGTGTCTTAAAACAGGGAAAATTACTTTTTGAATATGATATTAAAACTGATTCCTTAATTAGTGAATCTAACACTATTCCAACTACAACAAGTGAGAAAGTTGAAGAAATAGAATCTACCATAAATTACTTAGGCAGGTATCATGGTTTTAAGTCAATTAACCCTTGGTTTAAGCAAGACTTAGAGGAAATTAGAATTTATAAAGATAGTTCCAAAATTGATGCTTGGAACCTCCACTTCATATTAGGTTTAAATAAATTTCATTACAAAATTGAAGGTAAAAAGAATATAAGATTTTATAATTCTAAGGATAAGGTACTTCAACTAAATAGATTTGACTATTATTTAGAATATTCAATTTATTACAGTGATAATAATCTGAAGCAATATAATCTGGATGATAAACTAGTAGAAGTTGAATTAGAGGATTGTATAAATCTGGGAATTAGGCTTAATGGTGAAATAGTTAAAACGATTAATCTTGTTGATTTTACTCTTGATCTGAATAGAAAGTATCCTT
Source organism: Flammeovirga aprica JL-4 (assembly GCF_012844305.1). Lineage (GTDB taxonomy): Bacteria > Bacteroidota > Bacteroidia > Cytophagales > Flammeovirgaceae > Flammeovirga > Flammeovirga aprica. Next base: position 63,982 of record NZ_JABANE010000018.1, read on the forward strand.
CTCAAAAAAATGATCCTCCTAAAGAGGAATTTATATTGCAGTTCCAAAATGATAGTATAGCATTAAAAGTCTGCATATATACTATTAAGCTTACAAGAGATAAATCAGAAGACAAAATTATTGATATTGATACAGGAATTTTTGTAAAAATTCTTTGAGTGGGATTTAAGGGGAATGAAGTTATTGATTCATTCCTTTTTTCCTAAACACACTCGGACTCACCCCATACTTCTCTTTAAAAGCAGTAGAAAACTTTTTCAAGGAAGAAAAGCCACAGTCCAATGCAATCTGAGTCATGGACAGACCTGTTTCCATTAAGAACTGCTTTGTAGTTTCAAATCTATAATTTTGAAAGTATTTGTAGACAGTAGTACCAAACATTTGCTTGAAGTCTTTTTGAAGCTTGGTTTCACTGATGCCAAATTGTTCACAGAGGGCAGGGAGATAGGGTAATTGAGCTACATCTTTGATAAGTTCTGCTTCCACTTGAATCATTCTTCGGATATCATCAGGGTTCATGTTCGTTTGCTCATCATTTCTGTTTTCAATCAGGAATAAAAACTTTGTGGTTAGTTCTAATAGACGATACGTGATAAAGCTTGAAGTGAGTGCTTTTTCTCCTTTATAATCCATGAGTTCATAGAGCGATTTACTGATTTCGAAAGGAAGTAGCTCTACGTATGCATATGTTTTTTCAGTGAGGTATTTATTGATATTGAGTGTGTCTTGATGTTTTATATTTTCAAAATAAGAAGAAGGAATCTCTATACTGATCCACTCTCTTTTTTCTTGAGGTTCAAAATGTAAAGTCACCTCCCCTATGTTTTTTTCTATCAGAGCAATAGGTGATTTTGTATTTTGAACGACAGTTTTATCTTCCCAGTTTTTTCGTTGGAAATCAATTTGTGGATAAAAGCTGAAATAGAGATTGGAATCGTTTTGATCCGTTTGGTAATGTAATGCTACTTGTTCATAAAATGTGATGGTATTGGTTGTGATTTTGATACCTTGGATCCATTCATAATATTTTACTTTCAAGTCAAAAGCACTGTTTTTAATCTTCAATACATCATCTTTATAAGTACCCTGATATTGATGAGCTAGGGTTTGAAGGAAATCTTCTACAGAGAAATTTCCTTCGTAATGAAATGTAAATTGTTGAATGTTTTCTTTCATTGAAATACTTAAAATAATGGATCTGATTGCTTAAATGCATTGTAATCTAAGCTGTCCTCAACTTTAAATCAACATTTCTACCAGGTTTCTATGATCTACTTCCAAGCTTCCTTCTTCTTCATTTTTGTCTTAACACAAAAACGAAGTAAAAAAGTCAAGGCTTTGAAGTCAAAAGCTAAATTTCATTCCTCTCGTCTAAATGATTTTAAACTCGCTAAAGCTCAAACAAGAAAATCATTTTTAACAGCTCAATACATAAAATTCTTAACGCTTTTCTCTTCAAGGCCGGGGGAGTGCTACCAAACTAATAAGGTAGAAAGCCCACTAGCGTAAAGGTAAGCGTTAGCATCATTTGTGTTCTTCAGATCATCAGAAATTTCTTAATGCTATAAAATCATAAGTACAAAGTCAAAAATAAATTATAGTTAATTCTAATTTATTTTTTGTGAGTACAACGCTAAAAAACGTATTAATAGTGGTTCTATTAAAAGTTTATTGAAGGAAGTAATCGCAAAACAATAAATAGAATTAGTATTAGATAATTTTGAATTTGTACTTAAATTGAAATTAAAACAAAAAAATACCTCAAGCAAAACCTGAGGTATTAATAAGTATACTTAAACGATTAAAACTAATGAAAATTACCTGTGAAACTCATTGTTCCGGTTAATATAAATTGTACGCCCATTGCAAGGATTATTAATCCCATAAAACGGGTTGTGATTTGACTAGTTTTGGAAGCCTTTGTTTGATTTTTTCTAGACAATAATGCAATGATGATCCATGTTGCTACTAATACCACCGCTATTGAAATCAAGGCTACTACTGGCAAATGATTTTCTGCTTCTGATATGGATAGTGTGATCACGCCGGTAATAGTTCCCGGACTTGCAGCAAAAAGAATCAAAGGCATTAAACTTTTCTCATTACTGTCTTCTTCTTGATCTTCCTTTTTATTCAACATTCCAAAGCCGATGGATACTAATACTAATCCCCCTGCGACTTGAAAAGCATCTAAACTAATTTCTAACAGGTTTAATAATTTCGCCCCAAAAAACGCTGAAAGGGCCAATATTAATCCTACAGTTAAAACTGTTTCTGTAAGATCTCTTAATTTATGACTGTAAGATTTCCCCCTTTCAATGCCTCCAAATATTTGAGAACATATAACGGGGTTGATCAATGAGAATATTGTCAGAATACCTTGAAAATAGACTTCCATAATTGTTTAAATTTATTTTGTTGTGTTTTTATAGATTACTCCATCTTTCATAATCATCAGGAAATTGTTTTCAGGATCAGCTACTAAATCAAGGTTTTCCAAAGGGTTGCCGTCTACTAAAATCATATCAGCATAGGCTCCTTCTTCTACTACTCCTAACGGTCCTTCTTGATAAGGGTGTCTTGAACCTGACATCTCCAATAACTCTGCATTTCCTGATGTTGCTATTCTTAAAGCTTCATAAGGAGAATACCAATTTCCTAACCTCGCTAATAAGACGTTTTGGTTCTTAGTGTTTTCAGCATCAAATAAAATATCTGTTCCGAATGACACTTTTACGCCAATTTTTGATGCTTTTTGATAAACATTGTCTACCGCCTTAACCACTTGAAGCCACTTCTCTTGACTTCCTGGATCAGCAAAAGAATTATCATTTTCTAGAAAAGGCTGTGGGCTTAACCACACTCCTTTGTCTTTCATCAACTGAAGTGTAGAATCTGAAGCGAAGAAACCATGTTCAATTGATTTTACACCTGCATTTACCGAAGCGATGATTCCTTTGTCAATCATTACATGTGATTGCACATAAGTACCATAGTTCTCTGCCTCTTCCACAATGGCTTTGATTTCATCCATAGAATATTCCATTACTTCTAGTGGATCATACTCTGATGACACTCCACCACCCGTACATATTTTGATCTGAGTTGCCCCATATTTCAAGATCTCTCTTGTCACTTTACGTACTTCTGGTACTCCATCGGCTGTGATCGCCATCATATTTCTTTCCCAATAACTCATATCACCTACTGATTTTCTAGGTTCATCTAAAATACAATAGTGATCAGCATGGCCTGTAGTCTGACTCATAAAAGGGCCCGAAGGTAAAATACGGTGACCTGGATATTCTCCACTATCAATCAACTTTTTAATAGCAAATGGATTCCCACCCGGATCACGGACAGTTGTAAAACCTCTCATTAAGGTCTGTTCCGCTCCCTTCATACTACGAATGGCTACTTCCGGCATATCACCTTGGTTCATTAATAAAACCGTAGCTGGAGTGTAAGCATATGTAGTGTGCCAGTGTGCATCAATTAGCCCTGGAATCAATGTCTTGCCTTCTCCATTAATCACCTCAACGGAATCAGCATGTATATTTTTGGAGATCTTCTGTACTTTATTTCCATGAATAAGTACATCTACTCCTTTTTGTAATTTCTCGTTTTTCCCATCAAAAACATCAACGTTCTTGATGAGTATATCATTTTGTGCAAACAGTTGGCTACTTGTAAAAAGCCACAGTAGAATAAATAATTTTTTCATAATAGATTTTGATTGAATAATGTGTAGTCTGTAAGATTTCTTTCTTTCCCTAAATCTTACAATACAAAGGTCATACATTCACCAGCCAATCATTTGCACCATCCTAAAAGATATTTACACAAAAAAGTCAAAAGTAATTTTCAGGGTATTTTTCTTATTGAATTGATTTTCAATACAATCAACCTTGCTCATTTCTAGCTTAAATCTTTCCATAAAGAATTACACAAGAATTTGATATATATACAAAAGAGTCAGAAATCAATCCAATAGTACATTTGTTACAGTTATCACTCTCCCAAAAAAGATTGATAAACTCAAACCTCCCGTTTGAAAAGGATGCTATAGGATTTTTTTATTATTCAGAGTAAGTTTTGATCCAGCACTTTTTCTTGAAAAGAAAATTTAAACAATCGATTTCGATCAATAGAGTATGAAAAGTAATGTATTAAGATCTATATTATTGCTAAGCATTTTATTCTTTAGTATAAATGTTGAGGCTAAAAACAAACCTAAACCTAATGTCATTTTTATTTTAGTAGATGACTTGGGGTATATGGACTTGGGGTGTTATGGAAGTTCGTTTTATGAAACCCCTAATCTGGATGGTCTCGCTAAAAAATCCGTGATGTTTACAAATGCCTATGCCGCAAGCCCTGTATGTTCACCTACTCGATCAAGCGTCATGACAGGTAAATATCCTAGTAGAATAAAAATGACCAATCACAGTGGAATAGCTGGCCCAAAAGGTCCTGGATATAAAATGAATGCTCCTAAACCGGTAGGAAGTTTGCCACTTGAAGAGTATACACTAGCAGAGGCAATGAAAGATAATGGTTATTTTACAGCACATGTTGGTAAATGGCATTTGCAGAATCATGGAGAAAAGGGAAAAGCTCATTATCCTGAAGCACATGGATTTGATGTAAATGTAGCTGGTCACAATGCAGGGCAACCAGGCTCTTATTTCTTTCCTTATCAACACCCAAAACATATATGGAGCAATGTCCCAGGACTTGAGGATGGTTTACCTGAAGAATACCTCACTGACCGTTTGACAACTGAAGCAATCAATATTATTCAAGAAAAAAGAGAGAAGCCTTTCTTTTTAAACTTATGGTATTATACCGTACATACCCCATTGGAAGGTAAAAAAGAGAAAATTGAAAAGTATATAAAAAAGGCTAAAAAAATGGGTATTGATGGAGTGCTTGATGGTGTGCCTGAACATAATCATTACCAGAAAAAAATACAGAATAACCTTAGTTATGCCGCTATGGTAGAAAGTATGGATGAGAACATCGGAAGAATAATAGCGAGTTTGAAAAAGGAAGGATTATACGACAATACTATCATCATAATGACTTCTGACAACGGTGGTTTATCTACTGGTAGAGGTGCCTATTCAGCTACTTCTAATTTACCATTGAGAGCTGGCAAGGCTTGGGTCTATGAAGGAGGCATTCGAGAACCTTTATTAGTTTACTGGCCAGAAAAAACAAAAAAAGGAGTGCAATGTAACGAACCTGTTGTATCTACAGACTTCTACCCGACTATCTTGGATATGGTTGGAGCTAAAAAAGTAAATGAACAGCATTTGGATGGAGAAAGCCTTTTACCACTTTTGAAAAATAGCAATGCATCCCTGAAAAGAGAGGCACTTTATTTCCATTATCCACATTATCACAATGAAAATAGCATGGGTCCTTCTGGTGCTATTAGAATGGGTGATTATAAATTAGTAGAACGTTTTGATGATATGAGTGTGGAGTTGTATAACCTTAAAGATGATCTAGGGGAAACAAAAGACATTAGTAAGGAAAATCCTGAATTGACAGCAAAAATGAAAGAAAAACTGCATAAGTGGAGAAAGGAAACGGATGCTGTTATGCCTACTATGAATACAAATTATGATTCCTCCAAAGATCGTAATCTAATCAAAAGAACAATGGAAGAATTTTATAACAAGTAATAGCATCTGAAACTACCCCATTGTATTCATTTAAGTACTAGGACAGAAGAAATGGGATTTTTGAATGAAGAGGGAAGAATGAAGAAAAAATGGACCGTTTTGTGGTTCTAAAAGTGTTTTTTATGGTAGTTCAGTGGACGTTGCAATGCAAAATCCCAACAACGGAATCCATCATAAATGGTATTCTACCAAAAATTAAAAGTAGACTGTAGGGACGTTGTAGTCCAACGTCCGCTGAACCCAGCACAAACCATTTTTCTTACCTCTTCCTTCTTACCTCTTCCCTGAAAAAGTCCTAAAACTTTTTAATCTACCTTTTTTATTAAATATCATCAATTCCCAAAGCGTTGTAGCTCTCCAAAACATTTTTTTCCATTGGCAAATTCATATTAGTCACCCCTTGGTTTTTCATTGCATTCTCTTCCATTTCGAGCCACACCTTATATTGAAATTGATCTAAAATTTTCTTTACTTCTTCTTGATACCTCTTCTCAATTTTCTTAGAAACAGAAAAGAATTTTTGCGGTACGTTACCATATTCATAAAAAGCTTCAACCTTTGATAAATATCTTTTCTGAAGTGCTGTTCTCCATAATTTGTCATTATCAGTTGACACAAGGAAGCGTCTATACATTTGTCTCATTTCAAAATCAAGAACTTTCTTCTGGAAATAAAGTCCCATTTTCTTATCCAGATTCGTAAAACTATAAGTCATCCAATCCATTTTAGTAGGATTTTCCTGAATCTCTTTTGGAGTAGTATAACGCATCACATCTCTTGATTTTCTTCTTAATGCTACGATCACCTCTCCTTTTTGATGTGGAGCATAAAAAGCATTTATACCTTCAGGAGCTATACCTAAAAGTTTTCCATTGCAATAAACCTCTGCAGGTTCAGACAATAAGGTTACTACTTCAATACTATCTTCTGTTCCTGGTTCAAAGTAATTGACTCCATATTTTACTTCAGGATTTGTTTTCGAGAAGTATTTAGAATGATAGGCCTTATAAGAGGTCATTAATAGCTCTCTGTTGAGACTTAAATCTTCCTGCTTTTGCCATATTTTTTTATAATAACGGAGTAAAATTCCATATCCAAAACCATGATGAGCCTCCGGTGCGATGTGAGAAGCTTCATCAAAATGATTCCAAGAAGATAAATGAATCATTGCCGCATCATTTTCTATTGCATCGTTTAATAATGCACGATAAGTTGTTGTCAGTTTGAGATTTTGAGTTCTGACAAAAACATCATCCAATTTTAAACCTTTAGATTCCTCAGATTTTTCATCAATTTTCTTTTCTGAAGCTTTTAAATTCATTTGTGAACTCAAATGATCAGGGAACACATTTTGGATAAAAGGCTTTTTATTTTTATCACATACCCTCTTCATAGCTTCTACACTTCCTTCCAATGTGGTCGTTGATTTATTTTGGGAAATTGCAGGAAATACTTTTAAAACTTCAGCATTAAACTGCTCATCTAATGGGTATTTAGTCTCAAAGACAAATGCTAATTTTGACTTTACTGTAGATGCTAAACTATCAAAAACAGCACTTACTTCTTGCAACATTTCAGGCTGTGCTTCGAAATCTTTTTGCTTCGCTACTTTTGTTTTGTCTAAAACATCTAACGGTTCACTAGTAAAGATAACGATTTCATTTTTTGTATTTCTCAACCACTTATCAGAGTACTTTGTATTTTGGAAAACCTGTTTCAAACGCAACTCTAGAATCTCATACATCCGTTTTTCGGACATTGATTCAGGGTTTCTATCCAGCATCAATTCAATACTGAAATTAAAATCAAGATTCCTGTTATTCGCAGTATTTACATATTGAATTACATTGCTGATATAACGGTCAATATAATTTTTGTTTGAACTAACCGAAATTGGGAATTTGAATCCATCGATACCCATCTCTTTGGCAGTTTGAATCTCAAATTCCAAAGCATCTTCTGTCGACATAGGGTTCACCATAAAAGAAACAAGCGGCTGTTGTGTTCTATATCTCCCCTTCATCTCACTCTCTTTTTGTCCAAAGAGCGTCTCATACCTCATTTGCTGTAAATAGGCTTTTTCAGCACTGAGGTTTAAAATCGGATTATTGAGAGCGATAACCATTTTCTTTTTAAAGAAGGGATGCTCTTCTTGTGCATAACTTTTGTAGTGTGGTAGGACTAAAATCAGTGTTAATAATAGAGTCAAAGTAAAATTCATTTCTTTTTGCTTTTAATTATAAGTAATAAATACACTTGTTAAAATTAAGTTATTACCCCTTCACCCAATCTTTTGAGTTTATAGATGAGTAAGAATGGAATAACTAACTATTGAAAATGTACAACGTTGAAAAAATATAAATAGGAACTATAATGAACAGATATTGATTTCGATAGATTTGATTCATCATTATAGGACACATGTTGTTTTTTATTGTTGGTATAAGATAATCACTAATACGATTCTGCAGTAAAACTAATTGTACAAGACAGTCACTCTAAAAAGATGAATGACTGTCTTTTAAGGACTAGAATAGATGAAATAAGTTAAAATACCGTGCACCATGACTGAAAATCATGGGTCTACGAATTACCCTTAAGATCTATTCACGACCTCTAATATTTTAGCTTCGATTTTCTCGGCTATTTTTCCAAAATATTCACTTGTTGGATGAATTTCGTCTTTCCAACCTGAGGTTTCAATAACAGTTCCTCTTAAGTCCACATGATGAACATTCTCATAGTTACTGACAAGCTCAATCTGCATGTCATTGAACTTATCAAAAAGGTGATGAATAATATCTGCCTGCAAACTTTCATCTGTTATTCCTCTATCAGCTAACGGTTTGCCAAGCCACCTTTGACCACGTGGAATACAATAATCATAACCATGACAAATGATTTGAGTGTTTGGAGATGCTGCAATAACATTGTCAAAGATAGTTTTGTAAAGCACTTTCATCTCACGAAAAAACTGCTCGCCTTCATCATTAAGGTAATCATCTGCGGGTCTTGAACCAAGGTAAGTTTTTACAATGGTGCCCACTCGATTATTACCAGCAAGATCATTACCTCCACCACTCATAAGGAAAATATCTGGCTGTATTGCCCTTACCGCTTTAAGATACTCTTCTTCTGCAAAAATATTGGAGAGCCAATCACCACCGTAGCCTAAACTATAAATACCAAATTGATCATTTTCCCATAAATGATCGATAACGTCTTCTAAGAAGATAGGATATTGAAACCATGAGTCTCCCTCACTCACAATTTGAATTCCATTGAACCCATTTTCCATCTTCTCATTATAACGTTTTCTTCTGATTCGCCTTGATCTTTTATTTAAATACCCCAAAACAAAAGTATCTGCTGAGGAAAGGTTTAAAATATTATTAGGATTTACCTTATATGAAACATTAAATGCTTCAGATTTAGAATCATCTTCTAAGAGATATTGTTCCAATTCACTATCCTCTAGATCAAGGTCATTAATTTTTTCAATTAACTGAGCTTTAGATATTTGCATGGTTGACTTGTTGGTTTGTGTGTTTAAAAAAAATGGTTGCTTTCTTTAAGAAAAAATATAATAGATTGATTATTAGCTATTGACACTTACAATCTAAGCATTATTGACTAGTAATTCAAATATTATTATTTCATTTTTTAAGAAAAAACACACTATTGAAATACTACAGCTTTTATCACATTTAAAAAATAATATTTTAACAATGCAAATTATACTTATAGATTATCCTACAAACTCTTTTTAAGATTAGACAAACATCTGAATATATTCTAAAAGTCAAATAAGAACCAATATTGTATTATTCACTGATAAAGTAACCCCGCGTAATATGATCAATAATCAGAACTTTATCTTTAAAGAAATACATTCCCACTCTCAACTGACTTGATTTACGAATATCAACTGCAACTTCGTTAAATACAATTTCTCCTACTTTTACAGATGGTATTATTCCAATTTGCTCCGTTATGTTCTGACTCCCACCAATTGTATAAATTTCTCTTTCATTTTCTTTAAATTCATATTGATTTAAAAGCTGATCAGCCAACGGATGATTTGTAGGGATGTTTATTCCATTAGATGATGAACCTAAATCAATCACGGCTTTATACTCTTTACCTTCAATGTTCAACATCACATAGGGAATTCCCTCTTCTCTTATGATTTCAATCTTTTGAAAGCCTTCCACTGAGAAGCCTTTACTTGCTAATTCAATTTGCTGATTAGGATAATCAATTTTCCAATTGGCTTTATTGATAATAGATTGACCAATAATACCTCCAAAATCAGAAATCTGTTCTTTTAAACCTTTCAGGTCTCCATTCCAAGCAGCGGTTTGATTAAACTCCACCTCTCCTATTTTAATAGATTCTGTAATTTCACTTCCCAGCTTTGCTTTTTGGTTGGATGCTCCTCCCACATTAGAGGTTTTACCTTGGGGTGAATTTCTTTGAATGAGATTTAACTGTGCACCTGTGTCAAAAAGCATGTTTTTGGGTTGACCATCAATTTCTACCGGGAGTAAAATAAGATTTTTGACTGTTGTGAAAGATAGTTTTTCATGAAATGAAACAGGGTTAACCTCTCCTTTTTTCTGGTATTTTGTAATTGAACATGAAAAAAGTAATGCTAAAAATAAGTAAGAAGTGTGTTTCATTGAATTGGATTATAGGTGATGTAAATTCCGAAGCTCAATAATACAAAAAATATTTCTGAAGAGTAGTAATACAATCCATCACTTTCAAAAATTCATTCTGTTCAATTTTCTCAATCGTTGAGGGTAGAATACAAACTGAATGAAATTGAATTCAATAAACTGAAGGCTTAATGATTTCTGTTGACGTTCTAATTCCAATAAAGGAAAATATCTTAGGTTAGTACGTAAAATCCACCAATCCCCTTTTACACTAGGACGAATATCCCAACCGAAAACGATATTTGGTGTAAATGTAGATAATTGTTGAGGAGGTTGTGGAACGCCGTTGTTATTTTCTGTAAGGTGAATGTCTTCATAACTGACTCCCAAGCCTACGTAAGGTACAAAGCCATGATAATCCACCAAAAACTTATACGCTTCAAAATTAAAACCCTTTCTATTGATGTTTAGATCCAATTCATAGGCACTCCTTTTCTGCGTCATTTGACGATATGAGACTGCAGTGATCAAGTCCAGTTTTGTAAAATGATATCCTATGGCAATGTCAGCAAATATTCCGGGAAAAGCCTTATTATCTAAAAAGGGATAGAGATCGGTAACATAACTTGATGATGCTGTTGGGAAAGCAGAGGATGGACCGATAGCTAAAAATAATCCCCATTTATTAGAAACTCCAAATTCTTTATTGAGTTGTTTATTGGATTCTCGACTAGCACTTTTAGTAGTTTCTATCATATAGTTCAAACCAATCTGAAAAGTCTGTGAAGGGAATTGGTCTACACTTTTTACCGTACGTGAGAGGTAAGTATCAAAAGATGGATTTAATACTCGGCTGTATTCCATTGTGAAATAAAATTTAGGTAACTGAATCCCCAAACCAATATCAAAAACAGATTTTACTTGAGTATAACCGTACTTTTGTCCATTGATGTCTTCCTGTTTATATCTAAATGGTGAAAATTTATAGCCTAAATAAGGACGAATTGTTCTTTCTTTTGATGCAAAAGGATATACTCGCAATCCTGTAAACGTTCCAAAGCGATAGGAATTTTCAATTTCATCTTGCCCCATTTTGATAGAGGCAGTATTGATAGAAATATAAAAATCAGCATAACCCCAAAAGTGTGTCGCACCTATATTTATAGCAGGAGACATAAATCCACTTTTTGTAAAGGATTGTATACTTCCATTTCCCTCGGTATCGAGGTAACTGCCATTAGGAACATTCGGAACGATATAATTACTCACACCAAAATAAGCTTTGGCAAATTGATGTCTTCTCTCCCAGTCTTGGGCTTTAGTTTTTATGGAGATAAGTAAGAGGATAAAAAGAAAACAATAGTTAAGTTTTTTCAATAGCATAAAGAAAGAGTTAAGTGTAATTGAAAATAAAACTTTCTTTATTTGAATCAAAACACATAAGTATTAAGACAAAAAAAATGGTTAAAATACCGTGCACCATGACTAGAAGTCATGGGCTTATGGGAAGCTGTCCTATATTTCAGCTGTCATTATTAACTTGATATGTCTCAAAGATTTACAGTCTTACTCTATTTAAATTCGAATAAGTCAGATATTGTAAAATGAGTTATCTCCCCAAAAGCCCATAATTTCAATTATGGGTCTACAAAACACCTGTTTTCATTTGTCCTAGTACAAATAAAAAAAAGAACCACCAAAGAGGTGATTCCTTTAATTTAAACTTTAAGTTCCAATTCAATATTGCGTAACTGAATTGAAATCTAATCTATACTACTACTTTTCAATAGTTCTATAATTGTCAAATGCTTTTGTATTCCACCAAAGCGTTTTTCCATACATTGTGTTGGTGATTCCTTCCATTGCAGGAGCTAAATTCGCTCCATTGGTAGTTTGTTCCGAAATTGCATAAGGGAAACGGTATGGAAGGCCTAAACCTTTGTATTGTGTACCACCTCTTACAAAAGTAAGCTGTGGGAAATTAGTACGGCGAACTTCAGTAAATGCTTCAGGACCATTTGTGAAAATGGAAATAAATTTCTGCTCCGCAATTAACTGTGCCGTATTCCCTGCATTCCAAGCTACCGCCTCTGTTTCCAATGTTCTTTTGTAATGATCTTCTAAGTTGGCCAATGAAATTTCAATATCAGTACCATCAGATTCTGTTACCACTTTTTCTGAGAAAGTAGTGCTACCATTTTGGGCAACAAATTCTGCAGTTCTGATACCATATTGATCAGCCAATTTATATTGTCTTTCAAAAGAAGCGTGAATACCTCTTTCATAAGCCGACTGAGCATCACCTGCACTTCCTACGTTTAATACTGCAGCTGCTTCAGCTCTGATAAATTCTAATTCAGAATAAGACATCACATGTGAAACACTGTTTGCTGTTCCTCTGTACAATACACCAATTCTTGAAATATCAGCAATTCTGAAATCCTCCTCTTTTGGTTTTCCGTTTTCGATACCTTCATATTTAATATCTGCAGTATTTCCTGTAGAATCAAACATTGCAATAGAATTTGGTGTTGGCGTTGCGAAGATATACATACGCGTATCTTTTCTTTGCTTCATCATGTCAACCATTGTATACGAGATAGCATGATCATCACGTGAATCACGAACATAGTTTTCAAAGAAAGGGTGCTCGTAAGGTTGAGTACCTGCATACGTAAGCATTGCATCGTCTTCAATCGAAGTGAAAACTGGATATTTTGCTGGATTACTGAAGATCAAATCCAAACCACTTGCCGCTGTTGAAGGATCCACTTTTGAAATATGGATATATAATCTTGCTGCCAACGAGTTCGCAAACTTTTGCCATTTTGTAGCATCTCCACCGTAAATCATATCTGATTGTGGCTCTACATTTCCACCGTGAGAAAGTAATTCATTGGCTTCTGACAAACGGTTAAAGAAGTCGTCATAGATGTCCTTTTGGGCATCATATTTTGGCTGAGTAATCGTTGATTCATACCCTAATGCTACTGTTTTTAAAGCTTCTGAATAAGGAATATCTCCCCAAACATCAGTCATTACAGAGAAAAGATAAGTACGAACTACTAACATTGCACCTTCCATTGCTTCAGCATCTGCAATCGCTTTCACATCTTGATTCCCTTCTGCTTGTAATGCCTCTTTCAATTGACGAATTTTCATCAATGCCAGCTCTAAATCATACAATGAAGCCGTACCGTTTGATGATGAACCTGCATACATATACTTCCAGTATAAGTCGATTACATTGGATCTGTATTCATAGTAGTCTTCATCGATGTATTGGATTTTACCAAAATGCTGTGCCCAAAGACCGCTTCCTGTCATATTGAAATCTTCAGCTTGCACTCCATAAACACCTCCAATTCTGGAGAAAGTGGCATTGGCAAATAAATTACCTGGATTTACATCTGTAGGATAGTTAGGGTTGGTCTGCATATCTTCAAAGTTTTTGAAACATGAAGTCATCCCCAAGGTCATCAAAATTGATGCGATATATATAATTGATTTTATCATTCTTCTTCAAATTTAGGTTGAGAGAAATTTCTCCCAACTTTTTAATAATTCACTTGCTCAGAAATTAGAATTTCATTTTGATGTCGAAACCAAAACTTTGTGGTGATGGCAACTGACCAAATTCAAAACCTTGACCGTCTAAGCTAGAACCGAAGCCCGCTTGTGGATCAATGTTCGGAGCGTTTTTATGAATCATCCAAAGGTTATTACCTACAAATGCTACGCTCATCCCTTGAATACCATATTTCTTAGTGAAAGTAGATGGAATGTTATAAGCGATTGACAATTCAGCCAATTTCACATAAGTAGCATCGTATAAAAATTCTTCATGAATTCCGTAAAGTGACTGGTAGTAATCTTGAGAAGAAACTACAATTGTATTCGGATTACCGTCTACACCTACACCATTAGTTACTCTCCCAGCTTCACGATTTACAGCTGTTACATCGAGTACACCTGCATATTGGCCAAACATGTTAGTCACAGAGAAGATATCACCTCCAACAGAAATATCAATCAATGCTGATAATGTGAAGTTCTTGTAAGAAACCGAGTTGCGGATACCACCTCTCCAATCCGGGTTGATAGAACCTAACTTCACTTTCTCTTCTGTTTTCATTGGGAAACCATTTTCATCAACCATTACATTACCTGCATCATCACGTTGGTAAGCATAACCATAAAATGTTCCTAACTCTTCACCCGGACGAGCCTCTGTTGTTAAGCCCCAGTATTCACCTAATACAAATGAATCTACACCTTCTGCAAGCTCAACTACTTCGTTTTTGTTTTTTGAGAAATTGAATGATACATCCCAAGTTACCTCATCAGTCTGTACAGGAGTGGCAAATACCATTAATTCAAAACCTTTGTTATCGATTTGACCTGCATTGATATAAGAATATCTATAACCTGATGCTGCTGAAACGTCTGCTGGAACAATTTGATCGTAAGTTGCTTTTTCATAATAAGCTACTTCAAATCCTAAACGGTTATTGAAGAATCCCATATCCAAACCAACTTCCCATGATTGTGTTCTTTCTGATCTTAAATCAGGATTGGCTTGAGTAGTTTCATATTTAAACATCGGGTAACCATTATATGGCAATCCACTTGTGTAAACGTTCATTGTATTGTAAGGATCTGTATCGTTACCTACTTCGGCCCATCCACCTCTAATTTTACCTTGAGAGATCCATGAAGGCAAATCAATATGCTCTGAGAATACATAAGATAGGTTGATTGATGGATACATAAACGAGTTGTTTTGTACCGGTAATGTAGAAGACCAATCATTACGTAATGTTACATCGGCAAATAAATAATCTCTGAAACCAACCGAAGCTGTACCGTATAATGAGTTGATGATTTTCTCTTCAAAGTAAGTCTGTGATTCCACTTGACCAGTTGCATTGGCTGGTGTATAAACGCCCGGTGAAGCTAAACCAAAGGCTTCCATAGAGTTTGATTTATACACTCTGTACATGTTGTTTCCTCCAAAGTTGGCATTCACATTCCAGTCTGAACCAAAATCTTTTGAGAACGAGAACAAGAAATCAAAGTTGGTCTCATTTACAAAGTAGTTGGATTCATAGAAACCACCATCAGGGTCATTGATCGAGTACATTGCTGATTTCGATAAACGATTTTCTGTATACAAATCAGTACCACCTTTCACTTTGAAGTTTAAGTAATCTGTAATGTTCCATTTCAATGAAGCATAGCCATTTACACGGTCTCTTAACTGTGAGTTTGTGTTCTCATTCAAGATCCAATACGGGTTATCATGGTAGTTGTAGTTCCAGTTGTAAGGCGTTCCATCTGCCTTTTTGTAGTCTTTCAGCATATTTGTATCTACCTGACGACCAAACCATACAAACTGTTGCATGACGTTATTTTCACCGTAACCTTGCTGAGGCAAGTTATCTGAAGATCTTCTTGAATACGTAATTTTAGTATCTAATTGTAATTTTTCATTGATTTTATGACCAAAGTTTAATGAAGCCGAATAGTTCTCCAAACCTGTGTTTGGCACCATACCCTCTTGATCTGAGTACATCATAGAGAAACGAACATTTGACTTATCCGTAGCATTTTGGATGGATAAATTCGTTGTTGAAATATGTCCTGTTTCAAAGAAATCTTCCACATTATTAGGATTCGATACCCACGGCACTGGCTCTCCATTAGAGTAGAACTGAGGAATGCTTGTACCTTGATCTAATTTAGGACCCCATGATTCATCTACTCCATCATAAGTACCACCATTTTTACCATCTGAAAATGAGAATTGACCATTTAAACCTTGACCGTATTCGTTTTGGTAATTTGGTAAAACCAATGGCTTTTGGAACGTAGTAGTGTTGGAAAGTGTAACACCCAATCCTTTTGATCCTTTACCTGATTTTGTAGTGATTACGATAGCACCATTTTGTGCTCTTGAACCATATAAAGCGGCTGCGTTTGGACCTTTCAATACTGACATTGACTCAATATCGTCTGGGTTGATATCATTGATTGGTGAACCAAAGTCAGTGCCACCACTTGATGTGTTTCCTGAATTATAAGTGTTATCAATCGGTACTCCATCAATTACAAATAACGGTTGGTTGTTACCTGTCAATGAAGAGTTACCACGAATAGTAATACGAGAAGATGCACCAGGAGCTCCAGATGATGTATTGACTTGAACACCTGCCACTTTACCATTCAAGTTATTCAATACACCATTGTCTGCTCCTTTCAAATCATCACCTTTTACTTCTGAAACAGAATAACCCAGTGATTTTTTATCTTTTTCAATACCTAATGCGGTAACTACCACTTCTTCAAGCTGTTCCACATCTTCTTCCATGGTAAAATCAATTACTGATTTTGTACCAATTTCAGCATTCTGTGTTTTATAGCCAATCAATCTGACTACTAAAACCCCACCTGAAGCAGAAGTTGTTACCGAATAATTTCCTTCAAAGTCTGAAACAGAACCATTAGTAGTTCCCTCCACCATTACAGTGGCCCCCGGAAGGGTTTGTCCATCAGCGTCACGAACGACACCTTTAATTGTTCTCTCCTGTGAATAGGCCATACTGACCACCCCCAAGAAAAGAAAGAGAAATTGTAGTACTCTTTTTTTCATGTTAATAAAATAATAATTGATTGATTGGATATGTAGGACATTAGTAATCAGTATCCCAATGTAAAATCACAGGGCGATAGCAATCCACTTTAAATTTTGACATACGTATTAATCCTTCGATCTACTTAAACCGAAGTATATAATGTTATATAGCAAAACCGATTAGAAAGACATATAAAATAAATTAAAGTCTTACTATTCAAATTATGGAAAATGAAATAAGAATGACTATTTCAAGTCTATAGTACTACTGATTAAAATTGCCTTAATAGTAAAGACAATCCATCAAGCTACTAATAGCAAAATGAAAAGGCTCAATAAAATGTATGCTTTAGATTACTCCAATATTGAAGTAAGTCGAAAGTTCAGCGTGTTATAAGATGATGTATCTCATTAAATCAATTTTGATTAGGTTTAAAATAATAAAATTAGGTTGTGCTTTATGTTATTTACTGATACAATTCTAAGAAAGGTTTTTTGTAATTGAAAACTATTTAACTTTTATAAAAACATAGTACAAAATCACATATACACCTGATTAACTGCACTGTAACATTCATTAATTTTATTGCTTATAACATTATTCACACTCTTGAACATGTAGTACTAAACACATTTACAGCAGATTACAAGATAAGATGTAATTTATCAACCTTAAGTTATAGAACGACGAAAAATTATCTTAAATAATACACTGATTTATCTTATTTTAAGAAGTGTATAAAGTTCATAAAAAGATAATAATGCAACTGTGTCGCATTAAAATAACTCCTGTAATACAAATATCCTCTCGAAAAATTATTTCCTTCCTATTTTTTTATTAAGTTCACGCAGTGTCAAGACAAACTATAAATAAATTTTTAATCAATTCAATTTATGAAAAGACTAGTCTTTTTTGCCCTAATGAGTATTATAGGGTTTTCTAGCTTTGCTCAGTCCCCATTGTGGATGAGGTATCCATCGATCTCTCCCGATGGCTCAAAAATCACATTTGCATATCAAGGTGATTTATATGTTGTACCAACAAATGGAGGAAAAGCACAAGCAATTACACATCATGTAGCACATGATTATGCTCCCGTTTGGAGCCCTGACAGCAAACAAATTGCATTTGCATCTGACCGTTTCGGAAACTTTGATGTTTTCGTTATGAATGCAGAAGGCGGTGCACCTCAACGCTTAACGTATCATTCTAACAAAGAAATCCCATCATCATTCACACCTGATGGCAAATCAGTGTTGTACACTGCAACGATTTTGGACGATCAAAAAAGTGCTCAATTCCCTTATGCAAGGTTACCAGAACTGTATAGTATTGGGATTGAAGGAGGAAGACCTGAGCAGGTTTTAAGTATTTCTGCAGTCAATGCAAAATACAGTAAGGACCAAAAAACAATCCTTTATCAAGATGTAAAAGGGTATGAAGACAACTGGAGAAAACACCATACCTCTTCTGTGACTAGAGATATCTGGGTGTATGATATAGCTTCAAATAAGCACAAACAAATTTCCACTTTCAAAGGAGAAGACCTTTATCCTCAGTTTTATAAAGATGATCAAACCATCGTTTACTTAAGTGAGGAAGAAGGTTCTTTTAATGTTTGGACTACAAAACTTGACGGTAGTAACAAAGAAAGATTGACTTCTTTCGAAAAACACCCAATTCGTTTCCTAACGGTGGCTGAAGATGGAAAAATGTGTTTTGGGTATGATGGTGAAATTTACACTTTCGTGAAAGGGCAAACACCTCAGAAAGTGAATATTGAAATCCATAATGACAATAAAGTCAACAATGTCACTTTTGAGAGAAAATCAAGTGGCGGTAATCAGATTGCGGTTTCTCCTAATGGTAAAGAAATGGCCTTTATTTTAAGAGGTGATGTATTTGTAACTTCAGTAGATTATAATACTACTGTTCAAATCACTAAAACTCCTGAGCAAGAACGCTCAGTAAGCTTCTCCCCTGACGGCAGAAAACTTGTCTATGCAGGTGAAAGAAACGACTCTTGGAATATTTATACTTCTGAAATTGAAAATAAAGAAGATCTATATTTCGTTTCAGCTTCTTCATTTGTAGAAAAAGTGGTTACAGAAAAGGCTGAAGAAGAGTTCCAACCGATGTGGTCACCAAAAGGTGATGAAATTGCGTTTTTGGAAGAGAGAACTACTTTGAAAGTGATCAACCTTGATACTAAAAAAGAAAGGGTGATCTTACCTGGTACTTACAACTATTCTTATTCTGATGGAGATCAAGCGTATGACTGGTCACCTGACGGAAAATGGTTTGCAGTTCAGTACTCTCCTAATCAATGGACAAGCACTGATATTGCTTTAGTAGATGCATCTGGTAATCAGAATATTATCAACCTTACCGAAAGTGGTTATAACAGTGGTCAACCTAAGTTTGCAATGGACGGTAAAGCTATTATTTTCTCTAACGATCGCTATGGTTTTAGAAGTCATGGTAGCTGGGGTGCTGAAGATGATATATTCGCTTTATTCTTAACGAAAGAGGCTTTTGATGAATTCCAGCTTTCAAAAGAGGAGTTTGATTTATTGGAAGAAGCTAGAAAAGAGGCAGAGAAAAAGGAAAAAGAAGCAAAGAAGGAAGACGATTCTAAAAAGAAGAAAAAGAAAGGAAACGACAAAGAAGTTGATGAAAAAGAAGAAGCTTTAGTGATTGATTTTGATGGTATGAAAGACCGTATTTTACGTCTTACTATCAACTCTTCTTTTACATCAGATATGTTATTGACAAAAGATGGCAGTAAGCTGTTTTATATGTCAAGTTTTGAAGGTGGTTATGATTTATGGGCTAAAGATATCCGTAAAAATGAAACGAAATTAGTCTTGAAATTATCAGGCTATGGAGGCAATTTACAGTTTGATAAAGACCATAAAAATTTATTCTTCATCACAAATGGCAAATTTGCCAAAATGGACGTAAAGTCAAATAAAAGGAAAGGTATTTCTTATGGTGCATCCTATTATTTAGATCGTGCAGCGGAGAGAGAATATATGTTTGATCATGTGTGGAGACAAGTGAAAAAGAAGTTTTATGATTCAAATATCCACGGGATCGACTGGGAATATTACAAAACTTCATATGCTAAATTCCTCCCTTATATCAACAATAATTACGACTATTCAGAAATGTTGAGTGAGATGTTGGGAGAATTGAATGGTTCACATACAGGTTGTCGTTTCTATGCTCCTTCAAATGGTGATCAAACCGCTTCACTTGGTGCTTTCTATAATCCTGACTATCAAAATGATGGGGTAGAAATTCTTGAAGTGATTGAAGGAAGTCCACTGACAAAAGTGGAGGAAGATATAAAAGCAGGAATGATCATTACAGAAATTGACGGTCAAAAAGTAGTTGCAAATCAAGATTATTTCCAACTATTGAATCATAAAAAAGGCATTGCAACGCACCTTACAATTCTTGATCCTAGTAACAGCAAAGTATTTAGAACAGTAGTAAAACCTATTTCTCAAGGTAGTTTGGGTAACCTTCTTTACAAAAGATGGGTGAAACAAAGAGAAAAGGAAACAGAAGAAGCTTCTAATGGTAAAGTAGGTTACGTACACGTGAGAGGTATGAATAGTTCTTCTTTTAGAACTTTATACTCTGAAGCATTGGGTAAAAACTATAAGAAAGAAGCATTAATTGTAGATACGCGTTTTAATGGCGGTGGTTGGTTGCATGATGATCTTGTTACTTTCTTAAGTGGAAAAGTATATGCACAGTTTGTTCCAAACAATCAGAAATTCGGTACTGAACCGATCAACAAGTGGACGAAACCTTCTGCGGTTTTAGCTTCTGAAGGAAACTACTCTGACGCACACGCCTTCCCTTATGCATATAAAACATTAGGTATTGGCAAAATCATAGGTATGCCTGTACCAGGTACAATGACTGCTGTTTGGTGGGAAAGAATGCAAGATCCAACATTAGTTTTCGGTATTCCGCAAGTGGGTGTAAGAGATATGAATGGCAACTATTTGGAAAATCAACAAATTGAGCCAGATGTGAAAATTGCACAAGATAAGGATGTTGTTGTTGAAGGAATTGATCAACAATTACGCAAAGCAGTCGATGAACTATTAAAATAGATCTTATAAAATAGAGAAGCATCTCTTAGTCAAGAAGCTAGCATAAATTCGTTTTATGTTAGCTTTTTTTTAGTACAATACTTAGGATAATTTGAAAAAATCATGGTTTACTTTATTTTTGGATTGAGATAGATTTAATTCGTAATGATAATTAAACTACTCTTAAAAAAACCTTTTAAATGACAAACTAAACGTGACTACTAAAATGAAATTATTACGACTAATCCCCTTTGTCTTAATCACAGTCTTTGCACTGACAGGTTGGGAAGAGGTTTCTAGTATTGATCAATTAATTAAAATGATCAATACCAACAACCGATTGAAAACGAATGATGCTATTTATGTACACACCGATAAGCCCTATTATATGGCGGGCGAAAATTTGTGGTTCAAAGTATATTTAAGAAAGGCCTCTACCCTTTTGGGTGACCAATGGAGTAAAGCGGTCCATGTGGAACTTCTTTCACCTAGTGGAGAAATTGTTGATGAGAAAAAAATCTATGGTAAAGGTGATCACAGTAATGGTGACTTTAAACTGAGAACTGATTTAGAGGAAGGGCGTTATAGACTTCGTGCCTACACAAGCTGGATGAGAAACTTTGGCGACAGCAATTTTTTTAATCAAGAAATTCAAATCTATCAAATTAATCCTGATTCACTTAGAGTAGAAACTCCAGTATTGGAAGCTGGGACTACCAATGAACAGTTTTTAAATAGAAAGCAAAAATATGACCTTCAATTCTTCCCGGAAAGTGGTCAGTTTATTGAGAATTTATCGACCAAAATCGGTATTAAATTAGTAAATCAAAACGGTTATGGTGAAAAGTTCTCTGCTAAGGTTTATGACCAAAATGATGAACTGATCACCAAAGTAGAAAGTAATGACCTCGGTATGGGCAATTTCTTTATACATGCCTCAAACAATAACCGTTATTATGCTATTCTAGATAGAGATGCAAATGAGAAATCGCCGAAAAGGTATGCACTGCCTGAAGCTCAAAAGACTGGAACTACTCTTTTTGTTGTAAAAAGAAAGGACTTATATGTTAAGGTAATTTCTAGTAATGATGAATTAAAAGAAGGTGGCTATCTTTTGGCTTCCTCTGATAACAAAGTGCTGTATTCATGGAAATGCCCTGCCGATAAAAAGTTGATTCCTATCAAAATGCCTCTAGCGGATGTAAATAATGGCATCATCAAACTTACTTTGCTTAATCATAAATTGGAGCCTATTGTTGAAAGAGTTGTATTTCATTACACTCCTCAAGGGGTTAAACTGGGTTTAGATCGGGATGCTTACAAGAAAAGAGAAAAAGTAGAATTAAGCATTGATTTAAAAGACGAAAATGGAGATCCTCTTTCTGGGGATGCTTCAGTTGCAATTGTAGACCAAAAATTAGTAGATCTCTCTCAGAAAAAAAATAATATCATTTCTCAACTGATTTTGACTAATGAATTAAAGGGTAATATCGAAAACCCTTCATGGTATTTTGAGAATTTTGACGTCAAAAAGGAGTATGCCCTTGATGATCTGATGCTGACGCAAGGGTATAGAAAAATCAATTGGATTGAAGATGCTAAAGATAGTTTGGATTTGAAGTTTATTCCTGAGCCAGGTATATCTTTAAGAGGTAGAACGAGTAATTTCTGGAATGAAAAGAAATACCAGAAGTCGGAAATTACAATGACTTCATTGGATAGAGGCCTTATTCATGAATCTGTTTTAACAGACGACAAAGGTGGTTTTACTTTTACTGGAATGGTATTTTTTGATTCTACGAATTTTATTTTCCAAGCGAAAAAGTTTAGTGATAGAAGGCAGAAAGTGACGAATAATACTTCCGTTAAAATCTCGATTTTTGAATTAGAACCCCCTCTAGCCTCTCCTATTGGTGAGAAAAAAGCCGTTTTGCCAAAAGGTAACTCATTAGCCCAGTTTGAAAAAGAAATTTTAAATATAGAAAAAATAGACCGTGCTTTTAATACCAAAACCATCATTCTTGATGAAATAGAAATCGTTGACGAAGCAGAACTAGATGATTTTCAACCTTCTTCTAAGTTACACTCCAATTATACTGCAAGATATGTCACTGACTCTTTAGCCTATGCGGCTGGCCTTTCAGTATGGCAGTTTTTACAGCAGGAAATGAGAACTTCACAGGTACTTCGTCGCTCTGGTTTGATGGCTGGAAGCGGTGCTACGTTTGAAGAAGATGAAAATGGACAAACTATCGTAACGAGTGGAGGCAATCAAGAACTGCCGATTGTATTGGATGGTTTTCAAGTGGATATTGATATGTTGCAATCTATGTCCATGGCTGAAGTGGGATTTATTGATGTATTGGACATGACAGAAGGAAGTATCTACACATCCAATTCTCTTAATGGCGTAATTGCAATTTACACTAGTCAAGGTGGAGGCGGTTCTTATGTAGTGAAAGGGATTGATAGTATTATTTCTCCAGGTTTTTACACAAGCAGAACTTTCTATCAGCCAAAATACGATGTACAGAGTGATGATCATGCTAAACCTGATCATAGAATCACTCTATTGTGGGAGCCTAATATTACTTTTGATGAAAATGGAAAAGCTAATATTACTTTCTTTACGGATGACAAAGCCACAAACTATCAAGTAGAGATTGAAGGCATAACCACTTCAGGTAAACCGTTTTACAACACAACTTCTTTTACGAATAATTAAGATTTAGAGCCAAAAAGTTCATTTTGTTAACACTCTAAAATGTATTGAACTCAAGTATAGGTTCTCCGTTTGTTTAAAGTGAAAGAACAACTCTTTTAAATCAAAATAAAGAATCTATACTATGAAAGACATTTTAGACATTATCAAAGGAGCTACAGTAATTATCGGTACATTAGGCGTTATTTTGGCAGGTGTTCATTTTGGAATTCAACCCAAAGCAAACCCTTTACAGGAAGTGCCACAAACACATGTTTATACTGGTAATTAATTAAAATATAAATATTAAAAAGAGAGTCATGTTGATACGTTCAGCATGACTCTTTTTTGTATTGAAACTTATTTAGATTTAACTCTCTTAGATAAAGAAAGAATACCATTAAATTTGAAGATCTTTACGCCCTAAATTGATCAAAATGGAAAAAGACGAATTACTCCAGAAATACGGTGGAAAAAAGTTAAAAATGGACGAAGTGAGTTCTTATGAACAATGGTCCTTGGACTTTTTTCACCAAAAAGAAATTGTTAGAGAACCTAATCTACAAATGACCCTTCAGGTAGATATCACTAAAGGGTATCAGTTTTATAAGGAAAATTTAAAACAATATGAAGGTGCTTCTTTTACCGCTTACTTGATGTGGGCTTTAGTTGAAGCAATGAAAAAGCACCCCTATTTCAGATATAGAAAACTAGACGATGAATGGTATGTCTTTGATAATCTTCCGGTCTTCTCTCCTATTGCTGTAGGCGGTGAAACAAGATTTACAGAGATTATTGTGGAAGACCCTGCCCTTTCTACTGTTGAAGAATACTTCAAAAATTACAAGAAGTGTTTGGATTATGCTTTCAATAGAGATGGCAATTTCGAACCTTTACCGGTTTTAGTTTGGGCTTCTACACATTTTATTGGCAACTTACCCAACCTTCAATTTACAAGTTTTCAATTGCATGCTTCAGCTTTGGACTCTGCTAGACCTTATTTCTATTTTGGCAAGCGTTACCAACAAGGAGAACAATTATTGATTCCTTTGTCTATTACGTTTGATCATTCTAGCCTTGATCCTTATGTTCTTTCAGCTTTTATGGCCGATTTTGAAGCGATATTAAATAAATAGAGTTTTCAATTCGATAAAAAAAGTCCATCAGGAATTTAATTTTCTTGATGGACTTTTTTAAGTAATAAGCCAAAAATAAATGATAATTAATTCTTGATTATTTTTTATGAGTACAACGCTGAAAAACGTATAAATAGTGGTTCTATTTAAAGTTTTTTAAAAGGCAGTAATCAGAAAAAATAATATGAATTGGTGTTATTTAATTTTGTCTTATTACTTAGTTATGTTTGGTTTAGCAACAGTCTGGCTTACAACATCCCGTAATTGTAGTCGCATCTACCTCTTTTTTATCTAGTGGAGTTGCTTTAGGTTCGCAATCACAGTTGCAAGAATCCACTGTTTGTTTGTCACAAGTACAAGTGCAATTCCCTTCTTCATCACACTTACATTCGCAAGTACATTCTTTACCATCTTCGCTTTTACAAACACATTTGCCATTTTCATCATAAGTACACTCACAGCAATCACATGTACAGTTGCACTTATTATCTTCGCAGCATTTAATTTCTTTTTCGCTCATTGTTTTATTTGTTAGAAGTGTTCCAATCATTTTCACCCCTATAGACGTGGAAGTTTAAAAAAGACGCATCAATCAGAAAAAAAATCAACCTCTATTGCCTAATATCACCCAATGAAAAAGGTCCATAAGAATATTATAATTTTATCCTTATAGACCTTTTAATTTGATTTAGAAAAGCTTAGCAGCAGTCTGCATCTTTTGAAGTGCACTTGCAAGTACCGTTCTCCTCTTTAGTACAAGAACAGCAATCACAGTTACAAGTACAGCTGTTATTATCGGCACATTTGATATTTTTATCGATCATTTCTTTTAAATTTTAGAGGTGATTAATCCATTTTCACTTCTATAGACGAGCTTTTTGAAAAGGGACGCAGAAAAAACGAAAAAACTTTAATCATTAATGGCAATTACCTGATTTACAATCAAAAGTAATATTACCAAAACCATCATCAACCTGAGTGCAACAAGTCTCAAAAGAATGTTTTAATTGCTCCCTGCCTCTCTGTACTCTTGACTTAACGGCCGAATAAGATAGTTGATGTTGGTGTGCATATTCTTTTTGTGAAACTCTCTGATACGTTACTTTCATTAAAACATCTTGATATTTTTCGGGCAACTGTAAAATAAAAGGTTTTACACAGGCTTCACAAGCTTGAAGATTGCTATCTGTATCATCAAACTCTTGTGGTAAATCCATCTGATCGACATCAAATGTACTGTTCTGTTTTCTTTTTCTATAAAAGTCAATGATAGAGTTTCTAGTAATCTGATAGATCCAGCTCCCTAACTGTTTTTCATCTTTCAGTAATGCTTTTTTCTCATGTATCTTAATAAAGACGTCCTGAAGAATATCTTGTACCTCATCTTTTTCATTTACTTTTGAAGTAATAAAACCTTCGAGTTCTTGATGAAAATTATTCCAAATGTCTTTTGTATTCATATCTATACTTTTGGATTGTAGACGGTGATAATTAAGAAAGATGCATAAAAGCGACAGCTTTTTTGAAAGCAAAATTGTAATCTACTCTATACTAGACCATTATTATTGAAAACCTGAACGTCTTCCGGCTTAGGATATTGCTGTAATTTAGAAAAATCTTTTTTCCAGAAATCCATATCTAAAATCTCATTGCTCTCACTTTTTGTCAATGTAATCACTACAGGAACACTATCAATATCTCTATAGATAACTTGAATGATGTCTCCTTTATAAGGTGATTTTTCAGGAGGGGTAAAATTAATACTCCCCATCTTACCATTCTCATAATCATCCACCATAGTAGGCAATTCAAAATCCGATGGGTTTTCTCCTCCCAATTGAATTAAATGATTTGCCAAAATAAGCTCTTCTTCTCTAACTTCTCTTCTTTCTGCCATAACTTTTTTATTTGTAAAATTACACAAAAATAGCCCTATGATACGAATATCATAGGGCTATTGTCAATTCAGTTAATATTTATTTAGATTCTGAGAAGCCTAATACTTCTTCCTTCTTATTCTTTTTAGAGAAGATAAAAATCACTGCTCCTGAAGTGAAAAACATAATCAATGAATACACTCCTGCTGCAATAGATAGATCAACTCTACCCATGATACCAATCGCTATTGTGATAGCCATTGTACCGTTTTGAATACCCGTTTCAATGGCAATTGAAGTGGCTTGAGCTGATTTCAGTTGTGCTAATCGGGCCACTGCATAACCTAATCCCATAGTAATGATATTCAATAAAAGTGTAGCCATGCCTGCTTGCGCAAAATAAGCAATCACATTGTTTCTTTCCTTTACCACTATGCCCACAATCATTACAATTAGAATAACTGTTGAGGCAATACGTGTGGGCTTTGCCATTTTTTGAGCAAAACTGGGTAAAAATTTACGAATACTCATTCCAAGGATGATTGGAACGATACTCACTATCAATATCTTTTTGATAGTATCAGGCACATCTAATAAGATCGTTTGATCTTGACTTAGAAAGAATGATGAACCTAAGTTGATCACAAATGGAATGGTAACAATGGTAGCAAAACTGCTTACCGCTGTCAGGGTAACAGACAATGCTGTATCTCCATTGGCCAAGTGCGTGATAAGATTGGAGGTTGGTCCACCCGGACATGCCGCCAGAATAATTAAGCCTAAAGCAATAAATGAAGGCAGGGCGAGGTAATAAGCAATTCCGAAAGCGATAATTGGCAAGACTACAATTTGTAATACAAGTCCAATCAAAACCGCCCAAGGTTTTTTAATAATCCTTTTGAAATCGTCAGGTACCAAAGATAATCCCATACCAAGCATAATTATTGCTAAGGCAATGCCTAATAATAAGGTGCTCGTTTGATTCATAGTAACAGTAGTTTATAGTTAGATTAAATACTCGCACTACTTGTCAGATAGAATCATGCCAAACACGTTACTTTGCTATGGCTACACGGATCTTTATTTTCTTCACTTTTTCTTTATTGACGATCTCGGCTACCTCCTTTGCTTTGGATCTTTTCACCGCCACAAACGACATAAAGTCTTTCACCTCAATCAAACCAATCTCTTCTTTCTGCAGTTTTCCTTTCTTGGCTAATAAACCTACGATATCAATTTTATTGATCTTATTTTTCTTACCGCCACTGATATAAAGTGTTTCCCACTCTGGTAATTCTGGCATTTTTTCAACAGAAGGTAACGATAAGTGAACAGGGGTGTTTTCAATATACTCCGGAAACTCATCTTCTGAAGACATTACAAGGTAAGTCACTCCTTCTTTGTCCATTCTTGCTGTCCTTCCGTTTCTATGGATAAAGGCATCTTCTTTTGGTGGTAATTGATAGTGGATCACATGTTTGATGGAAGGAATATCCAATCCTCTTGCCGCTAAATCGGTCGTCAAGAAAACATGTACAGAACCATTTCTAAATTTTGTCAGAGCCCTTTCTCTCTGTTCCTGATCCATGCCACCGTGGAAAGATTCTTGAGGTATATTATTTTCTTTCAGATGTTCTCCAATACGGTCCACTGCCGCTCTATGATTACAGAAAATTAATGTAGGTTCATCCGCTACTTTGCAAATCAATTTGAAAAGTACAGCCAATTTGTCTACACCATCAGACTGAACAAACTTCAATTCTAACTTTGGAGGCAACTGTCCGCCAAGATGATTCATCACCACTGGATTGGTCATCTTCACAAACTCAGGGATTTCATCACTTTCAGTGGCAGAGGTCAACATTTTATAATGGATCGATCGAAGTTCCTCAATGATAAACTCCATGTCATTCTGAAAACCAAATTCCAAAGCTTTATCAAATTCATCCAAAATCAAAAACTCAACACAACTGAAATCAAATGTTTCTTTATCAATATGATCTGCTAATCTACCTGGAGTCCCCACCAAAACATGTGGAGGATTAGAGAGGTTTTTCTCTTCAATCTTAAAAGAATGACCACCATAAACACTATTAATGGAGAAAGCTGTTCCCATGCTCTTAAAAACACCTTCAATTTGCAAAGCCAATTCTCTTGATGGAGCGATGATCACACACTGTACTTCTTTTAAATCAAAATTGATTTTGTTGATCAGAGGTAATAAGAAAGCCAATGTTTTTCCAGACCCCGTAGGTGAAAGTAAAATCAACTCTTCATGCTTCTTTGAATTTTCTATTGTCTCCTTTTGAATGGTATTAAAAGATTGAAAACCAAGGTGATTTTGTATTTGCTCTAAAGATTGATTATGCTTTTTCATGGTGTCTTATATTGTTTTATGGAATATACCTCACTTCCATTGAAATAGAAAGCGGATGCGAAGATAACATAATGTTGGCAATTCAAAAGCACTAGAATGTAATCATACGTTAACCTCCCGCAACAAAATCTAATAAATCAATCTTTGCACACCTACATTCAGTATAAGTTAATAGTTAAACAAAAAAAACGTATAATGGTGTTGGACAAAGATTTACATTTTATAGGCGAATGTGATAACAAGCAATTAGGAATTTTATTTAATATTTTGTGTTTTGAGCAAGATCAATCGCTAAGAAAGCGAAGCAGGTTGCTCAATTCTATTGAATCTCAAGTTTTTGAGGAAGATTATTATAAATATTCAATACGAATCGGACAAGAATTACAAGTACTTGGAAATACAACTTTAGCGGGTTTATTAAGAGAGGAAAAAGTACCATACTTTCAAATACTTCAAAACCTGCTTGATAAATTATACGTTCCATATTCTTCAGGAAAAAATTGTTTAGAATTAGAACAACAGCTTTTAAACCACCTTCATGAAAAGGCTTTGGGTATCAAAAATTCTGGGGTAACTTCACTGCCCTTTGAAATATTAGTAAAGGAAGGAATGACCGAACAGATAGAAGGTTCTCCTAAAGATAGATGCCTATTACCTGCAGTCATTTATATTTCATTATTAAGGGCAAACTTGGGGAAAGGAAATCAGCAAAAAGGAAGAGAAACACTTCTGCAATAAATTTTGCTTTACATAAATGAAATCCCCCAATTGGCTATCATCGCCAATTGGGGGATTTTGTTATTCAAATTCTTTCGTTTTTACTCAAAGAATAACACAAAAAGTGTCAATGCTATTCCTCCCATTGTAAAATATATCCCTTTCTTGAAAATCTTTGTTTTGGGGGCAAACATCCAAAATGTAGAAAGTACAAAGAAGAAAAGTGATACTCCAAAGAATATATTCAAAAAGAAAAGCGGATCACCTGATGTTGCCTTATGCATATGATTCATTTTCTCAATCATATAAGGCTGTTTTTTCAAAGTATACTTTGCCTCACCTGTCTTTGCATTATATGTACCTTGCTTGTAGTAATATAGATCTCCATCTACTTTACTGACTTTTAACCTTCTCACACCTATGGCTTTACCAATTTTGTCTTTTGCTAGCCCTGCATCAACTGTTTTCTCGAAGTAATAATCCCTTTTAAGAAAATCAGTATCTCTAAAAATTAAAATTATACCACTAAATGCATATACGGCCATTATACCTGCTAGAAAAAAGCCAAGATATCTATGAATGATACGCATCCAGTAAGCAGTTGAATTCTTTTTTGCCATGTTTAGTTTAAATTTTGAATCAGTCTAATGAATAATAATGCAATGATACACATTTCAAAGAAGCCATAAAAGAAGACTCCGTATTCAAGCATTAAAATAATACAAAAATAAGTTTCAATAATCGCATAACATAGTATAAAATACTTATTTAGATATTTATTCTAAATGATAGAAAAAACCATAAACTGAACTAAATCACTTCATATAACACATTATTAATTTTAAGTTACTTTCACATTTAAATCTAAAAAAACAAATTTTGTTTGTGATTATATCCTTTACCCCACTGAGTTCTAAAAACTTGAAGCTAAATTGAATGATATTGGACTTAGAAAGTTTATTTTTAATTAAAACTAAATCAACAATACGCTATCTTACTGACTATCTTCATTTTAAAGAATAACAATCTTAATTAAACCCTTATTACTATGTATTGTAAAATAAAGCATTCACTTTAATATTTACCCAGAACTCTTATAAAACCAAATGATCTAAATGGTATTACACCTTTCAATAATAGGTTTTATTACAACTAATAATTTTCGGAATAAAAAATTATATTTTTCCATGAAAAAACTGATTATAAGGGTAATAACTCCAACAAAACCCTTGTAATATTTAAGACAAATAAAGATATTAATACTTATTAACAATGGTATTAAATCATTCGTTCGTTCAATATCGTATTAGAAATACATAATCATTAATACAGATAACTCACTTATTCAACATGAAAAAAAATTTAACAATTTCTATTTCATTACTTTTCTTATTCTCGTTACTGTTTTCTTGTTCTGAAGAAGAGCAACAAAAAAAAGAAGTGATCAGACCAGTAAAAGTAATCACAACAACTACTGCAGATTATCTTTCTAATAAAACATTTAGTGCAACAACAAAAGAGACAAAAGAATCGAGTCTTTCTTTTAGAGTGGGCGGACCACTTATCAGATTGAACGCTGAAGAAGGCCAAGATATTAAAAAAGGAAATTTGATTGCCGAAATTGATCCTCGTGATTTCAAAATAAACGTTCAAGCAAAGAAAGCACGTTTTATTCAAGCGAAGGCTGAGAAAACAAGATATGAAGGTCTTTTGGCCAAAGGGTCTATTCCTCAAAATGAATATGATCAGAAATTAGCGGCTTATCTTATTGCAAAATCAGAATATGAAGACGCAGAGAATGCACTGAAGGACACAAAATTATATGCTCCTTTTAATGCTATCGTTTCTAAAAAATTAGTTGAGAATTATCAAGAAGTCGCTGCAAAGCAACCTATTGCTAGCTTATTGGACTTCTCTGCTATTGAGGTCAAATTCACTATTCCTGAAAGCTTTATTCGTTACTTTGATTATGTAACAAGTTTTAAAGTAAAATTAAACGCCTACCCTGATGTAGTTTTCGATGCTACATTAAAAGAAGTTGGTGCCCGCTCAGAAGGTGCTACAGGTTTCCCTGTTTTCTTATACCTAACGACTACGAAAGATATGATCAAAAATACACCGGTTGGTTCAGGTATGGCATGTCAGGTGACGGTGGAAATGGATCAGAGAAATACTTCTAGAGGCGATGTGATCTTGTTGCCTATTTATTCTGTTCTTCAAAAAGGAGCGGATAAATCTCCTTCAGTAATGGTGTTTGATCCTGCTAAAAAAGTAGTGAACAAAAGAGAAGTTCGTTTAGGTCAATTAGTTGATAAAGATAAAATACAAATACTTGGTGGTCTTAAATCAGGTGAATTAGTAGTGGAATATGGAGCTAATTTACTTCAAGACGGGCAAAAAGCCAGAGTTCTTGATTTCAATCCAACTGCTTCTAAATAACAACTTCATAAAAGATATAACATGAGTATTGCAAAGTATTCCATTGAAAATAAAAAAGTAATACACTTCTTTCTCGTCGTATTACTGGTCGCGGGTATACAATCTTTCTTTAATCTTGGTAAACAAGAAGATGCCCCATTTACCATCAAACAAGTAATCATCACTACTGAATATCCTGGAGCAACCCAATGGGAAGTTGAGGAACTGGTGACAGAGGTGATTGAAAAAGAGCTTCAAAAAGTAGGTTACTTAAAACAAATCAAATCAGAATCAAGAAGAGGTTTATCTCAGATTGACCTTGAGATTGTTCCTAACTTTGATCCAGACCAATTGCAACAAAAATGGGATGAGATCAGACGTAGAGTGAGAGATGCTGAATTGAACTTGCCAGAAGGCGCTGGTCCAGTAAATATAAACGATAACTTCGGTGATGTATTAGGTATGTACTATGCCTTAAAAGCTGAAAATGGTATTGACCCTAACACGCTGAGAGATTATGCGATTTATATTCAAAAGAATTTAAAACCGATTAAAGGAGTTGCAAAAGTTGTTTTATATGGTCAACAAAATCCAGTAATCGATGTTGAGATCTCTCAAACAAAATTAGCCAATCTTGGTGTAAGCCCTACGGACGTTTTTAATACAATCGAACGTCATAACAAAATTGTGCAAGGCGGTACTTTCAACTCTGGAAGAACTTCATTAAAAGTAGATGCAACTAATTCTTTCAGCAGTATTGAAGATATTCAAGACCTGATTATTAAAGGTAAAAACGGTCAGCAATTCCGTTTAAGAGACATTGCAACTGTTAAACAAGCGTTCCAAGACCCTGCCGATGTATTGATGAGAGTAAATGGTCAACCTGCTATCGGTATTGCTGTTTCAAATGAAGCAGGATTGAATATTGTGGAAACAGGTGAGAAAGTTGAAGCCAAATTAGAGGCTTTAAAAGCTACAATTCCTGTTGGTTTAGAGCTTGTAGGTATCTACCATGAAGATAGAGTAGCACAGGAAGCAAACATGGATTTCATTGACAACTTAGTAATGTCAGTAATCATCGTAGTTTTGATCTTGATGTTTGCCATGGGCGTAAGACCTAGTTTATTGATCGGTTCAAGTTTAGTATTTGCCATTGTAACTACCCTTGTATTTATGGAATACATTGGCTTGACACTGAACAGAACAACACTTGCGGCGATTATCATTGCAATGGGTATGTTGGTAGATAATGCGATTGTGGTCGCTGATAATGCTATCAATGCAATGAAGAAAGGTGTGAAGAAAAAAGAAGCTTTAGTTAGTGGTGCTTCAATTCCACAGTGGGGTCTTTTTGGTGCGACGTTTATCGCTATCTTCTCTTTCCTTCCGTTGGCCTTGGCAACGGATGATACAGCAGAAACTATTCAACCATTATTCTACGTATTGTCAATCTCATTACTTTTAAGCTGGGTATTTGCCCTTACTCAGACAGTGGTTTATGGTGACTTTATGTTGAAAGAACCAAAAGAAACAGGTGATCCTTATGATAATGCATTCTTCAAAACATTCAGAGGTTTATTAGAAAAATTAATCCAACATAGATGGATCAGTTTAGGTGGTGTAATTGCAGTGTTTGTGGCTTTCGCAATGTGGGGTAACTCAGTGAAGCAAAGTTTCTTCCCATTCGTATCGAAACCATTATTCAAAGTAGATTACTGGTTGCCTACTGACACCCCTATCGACTTCACTTATGAAGATTCTAAAAAACTTGAAGATTTCTTATTAAGACAGCCTGAGGTAGAAACTGTATCGATCACAGTGGGTAGCACACCTCCAAGATATTATTTGGCTTCTGTATCATGGAGTAGCACTAGAAACCTTGCTTCTTTCTTGGTACAAGTGAAAGACCCATCAATGTCAAATGACGTGATGATGAGAGCACAGCAATTTGCTACAGATAGTTTACCTCACGCCATCAGTGTATTCCAGTTGTTTAAAGCTGCTCCAACGCCAAAAGCGGATATTGAAGCTTGTTTTACAGGTCCTGATCCAGTGGTATTAAGAGAGTTAGCTGAAGAAGCAAAAAGAAGAATCGCTCATGTAAAAACAGCGAAAAACTTCAGAGATAACTGGAGAGAAAAAACACCAATCTGGAAACCTATCTATTCAGAAGAAAAAGGTAGAAGATTGGGCGTAACGAAAGAACATATCGCCACTGCCACTCGAATGTTGAGAGAAGGTGTGAAAGTAGGTGAATACAGAGAGAGAGATAAGAGAATGCCAATTCTGGTAAAAGAAATTACGAGAAAGAATTACGACAATAGTAATTTAGGTACAATTCCAGTCTTCTCCGATGAAGGAAAAATGGTTCCCCTTGATCAAATTGTTGACGATTACGAATACAAATACGAAGAGGATTGGGTTTGGAGATACAACCGTCAGAGAATGATCGCTGTACAATGTGACGTAGTTTTTGGTTACGAAAGTCCTGAGGTTGAAAATGAAATTGTTCCTATCATTGAAGCAATGGAACTTCCGGAAGGTTACACATTATTCTGGGACGGTCTGAAAAGATACCAACAACAGTCTAATGAAGCGATTGCTGCTCCTCTTCCAATTGCAGCCGTATTGATGCTAGGTGTATTGATCATCTTATTCAAAGGCTTCAGAAAACCAATGGCGATCATCGCGATCTTACCATTGATTTGGGTAGGTATCATCTTAGGTATGAAAGTCTTCGGACAAACTATCGGATTCATGGCCATCTTAGGTCTATTAGGATTGGTAGGTATGGTAATCAAAAATGCCATCGTACTGGTGGAACAGGTAGAGATAGAAATGGAATCCGGTCTCAATGAATATGAAGCCTTGATTATGGCGGCACTTTCAAGAACAATTCCAGTATCCATGGCCGCCGCTACAACAATCTTGGGTATGGCACCAATCATCACCGATCCATTGTTTGGAGGTATGGCAGCCGCAATTATGGGTGGTTTATTTGCCGCTACCATCGCTACCCTAGTAGTGTTACCAATATTCTACGCGATTTTCTTCAACTTAAAAAAGGCTTAATTGTAATGAAAAAATATATCTTATTCGTCTTTTCAGCTTTATGCTTCTCTTTGAGTACTCAAGCACAAGAGGTATTAAAAGTGACAGATTACAGGCAAAAAGTATTGGAATATAATCAAGATATCCAATCCGCTCAAATGCAAATCAGTGCTGCAGATGAGTATATCAAAGTAGCTAACAGCGATAAAGGTCCTAAGATTGACGCTGGTGCAAGTTATAGTTACACAGGACGTCCATTTGATCCAACAGGTTTTAAGCCTGTTGGGGCTCCTGATGATCAATGGTTGCCAATTCATCATAACTACAACGCCAACATTACCATCAAACAGGATTTATATACTGGCGGAAGAGTGAAAAGTGCAATTAAATTGGCGCAAATGAAAAAAGAAATCGCCACTGCACACCGTGATTATACTGGATCTGAGCTTTTATTTTATGCTGATAAATTATACTGGAAAAGTGTAGGTGATAAAGAGTCTTTAGAGCTTGCTCGTCAATACCAAAATTCAGTACAAACGTTAGTAGATGTTGCAAAAAACAAATACGAAGCTGAGATTGTCAGTAGAAATGACCTTTTAATGGCTGAAGTGAAACTGAATGAGGCAGAACTTGAAGTCTTGAAAGCACAAAACAACTACAATATTTCCATCATGAACCTGAACAGATTGATGGGTAAAGAAATTATCTCAACAACAGTTGTTGAAGATACAGTGGACTTCTCTGAATTTATTTTTGATACCAACGATGTCGTTTCAAGAGCTTTAGATCAGAGGGCAGAAATCAAGCAATCAGTAGCACAAGTTAAAGCTACACATGCTAATGCTGATTTAACTGCATCAAAGTATAAAGGTAACCTTCATGTTTTTGCAAAAGGCTTGTACGGTGCTCCATCACCACAATTAGCCAATGCTCCAGAAGGAAATTACTATGCAGGTGCTGGGTTCTCAATTCCGATTTATCATACAGGGAAAAAGAAAAGAGAATTGGCGGCGAGAAAAATCGAAACTGAGATTGCAGTTTTAAATAAAGAAAAAATAACAGACCAAGTTATTTTGGATATTAATGAAGCAAGATATATTCTTGATGAAGCGGCAAAAAGAGTGGAATTGACCAATGCTTCACTAGCAAAAGCTGATGAAAACTTGAAAATGATTACGGACCGTTATAAAGATGGTTTATCACCAATCATTGAAGTTACAGATGCTCAAGTGAACTGGCAATTGGCTTATGCTGAATATATAGATGCTAAGGTGAAATATAAAGTAGCTTGTACGAATATCGAAAAAGCAAGCGGCGATTTATATCAATCAAAATAAATAAGTGATTATTGAAGAAGGGGTCAGTGAGAATTGGCTCCTTTTTTTGTGCTCAATTTTTAGATACTAACAAAAATGTTCAAAGACAAAAAAGCCATCCCACTTTAGTATAACCGGGATGACAATTTATTAATACGATGTCTGGTATCGTTTATAATAAAATGATTAACAATAGTACTATTATCACTACATAATAACCTTTTATCTAATCTCCTTTTTTGCTTTAAAAATGGAGAAAGTCATACATAAAATGGATGAGGAGGATTAGTCAAGATTCGTGCATGAAAGTGTATAGCATAAAAAAAGTGTTAGGTAATAAAAAATTCCAGCGTATTTGATATACCTTAAAATTCCAACTTGAAACGACGTCTTCCTCTTAAGATTTATTATACTACTAATGTAAATGATATTTTATTTATCACACTAATGTGTAGAATATTACACGCATGATTTTAACATATTTTTAGATAACAACGTGAATTATTTTTAATTTTAGACAATAAAAGTGGTTGAATTAATTTTTTTCACTAATTCAAATCTGAAAAAATTTAAAAGTTTGATAAGATGTTACGCTGTTACTTTGAGTACGATATCCTTTTTCTATGCAGTTCTGTGCTAATATTTAGAGAAAAGAGAAAAATAACAAAACCTTTTGTTGAGTGGGAAGTAGTTGAATAAAGCCCCAACTACCTATTCCCTTACTGCCATAAGACTAATATTTACTATCACTCCTATAGCAATAAATAAAATAGCTGGTAAAGGTGCTTTCAATATGAAATAAAGAATACTCTGATTGATTATTACCTTGTCAGGAGATAATTCATTTGAACGGATTATTTTCGTGTTCCATGTTGAATTGTCTATCCAAAAATCATAATTATTGTAGTTCACTGTTTCTCCTGCTCTTTCAGTAATATTGTAAACATAATCAGGTAGTATTTCTTGATGTATCAAGACACCGGATCTTGAAAATAATAACCTTTTATTACCTCTAGCTGTAACAACTTGAATATTTTGACTTTTTGTTTTCAGCATCTTAAATACACCATTTCCAGCCTTTACATTCCAACTATTAACAAACTCACCTAATTGATTGTAACATAGTATCTTACTGTAAAACTGTGAACTTAAATATATGAATCCATCTTGATCAATAATAATATCTTGAACATCGCTCAACGGGACCTCACCTTTATAATCAAACTTATCAGATGAAAGTATAACGCCGCTTAAAAAAGAGCATGCTCCAAAAATCATCAAAAATACACCAATAATTCTTAGTCGGATTTTAAAATTTGATGTTAGTTTTATTAGACTTATTCTATTCATTTTATCTCAATTTACACTTTCAGCTAAGTTACAAATGCACCTGAAAGTATCTTGCATATTCCCTTTAGATGAACTTATTCAATACTCTCTTTCAAACTCTTATAAAAAAGTGTTTGCTTTATAACATTATATAAATCAATACTAAGTATATGACAAAAAAAATGACTTTCCATCGAATTGATTAAATTTGAATTTCGACATACAAAATTTCTCAATTATGGAAAGTCAACACGAATATACGAAATTGTTTGAAAAAATAAATTCACAGATCAAAATCAACAAAGCTAGATTAGATTGTTTGACATATCTA
>NZ_JABANE010000180.1 GCF_012844305.1 Flammeovirga aprica JL-4
CTTCCCTCCGAGGGGCGAAACAGCTTTCTTTCAAGCTGTCGGGATAGTTTGCATGCAGGGCAAACAAAAAGAAACTCACTGCAAAACAGTGAGTTTCTCTCCCCTTAACAATTAAACCAAATAATGTAATTAAATATCTATTCTGTTTTTACACAGATGAACTTTTTAAAAGCTCGAGACACTTAATCATTAAGTGTAATGTAAAATTACATTATTAAATATTTACTTTTATATTATTTCGCCTAAAGGGATGCTTTTTTCGATAAACCTGCAATTTCTTTCGATTAATATCCTAAAGCTTTATCAATACGTTTATAAATAGCGTTGACTTGTTCCAAATATCCTCCACCAAATAGATTGGTATGCACTAGCAAAGGATAGATATTGTATACTTCCAAACGCTCTTCTATTCCTTTTTCCCACGGAAAAACTTCATTATACACCTCAAAGAACAGTTTATCAAAACCTCCAAATAATGTAGTGAAAGCTAACTCCGCTTCTCTATGCCCATAATAGACTGCCGGATCAACTATACAGGGTTGTCCCTGACTATCATACATTGTATTACCACTCCATAAATCACCATGCAGCAGTGCTGGCTTTTCTTCAGGGAAGTAATCTTTAAGCAGTGAACGCAACGCATTTGTGCTTTCTATATATTTCTGTGGAATCACGCCACTTTTCACCCCTAAATTGACTTGAGGTAAAAGACGTTCTTCTATAAAAAAATCTAACCAATTTGATTTATTTTGGTTGGACTGCGGAAGTTTACCAATGTAGTTATCATTGACTCCTCCAAAGCTGTCATTACTGTTTTTATGCAATTCAGCTAACCTCACCCCTAGTTCTTCCCAGTAATTGACGGAAGTCCGCCTGCTATCAATATACTCCAAAAGTAAATATTGTGTAGTCTGAAAAGTACCTAAACCAATCACATTCGGTATTGTGAAACGGGATATCTGATCTAACAACTCCAGTCCTTCTTTCTCCGCTTCAAAGAAATGAATTGGCATTTGCTGATTCACTTTTAAGAAATACATACCTTGATTGGTATCCATTTTAAAGACATCATTAATACAACCTCCAGAAATAGAAGAAAATTCTTGCAACTGAACACTTCCTCCTAATTCTTTCTGCAGTATAGATTGATAAAAAGCATGTGGATCTGTCTGCATACAACTATCACATTAAAATAAATCACGATTTTTTGAGTCAATGTTTCAATTTAATCAAAAGTTGCTTCTCCTAAACATCCTCAAACTGTAATTTATACTATAGTTTTTATCAAACATTAGAATTTGATATTATCTTTACTGAAAGTTATGCTAGATATATTTTTTTTTACATGCATCTAATTTATAAAACCTTCTTAGTAATCACTACTGTTCTTTTGTTGTCAACATCAACATTTGCACAAAAAAACATTCTTAAACCTGCCAGAATCTCTGCCGGTATCAAAGGAGGTTATTACTCTACATCAATTGGTTTCTTTCCTGCTATCAGTACCAAACCCCAAACTGCTCCAAGTTTTGGCGTGGTCATGAAATATCATGCAGAGAAGTTTTTCGGAGCACAACTTGAAGTAAATTATAATGGTATTGGCTGGACTGAAGTCAACCGTTTTGATATCACACAAGACATCTATACAAGGAAATTTGAATACGTTCAGATCCCCTTCCTCTCACATATTTATGTTGGTAAGAAAAACCTTCAATTCTTTATTACATTGGGGCCTCAGTTTGATATTTTATTAAACGAATCCAAGGAAATAATCACAGATATTAATGATCAGAGTTATGATTATTATGACAGGCCCCCAAGTCCATTTACCATTTCACTTGCAGGCGGTGCTGGATTGAACTTCATCACTAAATATGGTCATTTTCAGGTAGAAGGCCGTTTTGCTGCTAGTATGATGAATGTGTTAGAAAATGAAGGGAGAACTTCAACCGACCGCTCTAGTTCTGTATTAGGCGGTATTTCTTTTTCTTACTTGATCCCGATCAGCGGATGGAAAGAAAAACCGAAAAAGGATAACAACAGTGGAGAAGGAATAGAACAACCTAATGAGAGTGGCTGGGAAAATAGAGACTAGACTAACAATACAACTCTATTTATAAAAGCTAAACAAACCAATGAAAATAAGAAAATTAAGCATCTCAAATTTTGATGAAATACTTGAATGCTTCTTAAAATCTTTTGATGACTATTCCATCAAAATGCCAACCGAAAAGGAATATTACCAACAAAGATGGAGTGCTGCTAAGGTCGATTTCAACCTCTCTTATGGCATGTATGACAACAACAAACTCGTCGGTTTTGTGATTCATGCCATTGATAAAAGGTTCGGAATTCAAACGGCCTTTAACACTGGAACAGGTGTTATCCCAGAATACCGCGGCAAAAAAATTGTCAAATCAATTTATGATTATGCCAAAGTGGATTTGAAAGAAAATGGAGTCGAGCTTATTATTCTTGAAGTACTCACAGATAATGATAAGGCTATCCGTGCATATCAAGGTGTCGGTTTCAACATTACGAAGGAGTACAAATGTTATTCAGGAAAGATTCAACTTAAAAGCAACCTACAGATTGAACTGAAAAAACACTCCCCATCACAATACGATTGGGAAAAGTTACCTGAGCAAAATATATACTCTTGGGATTTTCAAAAGGAAACAATCGTTGCTGGAGGATATGTTCTTTATGAAGTTATGAACAATGGTGTACCTGAGTCTTATTTCATTTTTCACCCAGAGAAAAAATACCTCGCTCAATTTGATGTTTTCATGACAAATAATAATGAATGGGAAAGGTTATTCAATGCAGTTCAACAAGTGACTGATGAAATTAAAATCATTAATGTAAACAAAGATTTAAGTGATAAAATTAATGCTATCCATTTGAGGAAACTACACAACTTTACGGATCAATATGAAATGGAATTACCACTAAATAAATTGTAATCTAAGTTTTCATCATTTACATTTTTAAGCATAAAAAAACACCTGTAACAACTTTAATGTTACAGGTGTTTTTGTGTGCAGTAAATGACTACCTTTAAATACTATCTTCTTTCGATTTTAAATAGGAGATAATTTCGTCTGCTGCTACTTTATATGTTTTGTCAAGCTTTGCACTCTTGAAAGAATGTAATGCTAAATCGTATTCCTTCTCTTTCATGGCTACAATCCCTAATGTGAAGTAATACTTCGACTTTGTTTTTACATCCAAGCCATTGTATTTCACCAACTCATTAAGCACATCCATTGACTCTTTAGTGCGGTTTAGTTTAAACAACGCCACTGCTTTTGTGTACTTAACGATATAATTGTATTCATCCAAAGCAAGCGTCTCATCACACGACTTAATAGCGTCTAAATAGTGTTCCGACCCTAATTGCCAAGTTGCTACATCCTGATATGTCTTCACTTTCATTTGCTCATCATCA
Organism: Flammeovirga aprica JL-4; assembly: GCF_012844305.1. Classification (GTDB taxonomy): domain Bacteria; phylum Bacteroidota; class Bacteroidia; order Cytophagales; family Flammeovirgaceae; genus Flammeovirga; species Flammeovirga aprica. The sequence goes on from NZ_JABANE010000180.1 coordinate 3,452, forward strand.
AGGTTATCAATCATATGATAAGCCTTTTGAATCTGCTCTGTTTTATCAGAAGTCACCTCTGCAATTTTAATTTGAAGCTCATGCACTTTCAAATTACTTTGATCTTGCTTTAATGCTGTATATAAAAGGTCTGTAGATTTCTCGAAATCATAGATTTCATAATAACATAAAGCTACCCAGTATTTATATTCAGGAGTGAATTTTAAAACAAGTTTTCGGTAAGAACCATAATTGGCTTTATCTATAATACCTTCCAACTTGTCATATTCCTCAAGGTTGTAATAAGCATAGCCTAATTCATAGTAAAATCTTGCTAGATGACTCTTATTACTTGACTTCACATATTCTAGTGCCTTATGAATATCATCTACCGCTTTAGGGTATTCTTTATTCATATTATAAAGCTTCGCTGAATAATAAAGTGCCAAGTAATTATTGGGTGCAACTGCTAAAACATCGTTGATATGAGGTCGAACCTTATCATATTTCTCCTGTTTAAAAAGGATCATAATGATCTGATTCTTAGAGACCACTTTTATTTTCTCTGTATCATTAAGTTGGAATGATTTATCAAAATAATAAATCGCATCATCCAAATAATCTTTTCTTAGATAAAGGTTGGCGATTTGGAAATTCATCACGCCATTGTCTGGAAAAACAGAAAGTCCCTCCAGAAAAGTATCAATTGCATTATTGAATTGTTTTAATGCAACCTGACATTTTGCTTTTCTTAAAAAATATTTCTCTTGAGTAGAATCATATTTGATCGCTAAGGTATACTCATCAATCGCTTTTGTAAATTGTTTACTATTAAATAGATTTTCAGCTTTTACAAAATGATCCAAGGCTTTATCCGTTTGGGCAAATAAAGTAGTGGATGTTACAAAACATACGAAGAGTATAAATATTTTGAATAGTGTTCGAGCCATAATAAACAAGTACATTGAGTTTGTGCCTCCTATATTTTAATGCTAGTCTAGTTAACTTTTGATGTTAGTTCAGACTAAAATTCACAACATTAGAAAATTACATCCCTCTAAAATAAGAGATTTTTTTGGAATAATAACGATTATCCAACTTCAATTATTATTGAGGAGTTAAATTTATGAGTAAAATTTCTCGTCAGAAAAGTCTCTCTGCAACCAATTTACCATGTCCTTTTCGTAATCATCCTTATTGTAGTCCGTGGAGGCAAGGGTAATAGAAATGGCATCTTTAGAGAAATATAAAGTTCTCCATACATGAGGAGGAAGGTACAATCCCTGTCGGGGGCTGTCTAGTAGATAAACACACCTTTTCATGTCTTCCAAAATCACTTCTACCTCTATACTACCTTGAATGGCAACAATCACCTCTTCTGTTTCTTTGTGAGCATGGTTTCCTCTTACAGTGTCTTTGTTGGCACCGTGGGTCCAGAATACCCTTTTGATATTGAACGGAACCTGAGTTATTTCACTAACGGGTGTAATAAAGCCCTCATCATAAGAGCCAAATTCGTCTAATTCGATAATACGAGGCAAAGTGTTAATAATTTCTTTTTTATTGAGAGTCATCGCACTTAATAATAAATAGCCCTCCCAGCGGGTTGAATGCGCTGGGAAGTGAATAGTAAATTACTTTAAATAAGTCCAATCTTCTTCTTGATTGCACTTGGAATCGCGTCTTTATGTACCATTACTGATACTGTTTTCATCTGAATGTAGCCTTCAGACATATATAAGTATCCACCAAAATCATTGGAAGTTGTTCCCCATGAGTTTTTAGTGACATAATATTTTTTACCATCATTGTCTTTCACAATCCCTACGATGTGCATCAAGTGATCATCAGTAGTGACATAATTTTCATAGGCTACCTGACGGGCTTCAACAGTGACTTGAGGTTCAACACCGTTGGCGTCTTCAATAGTTGCTCTACCTTTTTTATGTGAAAACGATTTTTCACTCACATCTCCATCCCATGCTAAAGAATACCCTTTATCCAATGCATTATCCATCACAGTCTGCAGATCTTCCAAAGGCAAGTTATAATAAATGCCATCCGACCAGTTGTCAGGAATATCCAACACACATGGCTTATAATCGGCATGATTTGTAAATGAAGTTAGCTCCACATAATCATTCGGATCAAAATCCATTGCTTTGGCAAACTCCTGAGGCGTATACTCTTTTCCTTCTACTGTGAAAGAAGCAGGTTTTACTCCCATATAGGCATCAAGCACTGACTCTAAAGCGGACTTCCATTTTGTAGAAAGCTTCTTTGATGATGATAATGTGTTCAGCATACTTTCCATCACACCAAACAGCTCCTGATGATCATGCATCCCTTTTTCACCACCTTTCCCATCATAAACACTGTTGGGTACAAATCCTTTTTCCTTGACAACATTCATTACATCATGTGCCAATCCTCCTTCTCCAAACTGTGCTTTTCCGTGTCTTCTTATATATTTTTCAGCTTTTTCAGGGTAAGTATTTCTTACAAAATACATTTCTGAAAGGTCAAATTCTCCTTTTCCTTTTCTCATCAACTCAGACTCGATAAATGAAGTTGTAGAAAAACTCCAGCAAGTCCCCGTTCTCCCTTGATTTTTTACGGGCGTTGTTTTCACCTGATGAACCACCTTTAATTGCGTTCCGTCAACAATTGCATCGTTTTGAGCAAAAGCAGCCACAGTCGAAATACCAGCCATTAATACAGAAGCCACTACACTTTTAAAAGATAGCGTTTTCATATTCTAATATTTATATAATTTAGATAAATAATACCATTTAAAGGTATCAAGGTTACAATATACTTTTATTTTAGCTTAAACTCTAATTTCATAAGGTAAAATTCCCACCACTTAAAAAATAGCATTTAATTATGGTTTAACTTTCATAAACATAATACTTGTACAGTTGAAAAAATTATGGAACGGGATCGTAACCACTGCCTCCCCAAGGGTGGCAACTTTTGATTCTTTTGATGGCTAACTTCCCACCTTTTTTGAGTCCGTGTTTTTTCAAGGCCTGAATTGTATACTCCGAACAAGTGGGAACATACCTACAAGATGCGGGGGTGTAAGGTGAAATCAACAACTGATAACCCCTAACCAAAATCACTAAAATCTTCGAAAATACCTTATTCATATTCGCTTATTCGGGTACAAGTCGCTATAAAAAACCCCTTTTTTGGCCTTTTTAGAGCGATCCAATGATAAAATGTAATAAAAAGGATGATCTTTATTCACTTTGCCAATGTAATTATATAAATTGCAAGTGCAAAAAGTAATATTTAATATTTACTAACAAATAACCAACTGCAACCATGAGTGTATTGGTCAATAAAGACTCAAAAGTAATTGTTCAAGGATTCACGGGATCTGAGGGCACTTTCCACGCCGAGCAAATGATTGCTTACGGCACAAACGTAGTAGGTGGTGTAACTCCAGGTAAAGGAGGACAAACTCACCTAGATCGTCCTGTATTTAATACTGTAGAAGATGCAGTAAAAGGAGCAGGTGCTAATGTTTCTATCATTTTTGTACCGCCAGCATTTGCGGCAGATGCAATCATGGAAGCGGCAGACGCTGGTATCGAAGTAATTATCGCAATTACAGAAGGTATCCCTGTTGCAGACATGGTTAAAGCCAAAAACTACTTAAAAGGTAAGGAAGTAACGCTTATCGGACCAAACTGTCCAGGTGTAATTACTCCAGGTGAAGCAAAAGTAGGTATTATGCCTGGTTTCATCTTCAAGCCAGGTAAAGTAGGTATCGTATCTAAATCAGGTACTTTAACTTATGAAGCTGCTGATCAAATTGTGAAAGCAGGATATGGCGTTTCTACAGCTATCGGTATCGGTGGTGATCCAATCATTGGTACTTCTACAAAAGAAGCTGTGAAACTTTTAATGGCTGATCCTGATACTGACGCAATCGTAATGATTGGTGAGATCGGTGGTAACTATGAAGCTGAAGCTGCAAAATGGATCCAAGAACAAGGCAACCCTAAACCTGTTGTAGGTTTTATTGCTGGTCAAACTGCTCCAAAAGGACGTAGAATGGGTCACGCAGGTGCTATTGTAGGTGGTGAAGATGATACTGCTGAAGCAAAAATGCGTATCATGGAAGAATGTGGTATTGCTGTATCTAAGTCTCCAGCCAACATCGGTGAAACTTTAGCAAAACTTTTAGTTGAAGCGTAAGCTCTTTTAGAGTTTCAATCATAAAAAAGCTCAATGGACTATTTATTGGTCATTGAGCTTTTTTTTATTTCTGATGATCACATCACCTATTATGATCACTGTTATACACTTGCTTAATATAAATGTGAAAATTTCAGGTTGATCTACTGTAGATTTGCGATTTTTTCGTTTTGCTGATTAAATCTTCATCATGTGAAGTATTAATAATCTCCAAGAGGTTAAAACTGATTTTATAAACTAATTCATTGGTAAGTACAAAGTCAAAAATAAATCATAGTTAATTCTAATTTATTTTTTGTGAGTACAACGCTAAAAAACGTATTAATAGTGGTTCTATTATAAGTTTTTTGAAGGAAGTAATCACAAAGAACACTTGGACTAGAAATAAAATTCACCTTTCTTTTTACTATATTTAAACTCTAATCAAACATAATTTCACTTTCTATGAAGCAAATAATTCTAACTCATTTGATTCTTTTCATCTCATTTACATTCTCTTTCGCTCAAGACGAAGTGGCTGATTCAGATGAAAAAGTTTATACCATAGTAGACCAACAAGCTCGCTATAAAAACGGCATGGCAGATTTATACCGATTCTTTAATGAAAATCGAGAATATCCTAAAGAGGCTATTGAAAATAAAGTCGAAGGAAAAGTATTCGTTAATTTCATTATTGAAAAAGATGGCAGTATCTCTAACGTAAAAGTACGACAAGGTATAGGTTCTGGATGCGATGAAGAGGCCATCAGACTAATGGAGCTTTCTAAAATATGGACTCCTGCTCAGGAAAAAGGAGAAGTTGTAAGAATGAATATGACATTGCCTATTCCATTCAGTCTGAAAACGAAAACAGTAGAAAAGAAAACTATTCAAGTTTACTCTGGAAGTTTAGATTAAATTGAGAGTATAAAAAAACACTGACAGCATTCAGTATATACTTTTGCTGTCAGTGTAAATATCCATGAAGAAGGGCTACTAGGCACTAAAGAAAGCGTTCGGTAAACACTCTCTCACCCCCTCACCTTCAATCATTATTTTATTTTCTTTCCTTTCTTGATTTTATCTTCAAGGTCTTTTATCTGATTATCAGCTTTATCCAATTTCTCTTTTTGAGCTTTGTATTCCTTTTCCGATACCTTTCCTTCTTTTTTATCTTTCTCTAATTTTTCCTTCTTATTTTTCACCTTCTCCTTTGCCTCGGAAACTTTCTTTTCATTCACATCAATAGCATCATCAAGTTCCTTTTTCTTAGCCTTAGATTTTGCTTCAGATGCTCTTTGCTGACCAAATTCTTTTCCTTCTAAATCACCTTTATTCTTTCCATAAGCATTTCCATTATTGGATTTTTCAGATTTCTTTCCCTGTCCATTATTCCCATTTTCGGCTTTCATCTCCTGACCTTTCCCCTTTTTGGATTTTTCGGCTTTCATCTCTTGCCCTTTCCCTTTGTTCTCCTTCTCCTCCTCGTCATCATCATCATCGTTTTCAGATTGATGTTTTGAGTTTCCTTTTCCCTTACCTTTTCCTTTTCCGTTGTTTCCTTTCTGCTCCTTATTTGCTTTCGCTTCCTGTGATTTACCTTGTGCAGAAACAACCTCAATATTCAACAAGAATAGAGAGATGATCATTAATCCTATAACTTTCTTCATTTTCTAGTTCAATTCGTTTAATAGTTGATCCAATTTTTGGTAATGGATGATTTAGGTTGATTCTTTGTTATATGTATATGAGACATTACAAAGAAATACGTTGTCCTCACTGTGAAGGCAACGATATAGTGAAAAATGGTCATAG
>NZ_JABANE010000181.1 GCF_012844305.1 Flammeovirga aprica JL-4
TTTACCCTAGTTTTAAAAAGCAATTTACCATCTTAGATAAATACAACACTATAAATCTAAGGTTTTGTCTTGAAACAAAAACGAAGCAAAAAATTCAAGGCTTAGAAGTCAAAAGCTAAATTTCATTCCTTTCACCTAAATGATTTTAAACTCGTTTTGCTCAAACAAAAAATCATTTTTAATGGCTCAATACATGAAATTCTTAACGCTTTTCCCTTCAAGGTCGGGGTAGTACTACCAAACGAATTAGGTAGAAAGTCCACTAGCTCGAATGTTGAGCGTTAGCATCATCTGTGTCTTGCTGATTATACAGCATTAAATTAATAATAAATTTCCTTTTTTGAAGAGATATAATACTGAATCGATAATTAATCCATTTAGTACACTGCTAACATTTATCTTCAGTAGATTTTAAATTTTAACCCTTAAACAACAACCCATGAATTTGACAGAAGTGATGAATTGGCGTTATTCTACCAAAGAGTTTAACCCTGATAAAAAGATTTCTGATGAGGATTTTGAGCAGATCAAAAACCTATTGCAAATGTGTCCTTCAAGTACCAACATTCAACCTTGGCATTTTATTATTGCCAGTAGCGAAGAAGGGAAAAAACGAATTGCAAAAGGGACTCAAGGCTTTTTTATTTTTAATGAGGCCAAAGTATTGAATGCCTCACATGTGGTACTATTCTGTACACGAACTACTGCAGATGAAGAATTTATGCTTCACCTCCTTGACAAGGAAGATAAGGATGGAAGGTATGGAGCGCCTGAGTTTAAAGAACAGATGCATGGTGGACGAAACGTTTTTGCTGACATTCATAAATACGATATGAAAGATTTACAGCATTGGATGGATAAGCAAGTCTACATCAATATTGGAAACCTTTTACTTGGTGCTGGAGTGATGGGAATCGATGCTGTACCTATGGAAGGGATTGATATGAAAGCACTAGATGAAGAATTTGGTTTAAGAGCAAAGGGTTTTACTTCTTTGGTTTGTGTTGCTTTGGGTTATAGAGCTGAAGGTGATTTTAATGCTACATTGCCAAAATCAAGACTTTCTCAGGAGGAGATTTTTACGCTTTTATAAAAACGCTTCAGAGTATAAAGAATGAAGAATTAGAAGATGTAGGTTTTACTTCACTCTAATTCTTCATTCAAAATTCGCTTATTGACCTAATTTTTTTAGAACAGCCACTCCGTAAGCTCGATCGACATTGTCCCCTAATTTACTTTTGACTACATCATTAAAAGACTGAATACTTTCAATCTGTAAATTGGTGTCAGCTACTAAATCACGGATCGCTTGATCATCATATAACTTAAATTTATCCCTTACAAAAGGTAGTTTTTCCATAAAGTTTTTTTGAGCAAAACTAATCACACAGCTACCGCCAATCTTCAAAACCTTTTCAATCTCTTTGATAAAAAGTAAGGGTTTTGACCAGAAGTACACATTATTGACACTTAGCACAAAATCAAAAGTGTTTTCATCAAAAGGGATTTTCTGCCCTTCATAAAGTAAAAATGTAGCTGTAGTGTCAGTATAATTTTCCTTACAGTATTTCCACATTGTTTCAGAAATCTCTAGACCAGTATAATCTACTTCTTCAGCCTTGTCTAGGATTTGATAGAGGTGCCCGCAATTACCATGACCTAGTTCAAGTACTTTATCTTGCTTCTGAAGAGGCATAGCATCAATACCGCTTAAGGTCATATTGATATTGGATTCGTTCATTAGGTTGCCAACATTGATTCCGTTATCTCCATCAGGACAGCTGAGTTGTTTTTCGAGTTCTTGTAATTCTTCTTCAGTTAGATTTTGCATGTTTATTTATAAAGTTTGAGTGTTTACTACCTTCAATACCTTACTGAAGGTGTATTTCATTTAGAAAGCTTACTGTAAAGCTAGACGAATAATCTTAAATTAATAAGTGAATACATTGAAAAAACTTACGATTTTGGGTGAATTATCCCTTTTATTGTTAATGCAGATTAATGAAGTTTCCATTTTAGGAAACTATATTTCATATTTGTACTGTTGGTTTCCAAAAGAGGAAACATTTTAAGTTTTGTGGATTTCTTTTACGAAGAACAGTAGTAATTGAGCCGTAAATGAAAATTGAAATAAAGTTGTTAATGATATTTTATCAAGTTTCTTTATTTGGAAACTAATTGCAATATTTGCATTGTCAATTACTACTAAATATTGTATCTCAATCTTAATTAAAGAAAGAGAAGAATTTAAATTTTGACATTATCGTGTTATTTTTGTTTCTCTAATTGGAAACTATTTAACACATTAAATAAATAAAAGATGGATAAAAATGAAGCTTTAGAACAGTTTGTGGAAGCACATAAATTAGATGGATTACCGCCATTGGCCGTTAGAATTATCGGTATTTTCTATATCTCAAATGAAAAACATTTGACATTCGAAGATATCATCAAATTGGCAGATTCTTCTAAAGGTGCGGTAAGCAAAATGCTGAAAGTACTTATTGCAGTTCGAAGAGTGAATTTTATCCAAGATCCAGCTTCTTCACGTAAGCGTTTATTTTATTTGGATGCACATGGGTTAGAAGAGTACATCAAGCTAGTTGTAAATGGTTTGATGGATCAGAACTCACAGATCAGAAGATTAAGTGAGTTTAGAACTTCAGAAAGTGATAAAGAGATTGATGATTTAATCAACAGAATTATTAATTTTAATTCAGATGTTATTACTTCTCTTCTAACACTCAACAATAAGCATAATAAAAAGTAAATCGCTCTACCGTCTCAATTGCTATTCATTTGGTTTTTATTTTTTAAGAAACCAATTAAATAATTATAGATATGAAAAACGAAGTTTTATTTTGGGTGAAGCGTTATGTTCCATTGGCAGTTATTTCTGTCTTTGCCATAGTAGTCACTCTATAAAAATTATGTACACCCTGGCTGAAACCTTAAAAAGTTTTAGCTATGGTGTACGACCTCCAAATGCTTTATTTTTATATTGAGCATTTATCCTCCTACTTAATTTATCTACATTTCTTTTTGTCTTTTACGGACATGAAGTAAAAACTTATTGCCTTTTAGTTTCCAAATAAGGAAACTCAATTTAACTCAATCATGAAAAATTTAATACTATTCATTTTTATTGTCTGTTACAGTACCCTGCTTTTTGGACAGGAGAGAATCAAAATTGGTATCCTAGCAGAAATGGAATCTTTGAAATCTGATTCACTTGGAATTAAATTGAAAAATGAAATTCTATCGCTTATTGAACACAAAAACGCAGTGCTTTTTACGGAAGTATTTTTTAATAGATACGACCCTAAGTTAGCAAAAGCCCAATACGACAGCCTTGTTGCTGAAGATTGTGATATTATTATTGCTTTTGGCCCTACCAATGCCTTGATGTTTTATGAAGAAAACGTTGATTTTGAAGTACCCACTATTCTTGCAGGTTTTGTCAATCAAGATTTTATAGAATTAGAAGAGAACACTACTTCTCAAATTGATAACTTCACCTACTATGTTACTCCCTTTTCAATGAAAGAGGATGTTGTATCATTCAAAACGTTAGCCAATTACAAGAATTTAGGTATTGTAATGGATGATTACCTTCTTCAGTCTTTTCCAATGAAAGAAAAATTAGATGAAATCTTTTCAGAAATAGAGGCCGATTATACTTTAATTCCGGTAGGAGCAACAACAGATCAGCTTGAAATTCCTTTGGAGGTAGATGCTATTTATTTTAATAGTACCTCCCAACTGGAAGAAGAAAAATACAAGGCCATCATCAATCAGGTGAATGCTTTGCAATTGCCCTCTTTATCGGGTTACGGTGTAAGGGATTTGGAATTGGGAGTGATGGCCACCAACCAACCTTCGATTAATTTTGATCAAATTTTCAGAAGAATTGCCTTAACCATTGAATCGGCATTACAAGGGCAAAACTTAAAAGATTTGTCAGTAGAAATTAACTATGATAATGTATTAACCATCAACCTTGATGTGGCTGAGTATGTAGGGATCACTTTTAGAAATAGTGAGTTAGTGAAATATGACTTTATGGAATCCAATTTTATTGGAGAAGGGCAGTCATTTTCTTTGAAAAACTTGATGTACATGATGTTGCATCAAAACCTTACTTTGGAAGCAGAGAGAAAATCTATTGATATTAAAAATCAAGAAGTTCGTTTATCAAAAGCAAATTACTTACCTGAGGTGGGTGTAAATGCTGGTGGTACTTATGTGAATGCGGAAATGGCTGAGCTTTCTTTCGGGCAGAATCCTGAATACAGTATGACGGGTAATGTACAATTAAAACAAACCATTTATTCTGCAGACGCATCAGCGAATATCAAAATTTCAAAACTTTCATTGGAAGCACAAAGAGAGGATTTCAACGCTTTGGAATTAGATCAGGTGCTGGAAGTGGGAATGGCCTACTACAATACGTTAATTTATGAAGCGAATAAAAGTATTCAATTAAAAAACCTTCATTTGACAAAGGAAAACTTAAAATTAGCGGAAGAAAATCTTGCTATGGGAGTGGGTGGAAAGTCGGATTTATTGAGGTTTCAAAGTCAGTTGGCTCAGAATACACAAGGAATGATAGAAGCGAAAAATGCAGTGGCACAATCGCATTTAACGCTGAATAAATTGTTGAATTTACCAATGGATGATCGTTTGGTTTTAAAAGACAGTTTGCTATTAGGTGTTCAAGAACAAAACGATGCTTATGGACAATTAATGGAACTTTTGGATCAGCCTAGAGAGCGTTACTTACTGACGGAGTTTTTAATTGAAGAGGCATTGATCAATTCACCTGAGCTGATGAGTTTGCTTTACAATAAAGAGTCGGTGGAAAGAAATTATAAGCTGAACAAAAATGGTCGTTTTATCCCGACTGTCGCATTACAAGGGCAATACAATCAGTTTTTATTAAGGGAAGGAGCAGGAACAAGTATGCCTGTTGGTTTTCCAAGCGTTCCACTTAATAATTACAACGTAGGTTTGAATGTTTCTATTCCAATTTTCCAACAAAATACCAGAAACATCAATCAGCAAAAATCAAAAATACAGATGGATCAATTAGTGGCTCAGAAAAATGATTATGAGCAGAACGTAGAAAGAATGATCCACGAAAATATCATTGCACTGATCAATGAATTGACCAATATAGAAATTGCCAAGGCTAATAAGGTAGTAGCGGAAGAAAACTTGGAGATTTCACAAAGTGAATATGCCAACGGTATCATTCCAGTTATCCAACTTATTGATGCTCAGAATAACCTTCTTGAAAATGAACTGGCATTTATTACAGCACAATACAATTACTTTATCGTCTCACTGCAAATTCAAAGAGGAATTGGCTACTATTTCCTTCTGAATTCAGAGGAAAGCAACCAAGCTTTTTATACTCGTGCAGCACAATTTATCCAAAATAATTAATCTGTCTATATAAATCAAAATCATGAAAAACTTTACAATTTTATCCTTGCTTCTTACTGTCTTTATTTTCAATTCATCATGTCAGAAAGAGGAAAAACAAAAAGAAAAAACATACAGAAGTGTTCGTTATATAAAAGTAGGAAATACTACATTAAGCAATAATACAACCTATAGTGGTAAAGCTTCAGCAGATCAGGAAATGGAGTTGAGCTTTAGAAATAACGGTATCATTATAAAGAAATTGGTGAAAGTAGGTCAGAAGGTAAAGAAAGGAGAACTTTTGATGCAATTGGACAACATACAGGCTCAGCTTTCTTATGAGCAATCGTTGGCGTCTTTGAATGCAGCAAAATCAGAAATGTATACTGCTAAGTCGGAATATGAAAGAGGTCGCAAGCTGTATGAACAAGGAAATTATACCTTGAGTAAATACGAGACGGTGAAGAACACTTTTGAAAATGCTTCGAATCAGTTGACTTCAGCGGAAAGAAAATTAGCGATTGATCATCAGCAAATCCTTAACGGGTACATTTACGCTCCGAAAGATGCAGTGGTGGCTGAAGTGAATGCTAATATGAATGAGACAGTAAGTTCAGGTCAAAAAGTGATGGTTCTGAATGCCGGAAATAAAATGAATGTAATTGTAGGTGTATCTGAAAGCAGTATTAATGACCTGTCAAACGGTATGTTGGCCCACTTAAATTTTAAATCAATTGGTGAGCGATTAGATGGTGAAGTAGTAGAAGTTTCTCCTATTCTGAACAAAGAGAATGCAACTTTTCCAGTGAAAATTAAAATCAATAATCCATCAGCATCTATTCACCCTGGTATGGCTGTAGAAGTAAAATTTGACTTGGATGGTTTAGCTTCAGAATACAATATTGTCTTGCCATTGAGTGCTATTGGCGAAGACGAATCAGGGAATTTTGTATTCACAGTCGAGAATATTGGCGATGATTTAGGAGTTGTTGGAAAGCAATACATCAAAGTTGGTGAATTGACGGACGAAGGCATTCTTATCGACAGAGGAGTAGAGCAAGGACAGTATATTATCACTGCTGGCTTGCAGACTCTTATCAACGGACAAATCGTAAAACTTTAATCTCTTATTCAACCTCTAAATTCATCAGTCAAAATGGTAAACTTCGCAAAATTCTCCATCGAAAAGAACCGTATCGTTCTTAGTGTATTAGCTGTGGTCATGATCATGGGAATCGTATTCTATCAGTCATTATCAAGAGATAGTATGCCTCCATTTACGGTAAGAGTAGCGACAATTGTTGCTTCATTTCCAGGCGCAAGCCCAGATCGTGTAGAGGAATTAGTAACTGATAAAATAGAAAAAGTAGCTCAAGAATTACCGGAACTTAAGAAAGTGACAAGTGATTCAAGAACAGGTCTTTCAGTGGTAACAGTAGAGTTGAAAATGGACGTTTCACCTGAAGAGTTACAACCTGTTTGGGATCGTCTGAGAAGAAAATTGGAAATGATGTCCGATCTTCCTTCGAATGTTTATCCGCAGTTGCAAGATGATGGAATTGGTGAAGTGTTTGGGATTGCTGTTGGTATTACAAGTGACGGTTTCTCTTATGCAGAAGTGAAGAAATATGCAGATCAATTGAGAAATGACCTTATCAGCTTGGAAGATGCTGCAAAAGTGAACATCAATGGTGAGCAAGAGGAAAGAGTATTTATCAAATTTGATAATGCGAAGTTGAAGAACTACGGATTGACTTCAAGCAGTTTGGAGCAGATGATCAGTGCTACTAACATTTTGAATACAGGTGGGGAAATCAACGTTAAAAATGAAAGAATTGTATTAGAGCCATCAGGTAATTTTAATGCGATCAAAGATATCCGAAACATGTTGATTCCGGTAGGGAACAACGGTGATGTGATTTTACTTTCTGATGTGGCGACTATCGAAAAAGGTTATATCTATCCGCAAAAGCAGATTGTAAAGATCAATGGGCAAAAGGGTGTTTCATTGCATATCTCATTGAAAGAGGGGAGAAATATCTTAAACCTAGGTAAAGAAGTAGATCAGGTTTTAGCGGAGTACCAAGAGCAATTGCCAATTGGTTTGGAGGTATTGAGATTGTCTTCTTTGGATCATTATATCGATCATAAAGTATCAGACTTTGAAGGGAATTTAATCCAGTCGGTTGTGATCGTTTTGGCCGTGATGTTGATCTTTTTAGGTATGAGAACAGGGTTAGTAATTGCGAGTTTAATTCCAATGGTAACAATCGCTACATTTATGGTGATGGGATTATTTGACATGGGAATCAATCAAATATCACTAGCAGCGTTAATCATGGCCTTAGGTATGATGGTAGACAACGGGATTGTGGTTGCAGAATCAATCATGGTGAAAATGGAAGAAGGTATTGAGGTGAAAAAAGCAGCAATTGATTCAGTACAGGAGTTATTTTATCCACTATTGATTTCAACATTGACGACTTCAGCTGCTTTCCTGTCATTCTATATGGCAGAGTCAATCATGGGTGATATTATGGGACCTATCTTCTCTGTAATTTCTATTGCGTTGATTTCATCATGGTTAATTTCATTGAGCATTATCTCACTTTTATGTGTGTACTTTTTAAAAGTAAAACCTAAAGGAGAGCAGAAAAAGAAGTTTTTAGACCGTATGATTGATGCATTGAAATCAGGTTACCACCAAGTGATTTTAATTTCATTGAAATACAAAAAGACAGTTGTAGCGGGTGTGGGTGTAATGTTTGTATTGTCAATCTTAGGGTTCGGATTATTGGAAGTATTATTCTTCCCTGATAGTGATAGAAATATGATCACGATTGACATCAACTTACCGCAAGGTTCAAGAATCGAATCTACTCAAGAAGTGATCAAAGAGCTGGAAGGTTTTTTCAGAGAGGAATTAATGGTCAATGACAACAGAACTGAAGGGATCACCTCATGGACTTCATTTATTGGAGAAGGACCTTCATCATATGATTTAGGATACACCGCTGATGAACCTAACGCAAATTATGCTCATATCTTGGTTAATACATCGGATCAATTGATCAATAACGCATTAATCAAAAAGATCGATGAGTATAGCTTCCTTCATTTACAGAATGCAGATGTAAAAGCGGGTTTGCTTGGAGCCGGAAGTGGTGGAGCACCTATCGAAATCAAAGTTTCAGGTAATAATCCGGATCATTTACAGAAGATTGCTTCAAGCATCAGAGCGGAGTTATCAAAAGTGGAAGGGACCAAAAACGTGAAAGATGATTGGGGACCGAAAGGGAAAAAGTTTGTGATTGAAATTGATCAAAGTAAAGCTCAGTCTGCTGGCATGACAAATCAAGATATTGCAGTTTCATTACAAACGATCTTGGACGGGTTTCAGACGGGTGAATTTAGAGAAGACGAGAAGTCAATTCCAATATTATTACAGAGTATTGAAAGTTCTGATTTGTCTATCTCAGCTCTAAAAACAGCCAATGTTTATAGCCAAAATACGGGTAAAAGTGTTCCTTTGAATCAAGTGGCGGAGATCGTTCCGGTGTGGCAATATACACAAATCAAAAGAGAAAACTTAAAACGTACAATCACTGTAGAGTGTGAATTGACAGAAGATGGAAACGCCAATTCTATTATGACAGCGATACAGCCTTGGTTGGATCAAGAACAAAAAAACTGGGGAGCAGGATATTCTTACTCATTGGGTGGTGACGCTGAAGAGAGTGCTGAAAACATGGGTGCTGTTTTCGTTTACCTACCATTATCAGCCTTTATCATCGTGATGCTTTTAGTGATGCAGTTTAACTCATTCAGAAAAATGACCATCATTCTTTTAACCATTCCATTAGGTGTTATAGGTATGGTGATTGGATTGTTAGTTTTCCAAGTTCCATTCGGATTTATGGCATTCCTTGGGATTATTTCACTGGCAGGAATTGTGATCAACAATGCAATTGTATTGATTGAAAGAATAGAAGTAGA
>NZ_JABANE010000182.1 GCF_012844305.1 Flammeovirga aprica JL-4
TTCTTTTTCACAATGATCTCCCATAACCCTTCATGGGTATAATCAATATAAATTACTTCATATCCTTCTTCGTCTAAACTATTTAGAAAACCGGCTACAGAGTGAAATTGATCTTTATATTTTTCACTGCCTTTTTCTAAATGCTCTTTTACAGTAACTTTTTTACCATTTAGGTGAACAGTTGCAGTAAATTGTCGGTAGATTGTATCTGCAAATGACGTAATAGAAGACAGAAATATTAAAAAATATATTGCTATTGTTTTCATATTCATACAAGTTGTTTGTCAATTAGGATAGAATTTTTCTCAAAACTACTATTTATGTGGAATATGAACTATTCTACAGAATGTTATTTATTTTAATAATCTTATACAACTAACCTCATGATGTCCTACAACCACCTCGCTGGAGGTCTCACATTCACTGCCACTTTCTGCTCTCTCTACGACATCAATGTTTTCGAGAAACCGGAGTACCTCGCCCTTACGCTCACAAGCTCTATCTTGCCCGACATTGACAACCCACGCACTCTGCTAGGCAAAACCTTCTATCCTATCAGTCGTTGGATTGAAAGGAACTATGGCCACCGCACCATTACGCATAGTCTACTCGCTACAGTTATTTGGGGATTTTTACTCCACTTAGTGGAGTGGATTTTCAAAGCAGAACACCTTGTAATCATCGGCATGCTTGCCTACCTCTCCCACTTGATCTTTGATATGTGCACCCGTTCGGGTATTCCCTTCTTTCTTCCCTTCTCCAAAGTCCGGTGCGTTCTTCCAGCCAATCCCAAAATGCGACTGAAAACAGGTGAAGTGAAAACGGAAGCGGTGATCTTCTTTATCTTCATTGGCTTGAATTTACTCTCCTTGGATTTGGTGGCTAACGGATTCTGGACCACCTATAACAAAGCCTTCGCTACCTTCAGCCATGTACAACGGGAAAAGCTTCACAACCCAGAGCCTTTATTTCTGATTGTTCAAAACCGACTAACGGGAGCATTGGACAGTGGTTTTGTATTGGAAGCGAGTACTAAAGAGGCACAGCTCTACTCTCCTTTTGGTGAGATCTCTTCCAGAAGATCATCAATTTCAAAAGACTTAGACAAAAGATTTTCTTTAGTAGAAAATGAAGAATACAAAGTCATTGATTTCAAGCACATCAAAAACGGTTTTCAAACCCAAAAAATAGTATTTGAGGAAATCACACTAGACAGCCTAAACCGACTATTGGATGCTGATATTTTAGAACTGACCCTCTTCAGCAATGAGAAGTTCTATCACTACAAAGAAGGTGTCAAAAAGGCTTCTACCAATGTGACAATGGAATTAGTCTCTTCCCCTAAAATCACAAAAGTAGAAGATGCTAACCAGGAACTAAAAGCCAAACTACAGCTGATCGATGTGAAGATCTCTGAAGAAATACTGAAGGAAAAAGAAAGCAGGAAAGAGTTGACTTCGCTCCAAAAGCAACACCGACAGCTAGAAACAAATTTCTCAGCCATGAGCGACTACGCTAAAGGCAAAGCAGTAAAGGAAATCAAGCAACTAGAAAAAGAGATTCAAGGCTTTGAGGTGTATAAAGCGAAGACGCTTCAGCTGGAAATGGAAAGGAAGTTGGTAATGGAGAAGATGGAAGTTGAGGGGGTGTTTAGTGGGGTTGCCATTAAAATTTCGCTTTAAAGTTCTATCTCAAAATTTTAGCGGTTTCTACCAATCCCCTTTTTACCATTAATTCTAACAAGTCTTCTTTAGAATATGGAGGATTTTTATACATCTTTAGTTGTTGATGAAAAGAAATTCTCAAAAGCTCTTTATCTACAAATTGACTTATAAATTGATCTGGATGAATAGCACAAACATTCCATTCCTCTATCTCAGAAGCAGGAAAATCTTTGATATTATAAGTAACAATATATCTCGATTTACTTTCAACTGCACATGCCACAACATGTCGATCATCCCTATCCTTCTCCATTTTGATGTCCTTCAAACGAGAATTAACTAATTCAGTAGAAACACAAGATGTCGGAAAAATAGTATTCATTCGATCCGCTACCTTCTGAAATTTCTCTCGATCTTCACTCCTATTTTGAGATACATTCCTTACCCATTCATCTTGAATCAATGACGACCAAAAAGCATCTATCGCATCATTATTATGAAGGCACAAGAATAGATCACGGAGTAGAACAGGATAAAGGATATTCGCATCAAGCACACAATTAAGCATTACAGCTCTAAATTTAAATCTTCAGACAAATCTACCAAACTACCAATATTCTTTGCTCCTTGCTCTCTTTTGAGCTGATAGGCTCTAATATCTTTCTCATAATACATCCTTCTATTACCATTTTTGGTAAAAGGAATCTTACCATTATCCGATAGTTTCACAAGTGTAGGTCTTGACATTCCTAAAAGATCAGCAGCCTGTTGGGATGTAATCAAAACTGATGCCTTTTCAGAAATCGTATCCGATAATATTATATCAGTGATAGACTGAATCTTCTCCTGATCTTCAATAATCATCTTCGTCCCATTAATGATTACTTCTATTTTTTGAAGGTTATTATTTAGCATAACTTCTTTTATTTATTTACAAATATACAAATTATTTGAAATATTCGAAATATAATTTCGCCAATTGTAAGTTTTGAGGTTGAAATAAATGTAAAATAGAAGCTATTCATATTTAAAATTGAAATACAATAAACTATTGTAATTATTAATTATTGTTTATATATTTAGCATTGAACTATATATAAACATTTTATGACGCAAGCAATTTCAAAATCTAAAGTCAAAAAAACTGGTAGAAAAATTAGAAAAGAATTAAAAGAGAGTAACACTATATCAAAAGACAACCTAGAGTGCTTACAACATTATAGACTTCAACATATCCCTGCTTTAAAAATATGTTTTGATTACTTAGTTAGAAAAGGTAAAAATGAAGAAAAAGGGAGCTTGGTGGTTTTTAGATTAAAACGAATAGATACGATCAAACGAAAAATCATTAGATTTCCTAATATGGACTTATCGACCATGCAAGATATAGCAGGGTGTAGAATAATATTAAATCAAGAGAAAAGTATCTACAGGATAGTAAAAGAGTTTGAAGGGAATAAAGACTTTTCTATTTTAAAAAGTAACGATTATATAAAAGAACCCTCTGAAACAGGGTATTCTAGTTATCATCTAATAGTTAAGCATCATTCGTGTGACAGTCCTGTTGAAATCCAGTTAAGAACTAGAACACAACATTATTGGGCAACATTTGTAGAACTACTTGATGTAGTTTATAAGGAGAAAGTTAAAGAAGGAAGCAGTAATCCAAAATTACAAAAATTCCACTACCTAATGTCCTTGACTAGAGATAATAAAAAACTAACTACTAGAGATTTAGAATTTTTATTAGAGTATGAAAAAGAAAAAAAAATTATCAAAAAATCAATTGAAATTTTTGGTGGAAATTTAGGGTTATCCCTAAAAAAATGGTTAGAAAGTGAAAATAACAAGGAATATTTATTACTAATTCTTGATAGGAAGCTAAATCCTACGTTTAATTTTTTTGATGATTATCAAAAAGCTGAAAATAGTTACCTAGAAAATTTTTCTTCAAGTGAACCCAATATGGTACTTATTCACTCTAATAATCTTGAGTTTGATAAAATACAATTAGCCTATTCTAATTACATCTTAACCAATCATCCAGCAATAATTCACTTATTAAATCTTCATCTAGAAAAATATAATGAATTCAAAATAAACACAAATATGAAAATGTTTATTAAGTATTATGAATACATGAGAGAACTTATCGAAACTTTTCAAAGTAAAATTGATGTTGAGTTAGAAGAACTTTCGAAGTATTTGAGCAAAAATGAAGATAAACTATCATACGATGTGAAATTTATTATTGAAAAATGGCTTAATTCTTTAACAAAAAGATATCAACTCCATCAATCACTATTTAAAATAATAGAAAATGATTATAAAAAATACTCTAATTTTAAAGAAAAAATTAGCAAGAAAACTACATTACAAAAAATATTGTATAGGTTACATTCATAACTTTTGACTATTTTTACCCAACAATCACTAATTCTATCTCTCACCCAATCAAACCACCTTGACAGCCAACAATAACACTTTAATTGAAGCCAAAAACGAGCGGAAGTACCTCACTCTACAGGAACAGGAAGAACTGCTTCGGGTGTCCTCCAAGCATATCCGCAATCATACCATCATCCTTTTGATGTTGCACGCCGGTTGCCGGATCACAGAAGCCTTAAACCTTCGTATCTCAGATATTGACTTCAGAGCTAGATTGGTGCATGTGACAAGCTTAAAGAAGCGAAAAGATCATAAGACAAGAGTAAGAAAGGTGCCAATGTCTACTCTGCTCTACAAGGCATTGGTGGAATACTGCACCCAACTGCACCTTTCGGGTGATCAGAAGCTGTTTGAGAGAAACGGTATTGCCCTTACTCGAACGGCTATCAATAAAGTGCTCAAGAAATACGAGATGAAAAGTAGCCTGCTTGCAGGAACCAACCTCTACCCTCACAAGTTGCGACATACTTTTGCAACAATGCTCCGAACGGAAGGAGCCAAAACGGAAGACATCAAAGATGCTTTAGGGCATCAGAATATAAGTACCTCGTTGATCTATGCACATCAGGAGCCGAAGACTTTAAAAGAGCTAGTGGAGGCTTCCACCAATCGACATAAACCAAAGACATTACTCGGTAAATTGAAGCAAGGAATTTCCCAAAGGGTTACCTCTGTTTTTAGAAAGGATAAAACGGTACTTCCCAACATCAATGTATTGGGGAGAAATTCGCTGACAATGGTCGGAAGGAAAAAGGAAATGACTCAATTGCTCTCAGCGGTGAACCGAGATATCAATACCATTATCTTGGGTGATACGGGTGTGGGGAAAAGCATGTTGTTGGAATCCCTAATCAAATCTTCTGGTAGAAAGGTATTGAAATTTGATGATACAAGAGGTTTGAAAAAGAGTTTGACGAATACTTTACTACTTCTATTTGAGGGAGACAAAGAGGAAGTCAAAAAGCTAATGTTTCGTGATGTAGAGGAAAAGGACATTCAAATCAAAATCAGCAAGGAAAATACACTCAACATCGCCAAGATGCTTTGCTCCGTATGTGAGCACAAGGAATATATTTTGAGCTTCGAAAACCTAGATGACATCTCCCCTGCTTCGGTGCGGGTGATGGAGATTTTAGCGGAGCATTTTGTGATCGTTGGCACCGCCCGTATGGTTCCAGTGTCTAAAGCAACTTTCCTCTGGAACTTTGAGAGAATACAACTCAGCAACCTTTCCCGAAATGATGCCATGGGGCTGATCTTCCGTCAGACGAGCCACTTTGAATGTGAAGACCTCGCCCATCTCAAAACGGCACTTTGGGAGTCCAGCCAAGGCAATCCCCGTATGATTCTGCAGATGATCGATCGTCTTTCCAAAGAAAGCTACTTGGACCGTGATGTAGTCAATGAAATTACGGAAACCTACCTTGGAAGGGAGCTAAAACAACTTGATATGTCGGTTTACTTCTTACTGCTGTTTGGAGGACTTGCGGTACTCCGCTACATGAGTGCAGAAGTAGGCAATAACTCCCTTCGCTTTATAGGTGGTGGCTTTATGATCTTTACGCTATTTGCGAGGTACTTCTTTAATAGCTTTAGAAGGGGAAGGGTTTAGATAGGTAAATAATTTTCATCTATCCAATTATTTATTTCTTTAAATTTATCAAACTCTATTCCCTCTAAATCATAAGCCCTTTTTGTCGTTTCTTTATGTTTAAAACCAATATTATTTATAAATTCTCTGAACTTATCATTTAATGTAGCATGTTTACCACATTGACCAGCATACACTCTGAGACCAATACAATGATTCTCTTTACACTTCCGCTTGAGTTCTCATAGTAAGTACCAAATTTTAATAAGTGAGTCTTAAAAATAGACCTCAGTTCTTTTTCGTATGAATTATTCATTATTTAGTGTTCATAGAACATAGGTTAGAAAGATATTTATCAAGAATAACAAATTCTTCATCATGAGTATTTTCAAAATACTCCTTTGTTACTTTACTATAAAGTATGTTGTTAAAAGAAAGAAGTTTTACATCTTAATTAGGATATTAAATAATTAGTTATTGTAACTGATAACTAATATAAAATTCATTAGTACCAATTGGGTTTGATAATATAATCTTCATATTTTCAGGTTCTGCCCAAGTATAAACAAGGTTATATCCTTCGTTTAATAGAAGATTCCCTTGGTAATAATCTTGATACTCCATAGGACTTCCTAATTGATGACCATACCAACTAGTCTCATCTATGAATCTAAAGTCATACGACCAATTACCTGATAAATTCCATTCCATAATAATAGAAGCCTCATCACTATATATTGTATCGGGAAGTATACTATGTTGCGGATCCCAATCAGTCATATTACCTACTAATCTCCAATCTCCAAATTTAATTGGTTGATTAGGGTTTAATTCAATTGGTTTATCTTCAAATCCAGGAACTACAATTAACCCTACACCTTTATCAGGATCAGGCTCAGAGCCATCAGGGCCATCAGGGCCATTAGCAGTATAGATATACTGATTATTAGGTTGCAAATAAGCTTCAAAGATTTCATAACTTCCATCTAAATATTCAATGATGAATTCACGATAGTTACTATTCTTAAAATAACGATATCTTCTATCATATTCCGTAGCAGCAGTATCTTCAATAAAATCTGATCTATTACTATTATCTCCTTTTTTGTAAATTCGCTTGACTGTACCTTTAGGAGCATGTACTGCTAAATAAGAATAGGTGGTATTATGCATTTCAATAGTACCACTTGTCTGAGATGCTGGTATTAATGTATTACCATTCAAAGTATAATTACTCTTTTTATCAAGAGGGTTATAGTCATCTTCAGCATAATATACTGATATTGAAACATCTCCTACTACGTCACTAATCTCATAAGTTTTGTCGTCCATTAAATCAGGTACATTGATATACTGAGTTTTAGCTAAATCATCAGTAATTTGCATTCGATAATGAGTAGTAACCAAACCATCTTGTGCTTGATGTTCTCCACTCATTGGAGATACTACCATATCAACTGTTGGTCGAACTGTAATAGTTCTAGGCTCATTTTTATTAGGTTCCACATCCTCATTGGTTGTACAACTAAAAACTAGTAGTGAGAGAAAAAATATAGATAAAAATCGTTTCATATTGATTGTTATTTAAATTAATAATACACAAATGTAACGATGTATCTTTTTAATAGTTTAATGTATGTAGATAACAAAGTATAAGTAACTTTATTGGTTTACGTTACTATATATTTTATTGCAAAACTATATTCTGTTGGACCGTGATGTAGTCAATGAAATTACGGAAACCTACCTTGGAAGGGAGCTAAAGCAACTTGATATGTCAGTCTACTTCTTACTACTGTTTGGAGGACTTGCGGTACTCCGCTACATGAGTGCAGAAGTAGGCAATAACTCCCTTCGATTTATAGGTGGTGGCTTTATGATCTTTACGCTATTTGCGAGATACTTCTTTAATAGTTTTAGGAGGGGAAGGGTTTAAATATGTAGAGATATCTAAAGTCTAATCTACTAAAGAAGGTATGTTAACAATTTCCTCATATTCTACAAAAAAATTGTTAGTGTCATTCTCTCGTACAAGAACGATTCTATACAAACCAGAGTGCTCTATTGGGATCGTAATAGCTGGAAAATTATTGTGAAATCCATTACATACTGCTCCTACTAATTTCTCACCGAACTCTACATACTCGTCTTCTGTATCTGCTCCGATCTCGTAGTTTGGAGAATACCAGTCGTTTCCTACCATTCCATTATAGAACTTAAAATACATTGTATTATAGCATTCTCCTATATTATTTTCTTGTATTTCGGTCCATACGTAACGAGTGTAAGATCCGTCTTCATATATAGAATCTGGCTTTACATTGTATTGCCATTCATTCCAGCTACCTATTAATGAAATATCATTTAGGGTTACTGGTTGACTAGGATTCATCTCTATAGGAGCTCCTTCAAAACCAGGATTAATTACTAATCCTATGTTTTTACTTGGATCACCAATAGGTTCACCTGGGCCATTAAGAGTATATACATATTGAGTATTCGGTTCTGTATTAAAATAATCCACAGTTTCAAAACTACCATCAGTATATTCAACTATAATATCGTGTGTTGCAGTATATCCGTTACAATAAAAATAATATGCATCGTGTTCCGGATAGCTAGCATCATACAGCCTCCAATAGTAACCATCATTTTTATAACCTTTAAAATATATATCTTCAATACTATCTTTTGGTCCTTTGATTACTACATATGCATAATTTGCATTTTCCATAGTTATAGAACCTATGGAATTTTTTTTAGGTATAATAGTGGAGCCATCTAATGTATAGTTATTCATATTTACATTAGAATTATCGTGATATACCATGACATGAACATCTCCTACTACATCGTCAAATGTAAAAGACAGACCATCATAAATACTGTCTATGTTATGATTTTGGTGATTACCGAGCTCATCAGTGATTTGAATCACATAATTCGTTAATACTAAACCGTCTTGAGCTTCGTGTTTATTGTTCATGTGAGATACTACTAGATCTACTACAGATTCAACTGTGATTGTTCTATCTTCGTTTATCGGTGTTGTTACATTCTCTTCTTGTTGTGAGCATGAAAATAAAGCCCATAAAGCTATGAATGAGTATAAAAACTTTTTCATTTAATTATTTATATCAAAAATATGAGATAGATTATTTTGTTTCGTTCTGAGCGTTTCTTTTCCACTCACCCTGAGCATGAGGTTTAGCTTTTTCTTCTTCGTTAAGCTCTCCTTTACTTTGAATAAATATAGACATGTCTACAACTGATTGCATTACATCTACTGCCATCAAGCTAAAGACCTTATAAACATATCCTCCAAGAATAATTATTGCTCCAATTGGACCAGATATGATGATATCTTCGTTTTCATTCATAGCAGGGAATGCCATAATTACTATAAGACCAATCAAGTAAATTGCGTACGTTAGAATATTTACTAATGATTATATATTTCACTCATCTTGTGCCACTCATTTCACTGATATTGTGCCACTTTCAAATTGCTATTAGCAAGATATTGAAAAATAAATTAATATTACTCTTTTGTTTCTAATGTCCTAAGTGATTTCCCCTTTAAATCCAATCTATGTGATGA
>NZ_JABANE010000183.1 GCF_012844305.1 Flammeovirga aprica JL-4
GAATTGCATGTTATATTTGAGTCAGACTTGTAATAGATTTTTTGTTGGAACTCAAATTTATGCAAGTTAAAACCCCGAAAAAAGCCTAATTCGACATTTTTCGGGGTCTTTTTCACATTTTAGAACAAGTAAATAACTCATTGTTAGCAGATTAAGTATTTACCAAGGTTCCCTACATATAAAGCTCACTTTACATCAATTGGTAATCAATAATTACCAACTGTTCATTTTTTTAACTAAGCACTCTTTTGTGCATTAGTATTTTGCTAAACAGACACCTTATTTATGAAAGAATGCATAATTGTCATTCCAATTTATAAAGAAGTTTTAGACAATAACGAGTTGATTTCTTTTCAGCAATGTCTAAAAGTTCTGAAGAATTGGGACATTTCCATTATAACTTACAAAGAGTTAGACACTTCATTTTACACTCCTTTTTTAGAGGAAAGTAAAGTCCAATATCAGTTTACATACTTTGACCAATCATTTTTTCAAAATGTACACGGATACAATCAACTGATGGTTGACAAGCAATTTTATAAGACCTACAACACGTCCTATAAATACTTAATGATTTACCAATTAGATTGCTTTATTTTTGAAGATCAGGTACAAAAGTGGTGTGCCAGAAATTATTCATATATCGGTGCTCCATGGCCTCATGGACCAGACAATGAACCAGTTAGGTATAAGCATGTAGGAAATGGAGGATTATCCTTACGCAAAATAGAGGACCATATTCGAGTGATTGACCTTTCATCTTCCCTTCCAAAATGCTTTTTGAGTTTCAACTTTGCTAAAAGGCTTAAAAACTGGTATGCTTATATCCGCCTTAAGAACAAAAACTCCAGGCTTTTTAAAAATAATTATAAAAATGAGGACATGTTTTTTGGTAAAAACTCTACTTATGCTTATTCATTTTTTACAGCTCCTGGTCCAAAAGAAGCACTCTTATTCAGTATTGAATCTAGACCAAGAGATTGCGTAGCGATCAATAATATTCTTCCTATGGGTACTCATGCATGGCCAAAATTTGATATTCATTTTTGGGCTGAGCACATAAAACCGTTAGGCTATAATGTAAAAAAGCCTTCTAAAAAACTTTAGAAGGCTAGTATTTTTATTTTCTCAACTGATAATATGGCCAGAAGATATATTTTTTTGATCTTCTCAAGTTAATCCTAAAGTTCATCCAAGTGAGTGCAAACTTTTCTGATGAGGTCAGCTCTAACTCACCCTCTTTATAAAAAACGGTGTCTGAATGATCTTTATACCATACTTTATAATTGTTTTCGTTGATCCACTGAGTAATCTCATTGATATAAGGATTAGTGTAAAACTTTCCATGAGTCTCAATAGAAATGACTTTTGGTCTACTTTTCAAGTTTTGAATAACATACCATTCAGCCCCTTCAATATCAATACTTAATAAGTCGATATCTAAAGTATCAATTTTATCAAAAGTAACGCATGGAACAGTAACCGTTTCATTTTCTGTTACTTTAAAATTATCATTGATTAATGCTGGACTCTTTGGAAGGTCTGAAATAAATGTGGATGCTTCTGCTTTTGATAATTCCAACGTTCCGTTCTTATCAGAGACGGCAACAGGATGGATTGTAATATTATCTTTATTCTCGAAAAAGGTGTCAATCCTTTTTAGTGAATCATCTGAAGGTTCTACAAGGATAGTTCTGACACCCTGATTCACAAAGTCTAAAATATTAGAAGTTTCTGGGTAATATACCCCTACTTCACAAACACAATCTAGCGCTAAGCCCTTTTCCTTTATTTTACGATAAATTTGTTTATTGTCACTATAGTCCATATTAGTTTATATTGAAGCCTTAACTGTTTAAGGTTTCAATATATAACTTATTATATTCTTCTGCATTCTTCTCCCATGAAAAATTAGAAGCATACTCATATACTTCTTGTTCCTTTTTCGTTCTATCGGAATTAAAATCTTTAAGCCCTTCTTTCACCACATTAGCCATATACTCAGGCTTAAAGTTCTCCCAATAATAGGCATACTCTCCACCTACCTCAGGTAAACTGGTTTTGTTGGAAGAGAAAGTTGGTTTTTTCGCCAGCATTGATTCAATAATTGGTAAACCGAATCCTTCCAATAAAGAAGGGAACAAGAAGGCCTCACATTTCTCAAACAAATATGATTTTTCTTGATCAGAAATTGGCCCCAGCAGTTTTACTCTGTCCTGTAAATTCTTTTCTTCTATTAAAGCATTGATTTGATCAACATAAGAAGCTTTTGTCAATTGCCCCGCGATATAAAGTTTATATTTTGGATCAACGAACTCCATCATATTTACCAGCACATGAAAGTTCTTTTTAGGCATTACAGTACCAATAGAAAAGAAAAAAGGAGAATCATCTATATCAGGTTGAGCAGATTCTTTTAGAATTGGAGTTTTAACGCCATTATAGATAACCTTTACAGGTTTAAAAGAAGGAATTTCTAAATTATCTCTCACCACTTTCTCCGTAAATTTAGAGATAACGGTAATCACATCCGCTCGATCTACTGCTTTTTGAATTTGTTTTAGTTTACGATCTGCCTTTGCTTTATTTTTTTCTTCTAAGAAATTCAGATCATGAATTGTATATATATTTTTCTTTGCTTTAACAGCTTTGTAATCTGTAATTTGATGAGTAAGGTGGAATAAATCGATGTTGGAATCAACAGGAAGTATACCTTTTTTAGTCAATGGATTATGGTACCTAAAGTTTACATTATTGGCATCTTCAATATAACTTTTTCTATTTTCTGAAGATAACAAAAACTCCAAAGATACATTACTTTGATCTGCTACTTTAGTTAAGGCATTAGAATAATTAATACTCACTTGCCCCAATCCACAGTTTGGGTACTTTAGGCGTTCTAAATCAACTAATATTTTCTTTCTTCCCGATTTTTTTTTTTTGTAGTTCAAATCATACAATTTAAAATACTTAAAGAAAACATCTGCCGTCACAAAGGAGCTTATTAAAAGCCCTCTCCAGCCTGACATGAAACCTAATTTGAACACGTAACTTCTGAAAAATGCAAAAAGACTTTTCACCACAATCATAAAAGGAGTAATCGTCTTTTTCCCACAATTCTGTTCAGCAAAAAGAGAAGTATATAATTGTAGCTTGTCAATGATATCATTGACAGAAGAATAAGACTCATGAAGCAGATGCCCTTTCAGCATTATTTTCTTCATATCGTGTGTCTCAATTGTTTCGTGTACTTGTACGTCGCTAAATTTAGTAGTTGTCTTGTTATATAATCTTACTTTTTTTTCATTACCAAAATCAGTTCCTTCTATTTTTTTACCTAAGTAGGAATTAGGTCTGTCAACTACGGCAACAGTGTGAGGATCTGTCAAATCGAAGTTTACAATTTCATCACGGAGTTTCTGATCAATAATCTCATCAGCATCGATAGAAAATATCCAATCATTGCTTGTAAAAGAAGCAGCCAGATTTTTCAATGGTCCAAAACCGATAAATTCCGAATGATGCACTTTTACATTTGAAAATTCTGATGCAATAGCTAGAGAATTGTCAGTAGAACCGTTATCCAAAATGATTACTTCCCCAAAAAAGCGTAATGATTCTAAGGTAGCTCTCAAGGATCGCTCACCATTCTTTAAAATCATTACGGCTGAAATATGATCGATACTTATCATATATTATGTTATTTTGAATACTCTTGTAACTCTTGAAGTTTTTTATAAACTCCATCTTCAATATTCATCAAGTTCTGATGATTACCCTGTTCTACAATCTCTCCTTCTTTGATTACAAGAATATTGTCTGCTTCTTGAATTGTTGATAACCTGTGGGCAATTACAAGTACTGTTCTGCCCTTCATCAAATGTTGAATAGCATTCTGTACAAGCTTTTCAGATTCAGTATCTAAGGCAGAAGTAGCTTCATCCAAAATCAAGATTTCAGGGTTTTTCAAAATTGCCCTTGCGATACTTAATCTCTGACGCTGACCGCCTGATAGCTTTGAACCTCGATCACCGATGATAGAATTATATCCTTCATCTGTCTTGATGATAAACTCATGTGCATTGGCAATTTTAGCGGCTTCTTCCACTTGTTCCATAGTAGCATCGGTGCCAAATGCAATGTTATTATAAATAGTATCATTAAACAAAATTGACTCTTGTGTAACAATACCCATATGAGATCGTAGTGAGTTTAATTTGTAATCTTGAATATTGTTCCCATCTATTTCCACACTTCCTTTTCGTGGATCATAGAATCTAGGAATCAAATCTGCCAATGTGGATTTACCACCTCCTGATGGTCCAACCAATGCCAGCATCTGTCCTTTTTTCAACTCAAAATTGATGCCTTTTAAAACATCCTTCTCTTCATATCCAAAAGTAACATCCTTGAACTGTATTCCTACTTTGAATTCTGTTAGCTCTTTCGCCTCCGGATTGTCTTTAATGCTTGGCTTTGTATCTAATAACTGGAAGATACGTTCTGTTGCCGCCATACCTCTTTGGATATTACTGACATTACCTGAAATAGCTTTTACCGGGTTAAGTACTTGAGTGAAAAGTACAAGGTAAGCCATAAATTCTGAGGCTGATAGAGACGGATCATCTGAAAGTACAATTGTTCCTCCTAAGTAAAGTAAAACACCTACAAAGAAAACACCCATCACTTCTGACAATGGAGAAGCTAATTCTCTTTTAGAAGCGAAATCGCTGTATTCCTTCACATAACCTTGGTTACTTTTCTCAAAAGATGATTTCACATAATTGTCTGCATTGAAGCCTTTTACAACTCTCATACCCACAATCGTCTCATCCAAAACACCTAGCAAGTTGGCAGAAATGTCTTGCAAATTATGAGAAACTTGTTTTAATTTTTTAGCAATCAAACCAATTGAAATACCTGATACGGGTAATATCAAGAATACAAACATGGTCATTGTAGGTGACAAGTAAATTAAAGTAGAGAAGAATACAATCAACATAATCGGATCTTTGATGAAAGTAGTCAAAGCTGAAAATGCATTTTCCATCTCCGTGACATCCGTAGTAGAACGAGCCATAATATCACTTTTCTTTGAGTTGGTCAAATAACCAATATCAAGACTTAATACTCTGTCAAAAATCTTTGTTCTTAAAAGTGCTACAGTATTTCTTCTGTAATTCTCCGCCAAACGTCTTTCGATATATCGGAAAGTGTTGGTCATTAGGGATGCCAAGAAAGTAAAAGTACAGATCAACATCAGTGCACTCAATTTGCCTTTTTCAAGCATCAATAAACCAAACTCCTGATAAGCATATTCTTTTATGAATTCACCATTTAGTTGAAAATCATCGAGGGTTAATAAAGTCTCAGGTACTGTAAACGATTCTTCACTGTTAAATAAAATATCTAACAATGGAATCATGAATGTAAAGTTAAGCAAACTGAAAACACTCATTAAGATCGTCACAATAAAATAGGGCAACATAAATGACCCAAGGTTTCCACTAAAGGTTAAAAGTCTTTTATATATTTTCATAAGGCTCTAAGAGCATTTTTTTTCGTATCTCCTATAAATTTAACGACAAATGTAATCATTGCATTCTGATTCATTACTACATATTTGGTATATTTAAAGATTTATTTCAAAGTCTTTATTATTTTTGATAGGATAAATCGAGGTTAAATGAATAGAATAGCATTAGTTGTCGGGAGTACTGGTCTTATTGGTCAACATTTGCTGGAAAAGCTAAGTAAAAATAGCAACTACAGTCAGATTATCGCTTTAACGCGAAAACCTTTAAATACTCAGCATTCTAAAGTTAAAGAAATTATTGTAGACTTTGAACAGCTTGATGCTGTGAAAATAGACAATACCATTGATGATGCTTTTTGCTGTTTGGGAACAACCATGAGAAAAGCAGGAAGTAAAGAAGCTTTTTATAAAGTGGACTTCACTTACTGTGTCAATTTTGGTAAGCTGGCACTTCAAAATGGTGCAAAGAATTTCCAGATTATTTCTTCTATGGGAGCAAGTGCTTCTTCTCCGTTTTATTACAATAAAGTTAAAGGACAAACGGAAGATGAACTGGCAAACATGAACTTCTCTACACTAAATATCTTCCGACCTTCGTTGTTATTGGGAGAAAGGACTGAGAAGAGGATTGGTGAAGACTTGGGTAAAGTTTTAAATCAAATTTTCGCTCCTCTTATTCCTAAAAAATATAAAGGTATAGAAGGTAAAAAGGTAGCAGATTTTATGATGAAAAAAGCCTTGGAGTCTGATCAATCAGGCACCCGTGTATTTACATCTGACAAAATGCAGTAAGTACCAAGTCAAAAAAAAATCATAGTTAATTCTAATGTATTTTTTGTGAGTACAACGCTAAAAAACGTATTAATAGTAGTTCTATTGAAAGTTTTTTGTAGGAAGTAATCGCAAAACAATAAATAGAATTAGTATGATATAATTTTGAATTTGTACTTAATAACCTACCTGAAACTTAAATTTATCTTCGGTTTATTTACTCTGTGCTTCATTTTCTAATACCTAACATACTATCTTAACAAAACTATGTACCCCAAAATATTAAAGGGTGGATCGGGCATTTTTTTCTTTCTAATATGTTTTTTTCAACTAAACATAAACTGCCTTGCCCAACAACATATGGGGCTAGCACCTTCCACTGATAAACATTGGGCTTTGTCTTTCCAGACAGGTGTCAGCAACTACTTTGGTGATCTCACAAAAAGAGCCTCACCTACTGCCGTAGATTTCAATCTTTCTGGAGCACACATTGGTGGTGCTTTTGAAAAAAGGTTCTCTCATCGCTTTATTTTCCGAGGTGAAATTGCCTGGTCCAGATTGCATGGTGACGACGCTCAAACTGCTGCTGTAGGTTCTTTTGAATACAATAGAAACTTACATTTCAGAAATGATGTCTTCCAGCTTTCCGCTCTCGCTCAGATTGATATTTTCCCGCATTATGGGCATTATACACAAAGAAAAAGAGTAACTCCCTACGTTCTCACAGGACTGACGGCTTTATTGCATAATCCAAAAGGAAAAACAACCAATGCCTTTGGTAATACTTGGGTTGATCTGGCCCCTTTGGGTACAGAAGGACAAGGCGGAGAATTCTATAAGCCCAAATACAATAAGGCTGTACTTGCCATTCCTTTCGGAATCGGTGTTAATGTAAAAGTTGCAGACCGTGTTGATGTGGGTATTGAATGGATCAGCAAGTTTACATTCACAGATTACCTTGATGATGTCAGCTTACATTATGTTGGTGATACTCACTTTGGTGAAAATAAACTAGCAGCATCAATGGCCGACCGATCGCAAGAAAGTATTGCTATTTTAACGGGACAGCCAAGACAAGTTCCTTCTGAGAAATTCAGTCCCGGACAAAGACGAGGAAGTAACAATAACAACGATGGCTTCTCTAATTTTATAGTAAGAGTGAGGTATATTTTATCGAAAAATAAACCACCAAAAGCATTGTCATGGCTCCATAAAAACAATGAGCTTTATAAACCAACATTGCACGCGAAGAAAGGCAAAAGTAATTCTCGTGAAGCGTCTAAGTTCACAAAAAATCAGGATAGATATACAATTCAAAACCTTGCTATTAATACAGCAGGTTCTGAAAGGTCTCCTTATTTTTATCATGATGGTCTGATTTATACTACTGACAGAAACGATAGAAAGCATTTCAATAAACATTACAGAAAGTCTTACTACAATTTTTACTTTGCTCCTTTACATGATCTTTATAGAAATGAGCAAACAAGACCTATTGCAATTGACAGCAGTGCTTTCCATCATCATCATCATCATTCAGCCTTTCAGATCGATGATCATCATATGATTGCTACGTTGTATGAAGCAGATGTTCCTCACCTTGAAGTGGCACAGCATAAGTTGTATTCAATCGATATTCTTGGTGAAAATATCTGGTCTAACATTAAAGAACTTCCCTTTAATAATGAACATTATTCTATATCAGAACCTTCTTTCTCTAAAGATGGAAATACACTTTATTTTGTTTCAGATATGGAAGGCGGTTACGGAGGGACAGACATTTATATAAGTTATAAATACAACGGACAATGGACTTACCCTATTAATTTAGGAGATGTTGTCAATACACCTGGCGACGAAGTTTCTCCTTTTATTCACCCTGATGGCACATTGTATTTTGCATCTGACGGACATGAGGGAATGGGCGGTTTAGACTTATATGAAACCTATACTAAAAAAGGAAAAATCTTTGCCGTAGCCAATTTGGGAGCTCCTATTAATTCAACTTATGATGATTATGGTTTGATTCTGAACTCTGTTAAAAGAACAGGGTATTTCACTTCCAACCGTCTGGGAGGTAAAGGTGGAAATGATATCTATCAATTAAATGTCAATGAGATTAACCTTTCAAGAATGCTGACCGATGAGCATGAAAACCTGTTCACAATTGAAGCCATGAAATTGAAAGGAAAAGTAGTTTCAAAAGATACTAAGGTTGCTTTACCTAGAATTCTTGTCAGTTTGAAGAACCTTGAAACCAATGCCTTGGTGACTAAGCGTACGGATGATAACGGTAATTATGATTTTGATATTTCTAATGAATCCAATTATGAAATTTTCCCATCGGCTTTTGGTTATAAAAGAATGAAACCTACCAAAATTTCAACTGTAGGTGTGATAGGAAAAGAAACGCTTGAAAAAACATTAGTGATTGAACCTCTAGCTCAGAAAGTGAAACTCTACGGACAGGTCACAAATAAAACTACCGGAGAACTCCTTAAAAATATAGAACTTGTTTTCATTTCGCCTAATGAGGATGAAAACATCTATGTAAAATCTGATGCTGAAGGGAATTATACTATGGAAATCGACAAGGATAAAAAGTATTATTTCTTTGTAGAGGAAAAAGGATTTTTAGAGAAAAACTATCAGATTCCTGATCTTTCAAAATATAGAACGGTTACTTCTATGAAGTATAATATTCGTTTAGAACCTAAAGAGTAATAGGTAAAGTGTAATGTCCTGAAAAAACGATACAGTTTTTCAGTGAATTAATTTCGATATAAGACTCAATAATTTTAAGAATTATTGGGTCTTTTTTTGTGGGTAACCTTCAGTTTTTTTCTTTTCGCTACCGCGGGTTCCTCAAATTTATCGATGCAAAATTGATTCGC
>NZ_JABANE010000184.1 GCF_012844305.1 Flammeovirga aprica JL-4
TAAACCCTCTTACTAAGTAAACCTCCTTCTTGGAATATTACAAGTAATGATTGATATACAAACCTAAGGTTCCAGTCATGGTGCACGTAATTATTATTCCATTTCTTTTGTCACACTACATAAGTATAAAAGGGATGATACCATAATATCATCCCTTTTAACAGTTATACCACTTCTAATGCCTGTTCAATATCCCAGATAATGTCTTCGGCGTTTTCCACTCCTATAGACAAGCGAACCAAACTCGGTAATATTCCAAATTCTATTTTCTCTTCCTCCGCAATACCAATATGCGTCATACTAGCTGGATGCTGTGCTAAACTTTCTGTACTTCCTAAACTTACAGCAAGCTTCATTAATTTGAGTTGATTTAAGAACTTAAATGCTTCTTTTTCCCCTCCCTTTATATCAAAAGAGACCATTGCACCAGGAGAAGAATACTGCTTCTTATATAATTCATAAGCCTTGGTTCCTTCAGAAATACAGCCTAAATAATGTACCTTCTCTACTTTTGGGTGCTCTTGAAGATAGTCCGCAACTTTGATTGCATTATTCATCTGAGCTTCCATTCTTATTTTCAATGTTTCTAGTGAACGCAACATTAACCATGCTGTATGCGGAGAAACCATATTTCCTAAAAATGTTCTCAGTGTCTTCACCCTTTGCATCACTTCAGCGTCACCCAAGACCGCACCTGCAATAAGATCACTATGCCCACCAATATATTTGGTTGCTGAGTACATCACGATATCTGCTCCAAGTTGAAGTGGCTGTGACCATATTGGTCCCATATACGTATTATCAACAGCTACAAAAACTTTCCTTCCACTGCTTTGATCATTATACTGTTGAGCAATTTCTGCACAAAGTGTAATATCAAAAAGATCATTGGTTGGGTTAGCTGGAGTTTCTACATAAATCAAAGCCAGTCGGTCTGCTAAACCTGAATCTTCAATCATTTTCAGGATATCCGCTTTTGTATGTTCAGGTCTAAAGGCAATACTATGAACACCTATTTTCTTTAATAAATCATGAATGAAATGATCTGTTCCTCCATAAGTAGGCGCACTGTAAATCAATAGATCTCCTGGCTTTAAAAACTCCAAAAGAACCGAACTGATAGCACTCATTCCACTTTCAAATACGGCACAGTCATCAGCTTGATCCCAAAGGCAAAGGCGATCTTCTAAAATCTCTAAATTGGGGTTGTTGATTCTACTGTAAATTAGGCCCAGATTTTCATCTTGGCCTTTCTCCCTTAATCCGTAGGCCACCTCAAAAAATGCTTTTCCTTCCTCTGCTGTTTGAAAAACGAAAGTTGAAGTTTGAAAAATAGGAGTTTTCACAGCACCTTCGGATAATTCGGGTTTGTATCCATGCGTCATCATTAATGACTCCGGATGATATTTATGCGGCATAGTTTAGAATAATAAATTATGTTTATGTGTGTTTTTTACGCAAAATAATTAAAAAAATAGAATTAAAAATAAATCATTTGAAAAGTGATTATTAGTTTAATATTATACATTTTAATTCGCAATAAATTGAAATAATCGGCCTATGTAAAAAAACTATGGTCTAAAGTACAGCTTATCATATTGAATCTAACATCGATAATAATGTATATTTCACAGATAAAAGAGCGTCAGAATTACATTATTATAAAAAAAAATAACAAAAATCATAAAATGGATAATTCTTATTTTTAATCATAGTACAACAAAATAATAACAAGTTATATAACACATTCTCATAACACTTTGCAATATCTATTTAGTTTAAAATTCACCAAAGATATAATCAATTTATAATTAGTATTATATAATAGATAAATCAATGCTTTTATCTATAAATTACGTTGAAAGGCGAAAATGTATTTCAAAAAGTCAAAACCTGAAATAAAGCAGTCAAATTTGAGTTAAAAATAAGCCTGATAAATCAAAAAATAAAGCACCGAAACAGTCGTACAGTATGTTATAAAGAAATAGTACACCATTAAAGGGTAAATTAAATGACAAAAATTGGTAACTTCATTTCATGAGGTTTTTGAAAATAGGCGTAGAGAAAAGAAGTAAGTGCTGTTGTAAATCATTTTCATTTAATGTAAGCCTTCAATTATATTGATATTAAACAATCAATATAATGTTAGAATAGTATTTCAATTGGGATATTTTATTTATCCCCCAATTAATAATGAGTCCCCTTTCTGTTTTTACGGATTGGGGAATTTTTTTTACTAAGGCACCGATATAACAATGTCCAAATTGGGTTTTATGAAAATTTAAATTTAATAATATCACTATTCTAATAATGTCATTATTTCTCACATTCAATTTTGGTTAACAACTTTAAATAACATTTATTTGAATATCAATTAAGAACAAGACATCAACTCAAAGAAGTTGATTAAAAATATTTAGTTGGAAGTTTGTTTGTTAGTTTAGTTTATAGAATGAAAAGGACACAGTTTTGCTGGAGTCCTTTTTTTATGGTGTAATAAAAAACCTCTACAAGACATTCCTTATAGAGGATTTCATTAGTAAAATACTAAAGGGGTAAACGTAACCGGCATTGCTGTTTTAAGCAGATTACTTATTCAATAAAATTTTCAAATTCCTCTTCTTCACCTCTGCGGTAACGAAGGGCATTAAGCTGTTGTTTGCGTTCATATTGAAGTTGTTCATCAAGTACCCATCTTCTTTTGTTGTTTTTAAGATTGAGTAATTCATAAGCCGTTTTGTTTTGGCTTGTAACCGAAATATGTTTTACAACGTAAGCGTGCTTTGATTTAACTACAGTAACTGTATCTCCAATGTTTATCTGTGCAAAAGATGTTGAAGTTAGTAGGAGTAGTAAGAATGCTATTAGTATCATAACTGTGGGATCTCAAAAATTGATCCTTTTCTTTACTTTTAAGATATATTTACAGTTGTGTTGTTCTTTGTCACTTTTCACAAAAAAGGGTTCTTACTTTCTATTAAGCAAGAACCCTTTTTCTGGATAATTTTTTTACTAATCATTCAACTGCTTTCTTAAAACAAGCATGTGATTGAGCGGTAAGCCATTTTCGATTAATTCTTGGCTGTAATTCTTAGTATAAAAATCTTTTTTCACTTCGTAAATTTCAAAACCTACTTTCTGATAAATATACAATTGTCTGAATGCAGCATTAGAAGTTCCAATCAGAATGTACTTGAATCCTCGGTCTTTAGCCTGTTCCATGGCATTCAACAACATTCTCTGACCTATTCCTTCACCTTGACAAGTTTTAGACACCGCAATATTTTTGATCTCAATGGATTCTCCGTCAAACATCTGCAAAGCATATACTCCCAGTGTTTCACCTTCCCTTTCGTAAATATAGATCTCTGAATCGTGAATGTATTTGTCTATGGCTTCAATGGTCTCATCTGCTAATAGAAGAAGATCGTAGGGTAACTTACTGCCTTCTTGGATTAAACGAATCTTGTCTGTCTTTTCCAATAGTAAATTCATTTGATATTCGTTTAGGTATTAAAATTAAAAACGTACAAAGATAATAAAGTATAATGCCGTATAAAATAACAAAAATCAGAGTTAAGATATTTTAATAGTCGGATTTTAATGATTTTTATCCTTATTTAAAGATTTACAAATCATCAATAAATGAATAAGTATTTCTATTAAATTGTTTTTGCTCCAAAAGTTTCTTGACAAATTCTGAATGTTGTACTGTCGTTTTCTGTTGGTCAAACTGTATAAAATAACCTTGGCTATGAATACTTAAAACGTGATCGGTATGATACAATACCAATTGATAATAAGGAATTACCCACTCGAAGTTCCTGACCTTTACATTAATATGTACAATCACTCCTTTTTCCCTGATTTCAATAATTGCTGAATCTAAATCCGACTGTGTTTCTTTATCAAACCCAATGTTCAGATTACTTGATCGAATATAAAAACGAGGGGAAGTGCTCCCCCCTATCTTGATAATTTTATACAATGAAAATCTTTTGCCAGTGACTGTTTTGGTCTTGCTGTAATTCACTGGTTTACCGTGTGTTGTTTCTAAAAGCATATCTTCTTTTTAAAAGAAGTAACCTTATGAAAAGGGAATTGTTTTGAGTTATGAGTTGTCTTTTAAGTCAAAATACTCCTCCCTAGTGATTTTATACCAATGCAACGGCATTCCTTCAAATTCAGAATCTCTGGTAAACTTCATTCCTATTTTTTGTAGGACTATATTAGACCCTTCATTATCAAAGTCTGCACACGCTTCCACTTCTTCCCATTTCAATACTTCGAAGGCATAATACAAACTTATTTTGGCAGATTCTGTAGCATATCCTTTCCCCCAGAATTCTTCTCTGAATCTATATCCCAAATCATAATAAGGACCTAACTCACTAAGCACCTCTTCTAGCTTCAATCCTGACCAGCCTATGAATTCATTGGTTTCCTTTAGAATACAAGCCCAACGTCCAATTCCATTTCTTTCATACTGTCCTTGGATATTTTGGATATACTCTAAAGACTGCTTTCTATCAGTTACCGGAGGAATACCTATAAATTTTACAACATTAGGGTTAGAGTCTAAAGCAAAAATTCCCTCTAGATCTTCCTCCCTCAATTCTCTTAAGA
Organism: Flammeovirga aprica JL-4; assembly: GCF_012844305.1. Classification (GTDB taxonomy): domain Bacteria; phylum Bacteroidota; class Bacteroidia; order Cytophagales; family Flammeovirgaceae; genus Flammeovirga; species Flammeovirga aprica. The sequence goes on from NZ_JABANE010000184.1 coordinate 4,627, forward strand.
GCAGGCGTTCCGTTTCTACGTGAAAAGTTTTCATTTTTAATTGTTTTTGATGAGTTGCCATTGATTTACTTCTTGCTCAAAATTAATAGAACCTGGTACAGATGTGTACTTCTTCACAAACTGAAAGCCTACTTTTTCTAAGGTCTTATTGGGTGCGTCATTCTTTGCATAAGGCTCACAAATAAGTTGCTTTAATTGAAAATTTTCAAAAAATAGAGGCAAAGCCAATTGTATCATCTGCGTACCTATTCCCGATTTCCGATTGCTTTTGTCCCAGAGATGCAAATGCATTTTGGCTGAATTCCCAAAATCGATTTCATTAATATTTACATGTCCTATTGGTGAATTATCAGCCAGTACAATAAGTGCATAATTCTGTTTTTGAGTATAAGGCTGACTGATCTGACTTTCCAACATCCCTTTAAACTCCTCTTCTTTAGGTAGCTTACTAAGATCAACACCCATATTGATGAGATGTTCCTTGTCTGATTTTGTCCAGTAATCAACCAAATGCGGTATGTCTTTGAGTTGGATTTCTCTTATTGTAATATTCATTGCGTTCAGATGGAAGTGTTTAATTTAAGAGGATAAATATAATTACTAAGACAAAAATTTATCATACTTGTTCCTGTTTTTTTTTGTACTACCTAAATCATTCAAAAGGAGTTCATCATAAAAACGAATAGAAGTAATTCTTATGTAAACCGACCTGCTCCATTAAAAAAGAAGAGCATGTTCAGAAATAATTTCCCAAACATGCTCTTAATACAAGTAGTCACACTGATAATCTAGACCAGATTTTACACACTCTATATCAAACAGTTGATCACCTAAACACTAAATATTATTTATAATGTCTGTTCTAGTTCTCCGCCAAGACCCGTCTTTTTAAAACCTTTACACATAATTTTGAAAGCATGTGCATGAAGTGAAGGGTAATACTTTGGCTTTTTGATAACCAAACCTTTATCTGTTCTTTCCCATTGCAGTTCTTCTTCACTACCTAATAAAGTCACAGCCTCAATGTCTTTATTCAAAACACCCAAATAACTTCCTAGGGTTGTGATTGTAATATCCTCTTCAGGTGTATCCATCACGATCGCATAAAAAGCGTCATCTGATTTTTTAGTGAATCTGATATCGTTTACTGTATATTCGATTTTTTTACGCTCCACTTTGTGTCCACCTGCAGGAAGACGTGTAGGACCTTCACCGAAGACATTCCAAGGTCTTGTGCCATAGATTGCTTCACCATTGACTTTTAACCACTCCCCCATCTCTACTAACAGTTTTTCCATTTCTGGCGGAATCGTGCCATCCGGATTTGGAGGAACGTTTAATAGCATACTACCATTTTTAGATACAATATCCACCAAAATATCTACTAGATCATTCGTAGAAACAAACTTGGCATTGGAACGATAAAACCATGTACCAGGAGAGGTATCTGTGATCCAGGTTTTGTCCGTTGGCTTATTTGGTCGCCCTCTTTCATAATCTCTTACTGCCGTGGAATCAGGGAACGTCTCTTCTTTAAAAAGTACTACCACATCTTTATCCCATTCTTTTCCTTTGTTGTAATAATAGGCCAAGAACTTCTTACGGTATTTCTCATCCATATTCTCCAACCACCAGTCAAACCATAATACATCAGGCTGATAGTTATCGATATACTCTTTCAGCTTCGCCCACCATTCTTCATGGAACTTTTCAGAAGGCATATTACTATCATATCCATGCGGTTCTGTGTAGAGATCATAATCCTTTGGATCTACATTGCCATTCACATGTGCAGGTGCAAAATATTTCCAGGTGAAAGCATGATGAAAAGAAGCAATGTACTTCATCCCTCTGCTTTCAATTTCAGTTTTCAGCTCTTGAGAGATATCTTTTCCACCATAATTCATCGAATTCCAACGCGTAGCTTTACTGTCCCACATGGCAAAATTGTCATGGTGCATGGCTACAGGACCCGCAAACTTAGCTCCCGATTTTTCAAAAAGATCAGCCCATTTTTTGGCATTAAATCCTGTTGGTTTGAAGTTCTCAATCAAATATTTATATCCTACTTCACTTGGGTCACCAAACTGTGCAGTATGATGCTTGTAATTTCCAGTAGGATTGTTGTTTACTGTTCCATTTTTCCGTCTTGGAAGTTTTCCTGTTCTCCAGTTAGGCACACCGTTTTTTCCATACATCAACATACCGTGCCACCCTGCCAAATGCTGTTTTGGTCTCATATTTACAAAGGCTCCTGATACAGGTCCCCAGTGGGTATAAATACCAAACTTCGCATCTTTAAACCACTCAGGAGCTACATTTGCTTTTGCTATTGACTCCCAATCCTCTTCATACTTTTCTTCCTTCTGGATATTTACTTCACTCTTTCTGTTTACCACATCGCAGGAAGTCGATGCAAGTAAGGCACAGAGTGAAACGACTTTCAAAAATTTCATCTTAATAAATGCTTAGGTCCTCTAATATTGTCAACACGCGTCACACTCTTGGGGTTGAACTAAAATTGAAAACAAGAATGCTTTAAACGTTTTACAAAGCTATAGGATAAGAAGGAGTGGTTTAGTAACATTCTTTTTAAAAATAGGGTGGTATTTAAAGTTTGTGGTAAATGGGAACGATAAAGAGGGGGCAATATAATTTTATCCGATATAAACACCACCTATTGCAAACACTTACCCCTCTTATCTTCTTAGTGTTACAAATAATAATAGTATTATTTACCACTCCTTTTTCTTTAAAACACCCCCTATTACACAAGCTTCAAATGAATAAATAGAATGATAAGCAAAGGTCCTAAACAAAAAAACAGCATCAGAGCTTACTCCAATGCTGTTGTTAGAAAAGTGTTAGGAACACTAAAATTCTCCTTTATTTTTCTCGTATTCTTCTACTGCTGTATAGTATTCGATATTTTCATTCTCTATTAACTCTTCTTCGTGATCTTCTCCAATTTTGAATGAATACAATTTCTTACCAAAGTCAAACAAGCCTGTTTTATAAGCATATGTTTCTTCTGAAAGCATTGGCAAGATGTAAGTATATTCTTTAGAAGAATTAATAATATCTCCATACTCATTCAACACTCCATATTTATTACCGATATAAACATCTACAGAAAAAACTAACCCCTTCAGACTGCTATGTTCTTTCTGTTTTTTCTCAAACTTCAATTTTACTTCCTTCTCTGATAACTCATAAAATGAGATTAAGCTTTCTGATAAGTTTTTCTCTATTTCTTTATCAAGATTATAGAAAGTAGTACCACAAACCATTATTAAATCACCATTGACAAAAAAGACATCAGGCTTACTTTCCATAGCTGGAATTTTTAAAAATGCCTTCTCAACAAGGTCATAAATAGAGTCCTTTTTGGTTTCAAAATACAAAAACCTGTCAGCCAATAAATCCACATTGTTTTTTTCAGTATAGGCTAACGAGAAATCACTTATATCTCCATTTGCATTCGCATAAAATTCATTATTGCTCTTCTTCAAGCGTAGCAACTTACTACGGTTTGCAACTTCTATTTTATCATAGGCCTTATCAATAACCCATTTTTGAAGACCAATATCATATAAGCCTCTCTGATAATTTTCATCAATACAATAGAATTTCTCAAAATTAGATGTAGCATAAGGTACAGTACCATCAAAAGTTACTTTCTTCAGCGTTTTTATATCATAAAATTCAGACCTTTCAAATTTCTGATTTATACTGTATACAAAACCATCGGCTGTTTGCTCAAAACTATTCACGTTATCTTGAAGTACCGCGACTGGAATTTTCTTTGTCGTCTTTATTTTGTATACCAAATGTGTCCAGTAATATTTTTTAACTTCCACGGTATCTAATACTTCAAACTCAACATTATTTTCTTTAAGAAATACTAAACTATTTTCAACACTACGATCTACCTGAAAAACAAAATCATTTTTATCCTTTCGATACTTATTTTGATTTAAGAACTGACCTTTCGCTCTCTTAAAATTTGCGAATGGTTAAAATATTGATAAGTAGATGCTAATTCAAGCTGTT
>NZ_JABANE010000185.1 GCF_012844305.1 Flammeovirga aprica JL-4
GAAAGGAGAGAGTATACTTGAGGCTTTTATAACGCTTGCTTCGTTGAAAATTCCTATTGCTGAGTAGTTACGAAATTTTTTATCCAGAAAAGATAAGTGAACTCGATTTTCTCACCAGTGTTTCTGTTTTGGTGAAATTGAAACGTTTGCAAAATATAGGGATTGTTAAGTGTGAAAATATTTATGATACACCTTTTACGCTGAATTTGTTTGCGTAAATGAAGTAATAGTAAATGATAAAGCTAAGTGAACCTAGTATAAAAAATAGGCGTACTGTCAGGGGCCAATCTACTTGTCTAGTGACATAACCTTCTAAAAAACCAGCGATTAAAAATATAGGTACCAGCCCAACGATAATTTTAAGGCCACTATTCGTGCCATCTTTAAGACTTTCTAGTCTCTTTTTGTGTTTAGGAAATAAAAATGAATTACCTAATATAAAACCGGCTCCTCCTGCGAAAATTATTGCTGTGATTTCTAATGTTCCATGTGTCCATATACTTAAAAGTGATGGACCAAGTATACCTTTCTGATAGAAAAAATACTGGAAAGAACCCAGCATAACACCATTTTTGAATAGGATGAATCCTGTGCCGAAACTCGAAAAAATTCCCATTACAAAAGCATAAAGGGAAACCGTGATATTATTTTTTGAGATTTGATAGAACATTTCAAATGGATCGCCGGAGGCATAAACATCCATAGGTTTGCCTTTTTCAATATTTTCTAAAGTCATATTCACATATCCATCTCCAAGTATCAATCTGATAAATTCCCCATCATTGTGAGCGGAATAAGCACCAATAATACAACTGACAAGAAAAACCGCGAAAGCATAAAAAAGCTGTCTTTTATTATTTGCTATTTCATAAGGCACCTCATAAAGCCAGAAATCTTTTATTCTTGATGTTTTTTCTTTCTTTGTGGAGTAAATTTTTTTGTGATACTTTATTGAAAGTGAATTGAGAAATAGAGTAACCTCACTGTCAGGATAAAACGTCTGAGCATAAGACAAATCATCACTTAATGCTTTATAATAAGACGCAAGTTGATCAGGGGAAACAGTAGTTTTAGTCATTTCCTGTTCAATAATTTGCCATTTTTCCTGATTTTTTAAAATAAATATAGGTTCTTTCATAAAAAATTGCTTTGTTGATACAATATATTACAAATTTTTTTTCTTAGAAACATGTCATCAATTTCTTTTCAAAACAGCCAAAACGTAAACCTTAAATTCCAAAAGGCACTTATTACAACAAGAATAGCAGCGTGGGTTATCGACGCACTACTGTTAGTGAGTATTGTATATTTCCCTTATGTATTATTTGATGAACTATATTCGATCATAGATACATGGGTTTATGTAGCAGGGGGTGTCTTTATGATTTATAATCTTTTATGCGAAGTATTTTTTGAAGGGCAATCTTTAGGAAAGCGTGTCATGAAAATACGAGTAGTATCCATGGATGGCAGTGCTGTGAAATTTTCACAATACATTATACGCTGGATTTTCAGGTTGATAGATATTACCTTGTTACAAGGTGCAGTAGCGGTATATACTATATTACTCAAAGGAAAAGGGCAACGTTTGGGTGATATTTTAGCAGGGACTATTGTAATTTCTGAAGAAAGAGAAATTAAGCAATACAATTTTGATATACCTACCTTTCTTGAGGGTTACGAACCCACTTTCAAAAATGCGGATTCTATAAATGATAGACAGTTAAGTGTCATCAAAAAGGCATTAAAGCTTAAACAAGAAGATTTGTATCATTATGCATATCCAACAAGCGAACATCTTCAACACAATAAGGTTATAAGTATGATTACTAGGAAATTGAGAAGGCAGTTACATATTGAATCGGATCTAGAAGACCCTGGTTTCTTGAGACAATTGTTGGACGATTATTATTTCTTGACCTCAGCTTCACACCGAGATAAAATTATCGATTAGTAAAAGTTTGAAACATTTCTTTTAGACATTATTCTAAATTTGCTCTATAGGATTATGAATTTCGAAGCACAGTTAAGAGAAAGAATCAACAAAAAGCCACAGAAAAACAAGCTCAATGTGCATACATTATTGGAGCACTTCGCAATCATTTCTTATAAAGTGGAGTTACATAAAATAGCTCCTTTAATACCTGATCCTTTTAAACTGTGGACTTTTGAATCAGATGGTAAAACTTATGCTTTAATCAGTGCAGTAACATTTAAGGATAAGGATTTTAAATTTCATAATATCACCTCAAAACCTAAATTCGCTTTTTATCAAACGAACTTTAGAACCTATGTTATCCATAAAGAAACCAATGAGTATTGTGCTTGGTTTTTTGGGACAAACCTTGGCTCTTTCACACACATAATTCCAAAACGATTGTGGAAAATGCCGTGGGAGATGGCAGATTATACGTGTGATTTCAAAATGGAAAATAATTCCTATAGTCAATACACCATGTCATTTCAGTCTAAAACAGGAAAAGGTATTGTTGATATTAGTTGTGGTGACGATGAAATGCAATTGCTTGAAGGTTTTGAAAGTATAGATCAACAGCTTTTTATCCTTACTCATCCTGTTGAGGGATATTATTTGAAGCATGATAATCAATTGGGTACTTATGAGATTTGGCACCCTAAAATGGATTTGAAAATGGGACAATCTAATTCTCTGTATTTTGAGTTTTTCGAACGTTTAGGGTTGGTATCTAAGGAAGAAATGATGCATCCGCACTCAGTTTTGATTACGCCATCTATTGAATTCGAAATTGTACTTCCTCCGAAGGCTGTGAACAGGTGATAATTATCTATAAGTTGAAGTGATAATCATCACAAATAACGCTGTTTGTATTTTGTTATTTTGAATTATTCTAAATAATTGAACTGTCTCTCTGCTCGCTCTTTCTGATTGCTATCAAAAGGGCAGGGGCAATTTTAGAACGAATACTATTCATTAATTTTATCAGAATATCATGAAAACAGCGTCATTATTTGAAAACTTAGAGTTCAACGAATCAAAGCCACTCATCACTGTACTTTTTGAAACTAATTTCACAAAAGAAATCCGAATTGCTATGGCTAAAGGAACGGTGATGAAAGAGCATAAAACCTCATTTCCTATTGTTGTAGAAATGGTGGAAGGTAATGTGGACTTTGGAGTTGAAAATAAAAATCTTGCACTACAGAAAGGAGACATTCTGGCATTAGATGGTAATGTTCCTCACGACTTAAAAGCAACAGAAAATAGTGTAATACGCCTTACTTTGACGAAGCAAGATTCATCAGAACGTGTAGAGGGTGTAGCAAAAAAATAATATCATAAAAGAGTGATTGAACAGCAAATTTGATATCTAGGTTTTAAGGAATTAGAGATGGAATCGTTAAGGTTCTTGATCTAATTCCTTTTTTATTATTTTTGACTTAGTATTTAACTAAAACTAATCAATCAAATGTATCAATTATTAACCTTTTTGTCTCTTATACTTTTGAGTATTTCATGCTCCAATCCAAATGAAAAGAAAAACAATGAAGGAGATAAAAGCAGTATTTTGGAACATAAAAATGAATTACAGCAAATTCTAGATTCATCAAAAGTAAAAGGTGCGATTCTTCTCTATGATAATAAAGAAGATACCTATTATTCAAACGATTTCGAATGGAGTAAATCGGGTTTCCTCCCTGCCTCTACATTTAAAATCCCTAATTCTATTATAGCCTTAGAAACCGGAGTAGTTGAAAACGACAGTACATTGATGCAATGGGATGGCAATCCAAGAGGATTAAAAATCTGGGAACAGGATTTAATTTTCAAAAAAGCTTTTCAATACTCGTGCGTTCCTTGCTATCAAGAAGTAGCTAGAAAAATTGGGACTGAAAGGATGCAGTCTTATTTAGAAAAGTTAGATTACCCAGGGATGGTTTTTGATTCAACTTCAATAGATCGTTTTTGGTTGATGGGTGATTCAAGGATAAGTCCATTTTCTGAGATTGACTTTTTAAAAAGAATTCATTTTTCTCAATTACCTGTAAAAGAAAGCACAGATTTTACCATCAAAAGAATGTTGTTGATGGAAGAATATGAGCATTACAAGCTTAGTGGTAAAACAGGATGGTCCAATGAAAACGATCACAATAATGGTTGGTTTGTCGGTTTTCTTGAACTTTCAAATAACACAATTTTCTTTGCAACTAATATTGAACCTTCTGAGGAGTTTGATATGAAAGACTTTCCAAAAGCAAGAAAAGCAGTGACGATTGAAGCATTGAAAAATTTGAATTACCTCTAAAAATACCTCTCTCTTCTATCTATTAGTAATCAAAGTATTACAAAAGTTGATGAATGTTTTTAATGAAAATTGTATATTAGATGAACACATATTTTTATTAATTACAATTCTCAAAAACTACTATGTATACTAAGCGGATTTACTCGGTTTCCATTATGGTGAAATGGACGAGAAGGTACATCTATCAATTTATTTTATTGGCTATTTTACCTGTAGTGCTGTATGAAGTACTTGGTTTAAAATGGCTGAAGTTACCTTGGTTGCCCATTGGTTTGGTGGGTACGGCATTGGCTTTTGTGATTGGTTTTAAAAATAATGCATCTTATGGCAGACTCTGGGAAGCAAGAAAAATCTATGGAGGAATCGTAAATGCATCAAGACTGCTGGCTACAATGGTCAATGATTTTATCACCAACGAACACGCCAAAAGAGAAAGGAGTGAAGAAGAGTTTTTTGAGATCAAAAAGCAAATAATTCATAGGCACGTGGCTTGGTTGACCTGTTTGAGGTATGCTTTGCGAACAAAGAAAACATGGGAAACTTCTGCTATAAATAAATCAGATAAAGAATACATGAATGCAATGCAGATTATAGAGTATGAAAGTCCTCTTGAAGTTGAATTGGAAGGTTATGTTTCAGAAGAAGAGAAAAAATATATTCTTGATTTCGGTAATAAACAAAATGCCTGTCTGACTTTGCAGTCCAAACAATTCCGGGAATTACAGTTCAGTGGTTTGATAGAAGACTTCAGACATATGGAGTTTAAAAATATGATCGCAGAGTTATTTGCTTTACAGGGAAAAGCGGAACGTATAAAGAACTTTCCTTACCCACGTCAGTTTGCAACTTTGAACTTGTATTTTGTATGGATCTTTGTGATTTTCCTGCCTTTTGGTTTGATGAGCGAATTTGATAAAATAGGTCATGATTTATTGACTCAAGGGATTATGGACCCAAGATTTCAATTTATTGCTCATAATTTTGTATGGTTGTCTATACCGACAAGTGTTGTGATATCATGGATATTCTTTACAATGGAACGTGTAGGTGATGTATCAGAAAATCCTTTTGAAGGGATTGGCAATGACGTACCAATATCAACAATGTCAAGAGGAATAGAAATCGATATCAGACAGATGATTGGAGAGGATAAGAATACTCTTCCAAAACCGATCCCTCAACTGAATGATACACAAATGTAATGAAGCTTACAGTATTAGTAACTTACAACTTTTCAAATATGAACACACCATCAGTATTTTTTATTTTTTCATTACTTTTTATGCTATCATCATGTTCTTCTTCAGAGAAGTCTTGGACGAAAGAAGATGTGATCGGTAAAGTGGCAGAACAGAATACCTCAGGGTCAGGCTATAGAGATTTTGAAGGGAAAATGATCAATTACAATTATGTCGACTTCGGTAGTTTTAGTTTAGCGATCCATGACAATAAAATAAAATGGAAAGGAGAAGGCGGATATTTTGATGATATAGTTGCTTTGGTAGAACCTCAAATTTCAAAAATAGATGAAGGCATTTATTTTATGTCATGGTTTTTTGAGTCTGGCGGAGGAGATAATGTATGTGTTAATTTCAATACCAACAAGGTTTATGCTCATCTTCATCATCCAGATGCGGATACTCCAGAAGATTTTGAGTTGATCCATGGTGATATTACTTGTGGACCATCAACAGAATGTCAGTTTCCAGAAGGAGAAGTAATGGGGCAATTTTCTACAATTATGGCTCTTTTTGGTAATATCATGAAATTTGACCTTCCTTTTATGGGACAGACCGAACGTCCGTTTTCAGATGAAAATAAACAGGCGAGAAAAGAACTTCATGGAAAAGAAATAAAATATAAAACTGAAACATCTGAAGTGGTTGTTGAAGTGAAAAACCATATTACAGAAGTGACCTATAAAGGGGAACCAACAATAACTTATTTAACCTATGTGACAAAAATAAGTGACGGTATTTATTTTATTTCCTGGATGGGAAATAGAGACTTCAGTGATCACATTATTTTTAATCAAAAAAACATGACGGTGACAGACCAATTGACAAAAAATGGTGTCCATAAAGAAATGATCTTTGATGTAAGTTGTTTTGATGATAACTGCAAATGATAAAACTATTATCAATAACCTGCTTCAAAAAGAAATCCTTTAATTAGATTTGCATTACATTTTTATGCCTAGGTTAATTCATTATGATTTCAATTAAAAAAAGAAGACAATTAGTTCAAGTTATTCCCTTTGGAGTAGTTTCATTATTATTTGGTTTGATCTACTCTTTCCTTGAACACGGAATCTTGGGTCATTCAGCCCATTATCCCACCACAGGAAACCCTTATCATTACGCACCTTTTTCTTCCGCATTTTTAGCTTTTTTTGGCGGTACTCTGATGGGAGTTTTGGAGGTATTCTTTCTAAACAGAATTTTTCACTACAAAAGCTTCTCTAAAAAGTTAATAATCAAAACTCTGATCTACCTTTTGATTATAGCTATTCTGGTATTTCTTATGACTTGCTTTGGTCATGCTATTGAAAGAGAAACGTATCCATTTGATCCCCAAGTGGTAGGTTTTGCCTTCAATTTCCTGATGAGTTTTGCCTTTATCTCCATGGAACTTTATATGGCCTTAGGGATTGTAATCTGTCTGTTTTATACAGAAGTCAGTGATAATATTGGTCAAGAAGTACTCATTAATTTTTTCTTAGGAAGGTATCACCGCCCAATTGAAGAACATAGAGTATTTATGTTTTTGGATATGAAAGACTCTACAGCCATTGCAGAAAGGTTGGGACATACGATGTATTTTGATATGTTGAGGGAGTACTATGCTGATTTATCAAATTCAATTCTCAACTATAATGGGCATATTTATCAGTATGTTGGTGATGAAGTAGTGGTGACTTGGACAATGGAAAACGGCTTGGATAAGAATAATTGCTTGAACTGTTTTTATGATATGAAACGCTCATTGCAGGAACAAGCAGAAAAATATAAAGAGCGATTTGATGTGGCTCCAACTTTTAAGGCAGGTATTCATTTAGGAAAAGTAACGACTGGCGAAATAGGGGTGACAAAGAAAGATATTATTTTTTCTGGAGATGTGCTGAATACCACCGCAAGGATTCAGAGTTTATGTAACTCTTATAAAACAGACCTCTTGATCTCAGAAAGATTATTAGAGTTTTTGAAAATAGAAAACGTGTTTAGCACCACAGATATTGGATCTGTAGAGTTGAGAGGTAGAAATGAAAAAGTTAATCTGTTTTCAGTAAAGCAGATTGCGTAGCTCAAAAAACTAAACTAATGCAAATAGATCAATTACAACTCAAAGAGGAGATTATTCCTTTGTATGATGATAAGCAAAACTATAAAGTTAGCTCTTATATTGAAGCTTTTATTCTGAATTCGTGTACAAAAGAAGAACTCGCTATAAGGCAAAAAGTATTTCAATGCTTGCTGTCAAACAGAGAAGCGGTCTTAAACTACAACTACAATAAACTTTACTATAGTGAAGCACTACAGGTAGTAGAAGATTTAAAGAAGAATGATTTTATAGAGGATAAAAAGTTTTTGTTCTATTCAAAGAAGAAAGTGAAGAATAGTAAAATTTCAAGATTGACGGCTAGTCTTATTTTCTTCACTGAATTAAAAAAGTGCATTAAAGTTCTAATTGAAATTGCAGATGTAAACACTTTATCAGATTGGTTGGAAGAGGTAAATGAAAGCCTTCAGCAGTTTCCTGACTATTCTACTTTTAAAAATACATCAAAAGAACTTTTACATTATCTTGATGCACTACAGTACATCAATTTTGATAAGTTTTGGGACACTCTATTTCAGTTGGAATGTTATCTCTCAATAGCTAAATGCTCTTTGAAGTTAGATTTCAAATTGCCCCTGATACATAAAGGAACTATTGAATTATCTCAAGCCTATTTTCCGTTGATCAATAAGCCTGTCAAATATGACATTACATTTGATAAATCATTAAATATACTCAATGGGCCTAATATGGGAGGGAAGTCCACCTTTTTGAAAACCATTTCTTTGTGCTGTTATTTAGGAAACAGAGGAGTGCCAATCCCAGCTTCGGAGGCAAAAGTTCCATTTTTTGAAACCTTTAATATCAATTTCAATACAAGTGATAATCATAAAAATGGGACAAGTCATTTTATGAACGAGATTCTTTCAGTTAAAGAATTTATCTCCTCAAATAATGAATCAAAATCTGTTTTTGGTGTTTTTGATGAATTGTTTCTTGAGTTTGACAGTTAATTTCACCCAAACCCCTCTAACGATATCAAAAAGCCATATTTTTAGTGATTTT
>NZ_JABANE010000186.1 GCF_012844305.1 Flammeovirga aprica JL-4
TTATTGAAGGAATTTTTATAAAATTGTACTAAATAATAAGGATTTTATTTGGATTAACCATAAGAGAAGTCGTGGGCTTATGGGAAGCTACTCCTCTTTTCCACCTTATCTTAAACTTGATATGTTTTAATGGCTTACAATTTCTTGTATTCATTAATCAAGAGTCGGTAAATGAGGTGTCTTCCCAAAAGCCCATAATTTCAATTATGGGTCTACGAATCTCCAATTTTCTTCTGCCTTAGTTTTTATGATGGCTCAGTGGACGTTTTGATACACCGTCCACTGAACCACAATACGAACCATTTTTTTCTTAATTCTTCATTCTTAACTCTTCATTCAAACTGCTTTAGTATTTATTTCTCCAATTCCGTCAACCCCTTATACTGTTCCAAAGCTTCAGGATTCTGCAAAGCATCTGTATTTTTGACAGCCCTTCCATGAATCACATTTCGAACAGCAATCTCTACCATTTTTCCACTTCTGGTCTTAGGAATATCATTGACTTGAATGATTTTAGAAGGAACATGACGGGGAGTTGCATTGGTACGGATAACGGTTCTAATTTTATCAATGAGACTTTCAGTAAGCACATTATCCTCCTTCATGACCACAAACAAAATCACTCTACAGTCATCTTTCCATTCTTGACCGACAGCAATACATTCTCTGATTTCATCTACTTTTAATGCTTGTCTATAGATTTCCGCTGTTCCAATTCTTACCCCACCCGGATTTAAAACAGCATCTGAACGTCCATGTATAATGAGACCCTGATGAGAAGTGGTTTCGGCAAAATCACCTTGTGCCCAGAGGTTCTCAAACCTTGAATAATAGGCATTATGATAGCGTTCATTTTCAGGATCATTCCAAAAGCCTAATGGCATGGACGGAAAGGCATTTCGACAAACAAACTCACCTTTTCCTTCTTTCAAGTGTTTTCCTTCGTCATCTACAACATCTAGGTCAAAACCTAACCCTTTACATTGTAATTCTCCTGCATAGACAGGGAGCGTAGGATTGCCAGAAGCAAAAGCACCTATCAAATCAGTACCTCCTGAAATAGAAGATAGGGTTAAATCTTTTTTGAAGGCATTATAGATATAACGAAAACTTTCAATGGAGAGTGGAGAGCCAGTAGAAAGTATCATTCTTAAGTTTTGAAGCTGATGGGATTGATTTGGGATGATATCAGATTTCTGTAATGCGGAAATGTATTTTGCACTTACACCAAAAATTGAGATCTTTTCTTCATCAATCAGGTCTAATAAATAATTGGGGCTAGGGTGAAAAGGGCTTCCATCTAAAACCACAAGAGTGCAACCACAAGCTAATCCGCTGACAAGCCAGTTCCACATCATCCATCCGCAAGTAGAATAATAGAAAAATACATCATCTTCTTTCAGGTCTGTATGTAGAAGATGCTCTTTCTGATGCTCTAATAAAACACCGCCAGCTTTGTGGACAATACATTTTGGTTTACCGGTGGTGCCTGAAGAATACATGATAAATAAAGGATGATTGAAAGGAAGTTGTTCAAACTCAATTTCCTCATTATCATTTTGGATATACTCCTCCCAATTTACACCAATAGGAATCTCACTTACCTGTCTATCATCTTCAAAATAGGGGTAAACAATGATTTTTTCAATAGAAGGAATACTTTTAGAGAGTGACTTCAGTCTATCAATACAAGAATGGATTTTACCATTATAACTATAGGCATTCGCAGAGATAAGGAACTTAGGTTCGACTTGCCCAAATCGGTCTAATACTCCTTGGTAACCAAAGTCAGGACTACAAGACGTCCAAACTCCTCCAATAGCCGTTGTCGCAAGCATACCAATAATTGCCTCAATTGCATTGGGAGTATATCCCGCCACACGATCTCCAATTTGAAGACCATCTTGTTTCAGTTGATGTGAAAGTTGAGCTACTTTTTTATAAAGCGATTGGTAAGTAATAGTATAGCGTCTTCCATCTTCCAACCTTCCGATAAGGGCCACTTTATCATCTCTTCTTCGAAGTAGATTTTGAGCATAATTCAATGTAGCATTAGGAAAGAACTGACTTTTAGAGATATGCTTCTCTGCCACAAAAAATGGTTCATCTCCTTTAGAGCCTTTGATGTTTGCATAATCCCATACCGCAGACCAAAATCGATCTAAGTTATCAACGCTGTTTTTGAATAAATCGAAATAATCATATTCCGCATCGGGGAAATAGTTTTGCTGAAAAGAGTACAGATTTGTTTTAGCAATATGTTCCTTGGTAGGTGACCATAAAGCCTGAGTGTTATTGTTCATGTGTTGTATGTGCAGTTGTGTGTGTTTATTAAGCAGTTGTACAATTAAAATTAGAAGTTTTGGATTTTCTTTTTTAGTCTACTCTTCGTTAGAATATCATCACGTAACTATAGTTATGCTCTTCTATTCTGCCTTGATTAGACTAAAAAAATAAGTATCCAACTTCTCCCAATTTTAAATGTTCAATTGCATAAACTGAATTTACTCTCTTTTTTGCACAAAAAAAAACGAGAAGTTTTTACTTCTCGTCTTCATTTCCTTCAGGAACAATTTTTTCAATGGGATATCGATCAATATATATTTCCGTTGAGATCTTGGATTGAATATTATTGTGATCTACAATGTAAAAGACCACTTCATACTCGCCGACTGTTTTAGGAGGGATATTAAATTGACCATGGAAAACATCACCTTCAAAATCATCATAAATAAATGAGGATCTCCAAGCGTTTTCAGTCGTGACATCCACAGGGTGAACATCCACTTTTAAATACCCTAAATCCACGTAGTCCAATTGAGCAGTTACCTCTAAGAACTGTGCCGTTTCATCATACGGTTTCACACTTGTATTCAACTCATACACATTCATTAAATTCTGCTGTACTTTTTCTTCCGAAGGAGTACATGAGTAAATAATACTAGAGGTGAAAATAAGAGCGAATATATATATTAATTTTATTTGTAAATTTCTCTTCATATAAATCAAACTAAATAATAGTTGAAATCTTAAACTTACTACACAATGCGAACACAATATTTCTTCGTATTCGTAATTATAGATGCTATAAATATGGAAAAGGTTGGAAAGTTTTCAAAAATCCTTAACGTTTAACTTATTTTATTATGATTTGTATAGCAAATACTTTTAACAATTGTAGAAGCGTAACCTGTTACGCAAAAATGTATAGGTTAAACCAATGCTTTTATATTGACGAAAAAAAGATGAGGTACCGACGCGTAGAAGCGTAGCCTGCTACGCAAAATCCAGAAAAGAAGCAATCCTAGACTATTTAATAAAGTCTAACAAAAACGATAAGTAATTTACCTCAGTAGTGTATGATTAATAAATCTCACTCAATGAAGTAATTTTAAATTCTACTCTTCTATTTTGCTCTCTTCCCTCTTCTGTTTCATTAGAAGCCACAGGTTCATTTTCACCTTTACCCACTACAATAAGACGTGATTCTTCAATACCTTTTTTGATCAGATAATTCTTTACAGTTTGAGCCCTTTTTTCACTCAACCATAAATTATAAGCTTCTTTTCCCTTGTCATCCGTAAAACCAGTAATCGTCACTTTTTCAATCGTAGTTTCAGATTTCAAAAGTTCCACAATGCGGTCGAGTTCATCAAAAGAGGTCTTTTCAAGGTAGCTACTATTGGTTTTATAGAAGATATTTTTCAATACAAGAGTGGCCGTTTCTTCCAAAGGGACTAATAATAAATTTTGTAAAGCGTGTACTTGAACTTGTTGTTCCGATAAATTGATATGTTCACTTTGAGATAAGAAACCCGTAGACTGTGCTAGGAAAGAATACGATTTACCCAAAGGCAAAGTGATGTAATACGTTCCTGTTGTGGCATTAGAATAGACCGTTCCCACTTCTTTTTGAGTAGCAAGATCAGTGTAGACAATTTTAGCATTCAGCGGTGTTTGATCTTCTTTATTCACTACTTTTCCTGAAATGACAGCAACAGGCTCAGGTGGTAATAAAATAGGGAGTTTTACGCTGTAAATATCAAAATTACCTTTCGCATTTCTTCTAGAGAAAAAGCCAATATCACCCGTAATAGGTACACAAAGGTCGGTTTCATCACTCTTGGTATTGATCATTGGACCAAGGTTTTCAGGTTTAGACCAGTTCACCCAAGTATCGTCCATTCTTCGAACCGCGAATAAATCACTGCCACCAAAACCACCATGTCCGGTAGAGGCGAAATACAATGTTTTTTCATCACTCGAAAGGAATGGTGCTGTTTCTTTTCCTAGCGTATTAATAGTGTTGCCTAAACTTTGAGGTGCTGACCATCTTCCTTCTTTGTCCTTAAAACTGACATATATATTACTTTCATTTTCAGCTCTATGATCTGTCAAGGAAATCAACATTATTTTTCTGCTGTTTGAAAGGAAGAAATCTGATTTCTGTTTTAGCAATTGGAAGTTGGGGATAATGATTTGTTCCTGTTCGATCCATGTAGAATCTGAAAGTTCTAAGGTAGAAAGATGAAATTCAGAACCGTCGCCTTCAATCACAGAAAGAGCCGTAATACCATCTGGGCTTATGGCCGTAATGTACTGCTGTAACACATTGGTAGAGGAATCGATCTGAACAGGTTGAGCATTCCACACATTTTGACTGTCCAATGTTGCTTCAAAAAGTAATGGTTTTCCATTGACACTTCTTGTAAAAAGCAATTTCTGACCTCTAATATCCAAGGTAGGAGTCAATTCATCAAAATCAGTATTTAAAGTATTGCTTAGCTGAAGTGTCATTACCGTAGGAGCAATTAAATCACTAATTTCAGGTAAAATAGAAATGGATTTTGAAGAAGTAGAAACCCCCACAGCATCAATACCACATTGTCGGATAGAGGATTTTGCTTGTAATCGAATACGGATACGCTGAATGCCTACAGGTTGTTTCTTAATAAAAAAATTAGAAACACTTCCGCCACTTTTTACATAAGAAGGCACTTGATCATAGACAATTGTTTCGGTGTTATTAGCATCAATAACGGTGATTTCTTGAATGGCATTATGATAAAAAGCTTCTCCAATAATGATTTGATTTACATTAGGAATCGGATGTCCGAAACCCACCGTGATTTCAGCACTTTCATCTTCATCAGGAAGCCAAGCAAGAGGATTTCTTTGAATATTGTCAGGAACATTAGGTCTGCCGAGGGTTTGTGTGGCCCCAAAAGCAACATCACTATACTGTGAAGTGTAGCTCAAAACGGTATCTGCCCAAAAAATTGTCTGTGCATTAGTGTTAACAGAAAGTACACAAACAAGTAAGAATGTTATATATAAAGATATGGAATATCGTTGTTTAAATGTCATAGTAGTACAATTATACAACATTTAGCAAAGAATCACTATTTCATTCCTAATCTGTATTTCGTTAATAATTACATTTTATTCATTTATTTTTAATCAGAAATCTATTTGTTTTTTGATTATCCCTTTAACTTTGCACCTGAAAACATTAATACATCATAATGAGTAATTCAAAAAGACTTTACATAGTCAGACACGGTCAGACGGCTTACAATACAAAAAGAATTGTACAAGGAAGAAAAATTGATGCAGATCTCAACGAGAACGGTCAAAAGCAAGCTTCTCTTTTATTTGACGCTTATAAAAAATTTCCTTTCGATAAATTGTATGTGACCTCTCTCAAAAGAACTCATCAAACAGCGAAAGGATTTATCGATGCTGGTTTGGACTATGAGATCATGCCGGAGTTTGATGAAATGAATTACGGAGATTATGAAGGAAATTCAATTGACGATCATACAATTGATGGTATGACGGTCCAAGATATTTCAGATGAATGGGAGAAAGGCAACTTTGAGTGTTTTCCAAAAAATGGAGAACAATTGATGGATGTTTTGAGAAGAGAGGCTGAAGGGTTGGAGAAAATCATGAAAAACGAGAATGAGCGCAGTGTGATGGTTTGTATGCACAGCCGTTCTATTCGTGTTTTCTTGTGTCTGTTATTGGACATGGATTTCGATCAAATGAAAAATTATGCACCTAAAAATACAGGTGTCACAACTATAGAATACAACGAGTACACTGGTGAATTTAAGCTGATTGAGTTTAATAATGTAGATCACTTGGGAGGAGATCCTGAATTGACACATTTACCTCAAAAGCCGGGTGCTGAGTTGGAAGTAGCTGAAAAAAAAAACGCTGAAGAAGACGATTTAGGCTTTCGTAAGTTTAAATTAAACAAACAGCTTTACAATGCTTGTGATGATCAAGGGTACACATCGCCTACACCTATTCAGGAAAAAGCGATTCCTTTGGTTTTGGCAGGGAATGACCTTTTTGGTATTGCACAAACGGGTACCGGTAAAACTGCCGCTTACCTTTTACCTTTATTATTCAAAGCAAAATATGCTCAAGGCAATGACCCAAGAGTATTGATTTTGGTGCCTACTCGTGAACTTTCTATTCAAGTAGGTAAAGAGGTTGAAAAGTTGGGTAAATATACCGGACTTCGTCATGCTGTGGTGTATGGAGGTATTGGACCAAAAACACAGATTGAGGAAGTAGAGAAAGGGATTGATATTTTGATCGGCACGCCTGGTAGAGTAATGGATATTTACTCAAGAGGAAAGTTAAAAACGAAACAGATCAAATATATGGTCTTGGATGAAGCCGATCGTATTATGGATATGGGCTTTATGCCTCAAATTCGTCAGATGTTGGAAATCATCCCACGTAAACGTCAAAACTTATTGTTCTCAGCAACAATGCCGGATATTGTAGTTCGTCTGAGCGAGGAATTCTTGGAATTCCCTACGAGAGTGGAAATTACACCACAAGCGACTACTGCAGAAATGGTAGATCAGTACGTTTACGAAGTACCAAACTTCAGAACTAAACTCAATCTTCTAGAGTACCTTCTGAATGAAGATGATGAATTATCAAGAATCATCGTTTTCGTGAAAAAGAAAGATCACGCCAATGGTATTTTCAAGTATTTGGAGCGTAAAATTGAGGGAGAGGTAAGAGTAATTCATGCCAACAAAGGTCAAAATGCTAGAATTAATAGTATTGAAGCCTTTAAAGAAGGAAATGTACGTGTTTTGGTAGCGACGGACGTTGCCGCACGTGGACTAGATGTAAGTATGGTATCTCACGTGGTCAATTTTGATGTACCAGTGATGTATGAGGATTATGTACACAGAGTAGGTAGAACGGGCAGAGCCAACAATGAAGGTACAGCTTTAACATTCTGTAATAAAGCGGAGAAATATCACTTGAAGAAAATTGAGAAATTGATCAAGAAAGATATTCCAGAATTAGATCTTCCTTTGGATATTGAAATTGCAGAAACGCCAAAAGACGAAGCGAAAGAAATGGCAATGGAAATTGATATTCAAAAAAGAAAAGAAGATCCAACATTCCAAGGAGCCTTCCATGAGAAGAAAAAGAATAAAGATAAAGTGGATAAGAAGCGAAGATTGAAAAATAAAGCTTCTATCGACAAGCAAAGAGCAAGTGGTAAAGTAAGTGCTTACATTGGCTCAGGCAAGAAGAAAAAATAAGGGAAAAGCCAACTCTGAAATGGGTTGGCTTTTTTGTATCTTAAAAGATAATGATAGTTCTTATTTAGAAGGGCTTAATGTTAATTATACTTCAAAATAGCAGGAGATACCTTAAAAAAACTAATAAAAGGAACGAAAGATAGGTGCACATTGTTAATTTAAGTTTGACCTTTTTTAGGTAGCGATAAGTCTTTTTTAGGAAATCGACTTTTAGAATATCCCGTTTTTTAAACTATAACAAAAATAAAAAACATTGAATATGAGATACTTTCTACAAAACATCGCTTTCTTAATTTTATCAATCAGCATTCTTTCTTCATGCGGAAGCCAATACCAAGAAGACTTAGGACCAGAAGATGAAACGCCAGATTGGGGAATTCCTCCAGTAGACAGTATTCCAGATGTTGATATTTCAGATAAAGTAGATGCTAAATATAGATTAATACATACGAATAGAGATAACATTGTTGTAATGGAATATGATATTCGTGAAAATGCAACTCAAGGAGCTTACCAAGTTGTAGAGTATAATAAAAGGACTTTTGAAGTTCGTGGGATTAAGCATTATGCTTTTGAAGCTACTGTTGAAATCACGGAAGATGAGTCAGGTGAAAACAAAAGATTTAAATTCACACCTTCTAACGAAAATAGGATTACACAAGTGTTAGAAAAAGAGGACTACGAATGTAAAGAAGCAATTGACGATCGTGCTTATGCTCAATTATCTTTCAGTACGATAGAAACAAATCAAGCCAAAAGAATCAATGATTTCAGTTTTTCATTGTGTAGTTTAACTCCTGAAGATATTTATGAATTACATCTCAGTATTGAAAATGATTTGTAAAAATGAGAAGAAACAGCCTTTTGTAATGAGAGGCTGTTTTTTGTTTGCCCTGCATGCAAACTATCCCGACAGCTTGAAAGAAAGCTGTTTCGCCCCTCGGAGGGAAGA
>NZ_JABANE010000187.1 GCF_012844305.1 Flammeovirga aprica JL-4
ATACCCACCTACAGCAAACTCATCTACTTCAACATACCCCTTCAAAGGATGCTGTAAACTACTTTGCATAGAATATTGTACTTTACGTCTGAAATTTAAACAGCTTTGATAACTCAAGGACAGTTTCTCACTTAAAGTTAAAGTGGACATGCCTTTCTTATCACAACTAACTTTAAATATGAATTCAAAAGCAGTTAGAATTGAAAATTTCAGCTTATGAAATAGGGTATGAGCTGTAACAGACTCATCATATTTACACTTTTGACAACGTCTAGAATGCAACTTTTTACCTTTCATATATTTTGTATGTTCACATTTCCTACATTTGTAATGATCACTCCACTTTAGTGTCGATAAATATTCAAGACAATCTTCTTCTTTTTGAAATGTTGAATAAAATGTTCTATCGTCAAAACCTTCAAAATTGATCATAATACATCTGGTTGTTTGGTTACTTTTACACTAATGTAAATCAGTTAACCGTAACAGAAGTACGTTTTACTATTTAGGGCGATCTAAGTTTAGATACCTAAAAATTTATACACGAGATGAATATGATTCATATGCTTTTGTTGTATTTATATTAATTTCGATTTCAATTGAAATTATCTTTCGTAGACCTATAGAAATAATATCGGTATCGATTCCTGGTTACGATTCTAAACTAGAAGTTCGAATAGCTGATATATTTAGTATAAATGGAGCTACAATGATTAGTTCTAATACTACTTTTGAGGCTGATGTTTCGGGAGGCAAAATTGCTGTGGATAGTCTTCAAGGTCAATTTACAGCTAAATATTATACAGGGAACCAAAATAAACTTATAAATGATATTGAAAATAATTTAAATGAGCTATCATTATCATCACCTTACCCTATGGGTACTACAATACCAATAAATACACATGGAAGAACATTTTACTTTACATCTATGGCAAGTATTGGTGAAAATGGAAATGCTTCTGCCACATTACCAGATATTGAAATGGCTTTGGATGGATTATGGAGCTATGTACGTGAAAAAGGAGAGTTACAAGAGCTAGTTGTTCCGGTTTTGGGTACGGGAAGAGGTAGATTGAAAGTTAAAAGGAAAAAAATGATAGCAATTATTGCAGAGTCGTTTATTAATGCATCTCGTGATGGTAAATTTACTGAGAAATTGATTATTACAATTCGTCCCGAAGATGCAGATAACTTTGAAATAAATCTTTACGAAATAAAAGACCATTTAAATCATGTGTTAAAATAAATCATTAGACTCTGATTTGGTCACTATTAATCATCGTTCAATAAATATATGAAACCACTTATACTTGAATTTAAAGAGGAACCTAATTTTTTAGAATATGATGCAAAACACATAGAATATTCTAAAGAAAAGAATTTAACAGTATTAAAAAAGACAAAGAAATCTGCAATCTCTTATTTGGGAATGGAAACAGAAACATTTACAAAATCAATAGGAGAGCCAAGTGATTGTGATAACGATTTAAGAAACGAACTTAAAATAATGATGGGAACAGAGACAGAAACAAGGGTATTATCAGAAACTTCAGACTCAGATACGAACCTTGAATGTTTAAGGTTTTCTCAATTGAAATGAAATAGAATGTTTCAACCAAACTTTAATTAATTTTGATTTTAATTATTACACATAAACAAGACTATACTAGTGATTTCGTAATAGATAAACTCAATCACCGAAACATTGATTACTATAGGTTCAATTGCGAAGATATTGATGACAGTGATTATACATTGAGTTTAGAAAATGGTAATGTTGAATTTCAATTACATGGTATTAAAGATGTTCATGCTGTATGGTTTCGAAGAACTAAACTGCCAGACATAGATATTGATAATCAATCTGAGAAACTATTCATTTTAAATGACTACGATACATTATTACAAAATATGTATCACTTGATTCCAACAAAAAAATGGCTAAGCTTCCCTTCAGATGTATATTTAGCAGAAAATAAACTTTATCAATTAAAAATTGCTAATCAAATAGGATTTAATATTCCGAAATCAGTTGTAACAAATAGTAAGGATAGATTACGTAAACTTTCATATCAAAATGGTTCTCTAATAATAAAGCCCATTAGTAACGGAAGAATAAAGTACGGAGAAGAAATTAAAAATATCTTTACTAATAAAATTGAGAAACAATATTTTGATAATTTGGGAGAGTTTACGCTTACACCATCAATAATTCAACCTTATATAGAAAAAGATATTGAACTTCGAATTACAGTGGTTAATAAAGCGGTATTCTCTGCACAAGTTGATTCTCAAAGTAATGAATTAACTAAAGTTGATTGGAGAAAAGAAAAACTAAAATTTAAGAAGTATGATTTACCTGTTGAGGTTGAAGAAAAGTGCATTCGATTATTAGAACTATTAAATATTTCTTTTGGAGCAATTGATTTAATTAAGCAACCTAATGGAGAGTATATTTTTTTGGAGATTAATCCAAATGGGCAGTGGGCATGGATTGAAATGGATACAGGGCTTAATATATCAGATGAAATAATCAACTTTTTAACATCATGAACTTCATAAAAAAATATTTTGAACACATAGGTTTAACGAAAGAAGATATTGAATCTAAAGAGATAAAACAGTATAAAATAAATGGAGATGGTATTAGTTTAGTTATTAGATATTTAGATTACCTAAAGGAACAGCATAAACATCAGCAAGAAAGACAAACCACAATTGAGAATAAGAATTCTCAGTTAGTTGGTCAAGCAGGAGTAATAATATCTATTTTCACGCTTTTTATTCCGCTATTGATTGATAAGTTAATGGATCTGTCATTGATGGTTTTAATACTATTAATTTTAGGTTTTGTAATAATTATGTTTCATTATTTATTGACAATTTTTCATTCAACTAAAACCTTAGGAATCAATAAGTATAAATATGCTACAAGAACTACAAAAACGGTGACTGGCTCAGGACGAAAAACAGATGAACTCAGTTTTCTAGAGCAAGAAATTAACGATCTCATCTATATTATTGATACTAACTCTGTTCAAGATAACAGAAAAGCCTCGAATTTAATCTATGCTACTCGAAGCTTTAGAATTGCAAGTTTTAGTTTTGTTATTTTTACTCTATTTATTATTGGTATTAGCTTTTTCATTAGTTCTAAACCTCATGCAATAGATATTAAATCTATAGATTCATCTATATACACTAAATCCCATAAATTGATTCAAGAACAACAAATAGATTATCATTCAGAAATAAAAGAGATGTCTAATAAAGTTAGTCGCTTAGAAAATAAACTATTTGTAATGGATTCAATGTATAAGAAAATACTAACTGAAAGTATCAATGATTCTATAAATGTTAAATAGTTGTTTTGTCGAGGTAAAAAAGATAACTACTCTATATCGCAAGTGTTAAGCCGATAGGCACCACTTGTGATGAGCAGTTCCAAGTGTCGCTATCGCTTAACACTTGAAACAGTGGATTTTGTAATAGTTTGAAATCTTAATCTGATGTTATTGAAATCTTTCCAAAACAACTCACCACAATCCCCCCTTCATTTACAATCCCAGGCATAGCCGTACTCGAATACGCAAACCTAACCCATTCTGGATTTTCGATAGGAGAGACCAGAATGATTTGATCATTTTCGATACGAGTTTCTGTAGCAAATTTGGAAGTGTTGGCGTTGCCGACTTCAAAATGTTGGATATCTGAAGAGGTGAAATGAAGGCCTTTGCCGTGTTTGAAAGTGATATGAATGTGGCCGTTGTAATCCGTGAAGATGCGGTCAACGGTGGGCGAGAATACATCTTTAGTGATCAACCCGTAGGTGTCTTTTAGAGCGATCTTGGCAAGACGTTGGCCGACGGGCTTTTTGTTGGTGGGGTGGATGTCGTCAAGGTTGGCAAGGTCGGAGATGACGAGCATTTTGGCATTGTCGATGATTTCTGAAGCTCTTCTTTGTTCGTTACGCAGTTGACCGGCGTTGATATGGGAGGCGTATTTGTAGGGCGCAATCTGTACAAAATACAATGGGAGCTGACGGTCAAATTGTTTCCTCCAGGTTTGGGCAAGGAGTTGTAATTTTTCGGCGTACAGTTCAGGATATTCTACATTGGCTTCGCCTTGGTACCAAAGAAGACCGCTGATGGTGAAATCTTTGAAAGGAGCAACCATTCCATTGTATAAAAGTCCTTGTTGGACGGGGCCCCAAGGATTGGGTTTGTGTTTTTGTGAAGAAGTCCAAAGGTCTTGTTCTTGTTGTAAGGCGTCTTTCGGAATCCATGTTTCTATGGGTGTTCCTCCCCAAGAAGTGGTGATAACACCGATGGGCACCATTAAAGTATCTTTTAGTTTTGTGGCAAAGTAATAGGAAACGGTGCTGACGTAAGGCATGGTTTTAGGCGTCATCGTGAGCCATTCACCTTTTACTTTGGTGTCTTTTTGGTCGGAGTCATTTCTTTCTGCTTTAAAAATGCGAACAAAAGGCTGATGGGCATTTTTGATTTCTTTACTGTCGTTTTTCAGTCCGGCAGAAGCGGTCCATTCCATATTGGACTGTCCTGAAGCCAGCCAAACTTCACCAATTAAAATATCTTTGAGCGTGATCTTGTTTTTTCCTTCTAGCGTAATTTGTTGGGGATCAAAACTGCCTTTTGGTGTGGGTAGTTTTAGGGTCCAAAATCCTTCTTTGTTGGATTGGGTTTGTAGTTGTGCTCCCCAAGTGCTGGTGAGTTGAATGTTGGTATTGGGTTTTTCCCATCCGAAGATATTGACGGTATCGGATTGTTGTAGGATCATTCCGTCAGAAAAAAAGGAGGGGAGTTCTAGGGCGTAGGCGCCTTGGAATGTGAGTTGGAGGAGGAGAAGGAGTAGGTATTTTTTCATTGGAGTAGTTTGATTTAATGTTTGTTGTTTTTTAGAAGTCGGAGACTTCTTATGATCCTTAAAGCACAAATGACGCTGTCGCTTAACATTTGCGCTAGGGGGGGGGACTGCCTCAATGGCGCGAATGTTAAACGATAGTGTCATTCGTGTTTCGTGCACCATAGTTAAAACTATGGGCAGGTGATACAACAACCTCATCAAGATTAAAATCTTGAGGGTTGATTACGTAAATAACACTTCAGTGTTATTGGAGTCTGTATCACCTGCCCATGACTTTAGTCGTGGTGCACGAAATATTGGCGTCCCTGATTGTAGTTCAGCCGGTGGCCCGTAGACCCATAATTTCAATTATGAGTGAATGATGAAGGACGTTATTTCACGATCATTCGCTTCGAAATCACTTTTCGATCTACTTCCATAACATAAATATATACGCCGGCAGTAAGACCTTCTGCATTAAATATAATGGCATTTTTTCCACTTTTAAAGTGACGTTCAGCTAATTCTTTTACAAGCGTACCAGATTGATGATATACTTTGATAGAAACAAATGAAGCTTGCTTTAATGTGAAGCTAATGTTTGTGATGTCTACAACAGGGTTAGGGTAGTTTTGGTCTAAAGAGAAGTGAGCTTGTTCTACATCAACACTTGTAGGTATTTCTCCTTCATTCCCGTCACCTTCATTCCCGTCACCTTCGTTTCCGTCACCTTCGTTTCCGTCACCTTCATTTCCGTCTCCTTCATTTCCATCACCTTCGTTTCCGTCTCCTTCATTTCCGTTACCATCACCTTCATTCCCGTCACCTTCGTTACCATCACCTTCATTCCCATCACCTTCGTTCCCATCACCTTCGTTTCCGTCTCCTTCATTCCCATCACCTTCGTTCCCATCACCTTCGTTTCCGTCTCCTTCATTCCCATCACCTTCATTACCATCACCCTCGTTACCATCACCTTCGTTACCATCACCTTCATTTTCAAAAGTGATCAGTTCTAACATTTTCGTAGCATATCTTCTACCCAATGTTTCTGCTCCGGCTCTGTCGAAGTGTACATTATCTTCCGATACAGATACACCTTCAGAAGAAATGATATGAGCATTGTCGATGTAGTTTGGAAGTGTGGCGATGATTTGATTCATCTCTGTATAAGTCACCGTTGATAGCTGTCCAGAAAGTAGAGGTACTTTTTCTGTATTCAACCCAATGTCTGTGATTAAGTCATTGTAGATTTTTGTGACATAGTTAGGCCATTCTGCATTGCCTGCGTTGGCTTCACCTTGATGTAATAAAATGCCTTCAATTGTACCGCTTTTCTGTGCTAGTTTCGCCAAGTTGACCAAATGTTGGTAAGGGTTGTTGCCATAGCCAGCTACTTTTTCCTTAAACCATTCTTCAGGGTTTGTATTCAAGAAGTTTTGGTATTGGTCTTTGTCAAAAATACGGATGTCTGTGCCACCAATTGCCACATTGATGATACCCACTGTGTGTCCCTCTGGAAGTTCATCTAACATACCTGCTCCAAAACCATCTACTACAGAATACTGCGTGTAACATTGGCAAGAAGGAGCGAAGAGGTCGTACCACATTTCCTTCTGACGGTTGAGGTTGTCGCAATCAATAGATTGGAAGACTTTCAAACGGCTGTCAGTTTGGTAATCTACGCTTGGGTCAATAGGTGCAGAACCTTCCATGTTGGATTGTCCGAAGGCTAAGAAAATATGGAACTTTTCATCAAACTCGATGTCCGCTCCGGCAGGGTTTTCAAGGTTGATCACACCGTTAGCGTAGGCTTGATGCTCAGGGTCTGGCAGGGATTGGATTCTAGGAATATAAACTGTATTGCTTTTTAGGGTCACACCGTCTTTGCCATTTTCATATCTATAACTTGTGTTTTCTGCAGACAGTGTTGTGATGTAAATATTCTCCTTTGTACCTGCTTCTTCTAAAAATACGTTGGTGCCTTCAGTCGCTAAAGGATCGTTGGTCCAGTGAAGCGTAAATCCATCGGCAGTGATGTTAGTAAAATAAAGATTTTGGGGTGCTTTGACTACTTCAGGTTCTGGCTCCGGTTCTGGGAAAGGTACATTTTGTACATCACCATAAACTCCAAAGTTGTCGATCAGCCAAGTTTTGTCGCTTGTGAGGTCGTTGATATTAAAACTCATCACAATTTTGTTGTAAACCGCATCTGTCGGAACATTATTGACATTCAATGGGACCTTGATGGTTTGCCAACCTTCCTGTACTTGAATCTCTTGGTAAGTTTCCGGTTGAGTATCGCCTGTCGTGGCATCGTCTTCTTTTTCCAACTTTAAGAACACATTGCCTGTTACAGGAGCATGGATCATAAATTCAATATGCTCAAGGCCATCTATCACAATTTGATTTTCTACTTCAAGAATCAACATTCTATTCCACCACTCACCATCTGTAGGTGCATTGGTAATTGAAATAACTTTATCGGATCCATTTTGCTCATTTTTTAATGGGTTATCTACAATAGAAGCTACAGTGCCAGAAGCGGAAACTTTTACATCTTCTCCTTCAAAATCTGTCACTTTATTACGCTCCACAATCACAGGGAAAGGTACGTTTTGAATATCACCATATACTGCAAAGTTGTCAACCAACCAAGTGTTTTCAGCAGTAAGATCATTGATATTAAAACTCATCATAATTTTACTGTAGACTGCCCCTTCAGGAACATTATTCAGGTCCAATGCGGTTTTAATCGTCTGCCATCCTTCTTGTACTTGAATCTCTTGGTAAGTTTCTGGTTGCTTATCTCCAGTAGTACCATCGTCTTCTTTTTCAAGTTTAATAAAAACAGATCCAGTGGCAGGAGCATTGACATTGAATTCAATATGTTCAAACCCGTCAATTACAATTTGATTTTCCACTTCAAGAACCAGCATTCTATCCCACCAATTACCATCAGTCGCAGAGTTGGTAAAAGAGAGTACTTTCTCCGAGTTATTTTGCTCGTTTTTTAAAGGATTATCAATGATGGAAGCAGAGGCGCCAGAAGCATTAAATTTATAGGTATCTAAACTTAGATCGCCCTAAATAGTAAAACGTACTTCTGTTACGGTTAACTGATTTACATTAGTGTAAAAGTAACCAAACAACCAGATGTATTATGATCAATTTTGAAGGTTTTGACGATAGAACATTTTATTCAACATTTCAAAAAGAAGAAGATTGTCTTGAATATTTATCGACACTAAAGTGGAGTGATCATTACAAATGTAGGAAATGTGAACATACAAAATATATGAAAGGTAAAAAGTTGCATTCTAGACGTTGTCAAAAGTGTAAATATGATGAGTCTGTTACAGCTCATACCCTATTTCATAAGCTGAAATTTTCAATTCTAACTGCTTTTGAATTCATATTTAAAGTTAGTTGTGATAAGAAAGGCATGTCCACTTTAACTTTAAGTGAGAAACTGTCCTTGAGTTATCAAAGCTGTTTAAATTTCAGACGTAAAGTACAATATTCTATGCAAAGTAGTTTACAGCATCCTTTGAAGGGGTATGTTGAAGTAGATGAGTTTGCTGTAGGTGGGTAT
>NZ_JABANE010000188.1 GCF_012844305.1 Flammeovirga aprica JL-4
TACATCACTAAATAAACTAGAAACAGGTAATAAACGCCATTGTACTCCTGTTTTAAGTTTATATAAAATTGCATTAACCACTTCTGTTAGAGATGATTTAGTCTTAAATCCTCTTTTTGCAGTTGGCAAATGCGGTATTATTTCAGATTCAATGATATCTTTGTCAAGTACGCAGTACATAATGAAGGTTGTAGGTTAATATTTATGTTTGGCGGCACAAATATCTACAACCTTTTTTTTAATTGTACAAGATATTTAAAAAAGGCTGTACAGCTTCGATGTGGATTTTTTAAGTGCTACTGTTGGTTTCGAATCTTATTAACTTACAAAGCGTAATAACAACAATATTACTCAAACCTCAGTCGATGCGATCAATGCTCTAAACTTAAGATGTTAAATAGCCATGTTCTCAAGCCATAAAGAAATGACAGAAGAATTTAAAATAGCAATAGAAGAACTTTATTGTACGTTTGATAAATATTCACTCAAGCCAACTATGGAAGGGTGTCCGTGTTGTGTTTCTGATAACGATAAATCTTCCTTACATTCTAAAAAGCTAAGGGAATTAGAAGACGATGACATTTCAAAATATGCATTTAAAGCGATGACAACTTGGGGTGATATTTATGACTTCAAACACTACTTACCTCGAATTTTTGAACTAACTGCCACAAGAAAGTTGGTAGTGGACACTTTTGTGATTTTGGGAAAGCTTGACTACGGGAATTGGAACGGATGGGAAATTGATGAAAGAAATTCAATTATAAAATTTCTGAAGGCATGGTGGAAATACGACATTAATAATGCACCCTACTTCGATTCTAAAACCTTAATTGAAATCAACAATAAAATTCATGATTTGAAAGGGATGCTTCATGAATGGGATTTAAACATTAATAGTCAGGGTTTCAAAAACTATGTAGACTTTATTGAAAACTATTATTATGACTTGAAAGGGAAAAATAAATTACTCAATGGATTAAATCAAGATGAAATCAAAATCTTAATTCTGTGGGTTGAGGTTAACTCAAATAAACTAGAGAAAGGTTTTTTCAAATATGAAAGTGAAGATGAAGTATTTAGCAAAAAAATATCTGATACTCTTTACATGTTGGAAAGACTATAAATACAAAGATAACAAACTTCTAACCGTAACTTAAACCTCACTTGTTGAGAACATTTTAGTTATTCCATTAGATTTTATGATGAAAATTAAAATGCTATATCTATTAAAGGTTTTCTTGATTATAACTTCATACTGTTATTGTCAATATACCGAATTCATAGATCAAGAAGAGCAAACACTTTATGCTGACACTTTAAAAAGTATAAGCTCACAACTTAATGGGAAATGGAAGTTAATTGGATTTTATAAAGAAGGAGAATTTTTAACTGATACTTTAAGTGTATCTTATAGCTTAAATAGTGATAGCTCTAGGGTTGAAATTTTGACAGATTCTGGAACAATATATATACATAAATACAATGATGTTATCGCAGACATTACAAAGAAAACCCAATTGAGAGTAATTGAGCTGAGGTTTAAAAGTAACTCATTGATTGGCTCTTATCAAAGCTTTGATAAATATGAACCAGATAGAAAGTGGTAATTCATAACAACATGTCAACCTATACCTCAAGTAGTTATTTACAAAGAAGAATTTTATATACTATATACTGGTTTAGGAGGGAGTAGCCTAGAAAAAATAAAGTATTTAGATGAAAATACTTTAAAATTTGAAGTGGGTGAAAATGTTGAAGAAGAATACGAAAAATTAAAAGAGGAGGAATAAAGAAAACTTAAAAAGGAAACAATCATGAGAACAATAATTCTTAGCTCATTATTTTTATTGATTTTTAATCACCCGTCTATAGCAACAACAGGTAATAAAAAAGATGGAGCTTATGGAAGAGAATACCAAAAGAAAAATTTTAGACTTCCTATCAGGTAATATTGCAGTAAAAGAATTTGAATCTTGGTTGTATAATAATTCTGACCTTGAATCTAAACTAGGTTCAGACTGCTTTTTTGACTTAATCAATATAGACTTAAACAATAAAGATTGTGTATATGAAACTAAATCCGCATTACTAGGAAAATATATTAATGTGGAAGAATTGAAAAATTTCAACTACCAAATAAGTTTGAAGCAGGCTGGTTGGTTCAAAGGCTGGAGATTGATACAGAATATACAAGTAACAAACTTGAAACCTGAACTAAAACATGCTTGGGATATAATTTTAGAATTTGGCGGATTAGAGTTAATAAGAACCTCATCACCTGACTACTGGACTCCAAGAAATATCGTATTTCCTGAAACAATAGAACGAATAAAAAATGGTGCGGAGTATGGGCTAAATAAGGCACTAGTCTGCTTTGCTTTTATTGATGATTACAATGCAACGCTGTATGTTGATGATGAAAAAAATTATTATCAATTAGATGATATTGTTAGTCTAGAACTGTATCAATTTAAAGGGGAAACATTTTCAAAGATGATACAGCACTTGCTCGGATTTGATGAAGAAACCAAATTTGAACAATTTTATGCTAGATCGTGAATACCAACACAGAAGGTTAATTACACAATGCTTATAAGGGTGAACACCTCACCCTTATAAGGGAACGGACCACACCCTATAGAGGGAAGACAGGCTTACCTACTAAGGGTGAAGTATGCGACATTATAAGGGTGATGAAATAACCGATTTCTACTCTACTCATTGGGTAGTACTGCCCCGGTCTTGGAGAAAACTAACTGGATTCAACAAGCTTTAGAAATTGGCTGGACACCTTCAAAAGTTGGAAATCCATTCCGGGTAAAAATTGTAAATGGGAAAGCAGAAATAGAATAAAAAGGAATTCAATCATTGAAAAAATACTAAAACATCACCTTATAAATTTTCTTGTAAAAAATTGTGATTAAGCTGTAATAATACTGGATCTAAATCACTATCCAAGTTCAAATTATTATATTATATACTCGTCTTATTATTGTTTTAAACCTGTAACAAAATGCTATTTTCTTGTGTATTGAACTCAATCTAGAACTCCAACCTTCAGTAACTAAAAGTTGCATAACTCAGTTTATTTCAGTCTTAAATATGCTCATAAAATATTCTTATTTAGATGACAACCTATAATATCAAATCAATCAGTGACCTTCATTATATGTTTGGTATTCCAAAACCCAAGCATCCTTTAATTTCATTGCTAGATGCTTCAGAAATTTTTATTTCAGAAGAAAATGTGGGGGCTAAAGTCATTTGTGATTTCTATATGATCTCTTTGAAAGATAAAAGCTGTGGAGTGGAATATGGAAGACATTCCTTTGATTTTAAAGAGGGATTGATGGTTTTTTCTTCTCCAGGCCAAGTGTATACACCTACAAAACCAGTTCAAAAAGGAGATATACAAGGGTGGATGCTTTATTTTCATAAAGACCTGATTAGAAATACACACCTAGGTGAAATTATGAGTGAATTTTCTTTTTTCAATTATGATATTGTTGAAGCATTGCATTTATCTGAAAGTGAGGAAAATATTATTCAAACTGCTGTAAATAACATTGTATCCGAATATTCACAATCTGATGATAACCATAGTCAGCGAGTGATTGTCTCTAACTTGGAATTACTGCTAACCTATTGTTCCCGTTTTTACGAAAGACAGTTCAAAACACGTTCTGTGCAGTGTAAGGGAGTGATTTCTCAATTTGAAAAAGAGATTAAAAAGTATTTCGAGGCAGAAAGACATTTAGAATCCGGATTACCTAGTGTAGAACATTTTGCAACAATTGCTCACCTGTCACAGCATTATTTTAGTGATTTGATCAAAAAAGAAACTGGTAGAAAACCAAAAGAACATATCAATCATTTTATCATTGAAGAAGCAAAAAACATGTTGGTAGGGACAGAACAGTCTGTTAGTGAGATTGCTTATGATTTAGGTTTTAAATATCCACATTATTTTACGCGATTATTTAAGTCAAAAACAGGTCAAACTCCAGTCGAATACCGTAATATAAGTTGAAACTGCGCTTTGTGTTAGGCTTCCTGCGTTTTGTGTAAGTCTGTAGATTGTTACTTTTCGAAATTGTGTACAAGTAACTTAACAGAATAAAATCCCAATACTATGACAGCACAGGAAGCATATAATAGCTTAGATCCACAAAGATGGAAAGACACTTCAATTTTTGAAAGATTGGCATTACTTGAACAAGTACAGCATAATTTAAAGAAGTATGCTGTAGAGCTTGGCGAAGTTGATGCTAAAATGAAAAATGACTTAATTGGTGAGAATATCACTAGCGCGGCAGAAGGAATGGGAACAACCGTGATGCCAATGGCCAACACCTTAATGGGAATTCATAAACTCTATGAATCTTTAGCTACAGGGAATATTCAAAAGCCTCTTTCCATTAATGAAATAGACACTAACTTATTTGAGGTTGAAGTTTTTCCAATTTTCTCAAAAGATAAACTTGCTGCAGCACAACAAAAAGGGTATCTCCATATAGAAGGTACACCAACTCAAACAAATCCAATGGATAAGCCCGTAGGTGTAATTGCGGTCTCTGGAGCAGGGAATTATAGTTCCTCTATTGAAATGGCCATGGCTTTATTCCTAGAAAACAAAGTTGCCCTGCATAAACCCCACCAACTCAATGAAGCTACTGACGCAATATGGGAAAAGATATTTGCCCCAATGATTGAAGTTCAAGCTGTTGCTTTTTGTGATGCAGATCAGGGAAGAGAAATGGCGGCATTAGAAGGACTCCATTCTATTTATTTTACCGGTTCTACTGGAGTGGCTCATGCAATTCAAAATGCAGCGAAAGCGCCTTTAGTTTCAGAATGTGGAGGAAATAACCCTTGTATTATTGTACCCGGAAAATGGTCAGATAAAGATATAAAACGTCAGGCAATACAATTAGCATCTGTAGGAAAACTAAACGGTGGTGCGGTTTGTGGAAGACCTCAGACGATCATCACTTCTAAAAACTGGGCTCAGAGAGAAGCGTTTCTCAATGCACTTCGCAAAGCACTAATGGAAGAAACCTTTGCCTGCAGTTCACATTACCCAGGAGTGGATAAAACCAAAGAGGCATTTCTAGAAAATCAAACTTCTGCAGAGATATTAAAGCCTGAACATGGAAAACATAGCAAGAGTGATTTTGTTTTAATTCCAAGCATTTCGGAAGATGATTTTGCCGTTACAAATGAAGCCTTTTGTCAGATTTACAGTGAAATTCCATTGGATGTCTCAACTGACACGGATGAGTTTTTGACAAAAGCGACAGATTTCTGTAATAATAAACTTTTAGGGTCATTGGGTTGCATGCTATTAGTAGATAATGATACTATGAAAGCCAATGAATCTAGAGTTCATCGTGCTGTAAGAGAATTAAATTATGGCGGTATTGCTGTTAATGATGTCCCTCCAAACATCTGGTTAAATGCTTACCTCACTTGGGGAGGATGTGGAGAAACAACAGAAGATTTTGTCTCGGGTGTCGGCAATTTTGGTAATGCCTTGAATTTCGACAATATCAAAAAATCTGTCATTCTCAACGATTTTAATTCCACCAGTTTTGAATTGACAAATAGAAAAAAAGTAGAGCACTTACTTGAAAATGCTTCTTACTTCTCTATCGATCAAAGTTGGGGACATTTTGCCAAACTTGCTGGGCAGATGGTGATGGATAACTTTAAGAAGAAAGATTTCAATTAAAAGTGGTATGAGTAAAACGGCAAAAACAATTATGGCCTATGGTATTTATGCCATTGGTGCAGGATTGGGATTCCTTTTTATGCCCAATTTCTGCTTGAATTTATTCGGCTTTGAAGCAACCTCTGAACATTGGATTAGAATAGTAGCAATTCTTACATTGGGGATTGCTTACTACTATATTTCTTCTGCTAAAGCAGAGGACAAACACTTCTTTGATATTTCATGGAAAGGTAGAATTTGGTTTTTCTCAGCTTCTTCAATGCTTTTTGTCTTTGACGTTGCACCATGGAATATCATATTGATTGGAGTGGTCGATTTAATTACTGCACTATGGACTGCTTACACCCTTAAAAACGAATAATATGAATCAAACCCTAAAATTATTTTTCGAAAGCTTAGAACAACATTCTGGTGCTTCAGAATTTGGATCTCTTAATTATGGAGTCGTTGGAATGGAAGGAATGGGATTAAATCCCAATGATATAATGAACGGTCAAGCTCAAGATGGTACTCGTTTCATTCTTAATCTTTTTGGAAATATTACAGGTCAAATTGATGGAGTAATGAATGGTCGTGATTTCTTAACTACCCAAACTACTGGTAGTTTTACAAACACACATGGCATCATAGTGACGAAAGACGGACAAAGAATAGCAGTCAAAGTACTAGGAGAAACTGATGCTGATGGTCAGGTGAACTACCAAATCCAATTACGTCATAATGGAGAGGCTTACCAATGGGTAAATGAAAAGTATCTTTTCGCTAAAGGAAATGCGAATGCGAATTCCCAAAAAACAGCACTTACTATCTATGCATTTGATGAAAACCCATTAGAAACAGCTCTCGCATGGGAAGATCCTGATGTGAGCAAAGTCGATTATCAAAACTTTCCATTCACCTTAGATGACTTTGAAGCAGATGAAAATGCTACAGTAATTTATACTGGCAATGGCCACTTGAATACTGTAGAATCTTTTGGTGCTGACGTCAATAAAGTATTTACTGGGCAAGTTCCCATCCCAGAGGAGGGCATGCGGCTGAATGGCTATTTTTCAGGTCCTACAAATGGTAATATCAACGGTGTGATCAGTGGAGTTAATTACTTGAGAGTAATGCCTGATGGTTCTATGCGGATGAATTCTAAAATTATTGCAAGTACATATGAAGGCGAAACACTTCTATTAGAAGCATTGGGTGCGAGTTTTCTCGCTACAGGACCTGCATGGTGGGAAACTTCGAGGGCAGTTTCTAACCTAGAGAAATACGCCCATCTCACACGACTGCACAATTTAGGTGTAGGCTCTACCAATGTGCAGACACAAATGATTAATTATAATCATTACGGTTATGAAAACATCAAATTAGATCACCAACAATAATACAGCCATGAGCAAGACAATATTAATCACAGGATGCAGTACAGGTATTGGAAGAATGACTGCGAAACATTTCCAAGAAAAGGGATGGAACGTTGCCGCAACGGTTCGTTCTAATCCTGAACAAGACACTGAATTAAATACATTAGAAAATGTGCTAGTGGTCACATTGGATGTTACAAAAGAAGATACCATTAAAGAGGCCATAGCAAAAACAGCAGAACGTTTTGGTAAAATTGATGTACTGTTGAACAATGCTGGGTATGGATCATATGGCATTCTGGAAGCCACTCCTGAAAAGGCCATACGAATGCAGTTTGATGTCAATGTAATCGGAACGTTGTTAGTGACTAAAAACGTACTGCCTTACATGCGTAAAGCGGGAACAGGAACTATCATCAACATTTCCTCAATGGGCGGTAAGATTTCTTTTCCATTGGGTACCCTTTACCACGGCTCTAAATTCGCTGTAGAAGGAATGAGTGAAGCGCTGTCATTTGAATTAGAAGCAATTGGTATACAGGTGAAAATGATTGAACCTGGCATGATCAATACCAACTTTGAGGCAACTGTGTCAAAAAGCATGAATGTTGATCCTGCTCAGACCGAATATGGCCCATTCTTAGAGAAAGTTATGGCAGGTATGCAGAAAGCAGGAAGTGTCAACTCTGAACCAATAATAGTGGCTGAAAAAATTTACGAAGCGGCGACTGACGGTAAAAAACAATTAAGATATATAGCCGGTCCTGATGCGGAACAAATCATCGCCGCCCGTAAACAATTGGATGATGATGCTTACATGGAAATGATGAAACAACAAATAGGATTATAAGAATGTCAACTACAATCATCGCATTGTTCATTGCCAATGCAACTGCACATATTATCTCTTTTCAAAAATTAAAAAAAGTCGAAGCACCCAATTCAACGGGTGTTTTAGCTTTTGTTTTTATCAACGCATTGATTGTCCTTCTTCTTTGGCAAAGTTTTGTTTGGGCAAAATGGCCTGCACTTCTTTTTCCTGTATTGGGAGGTTTTGGACTGTTTTTGACAACAATTATTAAAGAAAAAGGGACATGGATAGATTACGTCATCTTCTTACTTGATATTATAATCATAAGCTTAGTTTTAGACTATTATTTCTTATAAAAAGAATTAGTGTTTATAATGTAACACGAGTTAAGATAATTTTTTTGTACGGTAAATTAAGTACACTGTAAACTAAATACATTGTAAACTAAATTACCGTCAACTTTCAATCAAGTTCTCTGCAAGCTTTTTATGTTCTACTTTCAAGCTTCCTTCTTCTTCATTTTTCCATTGATGAAAAACGAAGCA
>NZ_JABANE010000189.1 GCF_012844305.1 Flammeovirga aprica JL-4
ATCTCATGGAAGGAAAGCCAAAAGTTTATTTAAATATGGCTTAGAGAAACTTTCTCAATGCCTACAAAATAAATTTTATGAACAGCTAGAAATGCTGTTCAATCAATTTTTGTCATATACTTAGATGGAGGAAGTAAACTTGAGTTAAGGGTTAAGGAATGAACCGTGGTATGGTCTGTGAAAATCGTTTGAATATAATGGAAACTATTTTGTTCATTTCTTCTTGAAATGATCATGATTTACGAAAAACGGCCTCTATGACCTCAAAATGATATAATAACTCAATGATTTGAAAGAATAGAGATAATAAGTTTCTATCCCATCCGCTAGATTTGTAACAAGAAAAATGAAAGAAATGAAATAGCTCTTAATTGATTAAGTAAGCAAATAAACGATAAAGAAACATCTCTGTACAGTATCCAGAAAATAGAATAGTGTATAGATAAGAAAAAGGATTTATGAGTACTGTAGCTGAAAATATTGACTTCAAGCCATCTGTTGATGAAAAGAAATACGAAAAAGTAATAGAGAAGAAATATCTATTGCCATTTGCTCTAATTGCATCTTTGTTTGCTTTATGGGGATTTGCTAATGATATTACAAACCCTATGGTTTCTGCTTTTCAAACGGTTATGGAAATCTCTACTTTTAAGGCTTCATTAGTGCAGTTTGCCTTTTATAGTGGTTATTTTACAATGGCACTTCCGGCCGCTATTTTAATCAAAAAATACTCTTACAAATCGGTTATTTTAGTAGGCTTAGGACTATACGCAACAGGATGTTTATTATTTATTCCTGCAGCACAATACCAGATTTTTGGCTTCTTCTTAATATCGCTTTATATCATCACCTTCGGATTAGCGTTTTTAGAAACTACAGCCAACCCTTTAATTCTATCATTAGGTTCGCCAGCAACGGCCACAAGAAGACTTAATTTTGCTCAATCATTCAATCCAATAGGATCAATTACAGGAATGTTTGTAGCACAGCAGTTTATTCTATCCAACTTAGATTCTGCGGCAAAAAACACAGACGGATCGTTGATTTACACTACTTTATCAGCAGTTGAAAAAGAATCCATTCGTCTTCATGATCTTATTGTCATCAGAGATCCTTATGCACTTTTAGGTATTGTAGTGATTGTGATGTTTATCATAATAGCGATGACAAAAATACCGCAAGAAAAATTGTCTGGAAAGGATTTCAGTGTTGTAGGGACGATTAAGCGATTGGCTAAAAATATAGAGTACAGAGAAGGGGTGATGACTCAGATCTTTTATGTAGGTGCTCAAATTATGTGTTGGACATTTATCATCCAATACGCTGAAAATATTGGTTATACAAAAGCGGATGCACAAAGCTTGAATATCATAGCGATGTTCTTATTCCTTGGGTGTCGGTTTGTGGCCACATTCCTGATGAAATACATCAACTCAGCATTATTATTGGCTTGTTTTGCCATCGGAGCAATTTCAACAGTCAGTATAACAATTTTTGTAGGAGGTGATACAGGTTTATATTCATTAGTAGCCACTTCCGCATTTATGTCATTGATGTTTCCTACCATATACGCAATTGCGTTAGATAATGTAGGAGAAGATAGTGAGTTTGGTGCCGCCGGACTTGTAATGGCAATTGTAGGTGGAGCTTTGATGCCACCTCTACAAGGGAAAATGATTGATCAAGAAACAATATTTGGTTTAGATGGAGTAAACTTCTCCTTTATTTTACCACTAATTTGTTTTGTAATCATAGCAATATTTGGATTTAGAAGATACGACAAAGGATAAAAATTCACTTAATTATCAAGACTACTTATAACGTTTAAAAGGTTAAATAGAGGCTCTCTTTTTGAGGGTCTTTTTTTGTGTTTAAAATATATTATTCAATTGATATTCAGCTTTATAATATTGATAATATTCACTTTTTTTACTGATTAAAGTCTACTTTTTTCACTTTAAAATAAGTCAATTTTAACATGTGAAAGAAAGATTAATTTGTTCTCGTATTTTTTTATTAATCTTTATTTTTTGTGTGATTTATTTAATAAAAATTTATTCATAAAGCTATGTTGGAAAGCAGACGTATCTATTTACCACCATTAAGTTTGGTCGGTCCAGATTCTTTAAAAGAATTAGTTGAAGAATTGAAAGGTCTTCCTTATAAAAAAGCATTATTAGTGACGGATAAAGCACTGAATGAATTGGGAATGGCCCAAACAATTGCTGATATGATTGTAGAAGCAGGATTAGAATATGCTATTTATGATAATGTGCAACCTAATCCAACGACCGAAAATGTGCATACAGGTCTGACAAAACTTCAGGATGAAAACTGTGATGTCATTGTTTCATTAGGTGGAGGTTCACCTCAAGATGCGGCAAAAGCCATTGGTATTCTTGCTACAAACGGCGGTCATATTGCTGATTATGAAGGAGTACATATTTCCAAGAAACCATCTACACCTATAGTAGCCATT
Organism: Flammeovirga aprica JL-4; assembly: GCF_012844305.1. Taxonomy (GTDB): domain Bacteria; phylum Bacteroidota; class Bacteroidia; order Cytophagales; family Flammeovirgaceae; genus Flammeovirga; species Flammeovirga aprica. Next base: position 2,480 of record NZ_JABANE010000189.1, read on the forward strand.
AATACTACAGCAGGTACAGCAAGTGAAGTTACTATTAATTACGTTATCACAGATGAAGAAAGAAACGTAAAGATGGTAATGGTAGATAAAAACTGCCTTGTTTCTATTGCAGTTAACGATCCAAAATTAATGATCGGTATGCCAAAATCATTAACTGCAGCAACGGGTCTTGACGCCTTGACGCATGCTATTGAAGCGTACATTACGGTAGGTGCCTTCCATTGGTCAGATGACCTGGCACTATATGCCATCAAGTTAGTTTCTCAATCGTTGGTGAAGGCCGTTGAAAATGGAGAAGACTTAGAAGCAAGAAGTCAAATGGCTTGGGCTCAGTTTATTGCAGGACAATCGTTCTCCAATGCAGGCTTAGGTTTTGTACACTCTATGGCACATCAATTAGGTGGTCAGTACGACATCCCACACGGTGTAGCCAATGCAGTTCTTCTGCCTCACGTAATGCGTTATAACGCTAAAGTTTGTGCTGCTAAATTGAAAAATGTTGCAGAAGCGATGGGTGTCGATGTAACAGGCATGACAGACGAACAAGGTGCTGAAGCGGCTATCAACGCCATTACAGCAATGGCCGAAAGAGTAAATATTCCTTCAGGAATTGGTGCTTTGGGTGCGAAAGAAGAAGATATTGAACTAATGGCAGAAAACGCTCTGAAAGACATCTGTGCACCAGGTAACCCAAGAGAAGTGTCTTTAGAAGATGCAATTGAGTTGTTTAAAGTGGCCATGTAAACTAGGATACTAATAAGAATATCAGGGCAGATTTTTGTGGTTATTATGCCCTGATACTCTTACAATCTATCATCATGTATACACTCTTTTTCTAGGCTCAAGGGAAGAGAAAGTTTCAAAAACTATCTGTAGAAATTTTTCTATGGGTGACGATTACATACTATAAAGTGTTATTGAGGATTCAATCTAAAGTTTGAACCTTATCTTTCTTAAAGAACAAAAGGCGCTCGTTTGAGTGCCTTTTGTTTTTAGTGAGAAGAGTGCTAGTAATTGACTTTCAGTTTATAATGAAATTATTTTACTGCAATTTTTCTATTGTTTTGAATCAAAACCTCCCCAAAAGCAGTACCCAATTTCTCTTGCCCAAGTGTATTATAATGTACATTATCCTCACGTTTCGGAAAGTCTTTCCAAGAAGAATCCATAGAAGTGCTGATCATATAAATGCCATTTTTTTCATTTACAGCATCAGCCATTTGCTCACGTACCACATCAGTTCCACTAGGGAATTTTGTGCGAGGAGGACAATTGATCTGCCCGTATACAAATAGCATATCTTCTTGATCCAAAAAATTTCTATACCCCTGAATCAACAGCTTAAGGTTTTCTCCATATTCAGATGCTGTAGCTTCCAATCTGGAGTCCTTCTCTCCTTGCATCCAGCACATTCCAATTACTACAGGTTGTTTCCCCTGATTCATAAGTTGATCAAGAACGTTTTTGACAATACTAATATGTTTTGAAAACAGTTTCATTTTTTGCCTTTTGGCATCTCTTTCGCCAATCATTACTCTCTCCTGTGTCCATTGTGGATGCCAAGCACCATAAAGAGATGTACCACCTTGAGCCTCTTTGATCAGCAAAAATTTTCGGTTTGGGAATTGCTCATACAATCGAATCCCTATAAATAACTCAGGCCCGAAATTTACTTGTCTTTTGTCTGGGGCGCTATAAGAAAGAGGATGAACGGTTTTTGAGCCACTTGCAATGGATACGTATTTTGAAGCTTCATCTGCTCTAGCTTTGTTCTCCGGGGTGAGTTCTTGAAACTGACCTCTTCCCGCCATATTGGATTGCCCGCCAAGTAAAACGACATAGACTTTGTTGTCTTGTGCAAAACAGAAGGCAGGGAACAAAAAAAGCAATTGTAATAGTAGTATTTTCATCAAATTTGAAGTCTTAAGTTTACTTTTTAAAAGTGAAAGTGGCTATTACAGTGGTGCTACATTATGATTTTCTTTCAATTTTGAATTACATCTTCATTGAAATTATCACGTTACATCCACCACTATAAAAACCACTTTCAAACATGCTCTAAAGAACGCTATTGCGATAGAAATTTATTTCACCTTCTTTGTGAAAAGAGGGAACATTTCAGAGTTCGTTCGTGCTGAATTCATAATTCCTTCAATTTCTTTAACCACATCAGGGTGTTCTTTGCTCACGTCGGTTGACTCTTCAGGATCATTCACTATGTTGTATAACTCAATGTGTGATTTACCACTATTCACTTTATACAATACCCCTTTCCAATCGCCCAATCTTACCGCTTGTCGTCCACCTCTTAAGTTCAACTCCCAATACAGATATGGGTGCTCTTCCTGCTCTCCTTTACCTATCATAGTTGGATAAAAAGAGATACCATCTGTTTCAAAATGATCACCTTTTCCGATAATATCAGCGAAAGTAGGGAAGATATCCCAAAACGCTGAAACGTGCTCAGAAGTAGCACCAGCTTTCACTTTGCCAGGCCACTTAATGATAAATGGAGTACGCACACCACCTTCATATAAATCTCTTTTAATACCTTTTAAATTCCCTCCGCTATTAAAAAACTCTGGGTCTGCGCCACCTGCCGCATGAGGGCCATTGTCACTGGCAAACATAATGATCGTTTCATCTGCAATACCTAACTCTTCTACTTTCGCTACAATTTGACCTACATAAGTGTCCAGTCGATGAATCATAGAAGCAAAAGCGGCGTGAGGAATTTCTTGAGAACAATACATATGCTTTTGAATGTCCGGACCATAATCAGATGTATATTTGTTGTCTAACGTAAAAGCAGTTTCAGGGAATTTTCCTTTGTATTTTGAAAGAATAGAGTCTTCAGGAGAAATCAATTCAGCATGAGGCAGAATAAAAGGTACGTAGGCAAAGAACGTATTGTCTTTGTTGTTTTCTATAAAATCTAAAGTAGCTTCCTGTATTACATCTGGAGCATAAGTCACTGTGTTGGTCCAGTCATTGCCTTCAAGAAAAACCTTTTGATCGTTGTGCCAAATGTATTCAGGGTAGTATCTATGCGCCGCCGCTTGACATACATAGCCAAAAAACTCATCAAAACCCTGATTGTTAGGATCGCCTTCATGATTGACAAAACCAAGTCCCCATTTACCAAAAGCACCCGTCACATACCCTTCTTCTTTTAAGAGCTCAGCCACCGTAAAAGAGGATGCAGGAAGTGAAACCTGACCTTCTCCTTCTATCTCCTTATTGCCACGAATAGGCGTGTGTCCTGTATGCTGTCCTGTCATTAATGAAGAACGTGAAGGAGCACAGACTGCAGACCCACAGTAATGTTGCGTAAACTTCATTCCTGACTCGGCCAAAGCGTCAATATTCGGAGTCGTAAATTTGGTTTGCCCATAACTACTCAAATCACCATACCCAAGGTCATCCGCAAGAATATAAATAATGTTCGGCTTTTTTGTTTGATGCGCTGATGATTGACTTTTGGAGGATGAAGCGCACCCTGTACTAAGTATCATCAGTGACAATAGATAAAAATAATTCTTTATGTTTTTCATTTCTCTAGTTATTGAAATTTGAATGATCTTCGTAAATAATCTGTGTGAAAGAATTAAGTACTTAAGTACGTTGTCCACTAAATATTTCCGCTTGATTCGAAAACTTAGTTTCACATTGTACTGACAGTAAAGTAAAAACACAAAACTTTAAATCCTGTCTGTAATGGTTAGGGATGTGTCTGCCGTAGTTCAATTGTATTTGAAGGTACTGATTTTATGATTTCAAGAAACAAAAAATGCCTTTTTTTATCCATTTTTTCTGAAAAGACCTAACCACTGAGAAAAGCTGTAATAGTGTATCTGTACGTTTCAAATATTGTATTTATATACATAGTTTTAGAGCTTAATGTACACTAAATCAGTAAGTAGTACGCTGAGATACAACGTAAATATTCACAGATACAAACGAGTAATTTTCACTTAGGATATTGCTGAAGCAAACGAGAAAAACGATTAAAGATTTTTATTATATAGTATGAAAGAACAATTATTATTTTCCAGTATTTATAGGAATATTGGGGCGGTTTTCTGTCTATCATTACTCTTATGCTCGGCATGTCAATCCTCTAAAAAAGGGGTGGCACAACAGGTAGAAAAAAGACCTAATATTATATTATTTGTTTCAGATGATCACGGTAAAGATGCATTGGGTTGTTATGGAAACCCAGTGATTCAAACTCCTCACTTAGATCAATTAGCTAGTGAAGGAACATTGTTTGATAATGCCTACTGTACAAGTGCAAGCTGTGCGGCAAGTAGATCAGTAATGCTGACGGGTAAATTTGGTCACGCCACGGGTTCTTATGGCCACACACACGATTATCATCATTTCAGTACTTATGATACCGTTAGCTCATTACCAAACATAATGGAAGCCAATGGTTATTATACGGCAAGAATTGGTAAATATCATTTGGCACCAGAAAAAGTATTTCATTTTAAAGAGATAATCAAAGCCAATCAGAGAAATACAGTTGAAATGGCAAACAAGTGTCAGGATGTCTTCCAGAAGGACGAGCCCTTTTTCTTATACTTCTGTACAGGTGATCCTCATAGAGGTCGCCCAACGGGTGAAAAATGGAATGATCCAAATAGTTTCGGAAACAAAAAGAAAGGGTATAAAGGGGTGAAAGAAATAACTTACTCACCAGATGAAGTTTTGGTACCTAGCTTTATCTCTGATTCCAAAGAAGCAAGAGAAGAACTCGCACAATATTATCAAAGTGTATCAAGGGTGGATACAGGTTTTGGTTTACTGATGGAGCATTTAAAAGCATCGGGTAAAATGGAGAATACCATAGTGATTTATATCTCAGATAACGGTGTTGCTTTCCCGGGAGCAAAGACGACACTATATGAACCAGGAATGAACCTGCCTTGTATCATTAAAAATCCATTGGTTAAAAAACAAGATAAAGTCAGTGATGCATTTATTTCATGGGTAGACCTCACGCCTACAATTTTAGACTGGGCTAATATTAATTATCAGGAAAATCAATTCCACGGAAGATCTTTCACTGGTGTAATAAGCGGAACAGATGATAAAGAAAGAGAAGAAGAAATATATGCTTCTCACACTTTTCACGAAATCACGATGTACTACCCAATGCGTGTGGTAAGACATAAAAATTATAAACTGATTCTGAATATTGCATCAGGTTTAGAATACCCTTTTGCTTCTGATTTATGGGCCTCTTCCACTTGGCAGGAACGTTTTAGAACAGGAGCTGAATATTACGGTAAACGTACTGTAGAAAGCTATCTGCATCACGCAGAATTGGAATTATATGACCTTGATAAAGATCCTGATGAAATCCACAACCTTGTCAATAGTGAAGCGTATAAAGAAGTGCTTCAAGTGATGAAAAAGAAATTGAAGGCTTTCCAGCAGAATACACAGGATCCTTGGAAAATTTATTGGGAAAAGGATTATAGTTTACAAGGAACAGGACTTGATCTGTAACCTGCTAAGTGCTTGCAAGAAAAGGATATAATGTACCAAACAAGAGGAAAAGTAAGATTGATCTTCCTGCATTTCCTCAGTTTGAAGCATTTGCGTAGCTGGCTACGCTTCTGCAAAAGAAATAAATAGTAGAGAAGGAGAATTAATTACTCTGCAACAAAAGTGACTACTAACTAACTAGATGTGTGACTACTTAATACTAACTTAGAATGCTCTTATTTTGAATAGGGATTATTTTTATAAATGATTATGTTTACATGAACGCAGACAAAATAAGAGCATTCGTAACTACTCACCGACATTAAATTAGACAAAAAGTAAGTCAGCGATAATTTAAATTTAATAAAATCTTCAT
>NZ_JABANE010000019.1 GCF_012844305.1 Flammeovirga aprica JL-4
CAAAAACACTCACCAAAAAGAATAAATATCCTGATTTTAGTGAGTGCTAGAGTCTATTTACCAAGACTCCCTAATTATGAAACCAAACTGATGTGCAGAACGTACCGCTTCTGTCATTTGCAAACTGAAGATTGGCTTTACTTTTTGCTGATTGGAGGAAATGAAGATGTAAATGCTAGAAAGTGGTTACTTGAAAGAGTGAAAGTTCAGTACGGCATCTCATTTCCCAAAGCATAACTTTTTTGAAGGAAGAATGTAGAATTAAGAATGAAGAGGCTCAAAAACCATCCTACGAACTACCTCTTCATTCTACATTCTTAATTCTTCATTCAAAAAAAAGGTTGCCCTCATTACAAGGACAACCTTTTTTATATCTCTAAAGTAAGACTAGTCAACTTTCAATACTGACATGAATGCCTCTTGAGTCACTTCTACGTTACCCAACTGACGCATACGTTTCTTACCTTTCTTCTGCTTTTCTAATAGCTTACGCTTACGCGAAATATCACCACCATAACACTTCGCAATTACGTTTTTACGAAGAGCTTTGATTGTCTCTCTAGCAATAATCTTTGTACCAATTGCCGCTTGAATTGGAATTTCGAATTGCTGACGATTGATAACTTCACGAAGCTTTTCACAAATCTTCTTACCTCTATCATAAGCACCATCTCTGTGTACAATTGCAGAGAAGGCATCCACAGGATCATTGTTCAATAGAATATCTAGTTTTACTAACTTAGAAGCTCTAAATCCAATTAATTCATAATCCAATGAAGCGTAACCTCTAGAAATTGTTTTCAACTTATCGAAGAAGTCAAATACGATTTCTGATAAAGGAATTTCAAAAATCAACTCTACTCTATCTGTCGTTAAGTAAACCTGATTTTTCAACTCACCTCTTTTCTCCATACATAATGACATGATTGGTCCTACGTATTCAGCTTTAGAGATGATGTTGGCTTTAATATATGGTTCTTCAATATGATCTAACTTACTAGGGTCAGGCATATCTGAAGGAGCATTGATAATTACTTGTTCCTTTTCTGCATTATTCATAAATGCATGGTATTGTACGGAAGGAGCAGTAGTAATTACTGTCATGTTGAATTCTCTTTCCAAACGTTCCTGTACAATTTCCAAGTGAAGCATACCTAAGAAACCACATCTGAAACCGAAACCTAGGGCTACTGATGTTTCAGGTTCCCATACTAAAGAGGCATCGTTCAATTGTAATTTCTCCAAAGAAGCACGAAGATCTTCATACTCTGTTGTATCAACAGGATAAATACCCGCGAATACCATTGGCTTTACATCTTCGAAACCTTGGATTGCTTCTTCACAAGGACGCTCCGTTAAAGTAATCGTATCACCTACTTTTACTTCCTTCGCTTCCTTGATACCAGAGATAATGTAACCTACGTTACCAGCAGAAATTGACTTTCTAGACTCTTGATCTAACTTTAATACACCAATTTCATCTGCTTTATATTCTTTTCCAGTGTTGACGAATTTTACTAAGTCACCTTTTTTAAGCGTACCATTTAAAATTCTGTAGTATACCTCTACTCCACGGAATGAATTATATACTGAATCAAAGATCAACGCTTGCAAAGGTTCTTTAGGGTCTCCTTCTGGAGCAGGAATTCTGTCTACAATCGCTTCAAGAATCTTATCTACACCTAAACCTGTTTTACCAGAAGCTTCAACGATGTCTTCTCTTTCACAACCTAAAAGGTCCATGATTTGATCAGCTACTACTTCTGGATTAGCGTGTGGAAGGTCGATTTTGTTCATTACAGGAATGATTTCCAAATCGTGCTCCATTGCCAAATATAAGTTGGAGATGGTTTGTGCCTCAATACCTTGTGATGCATCTACAATCAATAATGCCCCTTCACAAGCAGCAATTGATCTTGATACCTCATAAGAGAAATCCACGTGACCCGGAGTATCAATCAAATTCAATACATACTCCTCTCCATCTTGGAGGTAGTTCATCTGAATAGCGTGCGACTTGATCGTAATACCACGTTCACGCTCTAAATCCATATTGTCTAGCAACTGACTTTGCATGTCACGCTGAGCTACAGTCTGAGTAGATTCTAACAGACGGTCTGCTAGCGTACTCTTTCCGTGGTCAATGTGAGCAATAATCGAAAAGTTGCGAATATTTTCCATCTTGTCCATATGACAAAGTTACTTCTAATTCTTATAACTCTTAAATCCTTAGTAAATATCTAACAATGTTTTTATTAAAAATTGACTAGGACCGTAAAAATAATCACAAAAGTAGAGTAAAAAGATGTATTACTCATTATTTCTTCAAACGTATTATATCTTTTTAATTCAAATTATTATGAACAGAATAGGAGATGTGACAATAAAAGGCATTTTGATGTAATAATAAAGGCACACTCTACCATCTAAAGTGTGCCTTATAATTACAATTTTGAAAAGCAAATAAGCCTAAAGGTTAAATGTTGAGGTATCCTAATACATCAGAAAATTGAATGATCATAATTGGTTTCAATCTTTCATGAATACAATTTTCATGAAATCCAGCTACTGATGTTTAAACAACATTATTAAAAACCTTTACACTTTTAAAACACAAACCTAATCCAATAGACTCTGGATGTGTAATGTACTTTACTTCATGAGAAATAATAGTTAGCATTAGGTTTTCGCCTATTATTTTTAGTGAATACATAAACTTATTTTATTTATGTAATTCATTTTTTAAAATCTTGAGATGAAAGGTGAAAGAAGGGAGAGATACACCTCATTGCCCCTTCTTTGATACACCTTCTCAGGTTACAGAACCAGCTAATGTAAACAGCTATTAAGTTATTTGCTTTAAGTCATTATTTAATAACCAACCTTATTTAATTTATTTAATTCAGAGTAATTAGAAATATCTAAACTACTCAATAACAATAGTTTAAGCTTTAATTTGAAGTTAAAATCATTTACCATGAACAAATGTACACGATGCATAATTTTTTGATTTAAATTTAAATTGTACATAACTATCCCATTATCTAAAAAGATAGATTCAAGGATTTTAATATTTAAAATGTGTGATTTTGAAATTCACAATAGTTCGCTCAGAATATGTTCTAGTAAATTATATCATTTTTTAAAAATTGAAGTTTCCTTTATTTTTAATTGTTTAATTTATTTAATGCATTGCAAAGGTTTGTGAAAGAATTTAGTACTGCAAATCATGACGTTATTTTTATAGCAATTCATTGATTATGTTATATAAATTATTCCATAAGTTACATTTAAACTTAACAAATTTTCCGTATTCACATTTGTTTTCAATTGAAATTGAATGGATTTCATCAATGAATAATACCATTTTAATGAATATTTACTTCGGTAAAATGGTATTGTTAAAGCTGAAAAATTGAAAACATGATGACTCAAATGGAAACTTATGTAAGAAATTGTCACTATGGAAAATGACCAAGAAAAGTTTCTCTACTTCATCAAAAATTAAAAAACACAAAAAACGAGGTATGAAAATCACACCTCGTTAGTAACATCATTAATAATAAACTCAGAAAATTATTGACGGTAGATAGGTTGATAACTACACCTAATACCGCCTCCGAAGTAATTGGCTTTTCTAAATGGAATCTCAATTACGTCGATTCCGAAAGCTCTGATTCTTTTACTTACTTCAGGAAATGCATTTGTAACAATTACAGTATGATCATTGATCACCATACCATTTGTTGCCATGAGTTGAGCTTGTTCAGGCTTTACCTCCACCCACTCATAATTTCTTAATGATTCAGGCAATGCGTCGAAGTCAACGAAATCATCTTTACAAACCACACCTTGGTGATCGTTTAATAACATCATAGCACAATCTAAGTGCAATACGTGATGTTGTAATTTGATGCCATGTACTTTATAGTCATTACCTAGTTCTTTCTGCAACCACTCCACACCTGCTTGGTTGGAAGCGTTACCTGAAAGACCCACATAAATTTCTTTACCGTTTACGAATACGTCTCCACCTTCTAAGTAGATGTTATCTTCGTGTAAACCTGCTTTGTTGGCAGGCATATTCACAACTTCACCGTTGTAGTTTCTAGCCAAGTCCAACGCAATTCTTCTATAGTTTGCAGTTTCTAATCTACGAGCCTCCAAGTTCATGTTAGCAATAATTACTTTATTACCTATTGTAATGATTGGATCTCTAGAGTAAGGCTGAGAAGTGGCAATAGAGTGTACCTCTAACTCATCAGGTCTTCTTACTTTCACTCCTAAAGACTCCACAACTTTTACTAAATTTTCCTGCTCAGTATAAAATTCTTGATCATCTTGTGGATAAAGATCTGACAATATATGACCTTGTGCTTTTATCATATAATTAAATGAGCTGTCAGAGATATAAGGATATAAATTTTTCACTTCTTCACTAACCATTGGTATCTCAAAAGCATCCGTCACCCAACGCCCTACTACGATTTCTTCAACTTGATCCCATTCATGGTTATTTCTTATATCTTTTTTTGCATTTGGTTTTTCAACTGAGTTAAATGCCACAAAAGCGAAAATTGAAAAACAAATCACTGCGATAAAATTGCTTCTATATTTCATTGTTATATTTATTTAGTTTCCATGTTCACTTTTAGAAGGGAAAAAGAGAATGAAAACCCCTATTGATTTTAAATATTTATTTTAAAATTTTAAATTGTATCTGATTAGAGCATTGCTCCACTATTTCCAACATGCATTCTAGTACGCGATGTGCGTATTTATTTATACACCATAAACTATTTAATAACATGGCAACTATTCGATTGGGTGATGTTGCACCCGATTTCACGGCTCAAACAACTGAAGGGGAAATCAATTTTCATGAATGGCTTGGAGAAGGATGGGGAATCCTTTTTTCTCACCCTGCCGATTACACACCAGTTTGTACTACAGAACTAGGAACTGTAGCTAAGTACAAAGCAGAATTTGACAAAAGAAATGTCAAAGTAGCCGCACTAAGTGTAGACGGTTTGGAATCTCACAAAGGCTGGATCAATGATATCAACGAAACTCAGGACACTACGGTTAACTTCCCGATCATTGCGGATGAAGACAGAAAAGTTTCTGAATTGTATGATATGATTCACCCCAATGCAGATAGCAAATTGACTGTACGTTCTGTATTTGTGATTGGAAATGACAAGAAGGTAAAGCTGATTATTACTTACCCTGCATCAACAGGAAGAAATTTTGATGAGCTATTGAGAGTGATTGATTCTCTTCAATTGACAGCTTACCATAAAGTGGCAACACCTGCAAACTGGGAAAATGGAGATGACTGTGTGGTTGTTCCTGCTGTAAAAACAGAGGACATTCCTGCTATCTTCCCGAAAGGTTATACTGAGGTCAAGCCTTATTTGAGATTGACTCCTCAGCCCAACCTTAATTAATTCGATCAAGCTTTGGAATAGAATAATGATTTAAAAAGGTAAATCTCTTTGTTCTAACCAAACTTTATCAACATCTGCTAATAAGTTTTTAAAAAAAGGAGGTTTTCACTCATTATTTATTCACAAATCATGTGGACAGTGAATATAATGTTGAAAACCTCTTTCGTCTTTAGCGACTTAAGTACCAAAAATAAACTTCTTAAGCCTTATATGTTGACAACTTTTTAAAAACAAGGACTGTGAAACCTTCAAAACAAAAAAGTTATCAACACTTTTCCCCCTCAATTCTGATAAAAGGATTGCAAAAGTATAAAAAATTATCAGAACGAATAGTTAAAGTGTGTCAACCGCTCTGATTCATCCCATAATAATTTGCTTAAATCTTCCCTGTGAGAATAATCTGTGGAAGGTACTTTGATCGCATTTTTGCCTTTAACTTCTCTAAAACCATCAGGTCCTGTATAGTCTCCTCCTTTGATATCCTCTCCCAAAGCTGCATAAACCGTCGGCAATGCACCCATCTGTGCTGTATTGAACATTCCAGAAAACAAATTCTCCATCAGAAACACCATAAAACTCGGTATGTGCTGCATCAAATTAGTCATTGATCCTCCAGGATGCGCCGCCACAGCTTTCACCTGATAATTATGTGCATTCAGGCGCCTCTGTAATTCGTAAGCAAACATAATACAAGACAGCTTACTCATACTATAGGCTCCAAATTTAGAATAACTTTTCTCCGCATTCAGGTTATCAAAATCTATCTTTCCGCTTTTATGCGCCATACTTCCCAGCGCCACAATTCTTGACCCTTCTGTTTTTTCCAACAGTGGTAAAAGCAGTCCAGTCAATAAAAAGTGAGCGAAGTAATTTACTCCCATCTGACTCTCAAAACCGTCTTTCGTTTTGGAAAATGGAGGCACCATAATCCCAGCATTATTGATCAGTAAATCAAGTGAATCAAACTTTTCGGTATAAGACTGAGCAAAACTCCTTACCGATTCGAGATCACTCAAATCAAGCGGCATAGCCAATAGATCAGCATTAGGAACTGTTTTTCTGATATCCTGCATGGCACTTTCCGCTTTCTGCATATTCCTGCAAGCCAGAATAACTTTCATTTCTTTCAAAGCAAAAAATCGGGACGTCTCTAATCCCAAACCAATATTGGCACCTGTCACAATAGCAATACGTCCTTTTTGAGAAGGGAAGTTTTTAATATCTTGAATGTTCATTTTTATAGGGTGATTTAGTTTGTGTTCTTTAAGATACAGAATTTATAGATTGTAAGTAATACCAATTTCAAAATAAAGTGCTACACAATTTCATCTACAACATGTATTCATTAGTTTGGTATAAAAGAAAAACCGAAACATTGAGGGAATGTTTCGGTCTGTAAAGTTTGGGTAATAAATCTATTCGATTGTTATTGTTATTCTAATCCTGCATCGTTTTTATACTTATCAGGAAATTGGGTTATCGATTTTATTTTGATGTTTTTGTAATAAACTTCAGCCGCTTCTGATTGAAGCTGAATTTTACCTTTTTCCATCGACTGCCACTCCCCACTTATATTTGCAATTGGATTTAAAACGACCATCACTACTTCTCCATTGAGCACATGGATATTCTTTTTACCAATACAAAGAATCTCCATAGTGTTCCACTCTCCATGAGGTTTTTCAGGATTCCCCGGTTTGAAACATCTTCCGGTCTCAAAACCCTTTGCCCACGCTAGATGAACGGGGTCTGCTCCAGGTTTGAAATGATATTTTTTTTCAATTTTTTCCGCTGGACACTCCGCTCTGACATTACCCAAAGTAATAAAATCACCACAATCTGTTTCTTGCACTTCACATTCAAGGCAAGTCATCCAAACGTTCCAAAAATCAGTATAATCACCAATACTATGGTAAAGCACCCCACTGTTTCGTTTGTGGTTTAATCGAGGAGCCCATTTTTTATCACCCCACTTAAACTCCCACTTCAAATGATAATTCTCGTATTCCTTTTTTGTTACTAATCCTGCATAAATCTCACCTGTGATTTTCAGTACCTCTTCATCATTTTCATTAATCACAGAAAATACATTTTTGGGATCCTTATTTAAACCAATAGGTGTTCCCTTCGTTACATCATCAAATTTTTCATACCCTTCGATATCCGTTTTGGTATGAGGAGCACCCATAAAAATATCCCATTTCGATAAATCTTTATCTATCAAATTCTCCCACTCACCATAAGAGGTGGCATAGATAGGTTCCACTAAATTTTTTGAAGCATTGTACTTGCTTCCGCCTGCCCACTGAAAACCTCTCATCAATATTTTCAAAGCAGGTTCCACATCAAAGTCTTCAGGAGCATGACCGATTGAAAGATAAAACACTCTTCCATTTCCATAATACTTCTTCCAAGCTACAGGCATGACCGCACCTTTAATCCATGAATTATGTTCTCCACTGAAAGTTGTAGTAGCTAATACCTTCACATTAGGGTCAACATGCATATAATATTGTTCCGTACTTACGCTAAAATCTTTTAAGCCTTTGACAACAGGATCATTTTTGGCTGTAATATTGACTTGATAATCCCGTTTATTACCAGGATGAGCGACCCATTGACCTCCCACCATATATTGATATTCTACATCATTACGAAAAGCATCTGCCATACCGCCGTGACAACCGGCAAAACCTGTCCCGTTTTTTACAGCAGTAGTTAAAGCTTTTGCCTGCTCTTTAGATATTTTATCCATCGTCCAAGACTGAATAATTAAATCCGTCTCTTTCATTACCTTTTCTTGGGTATATACCCCCAATGAATCTGAAAGCGTAATTTTTGCACCTTGAGCTTCCAAAAGAGGCACTATCTTATCAACATACTCTTTTGGTTTATGACCTTTCCATCCACCGTAAACGATCAATACTTTTTTGCCTTTCAAGGAAGGCAACGCCTCTTTTTCTTCATTTTGAGCATAACCGTGTAAGCCTAAAAGGATAAGCAGACTTACAATTATTATTTTAATTCTTGTCAGCATAGTTTACTTCGTTTATGAATTATCCTTGAGTAATCGCCTTCTTATACTTCTTTGGAAACTTATTGACCGACTTAATCTGAATATCTTTGAAATAAGCCTCTGCACCTTCTGATTGTAATTGAATTTTTCCTTCAGTCAATTTCTCTTCCTTTCCGTTCACCGCTTTTCGAGCATTTTTCACTACCATCACCACTTTACCATTGACAATATGAATACTCTGATCTTCCACACAAATCACCTCAACTAAATTCCACTCACCGTTGGGTTTTTCATTATGTTCTGTGATGTGGCAATACCCCGGATTTCCTTTTCCTCCATATTGAATCACTTCATCATCAACTCCAGTTACTTTATAACCATGCTTTCCTTTTTTCGATTTCACCTCTGCCCTTGCATTGACTAGCGTTACAAAATCGCCCATATCATGTTCCTGAATTTGAAGTTCAAGGCTAGACATCCAAACATTCCAAAATGCACCATGTTCCCCATGACAATGATAGAGAATTCCGTTGTCACGTTTTTTATCCAAACGAGGTGCCCACTTTTTCTCTCCCCACTTGAATAATGCTTTTAAGTGATAATTACCAAATTCATATTTGGAAGTTAAACCAGCATAGATTTCTCCGGAAACATTTAATATAAGTTCTCCATCTTCTTCAGAAACCGTCATTATTTTTTTAGGATCGTTGTTTAAGCCTAAAGGTTTGCCCACATGCACATTTTCACTTTTGGGATGCCCTTCCAATTCAACCGAAGTATGAGGCACGCCAACAAACAGCTCCCAATAGGATAAATCTTTGTCTAATAATGCTTGAAAGTTCTTTGTGATCTTAAAATCAGATTGTGCAAAAGAAGGAAGTGTAGTTACTGAAAAAATTAGTGTGAGTAAAAAATAATTATTTATAAGTTTCATTTCATTTTTTAATTATAGATGATTAAATCTTTCCGTCTTAAAGTTATTAAATTACGGCTCTAAATATGTTAAGATTTATACACTGAAAAAAATTGAACAATGATCATTCAACCTTTTAAGGAAGGTTCCAAAATATATTACGCAGATACATGCCAAAGTTTGGTCAATGCAGGGGAAAGAAAAAAGATTAAATACAATGCACTCTCTAAATTTACCTACCCTGGAAAACGACTGCCCGATGATGTGACGGGGTTAAACTCCGTAGGGTATTGGGATGGTAATGGCGAGCAAGATTGGGGATTGGATTGGCATAGAAACGAGGGAATTGAAATTCACTTTTTAGAAAGAGGCAATATGCCTTACAGCTTGAAAGATTGTGATTTACAGCTTACTGCTAACGATATGACAATCTCTAGGCCGTGGCAATCACATAAGGTCGGAAACCCTCATGTGGGTGCAGGCAAAATGTATTGGCTTATTTTGGATGTGGGAGTTAGAAAACCGCATCAAGAATGGACTTGGCCGGATTGGATTGTTTTGACTGAAAATGATTTGAATAGACTTACCGTATTTCTTCGTCAAAACGAACAACCGCTTTTTAAAGGCAATACACAAATCAGAAACTGTTTTATAAAATTCGGACAATTGATCAACTCTGACATCGACGGCAGTAACGCTTCCAAATTACGTCATACCGTCAACGAATTACTTTTATTATTACTAGATTTATTCGATGCTGGAAGCGTAAAGCTTCATCCTGAATTGACCGATAGCCAAAGAAGCGTTCAGCTTTTCATCAATGAACTTCAAGAAACCGCACACGACCCTTGGACTACCAACGAAATGGCATTGGCAACCGGACTTGGCGTAACTCGCTTCACTGAAATGTTCAAGGAAATTACCAACCAAACTCCGATAAAATATTTGACTGATCTCAGGCTCAAATTGGCTAAAAAATGCCTAAAGGAACAGCCGGATAAAACAATCACCGAAATAGCCTATTTCTGTGGTTTCACATCAGGACGATATTTCTCTACTCTATTCAAGAAAAATTATCATTTGACGCCTAATGAGTATAGGAGAGGGTGATTAGATAAAAGAAAAACCGAGACATTGTGGGAATGTTTCGGCTTGTCTTAACCATTGATACTTCACTATTATATACCTTCAGTCCTCATATAATAATTTTCCATATAATCATAAAAGTCTTTCAACCTTTTTAAGGTTAAATCTGATTTCATAAAATTATGTGTATCTAACCATATAGTACCAATGAAAAGAGTATTTGGATCATAAAGATTAATATTTGACATAGTTTCTTTCTCAATATCTCTAAATTTTATCCATGCTCTCTGTGATTTTTTTAAGCTTTCTTTTTGATATGATTCAGGGAGCATAGCCATCAACTTGTTATAATACTTATTCAATAGTAAATCATATTCCGCTTCAAGAATAGTTGTTGCTCTATTACTCCTTCTAGGATATTCTTCTTCGGCAATCAATTTTTTAAGTAATTGATCAACTAAATATATATCTAATTCATATTCTGCTTGAATCTTATGACGATTACTTGTCGATAAATTCAATACTCTTAAAAGTGCTCTTGCTTCTGAACTATTTCTTATCTGTACTTTTAAATAATTGATGTGGCTTTCACTCAAATCTTGTGCATTAGATACCAATCCAATAAAATTTATCAAAATGGCGATTAACCAATGTTTTCCCCTCATGACATTTTTTATTGTAAGTAATCTTCAAACAACACCTTATATCTATTCAAATCATTTTGTATTGGAACAAGATGATAATCTTTACAGCCTGATTTTTCTAGAAAATCACTCCAGAATAATTTCAATATTTCCATGTCTGTAGGATTCTTTGTTGCAATACCATTTGCATTGATAGACCTATCATACATTTCTGCCACAATAACTTTACAATCAGCCAAGACAGGATTTTTTACAGGTTCTATGCCGTAACCATTTTTCTTAAAAAATTCTTTCATGCTTAATGATTTATCCGTTCTATTCAAGAAAGCGTTCCTAAAGTTATTGACCATTTTATTTGTTAAATAAGGGGCTGATTTCTTTTTGGTGTCACAATAGCCTGTTTCAATGTACCCATCAGTAAAGATTATGAAAATATTTTTAGATTGATCTTCAATAAATTTACTTTTCATAGGATTAGTAAGTTTAAAATCATGCTTATCAACTCCATTTTGTAGAAATTGCCACATATCTGCCCCTGCCTGATTTTTTAAAGCTATATCATTCATTTTTTGATAAGCATTTAGAAAATTCTTCTTCGCATCATTTATCGTATATGTCGCATTCCCATTTAAAAACTCAATTCTTTGTGCTTGACTTTTATCAAACTCTCCAAGATCTATAATCATAGAATTATTTAGGTCTGTAAAAAGTGATGTATTATTAATCGCTTTAACTGATATCCTATCTTTTTGATTTTTATTCCTATTTCCACTCTTATATAATCCTTTTGGTAAACCATTTTGATCAGTGTATGCAAAAATATCCAATATGACCGATACTATTTCTGTATCAGTATAAGGCTTTTTATGAATACTTGGATCAATTCGATTAGAAAGATCAGGAACAATTAATATGTTGTAATTTTCTTCTATTTTTTGTGCTTGGCTAATAAAAGGTAACACAAGAAACATAAACAATAAGATCTTTTTCATTTTGATTAGTAGGTAAGGTTAAATTCACTTGTTAAATCGTTATTTTTTGCAGTAAGCCACTTTTCTGTTACTTCATCTAAATCAGCTGTTTTTTCTTTAGCGATCTTTTCTGAATAAACATCTTTAAGAAACTTGTTCCATCCTGCTTTTAGCATTCCAAAACGATGTTTTAATGAAGAAATAGACACAGGTAAATGTTCCCTTTCAAGAAAGTGAAGAATTGCCTCTTTTCTGTCTGACACTTTTTTAATTCTGAGTTTCTTTAACTCTTCTAATTTCGTTTTTTTAGAAATGAAAGTCTTAGGGATAAAGTCATACTCTTCCTCAAGAATCGATTTTTCACTTTTTGAAACCAACAATGATTGATGTAACGCTGAATATTTATCTTCTTCTGCCTCTAAATCTTTTTCTAAACCTTCTAACTTCTCCTCTTGCTTATTTCTCTTATTTTCTTCCAGCTTACTTGCCTGCTTTTTGTGAGATATTTCTGGAGTGATCGTTTGATATAAGAAACCCCACAACAATGCAGACATAAAGCCCATAAAAATCACAAACCAAAAGTGAGAGTCAACAATACAATACACAAAAATATCTATAAAATCTTCAGGCCATTTTTGAACTGTATCACCATTCATATAATTTACTATATGCATTGTTTTAGCTATTTGGTAAGCCATTAACACATCAATTATAAACACAAAAGCAAGTGTAAAGTATTTTTGAAAACCTTTTAAACTTTCAAATAAATAAGCGGCTGTCATAGGTAAAAAAGGAAATAAGCTTATAATAACAAAAGCCATAAACCCTTTTTCAATTGCATCTGGAAAAGCATTAATATTAAATACAGAAATATTAGCATTACCTCCCATATCAATTGCTACTTGTGCATCTGCTAAACCATGAACAATCGTATATAATGTAGATCCATAAAAGACCCACATATAAATCGATGTCAAAATCAATAAACAAATTGGAATAATCAGTTTCTTTTGAAATTTAAACTTTTTTGACTCAATCTCAATAATAGATTCTTCAAGCCCCTCTATCTTATCTTTTGTTTGTTCTATCCTCTTTTCAATCAAAGGAACTTTTTCTTCCTTAATCTGATCTTGAGAACCAATTAATGTCTTTATCTCTCCGTCCTTTTCTGTAATTTTTCTTTTTACAGAATTTTCTGTTGCAACTTTTTCTACTTCGAGTTCATTGAGTTTTCCATCAATCTCTTCAGTAATATAATTTATTGTGAAGTTTGTTCGCTCTTCAATTTTATGTCTAAACTTATCCTTTAAACCAGTATCTGTCTGTGTATCATTCAATAATTTTGAATACAACACATCTAGTTCTTCTTTGATAATTTGAGGATCTCCATGGTTTTCTTCTGCTCTTTTATAACCAAGGTTAAAGAGTTCCTCCTCATCGATTTCTTTGACTTGGCTGTTAATAAATAAATTCCATTCAAAGTCTAAATCTTTAATGTCTTCCTCAAATTTATCAGTTTTAGGTTGCTGTATTACAATTTCCTCTTTCGCTGAAATAGGTTCAGTAACCTCTATATTTTCATTTAAAGTTTTCACCTCCTCTAATAAATTATAAAATTGTTTTTTGTAATCTTCAATTAATTGATCATCCTCTCTGATGACCATAATATTTTCATTATTATTTTTTGATGCATTAACGGTCCAGTTATAAGAGCCATTGATGAGTATTTTAGAATCAATCACACAAAACTTATGGTGCATTATTCCATAATCTCTTCCGATTTTTGTGATGTTTGCACCAATATTAGATAACTTATCAAAGTCTAACCTTTTGTTATCTTCGTTGTCTGCAATTATCAACTGTAGTTTCACACCACTGTTAACTTTCTTCTCAAGAGCTTCATAAATTATAGGATCTGTGAACCAGGCAACGGCGATGAGTATTTCATCTTTTGCCTCGGATAAAGTAGCAACTATATTTTCTCTGATATCAGAGAAATATGACTTAGTATTCATTGTTATATATTTAGATAATTAGATCTCAATCAATATTTTTAAGGGAATTTCACCTTTACAAACAAAAGTGAAATTGGAGTGACAATACCCTATCAAAAACTGTTTTGTTAAAAACTATTTAGAGTTTATTATTATTCTAATCACACATCATACCCATAAACCACCTCACCTTCCAGCAAAGCAACATCCGTCATCAACCCCAAAGAAGCTAAAGAACGTTGGTCCACTTTATTAATCGGATAATCCTTTAATAGCATGGATAATTCCGATTTCAGCTCTTCTACTGAGTTAAATCTGTCGTTTTTATCAAAAGCGAGGCAACGCTCCAAGAAGGCTCTCCACTTCGTTTTGCTTTCGGTTCCATCCTGAAATATTTTAGATTTCGGAGAGATGAAAACATGGGGATCATCTAATAGGATTTGATGCCGTACTCTGCCTTTTGTATCGGGGATGTAGTAATCAGAAGTTTTGCCGTATTGCTGTGCACCTATGTAATTGAGGATGACTAAGCCGATAAAATAGATGTCTGTTCTTTCGTCTAACTCGGCTAAAAGCAATTGTTCGGGGGCGAAATATTTGTCGTATTTTGATGGGGAGATCGCTCCTTTATTCAAACCTAGACTATCTTTTAGGGTCCATTGATTCTCTATGAAATCGATACAACCGGCATAAAAGTTACCATGTATTTTTCCTGATTGATGTGATGCTGATAGGAGATCAATACCTTGAAATAATACTTCAAAGAATGAGGTTGAATTTAGGTTGATATGGAATTGGAGGGAGTCATCAGAGTACGAATTATAGATCGCTGTAGCATACTTGTTCGTTAATGAGATGTATGCTGGATCTGTGATTTTTCCTTTGTGGCTAACGTCTTTCCCTTTTACTGAGTACTCCAATTGTAAAGGCTGAATATCAGATATTGCCTCTAGCAGTTTCAAGTAATGATACAGTCCGTCTTTTTTGGATACTTTGATAAATGTACCGGTCTCTAAGTGAATGCCAAGGTATTCCGATTTGTGATAGTCGTTCCGTAAGTCTATGATTTCATCTTCTGCATAAGCGGAAAAATTTGGATTCATCTGAAATTGAATACCGCTGTCATAACTTCTACTTGATCCACCACTATTGATTTGATTATAAAAACTTGCTTTTGGACAAAATGCCTCAAGCACTGTGGCTATAGAAATGAGATTTTCGTTGAAAGGGGAAGAAGTGACAAAATACTTTCCGGCTAAAGGCGTCTCTTCGACGGTAAATACTTTCTCTCTCAAAAGTACTTCCTGTAGTCTTTTGCCTATTACGTTGAGTTGATCGTTTTCATCTTCATTCAGATCACCTCTGTATTTGTATATTTCGTCTTTTAGAAGATCTACTTTGACCTGAAGAATATTTAAATACTCTTTCTGACCTAAAGCATTCTCTCTAAAAGGAATAAATAGGTTGTTGTTGTATTTCAAGATGTCACGATATGTTTTGACATCTGAGGGTAAAATTTCTTGCATTGTAAAGTCAATTCTAGAGACTTACTTGAAGTCTTTTCTGATCATTATTAATTATAATAAATCTCGCTAATGTATGTGATAGATTTTTTATACGAGAGATACACTATTAAGTGTGCAAGAAATCGTTCAAAACCCTATTATTTATAATAAAATAATCAATCGATCGAATAATCAAGAGAGATTTGAATAATGTTATATTACATTGAATAAAAATCTTGAATAGGAATCTACATCTAGAAAATTAGTGATGCTGTAAAACAAAAAACCGAAACACATCTCTGCATTTCGGCTTCCAATTATCTTTTGTCTTTATCCTTTATTTCCGATCCCACTCCATTGTCCTGCTTACAAAACCAAGGGATGCTTTCACTTCCATAATATCACCGTCGGGTTTAAATTTCGCTTCCAGCCATTTATCCAGCTTTATAGCATAGATTTCTCCTTCAAAACCATTTTTTGTTGGTTTAATATCTCTAATTACTTTTTTGCCGACGATATCTGCTTCACTTTCTGTAGATATTACAAATCCTTCGAAAATGCTATCTGCTTTTTTGATGGTGACAATTGTGCCGTCTTTCTTCATATCCCAAGTACCTTCTATATCAGTTTGAGCAAAGGCTGTGATTGAAGTAATTAAGATGAATAATAGTAAGGAAATGAACTTTTTCATTGCGGATAAGATTTGGTATTGAAATAAGGTTTGTAACGTAATGTACCAATTCATCAAGAGTCTGTTTCACTCTTTAATGAAATTTATGATTACAAAGCAGGAATCTGAGATGAAATTCTTAAATTGACTAAAAACTATTTCTTATGATACAACATTATAACAGCGTAGACCAAAAACTACATCAATTATCTCAAATTATTGCAAAATTCAACCGCACTTTTGTTCCCAAAAAAGAGGATGACAGTCACACCAACCTTCAGTATGATTGTATTGGGAACAGAATATTAGGCCGTTGGTTTGATACGGAAAAGGGGAAAGTGATAATAGGTTTTCATCTTGATTCTCTTACATTTCTCGTGTATGATTCACAATGGAAAGTGATATTTGAAAATAAGGCTATTGGTAAAAATCAGGTGGAAATAGAACACTCTTTTAAGCCATTTTGTGATCAGTACCATCTTAATTTTGAAGCTTTTCAACAGATATTACATTTTGATATCACAGCGTATTCATTCTTGAATGAAAAATATGAACCACTCCATCATAAAGGTATTGAAGACTGGAAAAAATGGAGAAAAATTGCTTTTAATGTATGTGGGGAATTATTAGAAAACCTTCAACTGAAAAGTGAAATCAGAATATGGCCCCACCATTTTGATACTGGCATTTATACGGAGGTAAATGAAAATATAGGAATTGGTTTTGGATTAGCAATGAAAGACACTGTTTGCAATGCCCCTTATTTTTACTTTTCGGCTTACGGGCTGAATGGATATTCTATTAATTATGATTTACTTACTCCTCTCCAAGTAGGAAGATGGAAAAACTTACCTAATTGGAAAGGAGCCGTTTTAGAAATTGAAACTGCTTCAGAAAATGATATTTACAGATTCATTAATGAGGTCAGGCCAATTTACCTTAATGTCTAATACAGATCTCTTAGCTTATCAATAATTTCACTGCACAGCTTTGCTTCTTCTTCTGAAATATCCTTAAATCGATCCATACTAAACATCTCCTGATTGTCGTCTATTCCTTTTAATAGTGCCAATCCTTTTTTAGTAATGGATAGATAAACAATTCTTCTGTCCGTCTCACTTCTTTTTCGTTTTACGAATTCTTTTTCCAATAATTTGTCAGAAAGTCTAGTAGCGTTCGGTGCCTTATCAATCATCAATGATTTAATGTCATTCATGGTCACCCATTCTTCTTTTGCCCCTCTCAAAATTCTTAAAACATTAAATTGCTGAGGTGAAATCCCAAAAGGCTTCAAAAAATCTACAAACTGATTCTGAATCCAGTTAGCGGTATATATCATATTGGTGACAAACCTGTGTTTCTCACTTGTAAATTTCGTTTTTACAACGTCGTCTATTTTTGCCATATCACACTTTTTTTTACAAATATATAAAAAATAAACTTGTAAATATTTTCCATGTAAAATATTTACATTACATTTGTTTTATCACTAAAGAAAACTTTGTTCACTATGAGTCAGAAAACAACAAAAATATTATACAGAATTACGACAGGTTTACTTACTGCTTTAATGCTAATGAGTGCTACAATGTACCTTGCACAATATGAAATGGTAAGTGAAGTTTTCGGTAAACTAGGGTTCCCTACTTTTATCATTTATCCTTTGGCTGTTGCCAAGTATTTAGGTTTAATCGCGATTTGGAGCAATATCAGTCCAAAATTAAAAGAATGGGCTTACGCGGGCTTTTTCTTTGATATAGTGCTTGCTATTGGTGCACATATCAACATCAATGATGGAGAGGCTCTTCCTGCAGGTATTGGTCTGTTGCTTGTTTTATCTTCTTATTATTTTAATAGTCAACTGAAGAAAGAAGAAGCAAAAAATGAAGTTCCTGTGGCTTAGTTTAGATTAACTCCATTGTCAATACCACTAAAATTAAAAGCTTTGTAAGTACAAATAGCCTGTGAATAAATACTACACAGGCTATTCTTTTTTAATTTTATTTCTTTAAAAGAGAAACTCTATTTTTGAATCCGCTATTACTTTTGCTCTAAACTAGCATTCGCATTTTCAAGTTCTTGAATTCTTGCTTCTAATTTTAAGAAGAGATCATTTACTTTTTCATTTTGAAGTGCATTTGCTTCGGCTTTCGCCTCTAGATCTTTCATTTTTTGTTCCAGATCATTATTCTTTTTCTCAAGATCTTCAATCATCTCTTGCTGTTCTTGTACTGCTTTTGTCAATACAGGAACCATGTGTCTGTAATTTAAAGCATAGTGGCCTTCATCATCAGCTACCCATACATTCTCAGGGAAATACTGCATTACTTCTTGAGCCATAAATCCATAATGTCTTATACTGTCTGCATCCTTAATGTAATTATATGTATATACGCCCAATTGCATAATAGCATCGATTGAGGTATTTAGAGTATCAATATTTTCTTTTAATCGTCTATCAGAAAATGAATCGCCTTGACTCAAATTACCTCCAATTCGCAAATTACCATTAGCTTCCACTTCAAGCCTTTTAACGTCAGTACCTGAATCATTACTCCATAAGGTTAAATCCCCTGCATTATTAATATAATATGTCCAACGAGAACCATTATCACGTTCTATTAAAAATCCATCACCATCTTCAATACCACCTGAACCATGTTTTACTCTAACTGCTCCTGAGTTAGAATTAGATGTAATTTTTAATCTTTCAATATTATTGGTTTTAAAGGTTATAGGGGCATTATTAATATTACGTATTTCGGCATTACCACCCGAATTCATACCTATTTGGAAAGGGTCTGATGATCCAGCAGTAGAATAAGTAGTCCAAGCATCGGTACTACCATCAGCATGTATATTTAAATTTGTACCACCAGATGAGTTTGGTTTGTTTGTACCAATACCTACATCTTTTCCATTAACAAAAAGAACTGTTTTTGATGTAGTACTGTTCATTACTTTAAAATTTCCATCACTCAAATCAATATCAAAATTATTTACTCCTGCAGTAATTGTTGTATTTGCTGTTAAAGGTCCTCCTAGTTGTACTCTATTCGCTGATGTAGTCAAGCCATTATCTGCTACTACATTTAATGTTCCGACACCTCCAGTAATACTACCTGTCATACCATTACCTCCCTGAACACCAGTGATAAGAACAGGCAGATCATTTAAATCATTATAACTGATGGCCCCAATTTCAGTATCCACATAACTTTTATTGGCAGCATCTAAATTATTAGTAGGTACAGCCAAATTTGTTATGGCCTTGTTATTTGCATTAAGTATAAACTCTGATAAAGTTGGAACAGTCCAATCAACCACCCCGTTCGTAGAAATACTTTTAAGATATTTGCCAGTTCCTTCATTCGGGGTTCTTATTCTAATTGCTCCTCCTGAAGTGGCATTAAGTGTTAAAGTATGAGTTCCATTTGTTCCGATTGTGGTGTTACTTGATAGATTTCCTCCTAATTGTATATTACTGCCTGATGACGCTAAACCATTGTTTGCAGTTATAGCATTTGTAACCCAAGAATAATTACTACTTCCATCAGTACTTAATACATAATTCGCACTTTCACTACCTGGGTTTACGATATAACCATTGTTTGCTACAAATCCATCTACTTCACTTTCTGAAAGGTTCGTATCTGTCGCTTCTAAGCTTTGAAGGAAATCGGCTTCAGTACCAGAGTTTCCTTCTCCAAGCCAAATTTGATACGCTGAGAGTCCATTTGCACCAGTAGCCCCTGTTGAACCTATATCTCCCTTATCACCTTTTAAAGATAATAACCAGCTAGCTTCATCACCTACAAAGCCTTCAGAAACAGCTAAGGCATACGCAGATTGACCTGTTGATCCGGTTAAACCAGCATTTCCTTGATCACCCTTGTCACCTTTATCGCCTTTGTCGCCCTTATCACCTTTTAAGCCTTTCAACGATAATAGCCAACTTGCTTCATCGCCTACATAACCTTCAGAAACAGCTAAAGCATACGCAGATTGACCCGTTGATCCGGTTAAACCAACATTTCCTTGATCACCCTTGTCACCTTTATCGCCTTTGTCTCCCTTATCACCCTTATTGCCTTTGTCTCCTTTTAAGCCTTTCAACGATAATAGCCAACTTGCTTCATCGCCTACAAAACCTTCAGAAACAGCTAAAGCATACGCAGATTGACCCGTTGATCCGGTTAAACCAATATTTCCTTGATCACCCTTGTCACCTTTATCGCCTTTGTCTCCCTTATCACCCTTATTGCCTTTGTCTCCTTTTAAGGATAATAGCCAACTTGCTTCATCACCTACATAACCTTCAGAAACAGCTAAAGCATACGCGGTTTGACCTGTTGATCCGGTTAAACCAACATTTCCTTGATCACCCTTGTCACCTTTATCGCCTTTGTCTCCCTTATCACCCTTATTGCCTTTGTCACCTTTTAAGCCTTTCAACGATAATAGCCAACTTGCTTCATCACCTACAAAACCTTCAGAAACAGCAACTTCATAAGCGGAAGCACCAGTAGCACCTGTTGAACCTGTTGCTCCATCACTGCCATTCAAAGAAGCTAACCAAGCGGATTCATCACCTACAAAGCCCTGAGAAACGGCTACTTCATAGGTAGATTGACCATCAACTCCATCCTTCGCTTCTTTCAATGATGTTACCCATTCCGCTTCTGTTCCTACAAAGCCTTCTTCTACGGCTAAATCATACGCGGATTTTCCGGTTTCACCTGTATCTCCTTTATCACCTTTTAAGGACGTTAACCATTCGCTTTCACTCCCAACAAAGCCATTTTCTACTGCTACAGCATAAGCAGATTTTCCTTCTTCTCCAGTTGCTCCTATTACACCTTCATCTCCTTTTAAAGATGCTAACCACTCTACTTCTGTTCCTACAAAACCATTTGTCACTGCTATTTGATAAGCCGATTGACCATTCTCTCCATCTTTCGCTTCTTTCAATGATGTTACCCATTCTGCTTCTGTCCCCACAAAACCTGCTTCCACTGCTAGATCATAAGCAGATTTTCCGGTATCTCCTTTTAGTGTTGTTACCCAATCCTGTTCACTTCCTTGATAACCATTAATCACCGCTACTTCATAGGCTGTCAAACCTCTGTCTCCTTGTAAACTTGGGGTGGTATACCATGTACCATCCGTAAAATTGAATGTAAATTTTCCATCACCCTCATAAATTGTAGAAGCAATACCAACACCATCCTCTCCATCTTCACCATCTTCTCCATCAATTCCTACAACCGTATTACCTGCTCTTTCGGCATACAAAGCATACGGAACACTCATCATCTGAGAGGTTGTTGTAATAGAATAATTCTCGTCTCCTGTCGGATCTATTTCTGTTTTGATATAATAAACATCAGCACCCCAGTCAATTTCTGAGAAAGTGCCGAGCGTTTGATTTCCATTTCCAACAGCAAGTGTCAAAAGTCCTGCATTGTTAGTTGACGGAAAATGAACTTCACTATACACTGCTGTTCCTGTAATTTCACCTTGAAGAATACTGATACGTACACCAACATTTTGGTTTGTAATTAATTCTCCATCAGCAGTTCTAACAACGGCTTGATAACTCATATAATGAGGCACTTGTGCGTAAGCACCCCAGCTAATTGTTAGTAGAAAAAGTAGAATGTAGATTGTTTTCATAGTTGTTGTTATTGAGATGAATGTAGGGGTTTAACCCATGGCAACAATACACAGCGTGATACAAATGTGATAAGTTACCGGCAATCAATTATTTTTTAATGATTTTAAAAGTTTTCACAACTGTATTGTCATGATAAACTTGTACTATATATACACCTGTTGGATAGTTCTCCAATTGTAATTTAGATTCATAATTAAACTGATCTAGTTTTGTCAGTTCCTGTCCTTGAGCAGTATGCAGTGAAGCACTTAATAACTTTGGCGAAGTGGTTTTCAAGGTTAAATAATGTGTCACAGGATTAGGAAACACATTCATTTCCAGCTCATTGACCCAATCTAAATTGGAGGTAGGGATTTCTATTTCAAATACTTCATAGGGCTGAAGTACCCCTTCTGAAATAGAATAATCATCGTTTTCGTCCATTTGAACAAAAACCTGACCTATGGATGTGGTTATGCTGTTTGAATTATTTGAAACTGTAGCACCTGATACATTAAGAGTAGTTTGAGCTTTAAGGACCACAGTAACAAGACAAAATAAACCAGTCAGAGTAACATAAAGAGTCTTATTCATAATAGTTGACAAGCTTGAGTAATTTTTGCAGAAAGTTCAATTCGGGTACCCAAATATCCTGTTTTAATAGTAAAAAGCAAAATACCTTCTCTTCATTCTTCTTTTTTAAATTCAAAAAAAACAATTTCTTTTAACATCGCACAGAACTATTGTTTACATTTATTAAATTGCCAACTGACTGAAAACATGCTTGCAACCTTATTTCTGTGAAAAAGCACCCTACAAAAAAGTGTTTAATAACTTTCTACTCTTACGAATATTCTGGTTTTGAGCATGCTAAAAGAGCATGTTTGAAACATCTCTTTTAATAAAAATTCACCCTTTCAGAACGTGAGTTTATTAATTTCATCAACTATAGAACCTCTATTTTCTCTGAAATTAATTGCCTCACAACCTAAAATGGAAAATTTTTACTTCTAAAATATATATTCCAAGCATGCTCTAAAATATTCTATGTTCTTATGAAACTTCTAACTAAAGTTCTCCTTTTCATTGTTACGCTGTCTGCTGTTTTGTCTTGTATTGCCTTAGAAGATGAGTTCTCTCCTACGGTAAGCAATAATATCATTGCCGATAAAGTATACTATTATTATGATTCTCTTCATATCAATGTGATGTTTAGAGACAATGCTTTAATTGAGGAATCCAATGTCAGAATATCTTTAATCACATCGACTCCAAGTGAAAATGATACGGTATCCTTTTCTTTTGATACTACTTATACCAATGTAGCGGCAAGATTATTACAGTTTGATTCTACTTTTATCGTTCCTCTACATGCCAAAACGGGTAAGTATATATTTGAAAGCAGCAATAAAGATGCAAGTGATAATATCATAAGAGACACCACCTATTTTTATATTGATACTGACACTATCGCTCCTTTAGTAACGGATTTTTCAGTTCAGTCAAAAAATGAAATACACCAAAACAATAATCAATTCTGCAGAGGAGATGTTGTTATTATCAATGCTTTTGTAACCGAGAATGCCGCTTTAAAAAGAGTAGGTGCAGGTATTGGCGAGAATGAAATAACCTATTTTGAAGCCAATGGTCAATCAACAAGTACCGCAACCTTACTTCAAAACAGTTTCTCAATCCCTAATGATTTGACAGACGGTTCTTATCAGCTGAAATTTGTAGTAGAAGATATGTTTGGCAACTCAACGGCATTAAGTGAAAACATTACAATACTATGTGACAATACTCCTGCTGAACTGATTTCTTTTGAAGAAGAATCCGGCATTAGTGTTCCTGCTAGTTTTATTGTTCCACTGTTCCCTGGTGAAGAATTTAATCTGAGCAGTTTAATTTTTGAAGATACAGGAGGGTTAGATTCTGCAAGATTGGAAATATCAAGAAACGGAACTCAAGGAGATGTTACTGAAACCCCTATTACTTTTGATCTAGAAGGCGTTACAAAAACAGATTTATCTACAATTTTTGATGAATATTTCTTGTTCAGCTTTGATAAGGTAAATGCTGTTGAGGGGGATGAAATCAGTGTAAATGTGCTTGTAAAAGACCTGAATCAAAGCTGGGAAAATGCTTCTTCTTTTAATTTCTCTTTAATTGCCAAAAAAGATGAGGCTCCCGAAATTGTCATAAATCATTTAGTCATTAACGACGTTCCTACTGTAGTTCCTATAAATGAAGAGTATGACATTACAGACCTGCTTGATGAAAATCAAGATCTCACGATCGCATTAGATGGTGTTATCAATGAAGAAGTGGGGTTAGCTTCCGTAAAATATAAATTCAGCAGTGATAATAGAAATATTCAATCCTTTGGAAGAATTATTGATTTATCCGACGATGAACTTTCTTACCCGGTTAGCATTAGCGATGTTATAGGTACAACTTTCCCTATTAATGATAATGAAAACCTAAGTGGTAAAATTACTTATTCCTTGGAAATAATCGCTACTGATTTTAAAGAGCAAGCAGATACTGTCAATTTTGTGTTGAGTGCAGTTTATTAGAGTATGTTTCAAACCTGCTATTAATCAAGATAGGAAGATAACTCATACGTTAAATTCATTTTCTATCAGCAACACGCTTCATAAATTATCACTTGATTGTCTACATAAGCAATACATATTCCCGAGTGTTCTAATGCAAAGCAGAAACCAATAATATCCTCATCCTTCTGAAGACGTTCCCACACCTCTTTTGAACAGGATGAATACATCGTATCATATTTATGGTCCTTTGCAATGGCTGGAGATGAAAAGCTGTTATGAAAGTAATTATCTAACAGCTCTTTTAGTGCTTCTTCTTTTGACATAGTTTCAAGGTCACATTGGGTAAGCATCATATCGTATAAACCACAAGAATTAGAGTATAACAATCGACCATCTGAAGTACTCACAGATAAATGTAACCGCGCATCTTCATAAGAATCACCTAGTACATAGACCTTAAAATTATCTTTCTGTTCTTTGTTTGAGAAATAAAAAGAAGATGTTCGCTCTTCAAAAACTGGATCGTTATTCTGATCTGAAATACCTATCACACCACCAGTAAAGAAGAAAGTGAGTATTAATAAAATTGACGTCATCTTTTAGTTTGCTTTAATGATAAAACTAATCCTTTATCATCAAAAAACTAACCACTCCTGAAAGTATTGCCAAAATCATAGCGATCATCACCACTCCATCAAAAGCTACAACAAAAGCGTTTTTATATATGAATGCAGTTTCCTCTATGATTTCCGTACTTAAATTGGATGGAGGAGTTGCTGCTGTAAAATTATCAGCTTCTTCTATTAATAATTCCTGTACATTATTTTCAATATTTAATGCCATTACTTTTTCCTTCACTTCTCCTTTAAAAGAAAATAATGCGAAAGCACCTAATAATGCAATGGCCAACACACTCGCCACCCTTGCTACTGTGTTGTTGATACCTGAAGCAATACCAATATTGGCTTCATTAACGGAACCCATCACTGCAGTGGTTAATGGAGCAACAGCAATGCCCATCCCAATTCCTATCAATAAAAAAGGAATCAAAAATGTAGTCCAATACGTGGACGGTCCGTCTGTAATCCCAATTAATGTAAAAGTGAAATAACCTACAGCAACTATCATCGGCCCTACAATTAAAGGTAATTGGTAGCCATTTTTATCAATATATTTTCCCATCAATGGAGAAATAGACGCAATGCAAATAATGATAGGCAACATAGAAAGACCTGTATTCACCTCGCTGTAGCCTTGTATTTGTATTAGGTTTAAAGGAACAAAAAACATAGCGCCACTCATAGCTGTATATAAAAATAGCGTCATTAGATTTGCTCCCGTGAAGGTTTTGGATTGAAATAATGATAAGGGCATCATAGGATATTTGACAGTTTTTTGACTATATGCGAAAGCGAATAAAGTAATTATTCCAAAGCTTACACTGCCAAAAATCAAAGGATGATGGAAGCCTAAATCTGATGATTCTGTAAAGCCGTAAGTTACCCCTGCCAACCCCAATGTCACCAATAACGCACCCAGTCCATCTAATTGCTGTGCTTCTTCGTTTTTGGATTCAGGCACTTTGGTGAATACGCCAAAAAACACAAAAATGGATAAGGGAATGTTCAAAAAGAAAATCACTCTCCAATACCCCATTCCTGCAAGCCAACCTCCTAATATAGGCCCTATGATTCCCATCAACGCACTGAATGTAGACCACAGCCCAATGGCTTTCCCTCTGTTTTCATTATCAAAATGAGCGGATAAAATGGATAAACTTCCAGGCGTTAATAATGCTCCTCCTACTCCTTGAAAACCTCTGGCAACTAATAATTGATGTGCATTTTGAGATAGACCACATACCAAAGAGGAAAGTGAAAACAAGACTAGCCCAATTAAGAAGATACGGTTTCTTCCATAAAGATCTCCTAACGCTCCACCCACCATCAATAAAGCAGAAAGAAAAAGTGCATATCCGTTGATTACCCATAGCAACTGAGTACCTGTCAGTTCCATCTCTTTCTGCAAGGCAGGCAAAGCCACATTAAGTGCTGAACCATCAATAAATACTAGGCTTGAAGCCATAATAGTGGTCAGCAACGTCCATTTTTGGGTGTTTGAGTAGGTGGTCATGGTATTATTTTACGTACAAATTCAAAATTATCTAATACTAATTCTATTTATTATTTTGTGATTACTTCCTTCAAAAAACTTTCAATAGAACCACTATTAATACGTTTTTTAGCGTTGTACTCACAAAATATAAATTAGAATTAACTATCATTTATTTTTGACTTTGTACTTAGATGAAAATAGCGATTGGAATAGATTGATTATATATAGGATAAAAATAATTCACAACCTTAAACATAAAGCTTCTAAATTATATTAATAAAATTGAAATAGTTCTATCTCTTTCTGTTTATAATTATATTCGTTGCTACACAGTCAGATACGTACAACATCATCCAACTTACTTTTTATCAATGATTCACGAACTCAGAGAAATCGTCTACTCTTCCTATCAGGCACAACAGCAACAAATCAAAACTGTTTTGGTTTCGGTGGTGGGTTTGAATGGCTCTTCCTACCGTAAGCCGGGAGTGAGAATGCTATTGTGGGAAAATCATAAAATGATAGGAGCAATTAGCGGGGGCTGTGTTGAAAAAGAAATGATAAGACAGGCGGAAAGTGTGTTTAAAAGCGGTCAGTCTAAAGTAATAGAATATGATGGGCGGTTCCGCTTAGGGTGTGAGGGTGTCTTACAGATTTTACTCGAACCTTTCTGTATTCATCAAGAAAAATTGCATGCATTTCAGAAAGCTTTGGAAGGACGAAAAGAGCTGAAACTGGAAAGCTATTTTTCTGAAGATCCTGCTTTGATGGAAAAAAGTTATACTCAGATTTTTCATCAAAACCTCCCTCTTCTACCTCATAAACCTTCTATTAATACTTTCTTTCAAAAATATCAGCAAATACTTCCCCCAGAATTCCAGCTTTTTATTTTTGGTGTAGAACATGATGCTAAAGCACTTTGTCAAATGGCGGCGCTAACGGGATGGAACGTTCAAATCATTGATACTTTAAAAGGCACATGTGATGTAACAGACTTTACTGGTGCAAAAAACCTGATACGTTTGAATGAAGATGAAATTCATAAACTGCCCATTGATCAACATACCGCAGTGGTAGTGATGACACATAGTTTTGTGAAAGATCTGACCTACTTACTACAATTGCATGATACTCAATTTGCGTATTTGGGAGTGCTCGGGGCCAAGAAAAGAATAGGAAAACTGATGGAGCAGATGATTGAGTTTAATCCTACACTTAACACTGAATTTCTGGATGCAATTCATAGCCCTTGTGGATTAGATATTGGGAGCATTACGCCGCATGAAATCAGTATTTCTATTATTGCTGAGATTATATCGGTTTATAGAGGTAAAACTCCTTTTTCAGTCTCACACAAAACATTGAGCAATGCATAGGGCTATTTTACTGCTTTGTGCAGGAAATTCCTCCCGGTTAGGAAGAGCAAAGCAATTATTAGAGTGGAACAGAAAAAGTATATTGGAGCATATTATTGAGCAGCTTCAACATTTTCAAATTCCTCTTTTTGCAGTAACAGGTGGATATCAAAAAGAGATCTCACCACTACTTCAAAAATATAATGTGAAAGAGATTTTTTGTGAAGATTGGGCACGAGGAATGGGAGAAAGTATTCGGTGTGGTATTCGATCTATTTTAATGGAAACCCCTGAGACAGAAAAAATCATGATTGCATTAAGTGATATGCCTTTGATACCACAAGCACATTTTGATGGTCTGTGGGAAAGAGCATTACATTCAAAAATAGTGATCAGTCAGTTTCAAGAAGTAAAAGGTGTTCCTGCTGTTTTTGATCGTGCTTTTTTTACTGATTTATTGAAATTAAGTGGAGATCAAGGAGCAAAACCGGTCTTACAGAAGCATATAAAAAACGTAAGTATTCTTGCTTCAGAGCAACCTTTCTTTGACGTTGATACAGAGGAGGATTATCAAAAGTTATTACATTCAAAATTAGAAATATAGAGACAAATTATAAAGAGTATGAAATTCGATTTAACAATCAATAAAAAAAACTACACCGTTGATGTGGAAGACGGTACACCTTTACTTTGGGTATTGAGGGATGAATTAGAATTAGTGGGAACAAAGTTTGGGTGTGGTATTGGTGAATGCGGTGCCTGCACTGTACATATTGATGGAAAAGCAGAACGCAGTTGTCAGCAGATGGTGGAATTAGTGGAAGGAAAAGAGATCACCACCATAGAAGGACTTTCTGAAAATGGAGAATACCCGGTGCAAGAAGCCTGGAAAACTATTGATGTACCTCAGTGCGGTTACTGTCAGAGTGGACAAATTATGACAGCTTCGGCTTTTTTAAATAAGAACCATCAACCATCAAAAGAAGAAATCAGAATGGCAATGCATGGTAATTTATGTCGCTGTGCTTCTTATAATAGAATTGAAAAAGCTGTTGGTTTGGCATCAAGTCAAATGCAGGAAAGTAAGCAAGTAAAGGTTTAATACAAAAAATTAAAAAAATGAGCAATACACATAGCCGAAGAAATTTTCTAAAACTCTCTTTACTCGCTGGCGGAGGATTACTGATTGGTGTAGGTGGTTTGAGCAACTGCAGTATGCCCACCTCTACAGACGATCTTGATTTCCAGCGTTTCAATGCTTACATAGAAATGTCTCCTAACGGGATAGTAAAAATATATTCTCCTAATCCAGAAATAGGTCAAGGTATAAAAACCGCTATGCCTATGATTGTTGCTGAAGAGTTAGATGTTCCCTGGGAAAAAGTACAAGTGGCACAGGCTCCTCTGAGTAATGATTTCAACCGTCAGGTGGCTGGTGGAAGTCAGTCGATCCGTCAGAACTTCCCTGCTTTAAGAACTGCAGGTGCTACTGTAAAACTGATGCTTCTGACTGCTGCCGCGAAGAATTGGGATGTGGAGGTTGAAACTTTAGAGGCTTCACAAGGTGTGATTTCTTCAAAAAGTGGAAAGAAAATAAAATATGAGGAGCTGATTCATGATGCTGTGAAACTTCCTGTTCCAGAAAATGCTCCATTAAAAAAAGTAGAAGAGTTCACCTTAATTGGTACAGCTGTCAATAATGTTGATATCGATCCTATCATTACCGGAAAACCACTTTTTGGCGTTGATTATAAGGAAAAAGGAATGAAATATGCAGCAGTGGCTCGACCTCCATTTGGTGCTTCATTAAAGTCCGTAGATGATACTGAAGCCAAAGGAGTGAAAGGTGTGGAGCAAGTCATTCAATTTAATCATAAAGTTGCCGTTATCGCCAGCAGTACTTGGGCGGCATTTAAGGGGAAATCAAAATTAAAAATAGAATGGGATAACCTTCAGGATGATGAAAATACGGATCTTTTTGATCAGAAAATGCATGAGACTCTCCGTAAAGGAAACTTGGAGGAAAAAATAACCCATGGAAATTTCGCGGAAGCAAAAACTAAAGCAGACAAAGTAATAGAAAAAACATACGAAGCTCCCTTCTTGCCTCATAATACAATGGAGCCAATGAATTTCTTTGCTGATGTCACTCCTCAAAAAATTAGGCTCATAGGTCCCACTCAAGTTCCAAAAGCTTCTGCAAATGTCGTTGCAAAACTTCTGGACAGAAATGTGGAAGATATAACTGTTGAAATGACTAGAATGGGAGGTGGTTTCGGTAGAAGATTAAGTACCGATTACGCTGAAGACGCTGCGATGGTTTCTCACCTTGCCAAAGCACCCATCAAACTGATGTATACTCGTGAAGATGATATGGCTGTCGGTCAATACCGCCCGAAAGTAAAATATAAAATCACGGCGGCGGTTAAGAATAATGAGCTGATAGGATACCAACTTCAAGAAGTGATTGTCAATAATAAAGGCATGAATAAAGGGATTGCAAAGTTCTTTCCTTTTGGAACAGTAGACCACTACTCGGCTACGTCTTCTAATATTCCTGCTGATGTGACGACATTATGGTGGAGAGCTCCAATTACCAACTTCCTCGGCTTCGCTACTGAAAGCTTTATGGATGAACTGGCCATCACGCTTCAGAAAGATCCTATTGCACTGAGAATGGAATTGCTGGAAAAAGCAAAAGGACAAAAGGTGCCTTACAGCCCTGAACGTATGCAAAAAACGATTCAGCTCGTTAAAGAAAAATCAAACTGGGGCAATGCTCCAAGTGGCGTTTACCAAGGCTTTGCTTGTTACTACAGTCACAATAGTTACGTAGCTGAAGTTTGTGATCTTGAAATGATAGATGGAAAGCCTGTTGCCAAACGTTTTTATGCGGGTGTAGATTGTGGTATTGTCATTAATACATCAGGTGCGAAGAGCCAAATAGAAGGTGCTATTTTAGATGGAATAGGCCATGCTATGTACGGAAATCTTGAACTGAAAGACGGCATTGCTCAATCTAAAAACTTTGATCAATACAAACTGATCCGAATGATGGATACACCTACTATTGAAACTTATTTTGTAGACAGCAATGAGGCTCCTACGGGGCTAGGAGAACCAGGTATGCCTCCTGCAGGTGCCGCTTATGCCAATGCTTATGTGAAAGCTACTGGGAAGCGGATGTTACAGCAACCGTTTTTTGGTTAGATATAAAATACAAAAGTTTAAAAAAGGGTCAGTAGGATAATCTGTTGCATTATCCTACTGACCCTTTGATTTGTAATTTTTCTTTCAAGTCAACTACCAAAAAATGTTAATAATAACTATTATTCAGTAATACTGATGAAATCTCCCCCTCAATTAATCAATTTAGTCTCTATAATCCTTGATTAATGCATTACATTTACAATTGCATTTATTGTTTCTGAAAGTAGCAATGCTTTCACTTTTTTAACTATCACTTGAGCAAATACTACTTTTTAATCTGACATAGCATAAAAGGTGTGACTTTACCAACACTTTCAGATATAGGATGCATTATTTTTTTATTTATAGACTACACAAATATGAGAAAGCTCTTTATTGTAAAGCTGATTTTACTGTTTATTACTTTCAATACATTTTCACAAGAGAAAGTAAATGTTTCATCAAAAATTAAAACCGTACAACCCGATAAAGTTAATTGGAGTGAAACTTTAGTAAACAAAGAGGGAACATTCAGACTAAAACTTAAGGATGAGAAAAAGATAAGAACAATGGGAGTCGGAAGACTGATTATTGAAATAGTAAACCATAAAACCAAAAAGAGTAAAACACACAATTTAGAAGAACACTACTGGTACTATAATGGTTTTTATTCTGATAAAGTGAACCGTTATTTTTTTGAGAAACTTCTAGAAGATGATAAAGGACAAGTATGGCTTTTCTTGTCAACCTTTGGCGGCAATAAACACAAACTATACAGAAGAGAACTGAAGGCTGATGGTTCTCTAGGAAGAAATATTTTTGTAACAGAAAGATCTATTGAAAAACATACGACTGGCGACAAGGTAGAGAATGCAATCTATTTTGCTACTACTAAACCTTGGTACTCAGAAATAAATGTAAATTATGATATTAGACAATCTGAAAATAAAAAGACATACAGTATAATCACTTATGCTTCAGACAAAAAGAAAAAGAGAACAAAATTTAATATTGAGGTAAAAGATCAGAATTTTCAAACACTATGGAAAATGTCAAATTACCTTGATGCAGAATCTACAACTGCTAAATTCAGAGATATTGTTCTCACTGATGAGGGTACTTTAATTGGTCTTTTAAAATATAGAAATTCTGAACAACGCAGTGATATTTTCTATAAACTCTATGTCTTCAAAAAAGGTGAAAAGCAATTCTTAGACTATCCTATTCATCATGATGAAAAAAATATTCACAGCCTTAGAATTACAGAAACAGTAGATCATAATATCGTTATCAGCGGTTTTTATAATCAAGCAAAGAAAAATTACCGTAACAAAATTGAAGGTTTGTATTTCTTAAGCCTTGATATGAATCCACTTCAACTGATTACAGAATCATTCACTCCTTTTACAAAAGAAGATGTAAAAACCATCACAATACCTGAAATCAGACCTTTTTATCCTAATCAAAAAGGATTCAAAGCTCATCAAGATGATCTATTAAAGGGCTGGCAAAAAAGAAAGGATAATCTAATTTCAGATAATCATTATCCACTAAAACTTATCTCACATAAAAACAACACTTTCACTTTGGTTGTAGAAAAAGCAAATTATGAAGGACATATCCGATATGGGCTTCAACTTTTCAATTTTAATAATTTCGGGAAGTTGAATTGGATAAGAAGTGTTGAGAGATGGGATCAGATTACTCAAAAAGCACCAACGAGCGCACAAGGCACTCAGATTCATAAAATGTTTGATCAATCACTTATTATTTACAAGGATAAAATCAAAACCATTATGCTTTTTGTTGACAGTGATGGGCAGATACAACAAAATGAAATCAATGATTATGTAAAAAGGGACAAATATATGCTATATCCCCTTCATATTAAGAAAATAGGAGATCATGATTTTAGGGGATTACTTTATAATAAAGCAGCGAAACCGAATAAAGGAAAAGAGTACAAATATCTTTATATCAACCTTAAAGAAACTAATAAATCGGACGCCAAATAAAGCAACAAAATATGTTTAAGAAAATAATAACGTGCTGTCTTATTATGATGGCACATTACTCTTTCAGTCAAAATAATCCTGGCATTTATTTATCTGTGAATTACGATTTACCCTTGGGAACTATGGGGCAATTGTATAACCCAGCTTTCAATTATGAGATCGGGGTGAGAAATACCAAAACTTTCTGGGTTACTGAAGCTTATTTGAATCATTCTAATTTCACTACTAAACAGGATATTTTCTACTTCCTTGAAACAGAAGATACATACGGTCATATTACCTCTTCAGATCTTAAGCTTACATCATTTGGCATGAGTACGGCTTACCTAATTATTCCTTTCAATAAAAAATTCACCATTGATGTCGGAATATTCTTAAGCTTCACTTCTGTTGGTGTTGATCTTTATTATGAGGATAATGGCAGCAAACTAACGAGAGAAATTGATACGATCTCAATAGGTGGCGGTCCCAAAGTAAATATTAATTTCTTACTTACTGATCATCTAAATTTGAGCATCAACAACCGTTTTGTATCCACTTTAATTGATGATACAACTGTATTTAATAATGGAGTTAGTTCTTTTCAATCAGGAATTGCACTGGAATATAGATTTTAAAAGTTATGTTGAGAAAATTTATCATCATTGCAGTGGCAATACTGCAATATAGTTGTTTGTCTACAGACAGAGTATATTTAACACAAGAAGAACTAGATCAGCATTTCAAAACCATAGCTGATGCCAAATTCAAACCAAAAAATGTGGCGGTTGCCGTAGATCATAGTATTTATTTTTATGATCAAATCGATCAACCTCCTCATATCATCACAGAAGAAACCTCTACCAAAAAGAGGCTGGTAAAAGTGAGTCAGGATAATACAAAATTTGCTTATTTGAATGATGATAATCTAATCGAAGTTATTGACAGAGATGGCAAGCTTATCACTACTCTTGAAGAGTATCAGAATGTGCAATCATTTGACTGGACAGAAGGCGGTAAAACGTTGTATATCCTTAATGATGGTGAGGTATCTTTCTATGGTAATACTTCTATCATTGTTCCAGAATTTGTTTATCCAGAAGAGAGTTTTAAATTCTTTAATCCTAAAGCTGTAGATGTACGTATTTCTTCTGAAAATGATTTTGCCGTATTAGTCTCTCATAGCTATTACGATACCAGAACAAGAGAGTCTAAGAGTGTATTCTTATACAAAAGTAATGGAGAGGCACTTTCCATCATGCAGTATAATTATGCAACAAATATTGCATTCACACCAGACAATTTCCTTAAGGTTTATAAATATGATTTCACTAAAAATATCATTGATTTCCCTTATACTATTGAAACATTTGACAGGAATATGCAACGTAAGGAATTCTTGAAATCAATGTATGAAATGCCGTTTTACTTAGGGCCGATATTTACGCGTGGTGAAGTGTATTACACCTATTTGGGAAAAGGTAATGAGGAAGATGATTTCCAATATTTTGTACTTAAGACAACTGATTATGGAGACGAAATCGAAACTTACAATACACTAACTTCGGAAGGTTATGAATACATATCAATGGACAGTAAATGGACAGATGATTCGTTTTAATTGAAAAATAGAATTTCTATTCAGGTAGAGAGAAAATGGTTCATATAGAGTTTAATATTCACTTCATATGAACCATTTTTTCTTCAGCAAAACACTCAACTTATGCTTTTCAAAAAATGTATTACATTTGTGTGTACATTAATTCAACAGCAAACTATATTTTATCAAACCTCTCTTTTGAGAAAGGTGTTTTTTTAGCTTAAGTATTAGATTTCCATTGTTTTAGTGTATTACATTTTTTCTACTTATAAACTTCAGAAATATGAAAAAGTATTTTATACTAAAACTCTCTTTTTTGTTGATTGCCTTCAATTCATTTTCACAGAACGACATAGACATTTCTTCAAAAATTGAAATCATTCCAACAAAAGAAAATGTACTTCATAAAATTCACACTACTCCTGAAGCTGTTATCCGCTTGAAGAAAAGATCTTACAGCAACCTGATCATCGAAATTGAAAACCTTAAAACCAAAAAGGTAAAAACCCACGATTTCGAAAATTATTATTGGTCTGGAAGCTACAAAAACAACTTTTACTATGAAGCGCTTATCGAAGATCACAAGGGTGCAGTGTGGCTTTTTCTTTCAACATACACTGTAGATAAACATAAACTGTACAGAAGGGAATTGAAAACAGACGGTACGCTTGGCAAGAATATTTTTGTTACTGAAAGAAATCTAGAGAAAAAGGGATATCACGTTATACAGTCTGAGAATAAGAAATCATACAGTATTCTCACTTACGCCTCTGACAAGAAAAAGAGAAAAACAAAGTTCATCTTAGAAGTGAGAGATCAAGATTTTCAAACATCATGGAAAATGTCGAATTACCTTGATGCAGAATCTGATAAAGCATTCTTCCAAGAAGATAATCTTGTGCTCACCAATGAGGGTACTCTTTTCGGTTTGATGAAATTCAGGAACTCTGAAAAACGTAAAGATGTTTTCTACAAGCTCTATGTTTTCAAAAAAGGCGAAAAACAATACCTTGACTACCCTATACATCATGCCGAAAAAAATATTCACAGTCTTAAGATGACGCTATCTGAAGATCAACATATCATTGTGAGTGGATTCTATTATATGGCGAAGAAAAACAACTACAATAAGATTGAAGGTGTTTATTTCTTAAACTTGGATTCTAATCCGCTACAATTGGTTACTGAAACCTTCTCTCCTTTCACAAAAGAGCATTTAGAAAAAATTATTGTTCCTGAAATAAGACCTTTCTTCCCCAATCAACAAGGATTTGCGGAACATCAACAAGACTTAATCAGAAATGTTCAGGGCAGAAAGGATACAATGATTGACGATGATTATTATTCGTTACAGTTGATTCCCCACAAAAATAATTCTTTCACCCTCGTCACTGAAAGATTAAAAATAGGAAACAATATGCTCCTGAGTGATGAATTCCAATTATTCAATTTTAATCATTTCGGCAAGTTGAACTGGATCAAGTGTGTTGAAAGATTTGACCCTATAACTGCTAAAACGCCTTATGGTGCACATGGGACACAAACGAGAAAAGTATTTGATAAAACATTCATTTTCTATAAAGACAAAGCTAAGTCAATCATGCTTTTGGTAGACAGTAATGGCACTGTGCAACAGGAACTGATCAATGATTATGCAACGAGTGGAAAGTATATGCTCTACCCTCTTCTTTTATATAAAACAAGCGACCACTCTTTCAAAGGGCATCTCTTTTATAAAGCGATGTATCATAAAAAAGGAAAAGACGCTAAATATATTTTTATAGATCTTAAGGATAAGAATGATACTGATGCTAAGTAGGGTGTTGGGAATCTGACATTCACATAAAAAGGCTCAACGATCATCAAAACCGTTGAGCCTTCTATATTATTTACCAGAAAGGAATTATCCTCTTCCTACAATCTCAGCAATTTTTACAATAACCTTCGTTGCCGCTTCCATTGTCGGTACTGGCACATACTCATAGCGGGCGTGCATGTTGTGGCCACCTGCAAAGATATTTGGACAAGGTAAGCCCATAAATGACAATCTTGCACCGTCTGTACCACCACGGATAGCTTTTACATCTGGCTCAATTTCTAATGCCTTCATTGCTTCCAACGCAATATCAACAATATGCATATTAGGTTCTACCTTTTCTTTCATATTGTAATATTGATCCACT
The DNA here is from genome assembly GCF_012844305.1 of Flammeovirga aprica JL-4. GTDB lineage: Bacteria > Bacteroidota > Bacteroidia > Cytophagales > Flammeovirgaceae > Flammeovirga > Flammeovirga aprica. The sequence goes on from NZ_JABANE010000019.1 coordinate 36,900, forward strand.
AAAGAAAGCTGTACTTTATCCTCACCATACTCTCTTTGGAAATCTTTGACCAATGCTTCCATGTGCGCTTTTCTTGAGTTGAAAAGTTCACCGTCATGATCTCTGATAATGTATTGTAATTTTGATTCTTCTACAGAACCACTCATTGTCAATAAGTGGTAGAAACCTTCGTATTTCTCTGTCTGTTCAGGAGTTTCGCTGTCAGGGAATTTTGTTGCAAACTTGGCAGCGATATTCATAGAATTCACCATTTTACCCTTTGCAGTACCAGGGTGAACATTCTGTCCTTTGAAAGTCACTTCAGCATAAGCCGCATTGAAGTTTTCATATTCAAACTCACCCATTGGACCACCGTCCATAGTGTAGGCCCATTCAGCTCCGAATTTCTCTACATCAAATAAATCAGCACCTTTACCTACCTCTTCATCTGGCGTAAAACAGATTCTGATTTTACCATGCTTGATTTCAGGATGCTGAATCAAAAAGTCCATTGCTGTAACAATCTCCGCTACACCTGCTTTATCATCTGCTCCTAAAAGCGTTGTTCCGTCAGTTGTAACGATCTGCTGTCCTTTATAAGCTTTGATTTCAGGAAACTCTTTTGTAGTCAATACAATATTCTGTTCCTTATTCAATACTAGATCATTTCCATCATAATTCTCCCAAACAATAGGGTTTACGTTGGCTCCAGTTAAATCAGGAGTAGTGTCTACGTACGCAACAAAACCAATAACAGGTACTTCCTTGTCAATATTAGAAGGCAATGTGGCCATGACATAGCAGTTTTCATCTATGGTTACATCCTGCATTCCAATCTCTTTCAACTCCTCAACCAGTAAGTTGGCCAAATCAAATTGCTTTTTAGTACTAGGAATTTGCTCCAAACCAGGAACAGATTCAGTGTCGATTTTCACATAGCGTAAAAACCTTTCCAATAACTTCTCCATGAATCTTTGATTAATAATTTATGCTTATAATTCTACCTCAATGCGGTATTGTTTTCATTTATGGAGTTCGAATTTACAATACTTGGTAAAACTTTGAAAAAAAACGGGCTTTTCTAAAGGATAAATAAGAATTAAACTTGTTCATAATGACTTTTTTGTAACTTGCGACCTGAATTTATTCTAACAACTTAGAAATACACACACCATGAAACTGCTAGAAGGCAAAAACGTATTGATCACAGGTGCGTCTAAAGGAATTGGACGTTCAATCGCAATTCGTTGCGCGGAGCATGGCGCAAATATAGGTTTCACTTACCTTTCAAGTGTTGAAAAAGGTGAGGCTTTAGTAGCGGAATTAGAAGCATACGGAGTAAAAGCAAAAGGCTACCGTTCTGATGCCTCTGATTTTGAAGCTGCTGAGCAATTAATCAAAGATTTCACAACTGATTTTGATTCTCTTGACAGTTTAATAAACAACGCTGGTATCACTAAAGATACGTTGTTGATGCGTATGTCTGAAGAGCAATTTGATGATGTAATCCGTGTCAACTTAAAATCGATTTTCAATCTTACTAAAGCAGCTACAAAAACGTTCTTAAAACAACGTAGCGGATCTATTATCAATATGAGTTCTGTTGTAGGTGTTTATGGTAATGCGGGTCAAGCCAACTATGCTGCTTCAAAAGCAGGTATTATTGGTTTCACTAAGTCAGTAGCAAAAGAACTTGCAGCTAGAAACGTTCGTTGTAATGCTGTTGCTCCTGGTTTCATTGAAACTGAAATGACAGAAACATTAGATCAGAAAGTAAAAGACGTATGGTTAGCTGATATCCCTATGAAACGTGGAGGTCGTCCTGAAGAGGTTGCAGATCTTTGTGTATTCTTATCATCGGATATGTCTACTTATATTACTGCTCAAACTATCCAATTAACGGGTGGTATGAAGAGCTAGTACTATTTGTTACTTATATAAAAAGGTTTGAATGGATAAGACAATTATCTATTCAAACCTTTATTTTTATCCATACTTTTCAGCGTGAAAATAGAACCAATGGTAATAGCATTATAAGAGATTTCTGCTTTCTGAGCTATCGATTCATACTCTAAACGCAGTGCTAACTTTTTTGACAAGGCAATCTCTCCACCAAATCCCCAAAGAAACCCTCTAGATAAATGGTTTCTATAAAAAGTGTTTTTCTGATTATAGGCTAATGTATAATAATTACGGTTACTCAAAAAGATTGCTCCAGCTTTTCCAAAAAGGGATATATTTCCAAAGCTGTACTTTCCCCGAATAGATGCTTCCCAGCCCTTTTTCACAACGTTTAATGCATAATTCGAGGTTTGTTCTGAGACATTTCCTAAAGTACGATAACCTAATTCAATGCCGATAAAGCTTTTCTGGTAGCCCAATGTGACTTTATGGGCAAATGTAGTCCCTTTCACCTTATAGCTTTGCTGGAAGAATTCAATGTTCTTATGTTCGATAAAGCCTAAACCACCACTTACTCCTAGATAAATCTGACTGTTGGCATTGTGTATTGAAAGCAGGGTAATGATAGTCAAAAAGAAATAGTTTTTTAAAGTTTTCATAAAATAAGTTAATAATTTATTAACTTAGCAGAAATCTTTAGCTTACATAAGTAACAGTCAACCTGTTATTATCTAATTTATTGATAGAATATTTCAAAAAATAAAAAACCCTAGGTCGAAGGGTTCAACCTAGGGTACTCACGGATTTGGTTTTTTGCGAGTTTATAGTATTAGCTTATGGTTATAAGCTAATACTATTTATATTTTAAACGAGTTCTAATTATTCAGAATCATCTACATATTCTACTTCAGAAGCAACATCTTCGATAGAGTAGTTTGAAACTGTTAATTCATCAGATAAAACGTTTCTGATTGTAACGTCGTTGTGAATATCAAAACCTTTCTTAGCATTTTTCACTAAGATGTTTGAGAATGAACCTTTAGCACCTTCTCTTACTCTGAAAGCAGTTGTTTCACCAGATTGCCCCATTACAGTAACGTTTTTAACAGTAGCGTTAGAGTAAGGAGTAGCTGAGTTATCTTTAGAGTTGTTGTCAATTTCAAATGCTTTGTCGTGGTCTCTTGCAGCATCATGCTCTACCCAAAGGTTAGTTAAGCTACCTACGAAACCGTGAGCCCAGTCAAATGAATCATCTTCGTTACCTACTGAAACTAAGTCAGTACCGCTTACAGTACCACCAAACCACTCAAGTCCGTCATCTGAACCTTTGAATGCTTGTAAGTAAGATAATTGTGTTCCTGAACCAACACCTGAGAAAGTGAAACCGTTGTGCTCAGACTCTGAGTCATACTTGTAACCAGTGAACTCAACACGTACATATTTTAATACACCTGAGTTGTCATCAGCTACAGTACCACCGTACATAACACCTGAAGCAACTTCGTTATTAGCTTGACCGTTTGCATCTCCGTTGTTGATAGGAGCTTTACCGTTGATTAAGATACCACCCCAATCACCAGGAGCTTGAGTAGCTTGACCTGAAGTAAATACGATCATGTTTTCCGCTGTACCTTCAGCCATGATTTTACCACCTTGTAAGACCATTAAGTATGAGTCATTTTCAGTAGCTACAACTTGAGTACCTGCTTTGATAGTAAGTGTAACACCACTAGCAACAGTAACAGGACCTGCTAAAACAACAACACCTTCTAATGTCTTATCTGCATCAATTGAACCACCAGCTAACGTTTCAGATGGGTTAGAGATGTCAACAACAGTACCTGCATAGCTAGCTTCTTTTGCCCATGATGGAATAGTTTCACCAAAACCTGTAGCACCTTCTACTGCAACAATTTTCTTAGCTGCATAAGCTGAATCTTGTAAGCTGTCAGTTGGATTATCAGGAGTAGTCGTGTTATCATCAGAACAAGAACCTAAAGATACTGCTAAAGATGCAACAACAATCGCGTAACGGAATTGCTTTTTCATAATAAAAATTGTAATTTTAAAGTCGAATTGAAAAAAATTATTTTTGAGAGGGTTGGAATTTTTCCATCCCTCTTTTATTTTGTTTGTTAGAAACTATAAGTAAATCCTAATTTAGCCTCTACACCTCTCTTGTATGTCTCAACAATTCCTGTCGTTCCATTTGAGAATTCTTGGTATAAAGTAATATCAGGGTTCAATAAGTTTTTCACTGATAAGTCTAAGCTCATGTTACCTTTAATCTTGTTTTTCATCACAAAGTTTAAAGTACCGTATGATTTCTCATAGATATCTCCTGCACCTTGAGAACCTGCTGCCGCAAGACGATCTCCGAAAGTACTGTATGTGATAGAGAAGATTGAAGTAACGTTTTCTGTGAAGATGTTTGCCTCATGTGAAGCGTCTACATTCAACATGTAAGGAGATGCTCCAAACATTGCTCTTTTCTCATTTGTGAATAGTCCGTTAGATCCTGACAAGTCTGTTTGTGAAGCTAATAATGTAGCGTTCATTCCAATATTACTTCTATCTAACCAGCTTCCACCATTTTTGAAGATGTTTGATAATCTTTTAGTTGCTTCAATTTCAATACCTGCTACAAAAGACTCACCTGCATTCACATAAGAGAATTCTGTAATTGATGAAGCTACTGTGATTAACTCGATTGAGTTGTTGATCTGCTTTCCGAAAACACCTACTGAGAATAATTCACCAGAGTTAGGGAAGATTTCATACTTTAGATCTACGTTGTATACCTCTGAGTTTTCCAAGTCTGGGTTACCTGAGATTTTTTGTCCATTTGCAAAAGTGAATCTAAAAGGAATCAATTCTGACATCATTGGTCTAATAAGCGTTTTTGATGCTGCAAATCTTAAGTTTGATTTATCATTCACTGTGTATTTGAAACTCAATGAAGGAAGTAAATCACTTGTTTCTTTGATACTGAATTGATCAGGAGCGTTTGGATCTACTGTACCTTGCTCTTTGTAAACTACCTCTTGGTAACCTTTTTCAAAACGTGCTCCCACGTTTACTTTTAATTTACCTGGTAGAATCTCGTATCCATAATCAGCATAGAATGCATTCACATTTAACTTTGCTGTAAATCTTGTATCGTATCTTGCAATTGGGTCATATTCAATAACTCCGTCAGCAACATTCTTATCAATACCTGGCTGAGGATCGTTTACGTCAATTCTTGGAGAAGCTTTAGCGTTGTCCAATGAAACCATCCACCACTCGAAAGTTCTGTCTTTGAATACACCGTTGTATCCTACTGAAAGATTGCTACGGTAAGTATCTTCATACTCATTGTAAGCACCTAAACCATATACTACACCGCCTCTAGCAGAAAATGTTGTCTCATCCATGTTACTCCAGAACCTGTGTGAATCATCAGGAGCATTTGTAAATAACTTACCATTTTCTACTTCACCTGCTTCATCATACTCTAAATCTCTGTAAGTTAACTGTCTACGATCTGGCTCTTGAGCATTTGATAATGAGTATCCAACACCCCAAGTCGCTTTCAATCTATCGTTTTCTCCGAACTTATGATCACCAATCAACTGATGAATTCTTACAGTGCTTTGTTCGTACGTATTTCTTTCTTTAAAAACTTTGTTTTCATCACCATTTCCAAGTTCTTCATGCTTACCGTAAAGATCTAAAGTAGTGTTTGAAGATTCGTTGATGAAAATATTGTTGAATGAAATTTGATTCTTGTTGTTGATCTTGAAGAACATATTCGCCATACCTGTAGTATTCGTGCTGTAGATATATTCTTTTGTATCGTACTCTGTAATTGTAGTTCCTTGAGCTCTGTAAGTATTTTGTTGACCATCTCTGATGTCATACTTATTTTTGAAAGATGCAGAAGCTACAAAACCAAAAGCGCTTTCTTCTCCAAATTCATATAGTTTACCACCAGATGCTTTAAAGTTGAAGTTAGGACCTGCCTTCTTTGTTGTTGGAGAGAATGAGTTTTTATAAGACTGAGGAGCTTCACGACCTTCTAATTCTGAAGGTAATGCTCTACCGTTACCAGAGAAACCTAAAAATTCAGCGTCACCGTCTTCGAAAGTTTTGAAATCTTTACCTGTTGATTGTGTATTGTAAGCACCTGATACACCTAGTGTAAAGAATCCTTCATCTGGGTAATCCTTTGTTACGATGTCTACTGTTGCACCTGCAAAGTCTCCATATAAACCAGGATTAAATGTCTTGTTAATATCAATATTTCTAACTACACCTGTTGGGAATAGACCTAAATCGATAACTTTTTTGTTTGGATCAGTAGAAGGAACTACTAAACCATTTACTGTTGCATTGTTGTATCTATCGCCTAAACCTCTTACGAAAAGACCTTTAGACTCTACTTTTGTAATACCTGTAACGTTTGTTACAGCTGACTCTACATCTGAAATACCTTTCACTGACATTTCCTCAGCACCAATTGCCTGAATCATTACATCAGCATTTTGTCTTTCTACCATCAAGGCTCCTGCTGACTCTGTGTTTGCTTTCGCTACAATCTCTACTGCTTCTAGCTCTTGTGCATCTGAAGCTAACGTAAAGTTGATTACTGTTTCTTGTCCTGCAGCAACTGTAATCTCTTGCGTTGTTTTCTTATAACCAATAAAAGAAGAAACTAACGTATATGTACCAGGATCTGCGTTGAATTGGAAATTACCAAAAATATCCGTTGAAGCTCCTGTTGTTGTTCCTTGCAAAGAGACACTTGCTCCAATTACGTCTTCGCCAGTGTCGGCGTCTTTCACGTTTCCTTTGACAATACCCTTCTGAGCAAAGGCCGATAATGAAAGTAAGATAAGTGCGAATGAAATGAAATAATGTTTCATTGTAGAGTTTAAAAATTCTTAATACTAAAACTGTGTTAACCAAATCACGTTGCAAAAGTATGTGGTCAATGTGTTGTAGTATTTTAGAAATCTTAAACTTGATGTTAAATAAATCCTATCATATATGAACGCATTGTTACGTATTTTCTAAAGAAAAGTTATAAACAAAATATACACTTCTTTAAAAAAATTATTTTTCTTTGTTTCAAGGTAGATAAATGAACTTTTAAAGAAAATAACGAATGTTAAGAGATTATAAACTTAAATTAATTCTACTTTTTATAGGTTTTGTACTTTTTTCTTGCAATGAGAAGAAAAAAGACCAATTCAAGGAGCAAGAATTCGAAAAACAGAAGAAGGTAAAGCGCAAAATGCCTAAACTGGATGATGACAATGCTATGCAAGAACTGGCTTGGTATGGTCCTGAAAACCCTGAAACCATCGTGCAGGTTGAAACGAAATACGGCAACATTAAACTAAAACTGTATAAAGAAACTTCAAAACACAGAGCTAGCTTTATTATGTTAGCAAAAAGAGGGTACTTCACAGATGCCCAATTTTACCGTGTCGTAAAAAACTTTATTGCACAAGGTGGCGACTCTGATGATCCTGATTTCAGAAAGAAAAAACGTTCCTTCGGCAAATATCATATCCCAAATGAAATTGATCCCCGTCGTTTTTATCATAAAAGAGGTGCACTTTCAGCAGCAAGGGCCTATAAAGACAACCCCACTCGTCAGTCTACCCCTTTTGATTTCTTTATTGTTCAAGGCCGTCAGGTAACAGAAGGTGATTTAGCACAGTCAGAGTTAGACAATGGTTTAAAGTATACAAAAGAACAAAAAGACGAATACCGTAAAAATGGTGGCGACCCACATTTAGATGGACAACATACCGTTTTTGGTGAAGTGATAGAAGGAATGGATGTAGTGGATAAAATCTGTGATGTGGAAACAGATGAGGGAGAATGGCCATTAGAGGCTATATTAATGAAGATAAAAGTGATTGAATAAATCTCCGTTCGTAGGGGTAGACCTATGTGTCTACCCAATGTATGGCATACCCAATGCCAATCCAATCTATATTATAACATCAAAACGTCATTATGTATTAAACATGGTGGCGTTTTTTCATTAAATTGAATTATTATAAATCAAAACTAACTAAAAATGCCACGCTTAACGAAGAAAAGACAATCTTACAGGTTGTCAACATGGAACTATGATTGGTCGGCCGATTATTTTATTACGATCTGTGTAAAAAATCATCAATGTTTATTAGGTTCCATAAAAGATTCAAAGTTTCATTATTCATCAATTGGAATCATTGCTGAAATTTTATGGGAAAAGATTCCTATTCATCATCCAGAAGTTTCCTTAGGAGAATATATTATAATGCCCAACCATATACACGGTATATTACATTTGAATAATAAAGAGGATGAAAATAAGATCTTAATCGAAACTGATTATCATAGTTTAAAGCATTCTGAAAACTGGCACTCAAAAATTTCACCACCGAAAAACAGTATCCCATCTATTATTAGATCTTATAAATCTTCTGTCAAAAGATATTGTAACCGTTTCGACCTTCAATTTGAATGGCAGAAAAGATATTATGATCATATCATCAGGGATGGTAATGATTATTTAAGAATAGAGAATTACATCCTTAATAATAGGAATAAATGGGATGAAGATCGTTTCCACCCGTAGACGCGTAGCCTGCTACGCTTTGCTATATTCATAAAACAATATCAATAATTGAATTCTTAGAAGTAGATTTTTAAATAACTACATAAACCAACAAACGTAGCAGGCTACGTCGCTACAGGATCTGCACAAAATCACGTAGGTGCGTAGCCTGCTACGCTAAACAACAAGCATAAAGCAAAATACACAATTGGAATTAGAAGTAAATTTTTAAATAACTACATACACTAACAAACGTAGCAGGCTACGTCGCTACAGGACCTACACAATATAACGTAGATGCGTAACCTGCTACGCTTTACTACATTCATAAAGCAAATTTGACAATTGAATTCTTGAGAGTAGATTTTTAGACAACTACATTCTCTCAGAAACGTAGCAGGCTACGTGGCTACATATGTTTTTCATTAATTATTTCTAACCACCCTTCTATCTTATTAATAAGTATAGTTACTTTGCATTTGAAATATTTCGAGGATATAAATTCAAATCGGTTTGATTTTAAGCATAGATACTTCCACTACTGTTTGTTCAGTGGCATTACATACATTAGAAGGTGAATTGGTTTCTTATTATGAACAGCATATTGACAAGTCTCATTCAGAGTATTTGGCTGTGATGATACAGAATGTAATAGACAATGCGGGCATAGAAATGTCGGAATTGAGAGCCGTTGCAGTTTCGGAGGGACCGGGTTCTTATACGGGCTTGAGAATTGGGGCTTCTACGGCAAAAGGATTGTGTTATACATTAGATATTCCTTTGATGGGGGTAAGTACATTGGAATCTATGGCATTACAAGTTTCTTATTCTATTGATGAAGGTGATTTGATTTGCCCTATGTTGGATGCCCGAAGAATGGAAGTCTATACCGCTTTATATACTTCTAGTATGGAAGAAAAGCTTTCACCACAACCAATGGTGATGGATGAAAATAGCTTGTCAGAATATACTGATCGATTGGTTTACTTTGGGAATGGAGCTGAAAAATGTACGCCATTATTTGAAGGTCGATCAACTAAGTTGATCAAGAACATTGTTCCTTCTGCTCAATATATTGGTGAATTGGCCATTGAACTTTATAAGAAAGAGGAATTCAAAGATGTGGCGTATTGGGAACCTGAATATTTGAAAGAGTTCCAAGCTACCACTCCACGTAAACGTTTATAATCCTCCTTTCACACATCATCCGCTTTCATGTCTCTATTTGAAGAAAAACATCAATTTGCAGAAATCATCCTTCCTGTACCTGTACCGAAGACGTTTTGCTACTTTATTTCTCCTGCTTGGGATTTAGAGGTAGTGGTAGGTCAGCGTGTGTTGGTGGAATTTGGAAACCGTAAAGTGTATACGGGGATTATTGCAGAAATCCATCAGAAGAGACCTGAAGAATATGATCCGAAACCTATTCTTGAGTTGTTGGAAGACACTCCTTCTGTGACTCCTGATCAGATCAAATTATGGAAATGGGTGGCGGAGTATTATATGTGTACGATTGGTGATGTAATGAATATTGCGTTGCCTTCTGGATTAAAATTGAGCAGTCAGTCTTTTATTCAGTTGCATCCTGATTTTTCTATCGACGATAATTTAGAAATGCTCACTGACCGTGAGTTTACTTTTCTGAAATTACTCGAAAAAGAACAGACTATTCCTTATACCAATGTAGCTTCTATTTTAGAGCTCAAAAATCCTTATAAAGCGGTAAAGGATTTAATTGCTAAGCAGGCGATTCTTTTAATAGAGAAAATCAAAGAGAAATATAAACCGAAGATGGAGAAAAGAATCCGTCTTCATCAAAGTTTAGTAGATAATACAGCCTTGTTGGATGGTGTTTTTGATATCATTGCCAAAAAAGCCAAACAAGAAGATGCTTTATTGAAGTACCTTTCTATGGTTCCTGTTTATGAGGACCCGATGACGAATTATCATGGCGTGAGTAAAAGTGAGTTTATTAAAGAAAATAAACCGCTTTCTGCTAGTTCGGTGGGTACAATGACCAAGAATGGTATTTTTGAAGAGTTTGAAAGACAGGTTCCTCGCTTTGAGTTGAGCATTGCCGATAAAATGATGCCTACTCCTGAACTTTCAGAAGCTCAAAATGAATGTCTTCAGAAAGTGGTGACGGGTCTGAATGAAAAAGGCACTTGTTTACTACATGGCGTTACCGGAAGTGGAAAAACAGAAATCTATCTACAGCTCATTCAAAATGTTATTGAAAACGGCTCTCAAGCTTTATTTTTAATACCTGAAATTGCACTGACAAGTCAATTGGTACGCAGACTTAAAGTTTATTTTGGTGATGTTTTAGGTATTTATCATTCTAAATTTTCTGATAATGAAAGAGTAGAAACTTGGAAGGGTGTGCAAGAAGGAGACTATCAAGTGATTGTGGGTACACGTGCTTCTTTATTTCTTCCTTTCTCTGATCTGGAATTAATTGTGGTGGATGAGGAACATGATTCTTCTTATAAAGCACAAGACAAGGCTCCAAGGTATCAAGGGAGAGATGTGGCGTTGGTTTTAGCTCACTTGCATCATGCTAAAGTGATTTTAGGATCAGCAACTCCATCTTTAGAATCGTTTTACTTGGCGGTGAAAAAGAAATATGCATATGCTCCTTTGACGGAAAGATACGGCGGTGCTCAACTTCCTGAAGTGAAAATTGTCGACATCAAAAGAATGCGTAAACAACGCAAGATGAAAGATGAGTTTTCGGATGATTTGCTACAAGCTGTTCATGAAACAACAGAAGAAGGTTATCAGGCTATTTTATTTCAAAATAGAAGAGGATATTCTCCTTATGTGAGTTGTGAAACATGTGGTTGGGTGCCCGAATGCCCAAGTTGTGCCGTAAATTTAACCTATCATATTTATAAAAATGAATTGAGATGTCACTATTGCGGTTATAAGGAACACGTACCCAAAACATGTGTCAATTGTGGCAGTACGCACCTTCAAACAGTGGGGGTTGGTACACAAAAAATTGAAGAGAGCTTAAAAACCTACCTGACTGATCTTCGAGTGGGAAGAATGGATTTAGATTCTACCCGAAGAAAGCATAGTTATGAACAAATCCTTACCGACTTTGAGCAAGGTCATCTTGATGTTTTGGTAGGAACACAAATGATTACGAAAGGCTTGGATTTTGGCAATGTAAGAGTTGTGGGAATTTTGGATGCCGACCGTTTATTACATTTCCCTGATTTCAGAGCACACGAACGAGCTTTCCAATTATTAACGCAAGTGAGTGGTAGAGCCGGAAGAAGGGGAAAAGAAGGTACTGTAATTCTTCAAACCTCAACACCTGATGAAACCCTTTTTGCTAAAGTAGCAAGACACGATTATGCGAATTTCTATCGAAAAGAAATACAAGAACGTCAGCAATACCACTACCCTCCTTTCACTCGATTAATCCGACTAACAGTAAGAAGTGAAAAGCAAGATCTTACACGTGAATCAGCGGAATGGCTCGCACAACGCTTGACACATTGGATTGGGGCTAACAGAATTTTGGGACCTCAAGAGCCTGTGATCAACAAAATCAGAAATTATTTTCTTTCAGAGATTCTGATCAAACTTGAGCGTGAGAATTACGATCTCAAAAAAGCGAAAAGTCTGATTCAACATGCTGTGAATAATCTTCGTGAGGAAAAACCTTTTAAGAGGGTTTGGGTGAGTATTGATGTGGACCCTGCTTAAAACTCTCTAATAAATTTATTCAGATCTTCTCCTTGCTCAAGATTAATTTTCTTTCTTAATCTGTATCTGCTTGTATCCAAACTTCTAGGAGTAATATTCATCAAATTAGAAATTTCTCTATTGCTTAAATTAATGCGGATAAAAGAAAGAATCCTGATATCATTGGCCGTTAACTTAGGGTAGGCTTCTGTGATGTTTTTGATAAAATCCTGCTGTACTTCAGTAAACAAATTCGAGAATAATACATCTTTTCTTTCCTGATGTATTTCTTCTTCAATCATTGCCGACCATTTATTGGATTCATTGTTTCTCATCTTGTCCAGCCCCGTTTTCACTTTGCTGAGGAAAGCATCTTTTCTATTAATGATTTCCATATATTGAAGCAATTGTTCCTGTTTTAATTCCAGCAGTTCTTTGGCATTTTCCTGTTCCAAGTTTTCTTTTTGTACTTGTAATTTTTTCTCGTTGAAATATTTATTAATTCTATAAAGAATATAGTTGAACAGTATAAAAAGGAGTGACATCGGAAGGATCACCCATGTGGATTGATACCATACTTTATTAATGGTAAAAGGTAATGCTACTTCATTGATTTTACCATCATTGATTCTATTTTGAACTAACAATGTATATTCCCCTCCTCGCAAATTAGAAAGCAGTAAGCCATCGTTCCACTCTCCCCATGAAGACCATTCTTTTGCATCCGATAATTTATATCTATACTCCACAATATCAGAGGTATATTTATTCGTAAATAAATCAAACTTCAAATTATTTTCCTTTGCTGAAAAGGTCAATTTCTTATCATTAAATGGATAAGTATTCTTTCTATGATCAGTTCCTACCACTTCGATACTGGAGATCACAGGGTCGTCATTACGTTCAAATTGATTCTGATGCTTTATTTTAAAATAAGTGACACCTCTGTCTGTGGCCACCCTCAATGTATTATCCTGTATATCAATAAACTTACTCTCATTATTCAAATCTTTCCCTAAGGATTTAAGCAATGAGTTATAAGAATGTATATTTCCATCAGACAACTGTTCTATCAGTTTAACTTCATCATTTTGAATATAAGCAAGTACACTGCGGTTTTCGTTCTGAATTAATGCATCAATATTAGAAGCCTCTATTTCTTTTAAAAGATTATTTTTTGAATCTGAAAACTTACCGTTCTGATAGCTCTTAAAGCGTTTTCCATCTGTAAAAACAATCTCATTGTTGATATCATAAGCTTTCTTGATACCATAACACACCTTTTTATCTACTGTAAAGTCCGCTGCTATTTTTAATTGAACAACATCTGAGTCTGGAATGTTGACCCAAATGCACTCATTTTCTTTATCATTTATCAACTTCGCTTCTCCCCATAAATCTATATCACTGACATAAAGGTATTGGCCATCTAGCTTCAAATAATTTTTCAAGCCTTTGTAAGTAGACACAAGGTAGCGGTTAGTATTTCCATACTGTGCCACATCAAGTACCCCTGTATGATCTAATATGACGGTATATTTTTCACCATCAAAAACATAAAGTCCTCCGTTATAACATATAAACAGCTCTTCATTGATGTTTTTAAGATTCCAAATGTGTCCCATCAATCTTTTTTCCAGTTCAAAACCTTTGTAGGGTTTAGAAATAAACAATCCTTTGTTTGTAGCCAGGTACTCTTTGTCTTTGTAATCCACCACAGAAAAAGTTGCGGCACCTCTAAACGGTTTTGATATCGCACTTTGCAATTCAACTTTTGCTATTCCATAATCCAACCCCAGCCATACATTTCCCATTTTATCTCTTTTCATGGAAAGAATTGTATTATCCAGCAGGCCATCTGAAGTGTTGACGTCGTTAATAATACTGTTAGCGGTATCCAGCATGACAAAGCCTTCTGTGACAGTTCCAATACAGTAGGATTCATTATTATAAGGAATGGCGGCAAATAATACTTTTCCTTTTAGTGTCTCAGGAAGCCGTACCTCGGTCAATTCTTTTCCATTGTATCTATACAGCTGTCCATCATAAAGTAATATATAAAGGTCTTTTCCTCTTTGGAAGAGCCTTCTTACCTCACGGTTATATAATTCTTGAAATTCATGTTTGATATTGAAAGTATTATTGAAAACACAGCCTATTTTACCAGTTTTCATCACTGCCCAAATCCGTCCTCTCCACTTTGTCATGGTGCTGATCCCTTCAAAATATTCTAAAATATTTGAAGAGCGGTCTTTCAAATTATAGACAACGAACTTATCCTCCAGCTGAAAAATAATATTCTCATCATCGGTCTCTATTTTCCACACATGACGAAACTCCAATACTCCCAAACTATGGAAAGTCAAATCTCCTTCTTCTTTCAGAAAATAACCATATTCTTTGCCCCCTACCCAAAGGGTGTCTCCAATCACTTTCAGAGATCGTATAGCACTTTGAGAAGGGAGAGGGTAAAGCTTCCACTCGCCATGATTGTAGGTTAACAATCCGTCCGAATTGCCAAAATATACAATGCCGTCTTTATCAATGTCTATATCCCAATTTTGTCTTCCTGCCTGATAATCTGACTTCCCAAAACTGATTACATTTGGGGTAGATACCTGACCTGAAGCCATCAAAGAAAAGAAAAAGAAGAAAGTAATAGATAGTAAAAATCGAAATTTGATAGTATGCATTAGATTATTTGAATCTTACAAAGAGAGGCCTTGAAAGGCTCATTTCATTCCATGAATTAAAAAATAGTAATCCTAACTTTAACTTGGTAAAATCACATTATCAATCATATGATTGACATTCAGCTATTTTAGTCAATATCCATAAATTTTCCAAATTGATAATCGATAATAACGCAAACCTCGAAATAACATTATGCACCCTTCTTTTATAAAGAAATTCATAACCTAAGTCTGTATATCCAAGCTTCATTAAATGATGATCTAAGACTAAATTTGTCATCAAATATTTCTAACCTGTTCCTTATTGATATTTATTCATATCGGTTACTTTAAACACTTCTGACTGATCCGCAATCATTAGTTTAAACTCCCCCTTTTCAATGGTTTTCTTTAGGTCGCTACCGATAAAAGCAAGTTCTTCAGCTTTCAGTTTAAAGTTTACGACCTTCGATTCGCCAGGTTTTAAATGAACTTTCTCAAATTTCCTTAAGCGTTTATTGTCAGGAGTAATGGAAGCATAAAGGTCTTTCACATAAAGCTGTACTACTTCTTTTCCTGCCACAGGTCCTGTATTTTTCACTTTTACCTGCACCATAAGGTTTTCATCCGGATCTATTTCCTTTTTGGATAATAATAAACTAGAATATTCAAAAGTGGTGTAGCTCAAACCGTAGCCAAATGAATACTGTAAAGGCAGTACGGAATTGTAACCGTAAATTCTCTGCATATTCTCTTGTGCCTGTGAAAGCTTATGATCATATGTGCCCAATGCATTCGGGTACATTGGATAAGAATAAGGTAATTTTCCGCTGGGGTTGTTTTCACCTATCAGAATACTAGCCAATGCATCACCACCAAAATGACCTGGAAGATAAGTCTGAAGGATTGCAGTCATTTGTGTTTGAAATTGAGAAATCAACCGCGGACGTCCTTCATTCAATGCCAAAATTACAGGCTTGTCAGTTGACGCCATTGCTTCTGCCAGTGCACGCTGATTTTGGGAAATATAAAGATCATGTAAATTACCTGAGGACTGCGTATATGTGTTTTCACCCAAACACAAAAGAATGACATCAGCCTTTTTTGCATTTTCTACAGCGGCTTGAATATCAATATTCGTTTCCTCATCAAATCGCCCTCCTTGTTTGTATTCTACACCTGCTTCATAGTATACATTTTCCTTTCCGAACCTATTTTGTACAGCTTTTAAAATGGTATTATATCCATAAGTAAGCAGTGCTGTTTTTGAATTTTGTCCATTACTATTCTTTCCGCCATTCAATGTACACATCAAATTAGCATTAGGACCTGTCACTAAAATCTTTGTTCCTTTTTTCAGAGGTAATAATTTTTGCTCATTTTTCAGTAAAGTAATCGATTCTAAAGTCGCTTGATATGCAATTTCTTTATGCTTTTCGCTCCCAAAATCAGTGTAGTGATCAGCATCTGATACAGGCTTATCAAAAAGTCCTAAATATAATTTCAGCTTGAGGATTCTTTTAACCGCTTCATTAATTCTGATCATGGATACTTCCCCTTCATTGACTAATTCAATCAGGTATTTGGTGAATGCGAAATCAGACGGAACTATAGACATATCCACTCCCGCATTAATTGCTTTTTTTATCGCCTCTTTATGATTAACAGCTACCCTGTCTCTGTGATACAAATTCTTAATTGCTGTCCAGTCAGTCACGGCTACTCCTTTAAAACCCAATTCATCGCGAAGCAACTCCGTAAGCAAACTAGAATGAACAAAGGCACTATTAATAATGCCAGAATTGACCATAACAGCGTGTGCTCCAGCATCAATAGCTGCTTTATAAGAAGGCAGATAATATTCTCTTAATTCTATTTCCGATAAGTAAGAGGGTGTGCCATCCTTTCCTGATTTTTTTGCTCCTTCTCCAACAAAATGTTTGATACAAGAAGCTACTTTATTGGAATGGCTTATTTCATTATTCACTCCCTCAAAACCATTGACTGCCGCCTTTCCCATTTGTGATGCCAAATAAACATCTTCACCGTAGGTTTCCCATAAACCAGGCCACAGAGCACTTCTCCCCATTTCCATAGTAGGAGCAAATAACCAAGGAATAGAACTTGCTCTTGTTTCATAAGCTATGATTTCAGCACTTTTACGTACTAAATCTGTATTCCAAGTGGCTGCCATATTTATTTGCTGTGGAAAAAGTGTTGCTTCTTCCGTATAAATAGATCCATGTTGAACATCAGTCCCAAACAACACTGGAATTCCTATTTCTTGAATTGCTTCCTCTTGAATTTGAGTAATAATATCATTCCACTCCTTTTTAGGTCTTGCTTTATTTTTAGCCGTATTCAACACGGCTCCTATCTTATATTTAGCGATTGCCTCTCTCACTTTTTTCTGATTGAGTACCGCCGGTTCATCACTTACATCTGTATTTTCATTTCTTGTAATCACATCTAATGTAATCTGGGTCATCTGCCCCACTTTTTCTTCCAGTGTTAACTTCTGAAGTATTTGATCTGCTTTCTTCTCTACAGAAATGGTGCTGTTTATAATTTCTGCAATGGATTCCTCTTTATTTTCATCTCTTGCGTTTGTTGAATTGGCACTCCAGAAGTAACAGAAAAAAACAATTCCTAAAAAAGGAATAGTCAGTTTCTTTACCATAATAAATCGATTCTTTAAATAGTAGAACAGTAGTTCTGCACAAAAAGCACAGAACTACTGTTGATGTAATTTTAGGAATTAATTATACCCATCGTTTTGTTTCAGTGCTGAATGCAAATCCAACTCGTATTGAGGAATTGGCAGAAAACCTTTCTTTGAAGGATCAAAAGACACTTCATATATTGAGGGGTCTCCGTTTTGAGAAACATCACCTGTGAAATTATATCCTGAATCATCAATGTATTTTTCTTCTGTATCCGTAGGCGGTACTAGCTGATAATTACTTACACTAAGCTCTGCATCTGCTTCTGCCAAACCTCTTCTTAAAACATCAAAATAACGATGACCTTCAAACGCTAACTCCACTCGGCGTTCATGCTGTATATCCTCTAATGTTACACTTGAAAGAGCCTCTAAACCTGCTCTTTCACGAACAATATTTACAAATTCTGTCGCCTTGCCATTGTTGGTATCCAAGTATAATTCTGCGGCCAATAAATACACATCAGCCAAGCGCAAGTAATGATAATTCTGCGCCCAGTTCAATGGTGTTTCAGACCCTGCCTTATTCCAGAAATGTGTGGTGTATTTGTTGGCATGCATGGATGTAAACTGATAGTTCAGCTCGTAGGTTTTTCCTGTTAGGTCTATCAATTCTTTGGCATATACAATCGTTGCGCCCTTTCTTGTATCTCCCTCTTCAAACTGTGCTTCAAGATCTCTTGTAGGAGCAAAAATTCCCCAACCTGGAGCAAAACGAGCACTGGAATGTTCTCTTGGGCCTGACATCTGACAGAAAATACTACCAAATGACCAATCACCCCAGTGACCTGAACCTGTATTAACGAACGTAATTTCAAAGATTGCTTCCTTAGAAAAATTACCGTTTTCATTGAATAAATCTGCGTAGTTTTCCTCCAGTTCATAATTACCGCTGTTGATAATCTCTTCTGCATAAGAAATTACCATGTCTTTGGTAATTGGATTACTTCCTGCCACAGGCAAACTCTCCTGCTTATAATACCCTGTATAGAACATATATACTTTTACAAGCTCAGCCATTGCTGCGTATTTTGTAAGTTGTCCGTCAAATTCTGGCTCCACCTCATCCGTCATAAATGCAATACCTGTCAAGATATCTTTGGCAATTTGAGCATATACTTCCTCTGGAGCCACTTGTGTAATTGAAGTCCAAGATTCCCCTTCTAGTGGTTCTAATATCAAAGGAATATTTTCAAAATAACGCACCAATTCAAAGTAAAAATGAGCGCGTAAAAAAGTCGCTTCTCCTCTAATGGTTTGTTTCAGATCTCCATCTTTAGCCACAAAGTTGATTTGATCATAATTGGCTAAAAGTGTATTGGCTCTTTGAATGGCCTCATAACATTTACTCCATGCCGCCAATGCGGTCGCTGAATTCGTAAATGCCTTAAAATGACTCATTCGCTGTAAAGAAAGCATATCATTGCCATCTGGAGAACCTGCTACGTGGGCATCATCACCAAGTGCCGCTTCAAGGATAGGATTACTGTTGGGAACTGTATTCTTATAATCTGATCTCAACTTTTCATATACCCCAAACAAGGCTTGCTGTGCTTCGGCTGAAGTGGCAAAAAAGGTTGATGCTGTTTGTGATTGTGTAGGATCAACATCCAATACGCTATGACAAGAAGTCACCGACAAGGCTGTTGTAATACCTGCAATTAATATATTTTTAAGTCTCATGATTCTGATTTTTTAGAAAGAAATGTTTAATCCAAGTAGGTAAGATTTTGCTTGCGGATATGAACCGTAGTCATAGCCTGTCCATATTCCTCCATGCCCTACTTCTGGGTCCATTCCTGAATATTGTGTAAATGTCAATAAGTTGTTGGCCGATGCATAAACTCTTAGTTTGTTCATTCCTATTGCGGTAGTGATATGCTGTGGCAAAGTATAACCCAATTGAATATTTCTAAGACGTAAGTAAGAGGCATCTTCAACGTGTACCATGTCATTCAAGCGGATAAAGTTTCTGTTATTATCTTCATAAGAGAAAATCGGGAAACTGTTTGTAGAATTTTCACCAGTCCATCTGTCCAAGTAACGCGTCGGGTAGTTTTGTGATTTTGTAAGATCAATACGCTGATTACCATTGATCAGCTTACCACCTGCTTGACCTTGCCAGAACATTGCAAAATCAAACCCTTTATATTCCATTCTAATATTCAAACCATACATCCATGAGTGTACAGGTGAACCGATATCTGTTCTGTCATCATTATCAATTACATTATCTCCATTCAAATCTACAAAACGGATATCACCCGGAACGGCTTTGTCATTATTGTCTTTGTTGAATTGCTCATTATAAGCATCTGCTTCTGCTTGATTCTGAAGAATTCCATCTGTTTTCCAACCAAAATAAAATGGCATAGCATGACCTTCCTGTATCATCAGCTGTCCTTCACCAGAGTGCATTGAAGGTCCGCTGAACCTTCCATCTTCATTGGCTACTTCTACCATTTTATTATCGTTGTACGCAAAGTTACCTGTGATATCAAAAGTCAGTTCTCCACTTCTTTTTGAATACGTCAATGCAACTTCAACACCTTTATTAGAAACTGTACCTAAGTTAAAAATAGGACCGCCCACACCTGTAAACGCTGGTACTGGCTTAGTGCCTAAAAGGTCTTTTCTTTCACGAGAGTATAAATCAAGAGAGGCTGTAATGTGATCGTTGAAGAAACCGGCATCAATACCCAAGTTAATTTCTTCGGCTGTTTCCCATTTCAATCCTGGGTTAGGCATTCTTGTGATACCAAAACCTGGATTCAAACTTTGATTCTCACTGCTGCCATAAGAATACCAAGGCGTCTGATCGAATAATTCAAGATAACCGAAATCCCCAATTCTTTCATTTCCTACTCTACCCCATGATGCTCTCAGCTTCAAGAAATTTACCGTTTCATTGTACATCAAGAAGTTCTCTTGTGAAAGAATCCAACCTGCCTGAACTGAAGGGAAGAAACCAAACTTATTGTCTGCTCCAAATCTTGATGAGCCATCATAACGGGCAATCACTGAAAGCAAATATTTTTCTTTATAATCATAAGATGCCTTGCCAAAGTAAGAAACCAAACCGTGCTTGGCCATTCCACCACTTGTTCCTTGTGTTCTATCAGCAGTACCATTGTTGACCCATGCATATTCCCATCCATTAATCTGCAAGCCTGTTCTTGCCGCATTGTTGTCTTCAGATTCCCATGTTCTTACGGTATTACCTACCAAAATACTCAGCTTATGGTCATTAATTTTCTTTGCATAAGAAATCACATTCTCCCATTGAAGCGTGGTATAAGTACCATGATTCTGATTCACTCTCGACACATCTGCATAAGTTACATTATTGAAGAAAGCTTCTGGAGAATAACTTCTGCCGTACCAGTTTCCTACATCTACACCCAAATCTGTTTTGATGGACAAACCTTCAATTCCCGGTGTCAATTCCAAGAACATATTGCCAATAAACTTGTTGTTTTTATTATTCCCGTAGGTATTTTCAATTCGAGCTAACGGATTTACAATCTCACGCAATGATCTATCTGAAATACCATAGAAGTCACCGTTGCTATTCTTCACGGGCAGAATATCCATGTTCTCGTATTCTTCAATTTTTGCAGGGTCGCTTTCAAGTACAGGTGTTAGCGGATCATGCAACAATGCATTTTGCAATACACTACCAAACTGATTGTTTTCATTGATACCTTGAGATTCTTCTCTTACAAAACTCATATTAGTACCCATTTTGAAATATTCAGAAAGCTTATGCGATGCATTTAAACGTACAGTAAAACGTTCGAATTTTGATTTTTCTGGAGCAACAATACCTTGCTGTCCGAAGTAACCAATACTAGTCATAAAACTCGATTTCCCTGTTCCTCCAGAAAACTGCAAATTATGGCTTTGAATAGGTGCTGGCTCAAAAATCTCTCCCTGCCAGTCTGTATCCACAGTATTATTTAATATATCATTTTCTGTGAAAGGCATTAAAGCTCCACCATTCTCAGCGCCTTCATTATGAAATGCCATATATTGTTGCGCATTCATTACAGGTACATTTCTCCATGCTTCTTGAACACCATAGTAACCATCATAAGAAACCGAAGTCACGCCTTCTTTACCTTTTTTTGTGGTTACTAAAACGACACCGTTGGCACCTCTTGATCCATAAATCGCTGAAGACGCTGCATCTTTCAAAACTTCAATTGATTCTATATCTGAAGGGTTCAAGAAATTGATATTATCAATCTGAATACCATCCACTACATACAAAGGAGTGTTGTCGCCGTTTGACCCCGTACCCCTTACTCTAATATCAATACCTGCTCCCGGTTGACCAGAAACCGGCGTCACTAAAACACCTGGCGTTTTACCTTGCAATGACTGTGCGGCATTCTGTACAGGCACTTGCGTAATGTCTTCAGATTTTACAGAAGCAATAGCACCTGTTACAACGCTTTTCTTCTGTACCTGATAACCTACAACTACCACTTCATCCAGCTGTTCTACATCTTCATCCAAACGCACATTGACACTTGTCTGAGTACCGATGTAAACGGTTTTGTCTTTGTAACCAATAAATGTAAAAACCAATTCTGTTTCTGAAGGTTCGAGCAGTAAACTGAAATTACCTCCCAAATCTGTAATCGTACCTTTCGTTATCCCTTTTACCTTTACACTTACTCCCGGAATCGGGGCATTTTGACTACCATCTACTACTGTACCCGTAATCATTCTGGATTGGGAAAAGGCAATATTGCTGATCAATAGTAAACTCAAAAAGAGGAGCTTTTTCATTGTTTTCATTTGTATTAATTATTCATCTAAAAAATTAGCTTGTTTAAGCGTGTATTTATTTAAGTACCAGGACAAAAGTAAAGGGACATTTTATCTTATCTTTTTTATCCTACTCTTCGTTAGATTTTTATCGCGTAACTAAGGCTATGCTCTGCAAATCTGCCTCGATTAGAATAAAAAATCTTAAACTAAAATTATCCCTTTTCTTCTGTCCTAGTACTTAAGGCGACTCAAGCTGTATATCATCAAATCCAATTTTATAAAGCAACGGATGCTTGAAATCTGGTTATTTTTGGATTAAGTACTGGGACAAAAGAAATGGACATTTTGAAATGTAAAAAAGTGGTCCGTGTTGTGGTTCAGTGAACCACCATAAAAACCATAATTCTTAATTCTTCTTCCAAAAAGTTTTTGTCCTAGAATTTATTTTTCTCAATCATGACATTGTGTGTGTTTTTTAATTGATATATACTGATCAGAATAGTGATGATCAGAACTAAAAAGTGATAAGTGTTTGGACTGAAAGAGGTATTTATAACGGTAATATTTTCTCTTAAAATTCCATATATCAATGTAATGACAAGCAAAGCACTAAATAGTATATCCTCTATTTTTAAGGCATTCAAAAAGTAGTGATAAATCGAAAACAATAGCATGCTAATAAGAACGGGTAGCAATAGAAAATACTGCCTCCATATATTCTGGAATGCATTATTTCCAATACTTTGATAAATTAAAGCAGCCACACACCACGCAACGATCAAATGAACTAATTGAATTCTCTTATAATTACATTTATAAAGTTGAGGTACAATACTCAGAAGCAGTGCTACATGAAGTATGACAAATAAATTGCGGAAAGGAAAAATGTTTTCGTATTCTGTATCGAATATGTACTGAAAAATGTAAATATTGCTTGATAAAAATAAAATCAGAATCCCAACTAAATATATAAAAAGTGATACCTTCTTTTTATCAAAAATTACAATCCAAATAAATGCTACAACAAACAATATTCCTAAGACCCCATATTTCAAACCCATTAAAAACTGCTGTTCATTACTGGCTCTACAAAAAGCTTCATCACTCACTATTTCGAAAGAGAGCTCATTGTTACTCGCATTGGTAAAATGAAAATACAAATCAACGGCATCTTTGTCTGTCACACCGTTGATTTTGCTTAGAGAGAAAACAGTATGCTTTGTAAACGGCGAGGAATATAAAGCATGTGTTTTAGAAATATAAGTGATAAAAAAAGTAGAGTCGTTTTGTGTTTTTCCAAAAACCTCAAGGTCTGATTGATTGTCCTTTATCTCAAAAAGCCAATTACATCTCTTTAAAAATGAAGGCTTTATGGTAACTTTTGCCCAATACGCTGTACTGCTTTCTAGTGAATGCTCTTTAGAATAAACCTGAAAATACTCCGAACCCTCTTTTACGACTTCGTTCAGCGTAAAAGGACGATCTGCAGTAAATACTGCAATTTCGCGATCTAAAATCTTATAGTGATCAGAAAAAGAAGAAGGATGAATCACTTCACATTTTTGATTTCCAAAAGTGCAAAGCGGAATAAACAGAATATAAAATATAATAAGTTTAAAAATAATTTTCATCCTTCTCTTAGTTATCTAAACACACTGATTTAAATTAGATTTCATCAACCTCAAAACGTATGAATGATTTTCAGTTGATTTGGATTCGTCGGTTATACACATCTATTCTTCGTTATAAATTTCTTCCTGTCATCAAAGCGATGTATTCTTTATTTTTAAACAAAACGATTAAAATTACACCTCTTTTCTGATTCTTATTTTTGTATTATTCTACTTCTGCAAGCTGATAAACTCTCACATAATCCACCTCATATAATACTGGAGTATCAAACATGCTATCATCAACGCCCTGTACTCCTCCCCATGATCCACCAATGGCTAGGTTCAGGATGATAAAGAACTTATCATTGAAAGGCCAGTCTCCTGCATCTTGAAGCTGAGTTGTCTCTGCAAAAGTCTTTATTAATTTTCCATCAACATAAATATGTATACGATCAAATCCCATAAACTCATTTTCTACCCACTCCATCGTGATCGTATGGAATTGGTCTGCTACAGCATAATCAAAGTTTTGCTCAGCATGCTGATTCTGCCCATTCAAACCATTTTTATTTTTTGTATGTAAAGCACAATGAAAAACATTAGGCTGATACCCCACGTGCTCCATAATATCTATCTCTCCAGCATCCGGCCAGCGACCGTAACCCAACATCCAAAATGCAGGCCATGTACCTCTACCACTTGGCACCTTAAGACGGGCTTCTACTTTACCATACCTGAAATCTCTTTTGTTTTTTGTGACGATTCTTGCCGAAGTATATCCCTTCCCTTCATATTCTTCTTTTCTCGCTTCAATGATTAGTTTGCCATCCTGCACTCTTATGTTTTCGATTCTGTCTGTATAGTATTGCAATTCTTGGTTTCCACCTCCATTGCCGTTCACCTCGTAAGTCCAGTTATCAAGATTCAGCGTGTTGCCATCAAACTCATCCTGCCAAACCATTTTATATTCTCTTTCAGGAACAGTGACGGTACATGTTGCCACTTCATCACCCATTACTACTGAAATTGTAGTAGTACCACTTTGATGCGCAGTCACTAAACCGTGAAACACCGTAGCTATATTTTCATCATCTGATGTCCAAACAACCTCTTCACCGGATTGTGGAGCGCTCAGTATTGTAATTTTTTCTGATTGATCAACACTTATTGTCAATGCATCATGTGAAAGCTGCAGGGTCTTTGTCTCACCCCCAACCACAGAAGGATTGTCTGCTACACATGCATAAAAAGATAAAGTGATAAGTAGAAGTAAAATTCGTTTCATTATAGTAATTATTGATCCAATTTGAGTCATCAATTGTAAGTAATTATGCAGTCGAATAAGTCAGTAAAGAATAACCTTCACAGTTTTGTAAAGGTTATTCTTTAGGATACCTTATTTTTTCTTCTTGTAGAAGAATACAGCATCAACATCTACAGTGTCACCAGAGTTGCCTCCTGCTAAGAATGCAAAGATGTTCACATTGCTCACTGCTTGGTTATAGAATACTCCTTGCTCATGTAAGTGAGTAAGTGGAATGCTGATTTCCTGCCATTCACCGTTACGCTCGAAATCACCGTAAGGAGCTACACCGTCACCGTCAGGGCCTGCACCCATTACTACTTTTGCTTCAGCAATTCCATCTGAAAAAATCAAAGTATAAACAGTTGACGCACTAGCGCTTTTCATTGCAACGTGGAAGTAATATTCTTCTGGGTTGTTGTACAATGGTGTCATATCAATTGATCCAAATCCAGAACCTACATTGTAACCTGCTCCAGACCAGCCTACTGAACCTACCACTAAACTCATCCAGCCTTCTTCTAAACCAAAATAGTTGTTACCGCTTGGCTGTCCTGCTAACAATGTATTCTCCCAGATGTAAAAATTCTTATCTACATCATCAGTACGTAAATCATAAGTTACTTTTGATTCAATAGTAGCAAATGCTGTCTCGTCTAAAGAAATCACATAATAGTCTTCACCTTGTAATACCTCTGGTACTGGATCTAATGTACCGCTTGTTGGGTCTTCGATTACTGTCACTTTACAAGTTGTAGTAAAAGTACCATGAGTAGCCGCCACATTTGCTTCACCTACTTTTAAAGGTTGAATATCTCCGTCTGCTACTGCTAGTACCGTTGGATCTGAAGTACTCCAAGTAATATCTCCTGTAACACCTTCAGGTTGCAATGTAGCTTTTAAAGAAGCTGATGTACCTAAAACTACAGTTAAAGAAGTCTGATCTAAAACGATACCTGTAACTTCTGGATCTACATCTCCTTCCTGTCCTCCTCCAGATTCACTGCTAGAACATGATACAAAAAATGACGTGCCTATTAAACCTAATAGAACAAATAAAGCTGATCTAAAATTAGTTGACATAATAAAAAAATAAATTAAATAGTGTACGAATAACTTTTTAGCTCTTGAGAAGGGAAAATGATTTCTACGTATTAAAAAGAATGTTTCATTTCATAATCATTTCATAAAAATTCCCTTATTGAAGAGATAGAAAAAAGCTTGCTTTGAACTTTCGATACAATTTTAGGTGTAAAACAGACACCAACAAAAAAGCGAACGTCAACTAAATCTTTACAGGCAAAAAAAACATGTCAACACACTCTCAACAACAAAACACAAAATATTGACTACCATCAATTTAAAATTAAAATATCAAACAAAAAAAAGTGGAAATATCACCTAAAAACAACAAAAAGAAGGTTATCACAACCACTCAACAACTTCATTTTTTGGCAATGTTGTAGCTTTCTTTTTAGCATTTTTTCAGAAAATAACAGAACTGCTGTTTCTTCCATTACTCATTACAAACATCGAGCTCTATTCTGAATAGGTAAGTACTAGGACAAAAGTAAACGAACATTTTATCTTATCTTTTTTATCCTACTCTTCGTTAGATTTTTATCACGTAACTAAGGCTATGCTCTGCAAATCTGCCTTGATTAGAATAAAAAATAGCAAGCTAAAATTATCCCTTTTCTTATGTCCTAGTACTTATAATGGTTTTAAAGCAAGAAAAGCCACCTCCATAAGAGGCAGCTTTAGCTATTAATTATCATTTTATTCTAATGTACTAACTATTTATTCGAAGAGTTATTCGACAATAAACTTCTTCGTTTTTGACTCTAATGCATTGCTAACTTTTATAAAATATAAGCCTTTCTGAAGGTCTTGAATTGATATGGATACCTTTTCGTTATCTATTTCCTGATCCAATACTTTCTTTCCATTAATATTGTAAATAGATAATGCTCCATTTCCTATAAATGAACTTGCATTGATGTTAAGCACTGATCTTGCTGGATTTGGATACACATCAAATACAGAATTCATCAACTCACTTTTCAAGGTTTCACCTCTTTGATTTGATATACTCTGAGCAATCGTGTTTATACTGGCACTATTAGAAATATTGACTGTGTAATCTTCTACTTCTCCATAGGTAAATGACTCACATGGAGTAGAGGCACTACCATATTTCATGGCTACTCTCATTCTCGTTAAACCTGATAGTGCTGTTTCAGGAATTGTTTGCGTAGAAGATAATAAGTTGGCACTACCTGATGAACCTTGTACAAATAATTCTCCTGCATCTTCAAAATCTCCATCCTGATTGTAATCTATCCACACAGACCAGTAAACTGTGTATGTTGATCCACTGTAGCCGGCACTGAAAGAGATTGTCTCTTGGGCACCTTTTACAAGTGTTCCTGCACTCAATGAGGTATAATCTGCATATCCTCCATCTGCATTGCTGCTATTAGAAAGTGATCCAAATCTCACGTCATCAATCCAGAAATAAGAATCGTTATTGCCATTTGAAGCACAGTAGTTTGATGGTGTTCCTCCTCCATTTGTTGTAGTGAAAGACAACGCAGGTGAGTAAGATGAACTTCCAGAAGTACAATTTGAAGCCACCTGCACTTCATAAGTTGTAGAAGCAGATAAGCTGCTAAATGATGCTGTATTAGAAGTAGCTGTATATGTTGTCCAAGTTCCTCCTTGCTCTCTTAATCGAACACTGAAATCATTAGCAGCACTTACATTATTCCAAGATAGGTCCATAGTACTTGAAGTCACTGTTCCGACCGTTAAACCTGATGGAACAGCACAAACAGATGTTGAACCTGTAGTAATTTCTACAGCATAATCTTCCACTTCTCCGTATTCAAATGTTTCACAAGCTGTTTGAGCTCCATTGTATTTCATAGAAACTCTCATTCTTGTAGTGGTTGCATCTGTACCCGACGGAATCGTTAATGTTCCCGTTTTGGTAGCATTTGAAAGAGAACCGCCATCGAAAACCAATTCATTGGCATCATCAAAATCTCCATCTGCGTTTAAATCTATCCATATTTTCCAGTACTCATCATAAGCTTGATTTGAAAAACCTGGAGAAAGAGAAACATTGTAAGTATTTCCCGCTTCAAGTGTAACAGATTGTGATGCTGAAAAATCATTATAGCCACCATTTGTGCCAGTAGTATTGAGTAAATCACCAACAGTTACATTGGCAATCCATTCATAAGATGCATTACTGCCTTTTGAAGCACAATATGCTGATGCTTCTCCATATTTAGCACCTACTCCAACAGCATGCCACGCATTGGTAGTTTGAATTTCTTCATTAGATCCTGCTCCGTAAAGGTCAATTGCAGACTGAATAGAAAATGTGCGGGCATCTGCAAAAGTTGAATTAGAAGAAAGGTAAACTGCCTCTGTTCTATAAGCAATTCTCCCTGCTTTGTCAATACCGATACCTGCCACTGAGTACGCTGTACCAAGATCATTTGTTGCTGTTTTACCTTCTGTCAATAGATAGAACCAGTAGTTTAAAACACCACTATTGATGTGCACGCCACAATAATCATTATTTCGTGTTGGAGTACCGCAGTTGGGATTGTACCAGTTTGTACCTCCGTAAGTATCAGGCTGATTTTCGGCTTTTGGATCACGCATTGAACGTAAAGCCTGACTTGTCGATCTTCTTTCAATATCTTCACCCACTAACCAAATATCTTTTTCAGGTGCAGCATAAGCTTCTACACAAGCCGCCCAGATATCAGAAAAACCTTCATTCAGTGCACCTGACTCTCTTTGATAAACAAGGTTTGCTGTTCTTTCACATACAGCATGTCCAATTTCATGCGCCGCTACATCCAAAGAAGTCAATGCATCAAAATAGGTATCACTACCGTCTCCATAAGTCATCACTGACCCATTCCAGAAAGCATTATCATAGGCGTTATCATAATGCACATAACTTTTTATTGCTGCTCCATTACCATCCCAGCTATTTCTACTGTGAGCCGACATAAAGTAATCATAAGTCATCTGTGCACCCCAATGTGCATCTAATGCTGCATTATCTTTCTGTGCATTATTCCATTCTGCCGCTGTCCAGTTGTTATCATTGTCCACAAAATCCTGCGCCTGACTGTAGTTCGTACCGGTATTCATATCGTAGGTCTCTATACCATTTCCTCTTGTATAGTCCCTCAAACGATATGATCCATTATAAGCATCCGTTTTACTTGCTTTAGTTCCAGAATAACGAGTGGCAAGTGATCCTTCTGCTGTAGCATGTTTGATAATAGGATTCATGTGCACAATGTCACCGGTAGTAGCATCTACATATACATAATCCCTGCTTAGCGGTTGTTCTGCATAAATATCAAATTTGTAAGCTAAGACCGGCTGTAAACGAAATGTTTTTTCTTTTGCTTCGTAATTGGGTACAATCACAAGTTCAGCTTTAGGATAGAAAGTATCATGCTCGCCTTCTGTCATTTTGAGTGCAATTTCCTTTTCATCAGCTCTTTGCCACATGTACGATGTTGCACCCACAGCTTTCAATGCAACACCAAGTGCTTCCTCTTCTGACAAAGAAGGCTTGACAGACTGCAACTTGATGGGCTTTACGTGATGAATAATTGACAAAGGATTTTCGCCTTTAAAATTAAGAGTATACCCACCATACTCTACCTTTACGCCGTTAAAAAACTCTTGAAATCTTCGATGACTAATGCCTAGTTCATCCACTTTGGTTTCAATTTGTTTAAAGCTACTTGGGGCCTCCAAGTTTAATTTTTTTCTTAGTACACTTTCAGCTTGCTGCAGAGTAATTTTTTGTTTTCGGTCATTGCTAGTTTGATCGAGACGTATTAACTCTTGTGCATTTAAGTTAGTGATGCTGAATATCCCCATCAGGACGACAGCGAGTAAAACTTTTCTCATTATCTTAGTTAAAGTTATTGAATTGAATTGGATTTAATTAATGCCCGTTAGCAAAGGCTATTATTAAACAGTTAGTAAATTAGAATATGATAATACTTCAATAGCTGTGCACAAATATATCGAAGTAGTTTTTTAAATCACAAATCACAACGTCCGTTAAAATCATTACATTTTTATAGAATCTACTTAAAATACAATTCAGATATTTGGTGAAAATTCATTCACTAAAAATTTTATCTGTTTCAACAAAAATGATGATTAAAGAACAGAATCCATTATTTATTACAATTCACACGCTTGAAACCTAACAACGTACACTCTTTAATTTATCATAAGTAAACTATAGAATATACAATCTATTTTTTTTTGATATTTTTTTACTGAATGACTTCAATCTGATCACTTCTCACATTAATTCTAAATTTATAAGCAGTCAGCAATACATTCATAGAGGTGATTATAACAATTGTTATAGGTACTAGGACAGAAGAAAAGAGAGATTATTAATGCATAAAAAAATGGTATTCTACCTATTAAAGTAAGAATACCATCCTTTGTGAAATCAAGAAAGTCTTGTTCTTTTATAACTCATCTTGATATATTGATAAAGAAAATTCAGGCATATCACCATAGTGGACAAGTACTTCTTGTGTCTCAATAATTTTTGTTTTTGCATTATTCATAATAATAATCATAAATAAACTACTAGATTCTCCTGTACGTATACCAAACTCATTATCATAGGTTGGCAAATCATTAAAAGTGACCTGACCGCTTGAATTTGTTATAGCATTCATTTGTAAATTCTGGATAATTTCAGTTCTATTCACCCAATAAAAATCCCAGTACTTTTCAGCACGGACAATACCTACATTTACTCCTGCAATTGGGGTGTAAACGTAATCTGAAATAGAATAATCATAAACGCCCCTATTAGTAACCTTTACTCGAAGGTCATTTTTGTTTTGCATTGGGTTAAGTGTTACAGTTTTACTTTGATCTGCAATCACTTGCACAATACTACTATCTGAGTATTCCATACCATTACTTTCTGCTGATACAATTACAGAGTAGCTTCCTTCTAATAAGGGTTCGGATTCGTAATTTCCATTTTGATCTAAATTATCAGAGATAATCAAACCATCGCTATGATAAATCTTCACTTTTCCACTTTCTGTTGCTTCAGTTGAAATCGAAAGAGATCCCGCTCGGTTGATTACAATTTCCATTTGACTTGGTTCACAACCAGTCAAAGACAATAGTATTACGCTTAAACAGATTAAGAGTTTGTTTAGTTTTATTCATTTAAAATCAAGTGAGTCTTAAGTAAAAAAAATAGTCATTGCTTTTCTTATAAGTCACTTTTACAATAGTTGAATGCAAAGATATAAATTAAAGGGTTAGGCATAAAAAAATGCCATGAAATAAGATCCCATGGCATTCAAAATATGTAAATTTTCGATTAATTCATGACTTTTGAATTTGCTCTTTTCTGTACTTAATTTGCAAATCCAACATACACGCCGCACACAAACACTCCTCGTATTCTTCCCTCATCTTTTGTGTTTCTTCATAGGTCAGCTTCACCTCATAACACTGGCACTGCGTAATGTTCCCTACTTTACACTCAAATGATTTTCCACATCGCTGACATGTTTTAATTTCGTGTTCCGGCATTTTTTTCTCTTTTTTTAATGACATTTCATTTCCACTTGACCGGCAGGCTTTTCGTCAATTCCTTCTGAGGATTGATGGATATTATAAGCTCTCCATAATAGTAAAGCTCCCATTGCTAAGAACAGCACAGGGTAAATTTTCCTTACGTTATTACGTACTTTGGTTTCAATAAACTGCCCCGCTACGGCTACTGCAAACATCATAGGGATCGTACCCAAACCAAATGCAAACATATAGCCCATACCCTCTGAAACACTTCCTGTTGAAAGAGCTGTAAACATAGCCATATAAACCAATCCGCAAGGTAAGAAGCCATTTAACACACCTATGCTAAAGAAGGTATGCCACTTTGCCTGACGCATAAACTTACCCAACTGCTTTCTTACAAATTGAAACCACTCACCTAGAAACGGTATTAACTTTAATAATTTGTCTGGGTTTACAGAAAAAATACCAAAGGCAATCATCATGGCGGCTAAAAACAAAGTCAAGTAGACTTGATAGCCGATCAACCATGATAAACCTTGACCTATTAGCCCTGCAAACGCCCCCAACAAACTATAGGTAAACGCTCTGCCTAAATTATACAATAAACGATCGAGAACTAATCTTGCTCCCGATGCTTTTCCTCCTTGAATCGCTAACGCAATAGGACCACACATTCCCAAACAATGGAAACTTCCGGCAAATCCTAATCCTAATGCTGTAAGATATAACTCTGTCATGATTAGATCACCAATGCCTTCTCAAATAAATAATCAACCCCGCTGTCTGAAAAATTGACTTGCAAAATCCATCTCCCCTTCACTATTCTTGATGCGTCGATATGCTGTATGTTTTCAGCATTCAAATCTAATTTCACATTGAAATCCAAACGTGAATCTGACGGTCTGAAAAAACGGATATTTCCTTCTGCATTTTTGATTTCTGCAGGAAGAATAATTTCTACTGCTCCTTTCTCTCTATTTAAAGTCAATACAGGAGCAGCTGATAACTTCTCTGTATTTTCTTTTTTCTTCATCGTTTCCTCATAGCGTTGTTCTTCCGCATAGTAATCTTTAGAAACCATATTTACAGGTACAGTAAACATCTTGATCACTAATCCAATCATAGTCACTCCGAATACACAGAAGACTATTACTACTCCCCAACCCCAGTTTAATTTCATGTTTGTTCTCTCTAAAGTTTGTTATTTATTTCTTTATAGGTCCAAGGAAATTAGTGGTCACTTCATCCAATTCCTCTTCCCCATTCATGATCTTGATGGTGATTTTATTTTTCATTCCATCAAGTTTATCAGGGGCAATATCAATAAAGAACGCACCATCTAAATGCGCACCTTCTTTTAACTGCATATCGCCTCCAGCAATCGTAATTTTTCCTTCTGGATCTACTAATACAACATCCAGATCGTCAAAACTAGTATTGCTTTTATTTACAAGCTGTATGGTGTATAAATTTCTTATGTCGCCATTATCCGCCTTCTGAAAAAGCATCCCCGGTGCTCTCAACACTGTCACTTCTACATCTCCACGCTTCACTAAAGCCAAGGAAATGGCTCCTACTAATACTAGCAGTACTGCAGTATAAGCCTTAATTCTTGCTGTGAATTTAAACGGCTTTCCTTTTTCAATATCGTTGGCAGATGCAAAACGGATCAAACCTCTTGGCTTATCAATTTTATCCATGACCTCATCACAAGCATCAATACATGCAGTACAATTGACGCATTCTAGCTGTGTACCGTTTCTGATATCAATACCCGTCGGGCAAACATGAACACACAGTTTACAGTCGATACAATCTCCTAAAGGTTGTTCTTCTGTCACTGTAGGATTCACATCCTCCAAGGTCATTTTTCTTACTTTTTCTTTCTTTTCTGCAACAGGCTTCTTCACCTCTTCCACTTCAGGTTTCTTGATTTCCGGAAGCGGACTTGGTTTTACTTTAGGCTTTTTCGCTTTCCCAACAATCGGTTTTACAGCCGGTGAACTTCCTCCACAGCCACCACAACCTCCTGCAGTTGCTTTTTTACCTTTCTTTAATTTTCCTCTAGGTTCTCCTCTTACATGGTCATAAGAAATTACTATGGAATCTTTATCTAAAAATACACCCTGCAAACGGCCATAAGGACAAACCTGCGTACATGCTTGCTCTCTGAACTTTGCAAAAACGTAATAGAAAACTCCTGCGAAAGCAATATGTGCTAAGAATACAGGCCAGTTTTCGGCAGGTTTGCTCGTCATCATATTAATCAAAGCATCACCTCCTACTATATAACCTAATACCATATTGGCAATGGCTAAAGAGAAGACCACGAAGATTGTGTGCTTTGTTCCTTTCTTGATTATTTTTTCTGTGGTCCAAGGTGCTTGGTCCAGTTTTCTTTTCTGATTAGCATCGCCTTCAATCCAATATTCTATTCTACGGAATACCATTTCCATAAATACAGTCTGTGGGCAGGTCCAGCCACACCAAACTCTACCATAGACGACGGTAAAAAGTACAATGAATATGATCAGTGCGATCATAATTAATACAAAAACAAAGAAGTCTTGGGGAACGAATAAACGTCCGAAGATGACAAATTGCCTTTCTAATATGTTCATCATAAAGAAAGGTTGTCCATTAATTTTGATGAAAGGGCCAACAAAGAAGAAAGCAATTAGAATGTAGGCTACCCATTTTCTTGCATTGTAATATCTACCGCTTGGCTTCTTTGGGTACAGCCAAACTCTTTTACCATCAGAATCAACCGTAGAAATACTATCGCGAAATGATTCAGGTGATTGGGAATGTAGATCTTTTCTCATGACTAAAGGTCGTTTTGATAATTTGTTCAGTGGTGGATAATTCTGAACAGTCTTTTATTCCTCTGTGTTTAAGTCCTTGGAAAGAAAAAAAGTGAGAGAATATCGTGCACCATGACTGAAGTCTTGGGCTTGTGATATTAACTCCGACAACACTAAAGTGTTGCCTCCTTTATCAACCTTCGAGACTTTAGTCTTGGTTAGGTTGCTGTATCACTTACCCATAGTTTTAACTATGGTGTACGAAACACCCGATTATTTTTTCCTAGTACTTATATCAAAAATACAATTTTGAAAACACATTGAACACATCCATAACATCTATTTACAATTCAATAGACATTAAAAATATGATCTTATATATGATGATATGTTAATATATAGAAAGTATAAAAAGGGTAACCTCTTCAGGCTACCCTTTTATATTTTCAAGCAATGATTACATTGCTACTTTTTCTCCTTGAGGTGCTTTCGCATTTGGAGGATTTGTACCTTGTAAGCTTAAAATATAGCTTGATACCTCTTGAATTTGTAATGGTGTCAACTTCGCTTCCCAAGCTAACATACCTTTGGCAGTTACACCATATTTGATTGTTTTGAAGATGCTTTTCACATCACCTCCATGCAACCAGTACTCATCAGTAAGGTTTGGTCCAACACCACCTTCACCTGCACCACCGTGACAAACTTTACAGTTGGCATCGAAAGCTTTTTTACCTGAAGCCAGTGCAGCTGCTTCTACTACAGCCTCTACATTTGTTTCATCAATGGAATTAGCCATTGTAGCTAGGTATTCTTTCTTTGCAATTGCAGCTTGTTCTACATCATAGTGATATTCGGCGATAGATACCGGTTCAGCATCTGTTTCACCCCACCAGTGATAAACACCAAGGTAACCGAATGCTAAAACGATACAACCATAGAACAATGCTTTCCACCAAGGTGGAAGATCGTTATCCAATTCTTGAATACCATCATAGTTGTGATCCATGATGATATCTTTTTCCAAAGCGATTGGTTTAGCAGCATTAATTCTTGCTAAGAAACCTTTCCACCCTGTTTCACCTTCCATTTCGAAGGCTACATCTTCTGCTGTCTTAGGAGCTTTTTTCAAGCTTTCTTTCACAATGAAAAGAAGACCTAAAGCTACAATAATGATAGCGAAGAATAGTAAAACTAATACTGATCCTAAAGTATAAATAAGTAAATCAAAATTATCTATACCATAAACCAGCTGCTCTGATGCCCAAGCTGCATTACCAGTAAGCGTAAGAGCTAAAAGCGATAATATTTTTTTATTTGCAGATTTCATGACCTGTTCAGTTTGAGAGTCAATAGCATGTTACCTATTGAGCCGTATGTTTTTTTGTAACAACTACAGTATAAAAGACCAATGCCAATACTAGGAAGATTAAGAAAAAAACAATAATCGCAAACCCTAACAATGTTACTGCCCATTCGCTTGCATTCATCATGTTTAATGATTCCTGCATTGATGACGCTGCAAAAGTTGATGAAGCGTTTAATAAGATTGCACTGATTGTCAATACAAATGACAATAATGGCTTTGAAAGTTTACTTAAATTCATTTGTGCTGTCATTTTCTTTCTCTTCGTCTAAATCTAAAGGAAGGTTGGATATTTCAGACACTGTATCATTTTTCATCTTAAAAGCATAGAAACTCCACGCCAAAAAGAAAACAAAAAAGATAAGGAATCCGATGACCGGAAAAATATCAATCCCTTCTATAGATCTAAGTACATCTTTATACATAACTATATGTTATTCAGAATGTTTACTCCCGATTTAAAAACATCAGGAGTAAACATATCTAATCTATTTTAATGGAAGGTTACTTGCTTTACCTGCGTCTATACCTAAACGCTGTAAGTAGGCAATCAAGGCAACGATTTCCTTACGAGGAGCAGTGTCAGCACCGTCATTAATTAAGCTTTCAGTAATTTCTTCTGCTTGCTTATCTAAATCTGCTACTGCTTTGTCCTCATAACCTTCTTCATATGGTACACCCAAGTTTCTCATCAATGAGATTTGAGCAGGAACGTCATCAACAGAAATGTCATCCTCCAATAACCATGGGTAAGATGGCATGATTGAACCTGGAGACATTGAACCTGGATCCAAC
Organism: Flammeovirga aprica JL-4; assembly: GCF_012844305.1. Taxonomy (GTDB): domain Bacteria; phylum Bacteroidota; class Bacteroidia; order Cytophagales; family Flammeovirgaceae; genus Flammeovirga; species Flammeovirga aprica. The sequence goes on from NZ_JABANE010000019.1 coordinate 73,756, forward strand.
ATATGGTTGTAGTGCCATGAATCTGGATATTTACCTCCTAATCTTGCTAAATCTGGACCAGTACGCTTAGAACCCCACTGGAATGGATGGTCATAAACAAACTCACCTGATTTAGAGTAATCACCATATCTTTCAGTTTCAGAACGGAAAGGTCGGATCATTTGAGAGTGACATAAGTAACATCCTTCTCTGATGTAAATGTCACGTCCTTTTAACTCAAGAGGAGTATATGGTTTCACCGTCGCAATTGTCGGTGTATTTTCTTCTACGAAATAAGTTGGTAAGAATTCTACAAGACCACCAATTGAAATCGCTACGAAAGAGAAGATTGTCATTTGGATAGGACGAGCCTCAATCCATTCGTGCCATCTCTTCACGTTGTGCGATCCTTGTAATGCTGGAGCACTTGCTTTTTCTTCTTCTAGTAAGTTACCTGACTTAGCCGTCATATAGTAGTTATAAACACCTACTAAAGCACCTACTACATATAATAAACCACCCACTGCTCTCAACATATACATAGGTACAATTTGAGTGACTGTCTCTAAGAAGTTAGGATACTTCAAGAAACCTTCTGGAGTGAATTCTTTCCACATTAATGACTGTGTCAAACCTGCCCAGTACATTGGTACTACATAGAATACAATACCCAATGTCCCTAACCAGAAGTGAACGTTAGCCAACTTCAATGAGTGAAGTTTTGTACGGTACATCTTAGGGAACAACCAGTATAACATACCGAATGTTAAGAAACCGTTCCATCCTAAAGCACCTACGTGAACGTGAGCAATTGTCCAGTCAGTGTAGTGTGTTATAGCATTAACGTTTTTGAAAGACAACATTGGACCTTCAAAAGTAGCCATACCGTAAGCTGTCAATGCAACAACCATAAACTTCAATACAGGTTCTGTACGAACTTTATCCCAAACACCACGAAGTGTCAATAAACCGTTCAACATACCACCCCATGATGGAGCAATCAACATTACTGAGAATACAGTACCCAATGACTGAGCCCAGTCAGGAAGTGCAGTGTATAATAAGTGGTGAGGTCCAGCCCAGATATAGATAAAAATCAGTGACCAGAAGTGAATGATGGATAATCTGTATGAATATACAGGTCTGTTAGCTGCCTTAGGTACGAAGTAGTACATTAAACCTAAATAAGGAGTAGTAAGGAAGAATGCTACGGCATTGTGACCATACCACCATTGTACTAATGCATCTTGTACACCTGCAAAAACAGAGTAAGAATTGAATAATGATAACGGTAATGACAAACTGTTTACAATGTGTAGTACAGCTACCGTTACGAATGTTGCCAAGTAGAACCAAATTGCTACATAAAGGTGTCTCTCACGTCTTTTGACCAATGTCATGATCATATTAAGACCGAAAACTACCCAAATTACGGCAATGGCAATATCAATTGGCCATTCTAATTCGGCATATTCTTTACCTTGTGTAAAACCTAATGGTAAAGTGATTAAAGCGGATAAAATAATTAACTGCCATCCCCAGAAATGAATCTTTCCGAGTAGATCACTGTACATTCTAGCTTTTACCAAACGAGGTAATGAATAATAAATACCGGCAAACATACCATTACCCACAAATGCAAAAATCACTGCATTGGTATGTAGTGGTCTTAATCTACCGAAAGTCAACCATGACGTATCAAAGTTGAAAATAGGGTTTGCTAATTGCAAAGCCACGACTAGTCCAACGACCATCCCGGCTATACCCCAAAACATAGTGGCGATTGCAAAATTTTTCACAATCACATTGTCGTACGAAAAATGCTCTAAGTTAGCGCTCGTCGTCTCCTGCTTGTGTTGCTGTTCGTTGTCGATCATCTTCTTCGAATAATATTCGGATGCTTGGAGTGTAAGTATCCTCATACTGATTAGATTTTACAGACCAAATGAAGATACCCAGAAAGATCAGGGCTACAATCAAGCTGATTCCAATCAATACGATAATTGCACTCATAAGATATTTAAATAAAAAGAGTCCTATACTAATATGATACAAATATAGTCGACCTTCGAAATCCTATTACATGACATCCATCAACACAAAACATTGACTTTCGTCAATGTTTAATTCTTTGTAAAACCATTGATGAATAAAGATTCAACAGGACAAACATGACTTATATCACATATTCCTCTAACTTGCGATATGCGTCTAAATTAATTTTTTTTTCGATTAAAAAAGGTGATAAAAACTAGGTATGATATTTTTTTTCAAGCGTAATAAATTTAGAATTTTCGGAGTATTATGTGTTGTTTTTTCTCAGCTAGGAACACTTCCTGAGTCTATGTTCCCATCTGCAATATTATGGGCTTTAATTACTCCCTTTTTAGGGCTATGCTTTATTCCATTATTGATTGAAGAATTAATTGTACGGAAAAAGTATTTTCTTCATTTCACCACATTTTATATCCTTTTCTTATTAATACTAACCGTCAAAACTTTTCAATACAGTGTTCCTTCTGATGAAAAAAGCGATTTCTCTATTATGAGCTATAATGTCTCAGTGTTTAATATATACGGCTATCTCAATCATAATTACAAGGAAAGCAAAGAAATGATTGAATGGCTGAAAAAAAACAATTCTGATATTTATTGCTTTCAGGAATACTATCATTTAACTCCAACCAGTAAAAAACACAACCCTGACGGAATTTTCAATACCAATTATCAGCTAGGAACATCAAAAGGGCTGCATGTTTACGCCCCTGCATTTCTAACGAACCACATAGATGCCACTTTCGGTTTAGCCACTATTTCAAGGTTTCCTATTATAAATAAAGAGAAAATTGATTTTAAGGATATTGGAGGTTCCGTGACCAATGGAGTATTAATTACAGACCTTAAAGTCTCTGCTAAAGATACTGTAAAGGTGATCAACTGCCACCTTCAATCCATCATTCTTGACAATGGCGAAACAAAATACAAGAGCAGATGGGATAGATGGTCCAGCACAATCTTAAAAATTTACAAAGGTGCCCTCCTCCGTCAGAAACAAATAGAGATTATAATGGATCTCATCAAAAAAAGTCCTTTTCCTGTTGTACTTTGCGGTGATTTTAATGAACCTCCTTACGGATATGGGTATTTCTCTTTCGACAGTTTGTTAAAAAACAGTTTTGAAAACAAAGGGAACGGTTTTGGTTTCACTCTTAGAGATTTACCTTTCAGGATTGATCAAATCTTTTATTCAAGTCAATTGAAGCTGCATGCATTTACAACTGATTCTTCAATAAAAGCTTCGGATCATTATCCAGTTATTTCTTATTTTTCGGTGAAATAAAGATCCTGAAGGAAAACACAACGAAACACATATTAATTAGAAGAATGAAAAAATCATTACTAGCAGGTATTTCTATTTGCGCTTCATTAATGATGGGATGTGCTGAACAACCTCATAAACAAGAAGTGAAAAAGGCAGTTGCCGCTCCTAAAGTAAATCACCTTGTTGATTATACAGATTTCACTTTGACTTCAGACCTGAGCCATATGAGTGGCAATCAAAAAATAATGATCAAAAAGATGATCGAAGTGGCTGAAATCATGGATAATTTATTCTGGAAACAAGCGTATGGCAACAAAGATTCATTTATAGAAAGCTTACCTAATGATGAATTAAAAAGATATGCCGCTGTCAATTACGGTCCTTGGGACAGACTGCAAGACAACAAGCCTTTTGTAGATAACACTCCTGAAAAACCTTTGGGAGCCAATTTCTACCCTCAAGATATGACAAAAGAGGAGTTCGATAACTTAAAGGATGATGCGAAGACAAGTTTATATACTGTTATTCGTAGAGATCCTAGAGGAGAGTTGAAAGTAATTCCTTATTCTAAAGAATTTGAAGCAGAACTTGACAGGGCTTCTTCTTTATTGATGGAATGTGCTCAATTAGCAAAAGATCCTGGTTTGAAAAAGTATTTAGAATTAAGAGCTAAGGCTTTTGTATCTAATGATTACTTCACTTCGGATTTAGCATGGATGGATATGAAATCAAACCCAATCGATTTTGTGGTAGGTCCTATTGAGAATTACGAAGACATGTTATTTGGTTATAAAGCCTCTTTTGAAGCTTATGTTTTAATCAAAGACATGAAGTGGTCTAAGAAATTAGAAAAATACGCTTCATTCTTACCAGAACTTCAAAAAGGCCTTCCAGTGGATAAGAAGTACAAGGATGAAATGCCTGGTACGGATTCTCAATTGAACGCTTATGATGTCGTTTATTACGCAGGTGATTGTAATGCCGGTGGTAAAACGATTGCCATCAACCTTCCAAATGATGAAAGAGTACAAGATCAAAAAGGTTCAAGACGTTTGCAGTTGAAAAACGCTATGCGTGCAAAATTTGATAAGATCTTAGTACCTATCTCAGAAGTATTGATTGATCCTTCTCAACGCAAGCATATCACTTTTGATGCTTTCTTTGCTAACACAATGTTCCATGAAGTGGCCCACGGCTTAGGTATCAAAGAAACAATCAACGGAAAAGGTACAGTTAGAAAAGCATTGAAAGAACATGCTTCAGCACTAGAAGAAGGTAAAGCTGATATTTTAGGTCTTTATATGGTATCACAACTCCACAAGAAAGGTGAGATCGATGGTGACATGAAAGATTACTACACTACTTTCTTAGCGGGTATTTTCAGATCTGTTCGTTTTGGTGCCGCTTCTGCTCACGGTGTTGCCAACATGGTGCGTTTCAATTTCTTCAAAGAGTACGGTGCATTTGAACAAGATGCGGCTGGTCTTTACAAAGTAAATTATGAGAAAATGGAAGAGGCTATGAACGCTCTTTCTGCAAAAATCTTAGAATTACAAGGAAATGGCGATTACAAAGGCGTAACAGAATTAGTAAAATCACACGGAAAAATTTCTTTTGAGCTTCAAAAGGACTTAGACAAGATAGATGACGCTAATATTCCTACTGATGTTGTATTTAATCAAGGTGTAGAAGTGTTAGGTTTATAGTCTATTTTCGATAGATTATTTCAAAAACAGGTGTTAAATGGCTTTAACACCTGTTTTTTTCTCCCTCAAAATGAATTATTTAAAATTTTATCTCAAAAAATGTTTTGAGTAGATTTGTATAGAAATAATTTAACCGTTAATATTGCAACGTCTTAAAGAGAAAGACACACGGGCATAGCTCAGCTGGTAGAGTTACGGTCTCCAAAACCGCAGGTCGTGGGTTCGAATCCTACTGCCCGTGCTAAACCGCAAGTTCTGAATAGAATTTGCGGTTTTTTTTGTTTATAATGTACCTCTGATCAAATCGAGAAAAATCCACAGATATGAGATACTTTGCTGAAATCGCTTATTTAGGCACAAATTACCATGGCTGGCAAGTACAGCCCAATGCTGAAACAGCCCAAGGGCATCTTGACTATGTTTTAAGCAAATTATTAGGCAAGGAAATCAATACAATTGGCAGTGGAAGAACCGACACTGGCGTACACTGCTCCCAACAGTATGCACAGTTTGATTATGATGGTGATTTAAGCGGAAAAAATTTCCTGCACAGAGTCAACTCTTTTCTTTCTCATGATATTGCTGTCAATAGCTTATGGCAAGTGGACGAGGAAGCTCACGCTCGTTTTGACGCCACCAAAAGAAGTTACCGCTATGATATTGTTTTAGGAAAATCTCCTTTCAAACAAGGATTAGTGTGGCAATATTTCAGACACCCTGATTTTGATAAACTCCAAGAGGCCGCTAAAGTATTATTAGAATTTGAGGATTTCACTGCATTTTCTAAAAAACATGCTGATGTACACACGCACATATGTGACATTATGCAATCCTATTGGACAAAAGAAGGTGATACATTATCCTTCCACATTCAAGCCAACCGCTTTCTGAGAGGTATGATCAGAATTATTGTTGGGAATATGATGGAAGTAGGCATGGGGAGAATGACTACTGATTACATGAGGGAAACGCTTGCTACTAAAAGCAGAGAAAGAGCCGCTAAGTTTCTTGCTCCTGCTCAAGGACTGTTCCTTTCGGAAGTACTTTATCCTGAAGAGATCTTTTTGAAGCAAATCATTGACTAGATCAGTACATTTTAATGCAAATGGAATAACCATTTCAAACAGGTAGCACTACTAATAAAGAAAACGTCAACCTCTTATTTATTAACAGAACGAAAAGACTCATCCCCTCTTTTTTCTAAAATGATAGATTTAGGAGCAAAACCCAGTTTATTATAAAATGCAATAACCTGTTCATTCTCTACTCCGACAGCTATTTTCTGGATAGCCACACCTTTATAGTTTAGCCAATTCATAGCTTCCTTCATCATTTCTGTACCTATATCCTCCTTACGGTATTCTTTCAACACGTAGAGCGACTCTATCTCCCCTACAGTCTTGTCACATTCATGTACAGATACAATTAAATAGCCCACTAGCTTATTATCTGCTTTTGCAGTAATCACTAGCATATCATTGGCCTTCTGCAATAATTTAGAACGTCTTCTTATCCAATCTCTGTCAGTAGGCTCAATATGAACCTCATATCTTAAATAATGGTGCAGAGCAAATAGTTTTTTCCATAATTCAGCAACTTCATCAATAGAAGTCACATCATTGTTATTAATGGTATATTGGCTAGTTAATTTCATCTCATTTGGAATTTGGTGTGTTGTTTAGCTTTACTTATAAAACAAAGCCTCTTGCATCAAAAATAGTAAATACAAGAGGATTATTTTATGTTCTAGGTAACCTAAAGTAAATAACTTTAAGCATATTTATCATAAAAATGATGAATCAAAACTTTAAATACCGATCAGAAACCGATGGTGAAATCTCATATCCAAAATCAACACCCAACTCTTTTGGACCTAGCTGTATAAATTCACCTTCCTTTCCTTTTACATCAATAAAACCTTTACTATTAATCTCCACAATACCATAAACAGGCACTTTGTAAGGAACCGTATTTTTAAGAGCAGGTCTATAGTCATTAACTGTATCTGAAAATCGTTCTTTGTACTGGAATTCTTTCCCCACCCATTCATAAGACATACTATTCATTCGAATGTAATGTATACCATTTATTTCATGGTGAGCATCATGGTGATCATGGCCACTGAAACATGCAATTACTTTCTTGGTTTGCTGATTTGCTTCTTCAAAAATTGCTCTTACCACCTCTCTATTTTTAACACCGGATTCACCATCTAAATTCTGATGTGAGAAAATTATGACTTTCTTATCAGTTTGAGTAAGATCATCCCTTAACCAATCCAACTGTTCTTGAGGTAAAGTTGCTCGTGTGGGTTTATGAGCAAAATAATTTCCATTTTCATAGTCAACAAAAGATGAATCCTCCACAAAAAAAATTAGGGTCTAAAACAACAAAATGAAATCCACATTCATCAAAAGAGTAAAAGCTCTTCTCCATACCAGTATACTTCATGCTTTCATTTTTAGATGAAATATCCATATCGTGATTTCCTAAAACATGATACTTTGGACCTGAGAAAGAATTCCAGACATTCAAAAAGCCATCATTTTGGGTTTTAGGATAACAAAAATCTCCCAGTTGAATGATAAAGTCCACATCTTCTTTTTGAGCGTGTTCAACAAAGGTTTGAAGCCGTTCTGGAGCATCATGAATAATATCCTGATGTACATCTGTACAAACTGCAAATTTCACAGTTTTCTCCTCCGAACAAGAAAAACATATTACCGCTAATAAGAATAAAAGATTTAGTTTTTTCATGATTGATATTTTAAGGTGAAATGTCATTTGAATTTAACCTTACCTCAACCTTTTCTATAGCAGTTTCTTATCTTATTCTTTGTCTTAATTATCTAAAAGAAAAAGTGTTTTTTTTAATAATGAGTGATGAATTAAGAATGTAGAAAAAGTATTGCGTTACGATCCCTAAAGTGGTTTTAATGGTGATTCGGTATAACCCCACAATACGAAGCACACACCTTAACTCTTAACTCAAACAAATCATGTTTACAAAAAAGAAAACCTCTAACATCAGAAAAACTGACATTAGAGGTTTATTTATGCTTTAGGTAATCCTTAGATTACTTTCTGTACATTACTTTCTTCACTGCTTCAACAGTACGCTCAACGTTTGGTAAGATCTCTTCGATCAATGTTGGTGCGTAAGGAAGAGGAACGTCTTTAGAAGCTACTCTTACTACTGGAGAATCTAAGTGATCAAATGCGTGAAGTTGTACGTGGTGAGAAATCTCAGATGAGATTGACGCTAATGGCCAAGCTTCCTCAACTACAACTAAACGGTTTGTTTTCTTCACTGATTTAAGGATTGCATCAAAGTCGATTGGTCTTACAGTACGTAAGTCAATTACTTCACATGAAATACCAGCTTCTTCTAATTCAGCTGCTGCTTTAGTGATTACGTGAACCATTTTACCGAAAGAAACTAAAGTCACATCAGTACCTTCCTGGATAACGTTTGCAACACCTAAAGGAATGATATATTCGCTCTCAGGTACTTCACCTTTATCAGCATACATTACTTCAGATTCCATAAAGATAACTGGATCATTATCTCTGATAGAAGCTTTTAATAAACCTTTTGCATCATATGGATTAGAAGGAACAACCACTTTAAGACCTGGAGTATTAGCATACCAGTTTTCAAAGTTTTGTGAGTGCTGAGCACCTAACTGTCCAGCGTTACCTGTTGGTCCACGGAATACCATTGGAGCAGAGTATTGTCCACCTGACATCGAAAGGATTTTCGCTGCACTGTTGATTACCTGATCAATTGCTACCAACGAGAAGTTGAATGTCATAAATTCTACAATCGGACGAGTACCGTTCATTGCTGCACCTACACCGATACCAGCAAATCCAAGTTCTGCGATTGGCGTATCGATCACTCTATCTGGACCGAATTCGTCTAACATTCCTTGTGTTACTTTGTATGCACCGTTGTATTCTGCAACTTCCTCACCCATAATGAAGACATCTTTATCACGACGCATTTCTTCTTGCATCGCCTCTCTAAGTGCTTCTCTGAATTGAATTTCTCTCATTACTTTTTATAAGTTCTGCTAATAATATATATCAGTATTTTCGTTTTCGGGTGCCAAGATAAGAAGATTTACGCTATTTTTTAAGCGTATCAATAAAAGGTTTTCATAAAAAAAGAACATTTATCATTAAGCTTTGGTAAGGAAGGTGAATTTTCATCACCTCTTTTCTTTTTCAAGAGGTGCAATACAAAATGTAACACAACTTCTAGCACTGAAAATTTTCTTACCATAAATGTTCATTATAAAAGTCCTTGTGCAACTTTTACTCCTTAGAAATAATTATTTGATTAAGCTTGCAAACATTACAACCTCTCATTTTAGTTTTACATCATCAGGCCGTATGCTACTTTAATCCCTTTATCTGACAGTTTTTTCATCAACACTTTTTCATCTAATTCACTCATCAAATTGAATGCACTTTCAACCTTAACTATTTGCCCATTTCCATCATCTACTTTAAAAACAACTACTTCTTCGCTTAAAAAACCTTTTGTTTCCATGGATACCGAATCTATTTGATCAAGATTAATAGTAACCGTTTCAAGTTTATTTAATACAATTTTGAAAAGTGTAGAGAACATGCTCAACTTATTAGTCGTAGACACATATTTTACAAACGTAATTTGATCATCTAACAAATGAGCAATGATGTTTTCTTGCTTGTAGACTTTGATCCCACTATAAATTATCAACCCCAAAAAAAACATAGACATCACCTGAAGAATAATAGGATGGTCGATCACAAAGATTGCAAATGTATTGGTAAAAATAACCTGAATAAATAGAGTTACGATAAACACAAAAAAAACTGCTAGGAAGGTAGCATAACGCTTTAAAAATTTTTTGATATAATAAGACTGTAATGCAGTCTGAGTATTAAATGAAGATTGAGTTGTAGATTTCATGTTTATAAATTAATAGAATAAAAAATGTCTGCTCGAAACAATATACTAGATATTACAAAAAAATAATACACCTTTTAATAGTAAAACAAAAAAGCCTACCCTTAATGAAAAGGATAGGCTTTTTTATATTTTAATCTACTTCTAAATAAACTAATTATTTAGTAGCAGCTTGGAAATCTGCGTTTTCAAAGAAAGCGAAGAACTCAAGATCTTGAGCCGCTTTAGTTTTCAACTCACCTGCAGCTTTAATTTCGCTGATAACTGTAGCAGCATCAGATTTTCTAGCAGCAACGATCGCTAAACCGTAGTGAGCCCACTCAGTACCTGACTCATTGAAAGCTCCTTGAGCTTGAGAGAAGTCATTAGCACCTGATTTTTCAGCTTTTAATAAGTAAGCTAAACCTTTGTTGTAAACAACTGTAGCGTCATCGCCAGCTGAAGACAAGTATTGGATAGCACCGTCGTAATCACCTTCAGTGATTGCAACATAACCTTTAACAGCATTTGCAGTAGCAGCTACTGAAGGGTTGCTAGAGTTAGCTTTCTCTAAGTCAGCTTTAGCGCCAGCAACATCACCTTTCATTAACTTAGCACCAGCAAGGTTAGCATAAGCTTCAGGAACGCTGTTAGATTTAGCCGCTGTCTCTAAGTGAGGGATAGCTTTCTCTACTAACGCCATAACATCACCACCTTGTTTCGCTTGAGCGAATAAAGTAGCACCTAAGTTGTTGTGAGCGATAGCTGAATCATCTTTACGGATAGCAGCTTCGTAAATTTTTACTTTAGCAGCTAAATCCGAAGATAAGTGAGCAGCATATAATAACTCCTCAGAAGATAATGAATCTAAAGCCATTTGACCTTCTGCGATGCTAGCCGCACGTGCTGAGATCTCAGCATCAGTAAGCTTTTCTTTGATCTGTAAGATCTCAGATTTAGCATTACGTAATGGAGGGTAAACGTAACGGAATAATTTCTTGTAAGAAGCAAGTGACTGTAATTTCAATTGCTTAGATACGAAATCACCAGAACCGTTTACTACTGACATGATTTCATCTTTCTCAGCGTCAGTAAATTTATCTGAATCTTTTAAGATTGCTTTGAACGCTGTCCAGTTTTCAACTACTGGCTTCGTTACAAATTGAGGAGCAGTTTCCTCTTCAACCTTGTTTTTCTTCAACAAGTACTCGTAATACTTTTGTACAGCCTCAGGACGCTTGTTCGCTAATTTTGTATTTACCTCTGTAGAACCTTCTGGTGAGTGAGAACCAGTAATAGTTACTGTTCTTGTAGGGTTCTTAGCAGATACGTAGTTTGATAACTCCTTACCTTCAGCACCTCTCTTCTCAGAAGAACGTAATACTGATGAACCTTGTAAGAAGAAGAAATCTACGTTTGTAGGGATATACTCCTCAGCGTTGTTGTAACCGTGATCCGCAAAGTTTGCGATAAAAGTAGGCTGAACGTTTTTGATCGTAGTAATTACACCTTGACCTTGGTTGTTTGGCATTGCTGCAAAAGCACCTTCGTTAGACTCTTTTACTTTTTGGTTTTTAACTTTAGTCGCACGACCTAAGTATTCTAATTGACCTCTTTCAAACTTATCCTCATAAGCAAAAGCCATACGCTCGTTCAAAGCCGGGGTAGCTTCTGGAGAGTCAGCGTAGTCATCACCGTTGAAGCTTACTACACCTACTTCGATAGGCTCAGCGTCGTTCGGGTTGTATTGAACTACAACATCATAAGTATAACCTTTCTTTAATAATTTTGGAGGAAGTTTTGTGTCAAGTTCGAAAACAACCGAATCACCATGTAATTCCAATGGTGAAGGATTAATTGTCATTCCTTGCTCTTGAGCCATTTTATTCACATCTACGTTAGAGCAGTTTGTGAAGATCAATGTTCCAGCAGCAAGTACTGTAGACAAAGCATTAGTGTATTTGTTCATAATCGTCATCCAATTTTTCTATTTCTAGGTTCCGCAATTTAACCGCCTAAAATCAATTGTACACCTACGCAGTATAAATATTAACTTTTTTTAGAAGTTTGCATTTATATTTAGTATGATATCAAATGAAAATAGCATTATAATCGCGTAATTTTTCAGTTTTCAAAGATAAGTGAATACAATTTACTAACTCTTAATGCTTATTATTATTACAAAAGATTAACAAAAAATAAGATTCAAGAGTTACTTTAATTGATTTTTTTAGTAAAGGGCCTAAAATTAATGATTTACAAACCCTTTTAAGTCTGTGAATCTCGTTCTTTTTTTTAAAAAAAACTCCTTTACAATCAACTTTTTATAAACTTCAGGGAAGTTGATTTTATGATTTTTAATTTTCCGCCTTGCTTTCACTAAATATCCAATGGAAAAATAAAAATCTCTATGTGCCTTTAACACTGCCCATAAGTTATCCACCTCTCCTTTCAGCAAAAAGCGGACACCTGCAATACCATCAAGAATCATCCTGAAGAAAATTACAAGAAACAGTTGTGATGAAGGTAAATTCTTAAAGAGCAGGAATAAACCATTTCTGAAGTTTAAATAGGTCTTCTTTGGGTTTTCTCTGCTTAGTGTTCCACCTCCAACATGATACACCTCAGAAGTTCCTACAGCCTTGATCTTATACCCCTCACTCTTCAGCCTCCAACACAGATCAATCTCTTCCATATGCGCAAAAAACTTCTCATCTAAACCACCCATTTGATGATATAACTCTGCTCTTATAAATAAGCAGGCTCCTGTTGCCCAGAAAACATCAACGGTGTCGTCATATTGTCCATCATCATACTCAAGTGAATGCATGATTCTACCTCTGCAAAAAGGATAGCCCATAAAATCCATATATCCTCCTGCCGCACCCGCATGCTCAAAGGATTCTTGATCTGAAAATAATTTAATTTTTGGCTGACAAGCGGCAATCTGCTCATCACTTTCCATCAATGAAAGTAAAGGCGCCAGCCAATTATCAGGACATTGAATGTCAGAATTTAAAAGGACGTAGTATTTAGCATTTACTTGCTCAAGTGCTTTATTATAACCTCCAGTGAAACCGAAGTTCTCTGATAGTTCAATTAATCGTACGTTAGGATAGTTTTCTTTTAAAAATGGAACAGAATCGTCTACTGAGGCATTATCTGCCACCACTACTTTTGCTCCGCAGCTGCTTTGAATTACACTATCTAAAAATTCTTCTAAAAATTTTCTACCGTTATAATTTAGAATAACAATAGCTACCTCTTCAAAAGGAAGTTCGCTTGTTGGCTTCATGTCAACAAAAAATATCTCAATTTATATAAAAAGGGTTGCTGATGTTTTGACCAACAACCCTTATCTCTCATTACTCAGTTGTAAAACTAAGTAAAAAATTTGCTTATCCTAAATTTCCGAAGTCCATACCAGGGATATTAGGCATCATCCCTTTCGTAGTCTTCATCAATCTTTCCTGTCCTTTCTGATCTGCTTCTTTGATGGCTTGATTTACAGCGGCAACCACAAGATCCTGCAGCATTTCTCTGTCTTCCTCTTTACAAAGCAAAGGATCGATCTCTAATTTGATGACCTGCTTTTTACCATTCGCAACGGCCTTCACCATTCCTCCGCCTGCATCACCCTCAGCAGTTACATTTACAAGGTCTTCTTGTGCTTGTTTTAATTTTTCTTGGACTTCTTTCAACTGTCCAAACATATTACTAAAATCCATAATGTTAGGTTCTCCATTAAACGTTGAAACACAAACAGCAAAGCACTTAAATTAGCACTTTGCTGTTTGTTAGATTTATTATGTCAATTTGTGCTTACGCAACTTTCAAGTTTTTAGCATGTGAAGAGCTCTCAAATTTAATTTTTGCATAGTCTCTATCAATCACAAATTGTTTTATTTTCTCTTCTGAAGAAGGCAGCTCGTACATGGCGTCAAGCATGATTGCTTCCATGATACTACGCAAGCCTCTTGCTCCTAAGTCATATTCTAATGCCTTTTCTACGATATAATCCAAAGCGTCATCTTCAAACACTAATTCTATATCTTCCATTGCAAACAGTTTTTTGTACTGTTTTGTCAATGCGTTTTTAGGCTCTGTAAGAATATTTCTTAAAGCGTCTTTATCCAATGGCTTCAAGTAAGTCACCAACGGCAAACGACCGATCAATTCTGGAATAATACCAAAACGCTTCAAATCCTGTGCAGTTACAAACTCTAAAAGCTCTTCTTTATTCAACTCTGGCTGATCATCTTCTTGACCTGCAAAACCAATAGGTCTTGTATTCAAACGTGAAGCGATCATATCAGCAATACCTGCAAAGGCACCACCACAGATAAATAAGATATTTTCAGTATTTACCGAAATTAGTTTTTGCTCAGGATGCTTTCTACCTCCTTGTGGCGGAACATTTACGATTGATCCTTCTAATAATTTCAATAAAGCCTGCTGAACACCTTCACCACTTACATCTCTTGTGATAGAAGGATTATCAGATTTACGAGCGATTTTATCAATCTCGTCAATATATACGATACCTCTCTCTGCTTGCTCTACATTGTAATCCGCAGCCTGAAGTAAACGTGTAAGGATCGTTTCAACGTCCTCGCCAACATAACCTGCTTCTGTAATTACTGTAGCATCTGCAATACAGAAAGGTACTTGCAATGCTTTCGCTAAAGTTTTCGCCAATAACGTCTTACCCGTACCAGTATTACCGGTCATAATGATATTCGATTTTTCAATCACAATATCATCTGAGGTTTGTTTTTGGTTCAAACGCTTGTAATGGTTATATACAGCAACCGAGAGTACTCGTTTTGCTTTATCCTGCCCAATGATATACTCATCAAGATGTTTTTTCATCTCAGCAGGTGTTTTTAAATCAAACGAAGAAGTCTCCATATCCTTTTTACGAGGTTTTCTTTCCTCCATAAGGATTTGGTGTACTTGTTCAATACAGTTGTTGCAGATCTGAGCATTCTGACCTGAAACCATTAATTCCACCGTATCTTTAGGTGCGCCACAAAACGAACAGAAATTCCCTTTCATTTATTCTCTCCTTGCCTTTACTCTTCTTAATATAATGTATAAAGAAAACTTTCTTTATATCACAACAAACTCGTTAAAATATATAAGAGTTTATATTCTTTATATTGAAAATGCAAGTTACTATAATTTTTACACTTTCTTACAATAGATAAGAGGGAAATGTTAGATCATTTCCCTCTCAATACCAATGTTTTACACTTCAGACAGTTTTTTTATTGATTTTTCACAGTTAAATCTAAAATCCAGTTCAAAATCCTGTCAAAGTTCAGTTTACTCGTTGTTGCTAGGGTTTCTTACCAACACTTCATCGATTAAACCATATTCTTTGGCTTGCTGTGCTCTCATCCAGTAGTCACGGTCTGAGTCTTGCCATACTTTGTCATAAGGCTGACCTGAGTGCTTCGCTAAGATTTCATAAAGTTCTTTCTTTAACTTCTGAATCTCTCTTGCTGTAATCTCAATATCAGAAGCTTGACCTTGAGCGCCACCCAATGGCTGGTGAATCATGATTCTTGAGTGAGGCAAAGCTGCTCTTTTACCTTCAGCACCACCTGCTAATAGTACAGCACCCATTGACGCCGCCAATCCTGTACAGATTGTTGCTACGTCAGGACGAACATACTGCATCGTATCATACATACCCAAACCTGCATATACAGATCCTCCTGGGCTGTTGATGTACATCAAAATATCTTTTTTAGCATCAATTGACTCTAAGAATAATAACTGAGCGATAACAATATTTGAAATAGCGTCATCTACTTGAGTACCCATAAAAATGATACGGTCAGCAATTAATCTTGAGAATACATCAATTTCGGCAAATCTACGGTCACGTTCTTCAATAACGGTACGCGTCATATTTTCGAAATTACCAATATAGCTATCCATATGAAGGCTTGAGATTCCCTGGTCCTTCATGGCAAATTTTTTAAATTCGTTCTTTAAATCCATAGTTTAATCAATTTTATGAGTTAACGCTTATTAGTGCTAGACTATATATTATGAAAGAGAGCAGTGTATTTTCTATCAATCACACTGCTCTCCTATACAAATATATAATAATACTGTTACGAGAGAAGAAAAATCTGCTCTGTTTTTCGTTTTTTTCTTTAAAATTTGAAATTAATACGTAATACGCCCGAATGCCTTCCCGACCTTGATCGACAATGTTACAAAAGTAATTTTAGGGTTGGCATTTCTTTCTATGAAATAAAAAGAGTCGTTAAAGCTTTTGACTAATTCCGGCAGGTTCTTCTCTGTGAGGACTTTAGAAAAATTATTCACAAACTCTCTTGTTTCATCATCCAATCGGATCACTGCCTCTGCATTGTTTTTGATCAGCATGGCTTCTCTGAAAAGCGTCAAACCAAACTTAAAAAAGTTCTTCTGTCCTTCTTTCCCTAACTTATTGAACTCCTCAGACCATTTTCCAGCAATTTCTGTAAAGTCGCGTTTGAAGCATGAGCGCATCCAATTCTTAAAAAGTTTTTCGCTCTGATCAGGCACATCTGATGCAATTCTTAATGCTTCACGGATATTGCCATCCGCTAGAAATGCGACTTTCTGCGCTTTTGTGGAGTCAACGCCCTGTCCCTCTAAAAGGTGAGCTACTTCTTCGTCAGCTGGAGATGACACGTATACTTTCTGTGCCCTTGAGAGAATAGTGACCAATAGTTTTTCTGGATCATTGCTCACCATAAAAAACAACGTCTTCTCCGGTGGCTCCTCTAATATCTTTAAAACAGCATTAGCAGCAGGAGCTTGCATTAATTCAGGCATCCACATCAATACAATTTTATAACCACCTTGGTGTGCCTTGATCGACATGGATTTGATGACCTCACGGCTTTCCTGTCTTGAAATAATGGCTTGTTTGTTCTCTCCACCTATATAATCAACCCAATCACTTACATTTTTATAAGCACCGTTTTCCTCCAAAACAAAAGATCTCCAATCTGTCAGGAAACGCTCCGTTACAGCATCTTCCCTTTTGTTTACTTTCTTAGTTGTCACTGTTGGCACTACAAAATGCACATCAGGGTGAAGCATTTTCTGTGCATTTCTACATGATTTACACTGTCCACAAGCGTCCTCTGCTCCAGGATTTTCACAGTTCAAATAATTAGCATATGCCAATGCCAATGGAAGCTGTACTCCTCCTTCTTTCCCTATAAACAACTGAGCATGAGCAATTTTATTTTGCTGCGCTGCATGGATTAAAATTTTCTTTACGTCTGACGCTCCCGGTACTTGTGCAAAAAGCATGTAAATCTGTTTTATTGATATTCTAGATTATCACAGCAAATTTCACTTTTTCATACTTTAATGCAAATTCTGAATGAACTACTTCCCCAATATTTGTTATAAAAAAAGAGACCTCAAATTAATGAAGCCTCTTTAGGGGTAAATACATTTCATTTCATACATAGAAATTTTAATATTTTGATTTATTCGTGAACCATATGGTATATGTTGTTCGTATCATTCGGATTATAACCTGATGCTACTGAGCTTTTGTAGGAAACACAGCTGCTTAATGAAAGCAAGAATGCCCCAATCAGTAGGAGTTTTAAATATTTCATAGTAGCGTGAGTTTGAGATAATACTTTTAATTAGTGTAAGTTACACTCTTTAAGTTAACATTTATTTATTAGAATCACAAAATATTGATAAAAGTTAAAGCCTGCAGTCAATTTTAGCAGGCTAAACATCTAATTTTTATGATTTTAAGCCTATTTATTTTAATGAAAAACGGATGATTTTTTATGTAAAAATATCTGATTATTAATACTGTATAAATGTCTTTTGATTGATTATTTTGTTCTTTTTCACCATCTAACCCTCCTCTTTTTATTCATGATTTAAATGGTAAATATTCTCTATATCATTTGAATTATAACCTAGCTCAATTGATTTCTTGTATGACAAACAACTGCTTAGGGATACTAATAATAGACCGATCAATAAAGTTTTAATGTGTTTCATGTTTGTAGGTTTTAGTTTTGAATCTTAATATTTATACGTAATAAATACACTTTAAGATTCATTTTTAAGTCTATTTCACAAGAAAAGCCAATAGTTGTGAATCAGAAGGCAGGAACAAAAAGGAAATCAATACATTGTTTGTATCTTTGCTTTTCAAATTTATATAGATTTTCAACTCAATCGTTGCCATTAAAATGCGTATTGACATCATTTCTTGTGTGCCAAAATTATTGGACAGTCCATTTTCACACTCTATCCTCCAAAGAGCCAATGACAAAGCACTTTCTGAAGTACATGTTCATGACTTAAGAGAGTATAAAGTGAACAAGCACGGTCATATTGATGATTATGCCTATGGACATGGTGCCGGAATGGTATTAATGGCTGACCCTATTTTCAACTGTATTGAGGATCTTAAAAAAGAAAGAGACTATCAGGAAGTTATTTATATGACACCTGACGGTGAGGTTTTTGATCAGCAGATTGCCAATCATCTTTCTATCAGCTGTGAAAATATTATCATCCTCTGCGGTCATTATAAAGGTATTGATCAAAGAGTCAGAGATGAAGTCATCACTAGAGAGATTTCTATTGGTGATTTTGTACTTTCGGGTGGAGAATTAGCGGCGGCTGTGGTTGCTGATGCTATTATTCGTTTGATTCCGGGTGTACTTGGTGATGAAACATCTGCTTTAACAGACTCTTTCCAGGATGGCCTTTTGGCTCCTCCTGTATATACTAGACCAAGAGAATGGAAAGGACAAGAAGTACCTGATATTTTACTTTCTGGTCATGAATCAAAAATCGATGAGTGGCGATTGGAACAGTCAATGGAACGCACCAAGGAAAGACGTCCTGATTTATGGGAAAAGTATTTGGATGCTCATCCTGAAGTGAAGACGAAACCGAAGAAAAAAAAGAAATAAAAATAAACCCCTTCTTTTAATGCAATAGCACATAAAGGAAGGGGATTTTTTTGACTCAATAATGCTTACAAATGTAAATCAATCGAAGCTCCAATTTCTATAAAATCAGCGTTTACTGCATCGCCAATATTATTTGAGGGACCAGATGCTACTGTTGTAGAATTGCTATTGTATCTTAGATAAGGAATCAACTTAAACTTTTTTGTAAAGTGAATAGGTACACCGAAGTCAATATAAAACCCTAAGCTAGACTCAAAGCTAGTGGAACCGTAATCTGTATTATTTTCAGTGACACTATACTCTCCAGGAATTTCGTAAAGAAGACCTCCACCTATTCTGAAACCTTTTACTTTTGCACTTTGATTCGTGATCACTTCATACTGTGCTCCTCCTCTAAAAAGTGTTCTGCCAAAAAAAGAAGAGTTGACATTATTACCAGAATAAGATGAAGTTGTAGCGTTGTACTGCAATTGTATTGCATACCCAATGTTAGCTAACACAGAAAGGTTATTATTCAAATAGTAACCTAGCCCCACTTCGAAGCCAAAACCACTTCCGTAACTTGCAGTGGAGTTTCCAGGTACTTCCACACTTCCCAAACCAATACCAAGATTAATTTTACCGTTTAGAAAAAATGGTGAATCAAAATTTGTGGTTGACTGAGCATTGACCGTCAGATTACACAATCCTAAGACTAGAATTGAAAAAATAAGCTTGCTAAAATTCATGATTTCAGTTTTTAAAAAAAATAAATAGTCAGTTCAAAGATAATAGTAAGTACTAAGACATAAAAAAACACTTATAATTTATTGCTAAACTATAAGTGTTTTATGTTTTGAGTGAATTTATACTATTCTTAGAATTCTAAAAACTAGATTTTGTAAGTCCACCCTCTTGTATCTTCAATTTCTCCTTTCTGAATACCTTGGAACTTATCTTTCAACTCTTGAGCGAAAGTATAATCTGCTGGCAATTCATAATCAATTCCCTCATCGGCAATTGAAGCAAAAGGAGCAATCGTAACTGCTGTACCAATACCGAAAGCACCGTTTAATCTGCCTTCCTTGATCGCTGTGATCACTTCCTCTACAGAAATATGACGCTCTTCTACTTTCTTACCCATTTCTTCTAGTAATTCAATTACAGTTAAACGAGTGATAGAACGTAGGATTGTGTCCTCTACAGGAATAGTAGGTGAAGTCACGAATGTACCGTCGATATCGAACATTACATTCATAGTACCTGATTCCTCAATATATTTACGCTCTTTAGCGTCTGTATACAATAACTGGTCGTATCCTTGCTCTGCCGCTAATTTTGCTGGAAGTAAAGAAGCTGCGTAGTTACCTGCCACTTTTGCGAAACCTGTTCCGCCTGGAG
The DNA here is from genome assembly GCF_012844305.1 of Flammeovirga aprica JL-4. Classification (GTDB taxonomy): domain Bacteria; phylum Bacteroidota; class Bacteroidia; order Cytophagales; family Flammeovirgaceae; genus Flammeovirga; species Flammeovirga aprica. The sequence continues at coordinate 94,054 of NZ_JABANE010000019.1, forward strand.
CCGTTCTTGCAAACTCTTTCTCCACTTTAAGTCTTAGCGCTTTAGAATAATATTTCCCTGCTGGAGCTGTGATGATTGCAAACGTATATGTTTCTGATGGACGCATTCCTAAAAATGAATCTGTTGCAAACATAAATGGACGGATATAAAGTGAACTGTCCGGAGTATTCGGCACCCACTCTCTGTCAATCTCTAAAAGCGTATGTAAACCTTCCATAAAGATTTCTTCTGGAATCGTTGGCATACAGATTCTTTCTGCAGAGACGTTTAATCTTTTAGCGTTTTCCTCTGGACGAAAGACTAATACTTCCTCAGCGTTTTGTGCGTTTCTAAAAGCTTTTAATCCTTCAAATATAGACTGCCCATAATGCAATGACGACGTTGCAGGACTTAATTGAAATGAATCGTAAGGGACGACTCTTAAGTCTTGCCATTTACCATCGCGATAGTCAGCTACAAACATGTGGTCAGACATAGTCTTTCCAAATGGTATATTATTGAAATCAACTGTACTTAAACGTGAGTTCTCAGTCTTCTCAATTCTGATGTCTAGTGTCAAATCCTTCATAATACTGAACTAACAATTTTTTGCGATGTGAAAAATGTGCCATAAATATAGATAGATTTGTACTATTGTGAGTTATTATTTCGAAAATTGTACGACTCTTAAGGAGATTTTTTGATATTTGTTAAAAATTTCGGAGAAAAATGAATGAAAACATAATTTACATCGGTTTATGTCTTTTATTTTCTGCTTTCTTTTCCGCCACTGAAATTGCTTTTGTTTCGGCGAATAGACTGCATATTGAAGTACAAAGACAGAAGGACTCTTTTACGGGCAGACTGATTGATAAATTTTTTGAAAATAAATCTACTTTTATTACCACTATTCTGATTGGCAATACTTCCGCACTGGTAATGTATGGTGTGTTTGTATCCAATGTTTTAGACCCTGTTTTACAGCTCTTTTTTAAGAATAATTTTCCTACTTTGGATGCAGGATCTATTGAAGTGGGTGTATTGATTTCTCAAACGATTGTATCAACGGTTGTGGTATTGATCACGGCTGAGTTTTTGCCTAAAAGTTTGACAATGCTCAACCCTGATTTATTCTTGAATATTGCGGCGCCGCCGATGAACATTATCTATACTGGCCTCTACCCTGTTACTTGGGCTGTGGAGAAACTTTCACAGTTCTCTATCAAACATTTGATGGGCATTAAGATGGAAGAACAAGAAACACCTTTCAATTTGACAGATTTAAGTCAATATATCAATGATATAGAAGTGGCCTCTCTAGACGATGATGATCCAGATAGTGAAAGTATAGATAAGAAGTATTTTGAAAATGCTTTACAGTTCAAAGAAGCTAAAGCAAGGGACGTAATGATTCCGCGTAAGGAAATTGTAGCTTTGGACATTGAAGAGGATATTGAGGCACTTAAAACACTTTTTATTGAAAGCGGTCACTCCAAGATTCCTATTTACAGAGATGATTTGGATGATATCGTTGGGTATTGTCATGCAAGACAGCTTTACAAGAAACCACAAACCATACAGGAAATTATCCGTGAGATGCCTTCAAAGCCTGAAACTGCAGCCGCAGATGAAATGATGGCCTATATGATGTCAGAACAGAAGAGTATGGTCTGGATTATTGATGAGTATGGAGGTACAGCAGGTATTGCTACGCTTGAAGATATTACGGAAGAGATTGTAGGTGAAATTGAAGATGAGCATGATGAAGATGACCTTCCTTTCTTCAAAGAAGATGAACATACTTACTTGCTTACCGCAAGACATGAAGTCGATACGTTAAATGAAAAACACAATTGGAATATCGATGAGGAAGGAGAATTTGATACTTTAGGTGGCTTTATTCTTTATCACCATAGAAATATCCCTCAAGTGGACGAGGAGATTGAAGTGGATAATATGAATTTCAAAATTGTAACCATGGATGGTGCTAGAATAGACATGGTGAGATTACACTTTAAACAAGAAGAAGAAGATCAAAATGAGGAAGGTTAAATTATTCTAACTTATTTTTACATATTTTTCACACTAGTTAATGGTTTTAAATATAAAAGATATATAATTGTATTATACAAAATAAGAAAACCTTTCCACACAAGCTCTCTCAAACTTTGTGGAAAGGTTTCTTTTTTAAAATTCAGCCTATCTATGACTTATAATGCCGCGATAGCTGCTTCGTAGTTTGGCTCGTCTACAGTCTCAGCTACTTGCTCAGTGTAGGCTACTTTACCTTCTTCGTCAATTACAACAATACATCTTGAGCATAATCCTGTAAGTGGACCGTCGATGATTTTTAAACCGTAAGCATCTTCAAAAGAAGTATCTCTGAATGATGAACCTGTGATTACATCTTCGATTCCTTCAGCACCGCAAAAACGGCCAAATGCAAATGGTAAATCTTTAGAAACACAAACTACAACTGTGTTGTCTAATGATGATGCTTTTTCATTGAAAGTTCTTGTAGATGTTGCACATGTACCTGTATCAACACTTGGGTAGATGTTTAGAATTACTTTTTTCCCTTTCAACTCTTCCAGAGTTACTTCTGAAAGGTCTGATTTAACTAATGTAAAAGCGGGAGCTGCTGAACCTACTGCTGGTAGTTCTCCTGAAGTATGAAAAGGATTTCCTTTTAAAGTAATTTCTGCCATTTTTTTAGCATTTAAAAGTTTGTAATAAATTCGTTTTTGAGAGCACATTTGAAATACACACCAAACTGGAAATTGTTTTTAAAATATGCTTTAAATTTGCGAGTCCGTTTGAAAAAACGTAAACATCCACAATTTAACAGTTCCATTGAAAATGAATTCACATCAGATAGAAATAGTTGAAAAAACAGCCCAATTTATTCAAAAAAAGTTTGAAGGGGAAGGTACAGGTCATGATTGGCACCATATCTATAGAGTTTGGAAATCGGCGGAAAACATTGCGAAAACGGAAGATTGTGATCCTTATATTGTTTCGCTCAGTGCTTTACTTCATGATATTGCGGACCATAAATTTTATGATGGTGATTTGATGGAAGGAAGTCGACAAACAAAAACTTGGCTGAAAGAAATTGGGGCAGATGATGATACCATTGAAAAGGTAGCGGATATTGTTAGCAGAGTTTCTTTTAAAGGAGCAAATGTTAAAGATGATATGCCAAGTATTGAAGGACAAGTAGTTCAAGATGCAGACCGATTAGATGCAATTGGAGCCATAGGGATTGCTAGAGCTTTTGCTTATGGAGGTAATAAAAATAGATCGCTTTATGACCCTTCTGAAAAATATGAAATGCACGAGAGTTTTGATGCTTACCATAAAAGTGAATCTTCTACAATTGCTCATTTTTATGAGAAACTTCTTCTGTTAAAAGACCGTATTCATACTGCTACAGCTAAAAAAATTGCTGAAGAAAGACATCAATACATGGAAACTTTCCTAGAACAGTTTTACGGAGAGTGGGAAGGAAAGAGATAGGAATTAAGAATGATGAGGGAAGAGGTGTATGTACTTCCCTCTTTTTTTTAAAATAAAAACATACCACTTGGAATGTTTTTATTTTATCTCTATGTTTGTAGCATGGAACAGAAATTAAAATCGGAACAAACACAACAACTCATTATCGATACTTCTTTCCAGCTTTTTTATAAAGATGGGTTTCAATCAACGAGTATCAATCAGATTATGAAAGCCACCTCTCTAACTAAAGGAGCTTTTTATCATCACTTTAAGGATAAAAGAGAAATTGGTGTCGCTGTCATTAATCAAATTGTATTTGACCGAATTCATAAATATATGATCCTCCCTTTACAGCAGGAAGGTGATGCTATTGAAATCCTTAAGGATATTTTCACGAAAAAGATCAGGACTTTCACGGATTATGAAAAGGAAAAGGGATGTCCTGCCAACAACCTCATTAATGAGATTGGAAACACTGAAGAGGTCTATCAAAATGCATTAAGAGACATTATTGATCAATGGACTTCTGCTATTGAAGCTGTGATTGAGCGAGAGAAAAAGAGAGGTACTATTAAAGAAAATACCGACAGTAAAGCGGTAGGAACATTTCTAGTCAGTGCTTTTGAAGGTGTAAGAGGATTAAGAAAGCTTTATCATGATGACGCTATTCTTGAGCAGTATTTAGTAGGAGTTTCTACTTACCTTGATCAATTAAGATATTCCAGTTAAACCATTTATCTACCCATTCTTTTAACCAATTCAATTTCAATAGGGAAGTGCATCGTAAAGGTGTACTTCCTACTTTCACTTTAAACACAAAAGCAGAGTGGATAAACAGATTTTAGAAATCAGGAGATTTCTAATGATCTACAGGACACGAATGACGCTTTCGCTTAACATTCGCGCCAGTTTACCCTACTACGCTTCCCTAGCGCAAGAGTTAAGCAATAGCGCCTCTTGTGCTTTAAAATCTTTAGAAGTCTCTGACTTCTACTCAAAAGAGATTCAATTTATTTTCAGAATATTCAACTTAACCTATCATTCAAATGAAAAATCTATTTTTATTTATTCCACTTACTCTATTACTTTTTTCATTCAACACACCCGAATCGAAAAAGGAATCTCCAAACGTCAAAGTCATCTTTCTTGATGTCAACGAAACAATTTTGGATCTGAACAATATGAAAACTTCAGTGGCTGAAGCCTTGGGTGGCAGAGAAGATTTACTGGGGCTTTGGTTTTCTAAAATGCTTCACTATTCGCTAGTTGCGACAGATATCAATCGCTATGAGCACTTTGGTAAAATCGGAACAGCAACATTAATGATGGTCGCTGAAAACAATGACATTCCATTGACGATGGAAGAAGCTAAAAAAGCCATTGTTACGCCATTAAGGTCACTTCCTCCCCACCCTGATGTGAAAAAAGGTTTAGAGATTTTGAGAAACAAAGGCTACAAGATTATCACCTTTACCAATTCCTCTTATGAGGGTGTAAAAACACAAATGGCCAATGCTGAATTGACGCCTTACATTGATCAGATGTTGAGTGTGGAAACGATCAAAACGTATAAACCTCATTTGGATAGCTACAAGTGGGCATTAAAAGAAACAGGCTACAAAGCTGAGGAAGTAATGATGGTTGCTGCTCATGGTTGGGATGTGGCAGGTGCTAAAGAGGCAGGGCTTAATACAGCTTTTATCAAACGAAAAGGGAAAACACTTTATCCATTAGTAGAGAAACCTGACTATGAGGTGAAGGATCTTATTGAGCTAGCAAATCAATTGGAAGATTTATCCAAAAATCAGAAGTAAGAATTATTTTAATCAAGTAGGGTAAATATGGAATAAGTCTACGTCTATCCCATATTTATCCCTCTCACAGAACCGTGCGTAC
>NZ_JABANE010000190.1 GCF_012844305.1 Flammeovirga aprica JL-4
TTATCTCTTTTGGAAGAAATTGTACAAAATAAATACAATTTTCCTTGTTTTAATCATAAGAGAAATGAAGAAGAAGGAAGCTTGGAAGTAGTGCCTTATAAGCTAGCAGTAATGTCAGATAAATTAGTTTACAAAGTATTTCCACCTTACTCTCTCAATCAAGCATCTGGAATACCCATCATCTATTAAATAATGCATAGGAACAACTGATTGCTACTTACTTTTACCTTTTAAAATCTATACAACTGCATCTAAAGTTGTTCTTATCAGTACTATTAAAAAAACTGATAATGAAATTTCTATCTACTAAAATCATCAATTTAAAAAGACTCATCTTTTTGATATTGATCAGCTATTTTTCGCACAACCATGTCACGGCCCAGTATAATGGAGAAATGGGTCCAGCTATGACCACCCAAACTTGGCCCGCAGGTACATTTTTAGCACACTTTCCAGAAGGTGATAGAATTAATACCTACCACAGAAATTACCTGATGATTGCCGGTCAAGCAGGGACAGGAATATGGGATGTATCCAGTCCTACAACTCCTAAAAGGATACAATTTGACGAAAGAGCTAATAATGGACACCGTTGGTGGAAAATCAACGACTTGTATTGGAGGGAATATTCTGTACCTCAAACGGATGGTACAGGATACAAATACCTCGATATGTCAAATATGTTAGATCTAAAACCAGTAACTACTTCTGACTTTTTGTATACTGTGGAGTCTGGAAACCCTCACTATGATAAATTGGAAACCTTCCCTCATACGATAGATGGCAACCGAATTTATGATATGAGATCAGGAGCGTTTTTAGGAACAATGCCTGAAGCTATCGCAAAACCGGATATAGTAATGCGTATAGGTAATTACGTCTTCTATGTTCCACAAACAGGAGCCATGAGTGTTTATGACTTTGGTGACCCTACAAATGTGAAGTTTCTGGGTTCTTTTGGTGGTGATATTCCACATGAACAATACAGTACAGGGATTCAAGTATGGAGAAACAACATCATTTATATGAGTGGTAATGAAGCAGTAAACAGCATGGTAGCGTTTGATATTTCCGACCCAACCAATGTAAAACATGCTTTTGATTTATCATCTGATGAAATTACACTTGGTCGTTATATGATGTTCCAAGATGAATATGGCTTCTCAGGCCGTTTTGATAGAGGAGTAAAATTCAACTTCGAAACCATGAAAGTAGAATTAGAATTTACACCTGCCTCAGATGATGAAGTACTGCAATTTATCGATAATCAATGGATGCCTTTAGGCCATATATTAGTGGCGAGTGGAGATGGAAAAACTACTATTTTTTGTCATCAAGACGGCTTAGATATTAAACCTCCCACAGTTGGATTTCAGTTTCCAGCTCCGGGAGCAACGAATTTACCGGTAACAAGTACATTAGGCTTTGTGATCAATGAGACTTTACAAGATATTACACTGACTGACAAATCAATTCAAGTAAGCCCTCTTGGGGGAACTCCAATTGTGGGAGATGTCACATCAACCTCTTACAATGTAGTTAATTATGCACCAAGAGAGGCTTTACTTCCCAACACTACTTACGAAGTGAAATTTGTAGAAGGAGGGATCAAAGATGCAGTTGGAAATGGAATGGAGGAATATGTTTTCTACTTTACAACAGGCGGAGATGCATCGAATAAGTCGCCTGAAATCTCAGCGATCGATATGGATATCACTTCTCCTTTTCTAGCTGGAAACAAAGTCAACTTCACTGCCTCAGCAACAGATTTTGAAAATCAGGCAATGTCTTACCGTTGGGATTTTGGAGATGGTTCTCCACAAACCGCTTGGGGAACGGAAGCGGTAAGTCATACTTATCCTGCTCCGGGAAACTACACAGTTCAGGTACAAGTTTCTGATAACAATGGTGGTTTCTCTGTGAAATCTCAAAGCGTAAATGTAATTGCTGGAGTACCGGTGGAATTACCCACGCAATCTTCACCTCTTCTTGTCGATGAACTTAAACGAACGGTTTGGGTCGTAAACCCTGACAATAATTCGGTAAGTATCTTGGACGCAGATTTAATGACTTTCATAAAGGAGATACCTGTTTCATTAGATCCTGTAAGCATTGCAATGGATGGTAACCGAAAAATTTGGGTGACATGTAGAGACAATGATAAAGTATATATCATTGATGCAGATACACAGGAGGTGGATCAAATAGTAACGTTGCCAAGAGGAACATCTCCTTTTGGTGTAGTGTTTAATGCGGATGGCTCAAGAGGATTTGTGGCAGGTTATGGAAGTGGAAAAGTCATTGAATTGTCTACCGTAGATTATTCTACAGTCCAAAGTATTGAGGTAGGAACTACGTCTAGAGCGATGGCGGTGGATCCAAATACGAATACTTTATACGTGACTCAGTTTATTTCTCCACAAGAACAAGGGAATGTTTGGGAAATTGATCTGACGACTTTTACATTAAAAGACATTGCATTACCGATCGATGATTTCTCTGTCGATAATGGTAATCAAGGCAGAGGTATTCCCAATTATATTGCAGGGATTAGTATTCACCCCAATGGAGGGAATGCTTGGACTGTCGGGAAAAAAGATAATGTGTTAAGAGGTGGAATGAGAGACGGAAAACCACTAACATTTGATAATTCTGTAAGAACGTCAATTTCTCACCTTGACCTTAGTTTATCCTCAGAAATTCTAGCTGATCGTCTGGATATTGATAATCATGGTCAACCTTCTTCAGTGTGTTATACTCCTAATGGAAATTATGTATTAGTAACCATGCAAGGGAATAATCATGTGGTGGTGATTGACCCTAAAAAGGGATTGGAGTTATTGCAGAAAGATGTAGGACTTGCACCTCAAGGGATGGTATTTGATAAAGTGACCAATAAGCTGTTTGTGAAAAACTTTATGGATCGAACAGTTTCCGTTTTTGATGCCGATGCTTTGGTGAAAAATGGCAATCTACAATTGGAGGCAGTGGCTACGATTTCTACCGTTACAACTGAATTACTCACGGCTCAAGTTCTCAAAGGAAAACAAATTTTCTATGATGCCTCCAACCAGAAAATGGGTAGTGATGGCTATATCAGTTGTGCTTCTTGTCATAATGATGGTGCAGAAGATGGTCGAGTATGGGATTTTTCTGATCGAGGTGAAGGGCTCAGAAATACCATTACTTTAAAAGGAAGGGCAGGTACAGCACACGGTCCAGTTCACTGGTCGGCCAACTTTGATGAAATTCATGATTTTGAAAACGATATCAGAAACAACTTCAATGGACAAGGTTTTATGACGGATGCTGATTTTCATGCGGAAACGAATGCTCTTTCTCTTGGAACTCCTAAGGCAGGGCTTTCAGAAGACCTTGATGCTTTGGTAGCTTATATTGAATCTTTGGATGGTTTTGCCTCTAGCCCTTACAAAGAAGAAGATGGAACCCTTACAGCGGATGGCCTTGCAGGACAACAGATTTTCCAGCAATTAAAATGTGCAAGTTGTCACGGTGGTGAGCATTTTACGGATAGTAACTTGGGCATTCGCCACGATGTTGGAACTCAAGGTACAAATAGCGGAAAGCGTTTAGGAAAAGAGTTATTAGGGATAGACACTCCAACGTTAAGAGGAGTTTGGAATACAGCACCTTATCTGCATGACGGTTCAGCACTGACACTGAATGCAGTTTTTAAATCCAATAACCCAATGGATGGTCATGGAGCAACCTCTACGCTTAATCCTCAAGAATTTGATCAGTTAATCAGTTATTTAAAACAGATTGATGGGCTAGAGGAAACGACAGCACTACCGGAAGTCTCTCAGATCATTTCTCCAGCAAATGGACAAGTCATTAACAAGAACATTGAGATACCATTGGAAGTGAGTAGTACACTGCCTGGTATTACTAAAATAGAATATTATGTAGATGGTGAATTGGTAAGTACAGTAGAAACAGCTCCTTTTATTGGGGCGTGGACACCTGTCGTATGGAAAAATTATACACTCAATGCTCGTATTTTCTATAACAACGGAAATACTTCATCACTCACACCTGAAATCAAAACAACTTACAAAGGCGTAATGGATGTGATGTTTATCGTAGGCAATACGAATCTATCTCCAGATGATTTATTGATCAAAAACAGAATACAGCAACAGTTCGGTTTTAATGTACATGTATTTGATGATAATGATGTTTCTGGACCAACGATGACCAATGCTTATGACCTCCTGTTAGTTTCTTCTACAGTAGAACCAAGTATTATCGGTCAAAACATAGAAAGAACAATTATTCCAGTAATGACCTGGGATCCATTTATGTATAGTAAACTAGGATTAGCCGATGGTGATCTGGATTTAGGTTACGGTTTTACAACAGAAGGGCATTCAAAAGCAAGTATCACTAATCCACTTCATCCAATTACAAGAGGACTTGCTTCTGCTGATTCTGTAGATTTATACAGTGTGGTGCAATTTCTACCTTATGCCAATGTTTCAGAGGAAGCAACAGTAATACTCGAAGCCGAAGGTCAACCTGTATTATTCGGGTACGATCAAGGTAGTGGTATCACTTCATCAAGAAGATTGGCTTTCCCACTTCGAGATCAATTTATGCATCTATTCTCAGAAGAGGGATGGAAAATGTTTGATGCTGGCGTTATCTGGACATTGCATGGAGGAGATGCAAACACCCCTGTTCAGCAACTTCCAGATGTCTATTTTACATCACCAACTGATGGTGAATTAGTCAACGCACCGCTCAATATTTTCTTTGAGACAGAAAATTGGGCATTACCATCCACAGAATACAAACTTCGATTCAAAATTGATGGAAGTGACCGTGGATTGATCACTACAGATAGTGTTTTTCAAGATAATTCGGCCTTATCTGAAGGACCACATCTATTGACTTTCTTAATGGAAAGAAGTGATAATTCTGCAACAGATATTACAGATTCTATTTGGGTGAATGTTACAAAAGATCCTTTGCCAGAAGGTCCAACAGCCATTTTCAATTCTCCTTCCAACGGCGGATTTGTGGGGCCAGATTTTGAAGTGAAATACTCATTGTACAAGTTTGAAGTAGTGCCAGAAGGCGCACATGTAGATTTGTATATTGATGATGTGTATTATGCCTCACAGTACACTTTAGATCCAATTCCTGTAACAGATCTTGCTGGTGGAGATCACACATTAAAACTCCTTTTAGTAAATGCGGATGGTACCAATCATGGCTTGGAAGCAAATATTACAATTACAGTAGATCCATTGTTTGCCAATATGCCTCAAACACCATTTAGTATACAATACCGAGATAATTCAGCAGGGGTACTTACACAGGAATTGAAGCCAGTCATCCGTATTCACAATGACTCTTCAGATGCGGTGCTTTTGGATGATTTCACCATTCGATATTGGTTTACAAATGAAGATGTGGCCCCTATGAGTTTTGGGACAGATTACAGTAGTGTGAAAGGAGTAAGTGGTACTTTTGCGACTTCTCAAGGAGAACAATTTGTGGAACTCGCTTTTGCTTCTTCAGGAATGCTAAATGGAAAATCGAACACAGGAGAGATACAACTGAGAATGCATCAATCAGGTTATCAGATGAATGATCAAAGCAATGATTTCTCCTTCAACTCTGCTCAAACGAGTTTTGGTCCTAATGTAAAGATCACTTTATATAGAAAGGGAGAATTGGTATGGGGAATTGAACCTGTGAATGTGAATCAGTCTCCAGAAATAGTATTGTCCACATCTGCTACAGAAGGCAAGAGTCCTTTAATCGTTGATTTTGATGCAAGTGCTTCTACTGATCCAGAAGGAACAACACTTACTTATCAATGGGATTTCGGTGGAGGAAATACAAGTACTGAAAGCATAACTACCTATACTTTCAATACCGTGGGACTACAAAATGTAACATTGACAGTGACAGATGCCGATGGTATGTCAACAAAAGAAGTCATTACTATTAATGTGCTTCCAGATCAAGTGCCTCCTGTTGCAAAAATTGTGGCGGATGTAAGTAGTGGACAAGTACCTTTAGCTGTGGCATTTGATGGATCTAGCTCAAGTGATATGGATGGTATTATTATGACTTACTTATGGGAGATTGATGGAACAACAGCTACAACAGCATTGACGAATTATACCTTTACACAAGTAGGAGCCCAAAAGGTTTATTTAACGGTAACGGATGATAGTGGACTAACTTCTAAAGACTCCATCATCATTTCGGTACAAGGAGCAAATCAATTACCGGTAGCCAATTTTACCTCATCAGTCACTACAGGTTTTGCTCCACTTACAGTAGATTTTGATGCCAGTACATCCTCAGATCCAGATAATGATCCATTGACCTATAGCTGGAACTTTGGAGGAGGTAATCCAGGAACCGGCGTTACTACATCTGCTACCTTTGGAGTAGGCATCCATGAAGTTACCCTCACAGTAGATGATGGTAGAGGTGGAAGCACAAGTATTTCCCAAACCATTACAGTAGAAGTCAACCCGAATGCCCCAAGCTGTACATTTGGAACTCCTTCAGCAACCGCAATACCTGATTTAGCCAACGTGACCTATAATTATATTTATGTCTTGGGTAATGATACATGGAACCTCAATCAGGTGAAAGATGCCACAATTAATTGGAGTTTAGTCAACAATGGTCTATGGCAATTCTCCCTCAATACGAATAATGGAGTACCTAATTGGTGGGTAGATTTAACACCAAGTATCACACATACCTTGGCAGATTCACAACCGACTTTAACTTTTACTTCTTCAGGAATACCAGAGATGGATGGTACGTATTACGCAACAACGGAAGGTGATGACTTTGTCTTAGTAGAAGTCACAGGCAAGCAAACTTTATACTTCACAAATAGTACTTCAGCACCGTCTTGTGAAACATCTTCAAGTGCAAGAAAGCAGAGTGAGTTGGACTTAGAAAAAGAACTAAGCGTGAAAGTATATCCAAATCCTTTCTCTTCATCGATCTACATCCAGCCAATGGAAGGATTACAAGAAGTATGGGTATATGACATGTTAGGAGTACTCAAAGAACACCTTGTTTTCAAATCAGATCAGAGTGATCAAATCAAATTAGAAAATAAATGGGCTAATGGGCTTTACATCATTCGTGTGAAGGTTAATGGTCAATTGATTGATAAGAAAATACTTAAGTACTAGGACAAAAGTTATAGAACTTTTTTAATGAAGAATTAAGAATGTAGAATTATGGTTCGTAAAATGGATTTTGATGTGGTGCAGTGGGTATTGCAATGTCCACTGAACCATATCAAAAACATTTTATTCTTCATTAAGAAAACACTCAAGTACTTATTGTACACTATTCATCGTACACCCAGTACGCTGTATAGTGTACAGGCAGTACAGTGAATAGCGTACTGGGTGTACGGTGGGTAGTGTACGGATAGGGTGAGTTGAATAAAAGTGATTTTGTGATTAAAAACGGGACAAATACTCTTTTTTCTGAATTTCTCACAACTAATAAGGTCCGTAGACCCATAATTGAAATTTTGAGCTTTTGGGAAGGTACCTCAATTATCAACTTTGATAATGAAAGTCGAAAAGGAGGGTAGCTTCTTAAAAACCCATACCTTCAAGTCACGGTAAACGATAGAGAGTATAAAATAATCACTCTCTGAGTATGTTATTCGGTTTTTAAATTTCAGTCCTCTAAGTTAGTCGTCTAAAACTTCTAGTTGTGGTTGTTTAGAATATTAAAAAGCTCAGGAGAAAAATTGAGTTGATTACAATTTACTTTACTCATCAATCTGCTCCCTATCAAAAACAGGATTCCCTAAAAGTCTTGTATCTACATTTTCAGAGATTTCAGCATTGTAGGTGTTTTCAATTTCATTACCTTCTAAAAGTAATAAGTTCAGCTTTGTACATTTGTTGATATCAGGAGGGATACGCTTAATTTTTCCGTTGGTCATGTTTAAGTTTTCTAAGTTTTTCATTCTACCAATCCCCGTAATATCAGTGATTTGATGATTTATAACATTTAAGTCGCTTGCTTCACTATCAAAAATTCCTACAGGCATACTTTTCCATGTCACATCCCTAGCCCAAATACTTCCAACTTG
>NZ_JABANE010000191.1 GCF_012844305.1 Flammeovirga aprica JL-4
CTCCCTCTTTCCGTAGCTACCTCATAAATGATGTAAGAATTATCATTTTTCAAATACCAATCAACAAAACGAGTTTGCTCTCTTTTAATCCCCAGCTTCTTGGTATCCGCATTATAAAAGAATAAAAGCGTTCTAAGAATTGTACTTTTCCCCACACCTTGCGTACCACCAAAGTGACAATTACTATCCAATTCTATCTCTGCGTAGGGAATATTCGCACAATGGATTAATATAACTTTATTGAGGGTTCTCATATTTAGTTTTCGTTTGTTGTTGGTTCTTCAATATCAATGCTCAAAATCAATTCTTCGAGGTAAGAAAAAGAATTCAACACTTTGTAAGTCATAGAAAGGTCATCAATTACTTCCACAAAGCCTTCCTTTTTTAAGATCTCAAAAAGTTCATTGACACTCTCATCGTACTTCTCTTTTTTAGTGATCCTTTTTAATAAATTGAGTTTATTTTTTAAGTTCTGATTTACCCCAATAATAGATGAGATTTCTGAAGGTGTAATTTGCGTTCCCACTCCAAAAGATTCATCATACGACTTGAAAAAATCTAAAATACTGATCCATCGCATCGCTCTTTCCAACTTGCTTTTCAGTGTGCTCTTGTCCTCCTCTCTACTGAAATAAAAACAGTCCTTCCCTTCCACTAAGTAAAAACCGATCTGATCAAAATAATCCTGTGTCGCCTCCTTCTCTTTTTCTAAATACTGATAGATTTTTTTCTGTGTAGGATTGATAGAGTTTGAGGAAATAAAATGTCCTTTACTCAGGATTTCAAAAATTTGTTTGTTATAGTTTTCTCTAGGCATATTTCTTTCTTTTAGGGTAAACTTTCGCAAAATATCGGTCTTTGTATCTTATTTTATCGTCGGTAATCTCAATTTCATTACTGTAGTAATTAATGATCTTATAATAACACCCGACCAATTCGACATAAGATACTTCAAAAGGGAATTCATAATGAAATACAAAATTAAACAGATCATTTCCTTGAGCTAGAAAACTTCGTTTTACTTCTTCATGATTAATAAAATAGACACTTTCAGTTTGTTGGTTTAAAAGGTTAACATCAATAGCTTCTGCTGAAGGTGCTTTTCTACGTTCCTTATTTTTTTGATTTTGATTGATCTCTTTAATCAATTGATACACTTCATCATTCTCCAGAATATCTAAATCCAACTTCAGTGGATATGTTTTCCTTTTCTCAAAAAGTACTTCCTTCCTCTCATTAAGGACTTCTTTGATATTGGTTTGAGCTTCCAACTCCACCTGATCCATCAATAATTTCAGTTGCTTGACTTTCTCTACCACTTGAGAATTGTGACGCACTTGATTAATATACTGAAGTAATTGTCTTTGAATTTCAACCAGATTATGATTGGCTGAATTGAATTCTTTCTTCAACTCCACCACTATAGTCTGTAACTCTTCATCAGCAGAAAGCACAAAAAAGGAAACCTCTTCTTTATCAATCAAATGCCTTGATTGAGCAATTAAATTCTGAATCTCTTCGGTTTTCCCTTTAAAGTTTTCAAGCTTCTTTAATTTGATCTGATAGTTTTCTTCCGTCTTAAAAGTAGTATCAATATTTCTGATCAAATCATCAATGTTTCGAGAACAGATTTTACCAATTCTACCTAAATCCTTCTTGATTATATTGAAGTAACGTTGCTTTCTCTGTTGAATATTTTCCTTAGAGAAGTAGTCAATATTCTCCTTTATAATTTTGATATGCTCGTTAAAAGAGGAAATATTGATGGTTTCATTTACCTGCATCAACTCCTCAAAAAAGGAAAGAAACTGATCTTCTATTTCAAGGTGCTGTCCATTTTCTTTTATAATACCTTTATCAATCAAACGTTGAATTTTGACCTCTCCTCCTTCTCCCAACAATTCCAACGCTTGCTCATATTCATAATCGTATCTTTTCCTGTTCTTAAAAATCTCATCAATAAGCTTTTTTCCCTCATTGAGCGTGCCTATGATTTCTGATATGTCTTGGAAGTGGTACATTCTTAAATTTCGACTTAATTATCTTTCAATCTCTCCTTAAAAACCTCTCTTTGTCTTTCTATTTCGGCTTTTAATTCCTCTTCTGTAGGCAGGTAAGTTAAATATTTTGAAGCAAATAATTGTTGACTATCATTCAATACAGAATATTTAGCAATAGTTTGATCAGTATCAGCACATAAAAGAATACCTATTGAAGGGTTATCTCCTTCATTTCTTTTTAGATCATCATACATACGAACATACATATCTAGTTGACCAATTGATTGATGTGATAACTTCTCCGTTTTAATTTCAATCAATACAAAACACTTCAGAATATAATTGTAGAACACAAGATCAATATAAAAATCAGAAGTTTCTGTCCTAACCAATTGTTGGCGTTCAACAAAAGCAAAACCTTTCCCCAGTTCCAAAAGGAATTGTTGAATATCATCGATCAATGCTTTTTCTAACTCCTGTTCTGTATAGGCAAAGTTTGTTGGTAGATTTAAAAACTCTAATACTGAAGGGTTTTTAATGAAATTTTCAGGATTGAGTTCCAAGTCTTTTGTTTTTTCTTTCATCTCAAACTCCACTAACTCCTTTGATGGAGATTTTAATAGCCGTTGATAATATTGGGTTGATATGTTTCTATCTAGGGTTCGAACTGACCATTGATTTTCAACTGATTCTTTCTGATAATACCTTCTAGCATCAATATCATTAACTCTAAATAATAATTTGTAATGACTCCAACTCAATTGGGCATACAGTGTGTGCCCAATTTGAAAATCAGGAAAAAGCAGATAGAATTGTCTAAAATATTTTAGGTTTCTCATTGAAAACCCCTTACCAAAATCTTCAGTTAGCTGTTTCGATAATTCTTTTATCAAGAAGCTTCCGTACTTTGCCTTTGCTTCTCCTTTCTGTTCTTCTTCTACAATACGTTTTCCAATGGACCAATAGGCTTCTACCATCGCAGAATTAACTACTGAGTTCACTTTAGTTTTTGCAGAAGCTAAGATTTTCTTTATTTCTGAATAGAAATTGTGCTGGTGTGATGGTATTTGGTTCTCCATACTTATTCATTGAATTCACAACCAATCTAATCATAAATCAAATACTATCAAATATGGTAATATTATTCACCAATCCATTTTCCAAATCCTTGTCAGTGTGATGAGTAAGCAAATTCAAAATGATAAACCATACATTGGATCTGCTATATTTTTCTAATCAAAGTCAGAGCAACCTAGATCTTTCAGCAAATCTTTGTGGCTTAAATCCGTTTGTTTTCTTCTACGTTTCATGAACTCTGATAAAGTACCTATTATATTTTTTATATCTAAATACATATAATTTGATTGACAATCTGCTTTTTATATCTTTTTGCATATAAAAAATTCTCTCTCTTTTAAAATTCATTCATGCAAAAACATAATAAAATATATCTAACTTAAGATTAAACAGTCCTATAACTTTTTGAATGACATTTATGAAATGGATGATAAACTTTCAATATCTATATTTCCAAAAAATGGAAATATAGAATACAAATCAAACCCATATTCACATTTTTTGGAAATAACATAATCAATTCAAGTAGTCTCTCAATGCACAAGTATTGTTGTTGACCTTATTTAGTTTTAAATTACATCAGAAAACAAGCAAACCCCATTGAAATGAGTGATGTATCATCTGTAATTGTATTTGTTAAAAAAGCAAGAACCACTTTCCTAAACTTTCGGCCCTATTTAGAAAAAAAGAGTTTTTCAATCTTTAGATTGCTCAAAAAACTAAAGGTTAATAGCTCACTTTCCAACGAAATACATTCTATTTTCAATCATAGCTTATACCAATACGAACAAAAGAAAGGAAAAGAGTTAGCTTCTCTTTTTAAAGGAGAAGAACTTTTAAAACTAATTGAAAAAGCATACTCATCAAGACATTATAATAATCTTGAAAGTAAAATAGAAGACATCTTACTTTACCATAATACAACCACTTTAGATTCCTCAAAAGTAAACTTCGTAGATGAAGTTTCTCTCTTCATGGAGATTTTTAAAGAAAACTATTCAAAATCTTCCTCTTTACATCAAAAAGAATTAAGTGAAACTAATAAAGAATTTGAAGATAAAATTGGTGATATCAAAATTGATGCGGAAGAGTTAGTAGTTGCAATGGATGATGTTAAAGGTACATTAAGCTCAATTGAAGAAAAATTAGATGAAGATGAACAAATTGACTTTTCATTATTCAAGCAATCTTTTTCTACAGATGATCTGCAAACTTTAAAAAGATATATTCCTAGGAGCTACTATCTTCTTGAAGAAAATCAAGATTCAAACTTTTATCAGACCTATTCTAAAAATGAGACCGATTTACATTCAATTATTCTTGAAAATAAGAGAGTATTAATACTTGGAAATGGAGGAATCGGGAAAACTGTAGAACTTAAGAGACTAAAACTCATCCTTGAAGAAAATAACAACCTATATTCCTTTTATTATTCTTTTCGAAGATATACAGGTAAAACAATTAGCTCCTTATTACCAAAAAATTGGGAGAATATTCAAAATTCTTTAGTCATTATTTTAGATGGTTTGGATGAAGTAAGAAGTAGTGATTTTAACATAGCGGTAAGAGAAATAATAAGTTTTTCAGAAAACTACCCAAATGTCAAAATTGTGATTTCATGTAGAACAAATCACTTGGTTACTTCTGCAATTTTAGGAGATGATTTTACAAACATATCTTTAGCTTCGCTTAGTTTATATTCAGAGGATGTAAAGCTTTTTGTACAAAAATACTACAACATTAATCTTGATGAGTTCCGTGAGCAAATTTACCTTATGGGCTATACGGACTTGATTGATAATCCTTTCTACTTGTCCCATTTACTAGATGAGTATTCCGGTAATGGTCAATTAAATAAGAATCGAAAAGATTTATTTGACGCATTGATTGAGAAAAATATTAAATATGACAAAAATAAATATGCTACTACACACGATAAAAAGCATTTTATTAGAACAACTTTAAGAATACTAGAACAATTAGCCTTATCAATGGAACTATATCAACGTTCCTCTTTGGAAGAAGATGAACTTGAGCAATTTCTCGATGATGATACTGAAAAATTCCAAATAATCCAATACACGAAGTTTTATAAGAAAGATACTCAACTCGTTTCTTGGGAATTTGATCATCGACTTTTTCAAGAATACCTATCAGCTAAAGCGTTGTGTCGATATTCCTTTGAAAGGATCATATCATTTATTTCTTACCAAAATTGGAAAAAAGTTAAACCTTCGTGGATTAATATTACTGGTTTTCTGTTTAGTGTACTAGAGGATGAACAGGTTCGTTCAAAACTAATAGATTGGCTGATAAATAGTGATCCAGACTCAATTGTTACAGCTGAAAAGGAAGTAATTCCAACAGAACTCAGTATAAAAGTCTTCAAAAAAATATTCAAACGTACCAAAAAATATCAAGTTTGGCTCAATTCTAACAAATTTAATGAAAGTAGACTTGCTAACTTTGGGCAATCTGATGAAGTCGTTCATTACCTCAAAAAACAAATCACTAGTGAAAAGAATAATTTGGAAGTCAAAAGTAGTGCAATTCGCATCTTTCAATACTTTGATTTCAAAGGGATAGGTCATTCTGAAGCATGTGATTTTTTAATGACAGAAATAAAAACACATGTGAATGATTTGAGTCAAGAAGTATCGGAGTATGTCGCTAATTGTATTCAAGCTTTAACTAAAATTGGAATAGATAATAAGTTTGCAAATCAATTAATCCGATCTATAGATCATAGAAATAATCAATATATCAGAAAGGCAGTCTATTCGTTAATTAAGAAGAATAATTTAAGTAATGAGCAAATTCATTTTCTAATTGAAGGATACAAATTAACGCAAAGAATATCAGGTTTTGAGGAAGTAGATCGGATGACTAGTTTTAATGTAGGAGAAGAAAGTCAAATTATTGAATGTTTTTTACTAGTTACTACTCCACAATCATTAGAAATATTGATTATGTATGTAATGGAACTTTCATATCATACGTTGACATACACCTCAGAATCTAAAAATCTAATTGAAAAGATAATACAACATTCAATTGATTTATATCTTAAAAGTCATCATTCAATTTTCCCAATCATACTAAATTGGTATTGCTCTAAAATGAATTATTACGATTCTAATGAAGGACTAATAATTAGATTGTTTTTTGAGCAAACTTCCACCAAAAGCAAAGCTTTAAAAGATATCATACAAGGTGAAAATCTTAAAATGTGTAGAAGTAACAAATCTGATGCTATTACATACCTTGTCGATGAAGAGAATATTTCAATACTAATATCAGCTATATTAGCGAATGAAATTGATCATCAGACTACAATATTTACTTATGATATTCTTTATTTTCTTAAAAGTCCATATGCCAAGACATTAAAAGAAGGAATCAGTGAACAGATCTGTATATTACCTCAGATAAAAACCAAAGATATTTTCACGGAAATCAGAGAAAAGGATTTCAATCTACTTTTTACTCCAAAGGAACTTAAGGATAAAATAATCAGTGCATATAAACTTTCTGAAAAAAGTCAGTTTAGCAAAACTGAAATAAGAGATATGCATTATTACAGAAAAGAGATTATTAAACTACAATACTTTGACTCCAATCTAGTATTTGAAATATTAGAGACATTTGTAAATAAAGAGAAAGAAGTCGTTACTCTACAAGAAGTTCTAAAGTGGTTTGATAACACTGAAAATGTCGAGAAATATTTAATCAGGAGGTTATACAATACCTTACTTAGAGAAGACTTCGATAAAAAACTAAATGATTTACAAAAAAAATGGCTTGTTGATTGGGTGAATGAAAATATATCAAAAATTGACTTCAGTACTGCTATTACCTTCAAATCAGGTGACTCATTTTCTGTAGATTATTTAGCTCAATGGGTTTACTTTTTTTCTTTAAAACTAAATTTAAGACACTCTAACAGTATCATGTTAGATATGTTGTTGTTTATTTGGACTGATAGTGAGGAAAATAATAGTAATATTACTTACATCAACAATTGGATAAGTTCAGAGTTAATTATTGAAAGGATGCTAATCAACCTTGAAAATGGGTTAAATAATAAAATTATTAGAGGCAAATATTTGGATTACCTACTAGAAAAAGACAATATCGAAAGTTTCCCGTTTATTGAATCAGAAATTTTAAATAAAGATGATTATGGTTTACTAACTTCATATTGGAAAAAAACTAAAAACATTGAAACTTTTAAAGAATTATTTACTAAATCTAACTCCGAAATAAAGTGGCGTATTTTAGATATACTTCTTGATCAAGGAGAATTTTCTTTCTGCCTTAAGCAACTTAAAACCATACTTCTTATTTCTCATTCCCAAGAAGAAGAACTTATTATTTTAAAGTACCTAATTAGTATTGGTAATATTGATGGGTTGAAGAGATTTACCGAGTACCTAAGAGCTAACAATGTTTACATACTTAAAGATTTCATATCATCATACAAAACATTCTCAATTAATGCCTTATCCTATTTAATGGAGTTATTAGAATTGTGTTATAAACATGAAATTATCATCGACTTCCGTGAAACACTAGTTCATCAATCAGTTTATGATTTAATAAAAAACACTGCATTAGTATCAGAAAAAAATTATTCGACTGTTAGAAAAGAACTTCAAGTCTTTCTTGATCTCAACCATAAAAAGTACAAGGATGTCAAATACCTAAATCATCGACTTCAAGAATTAGATCAAGAGTTTTACAAAAACAACACTATCACATTAACAATTTCAGAGGTGAAGAAAGAAATTTCACTTGAAAACTAAATTAGGTATTTAATATTTTTGATCGACACTCTTTTCACTAAGTGTGTCATCTTTAGACAACTGCTTGATAACAGAAGTACTGGATACACCGTTCGCCGTTGTGCCACCCATTTCACTCATATTGTGCCAAAAATTCACACGCCATTGTGCC
>NZ_JABANE010000192.1 GCF_012844305.1 Flammeovirga aprica JL-4
TACAAAAAACAAAACCAAAATAAAATTTGGTTGAATTATGAAATAAATTTGCTTTTAAACACAGTTCGTCACTTGGAACTGAATATTGGCGAAGTCTCCTGACTTCGAACAGACATTAAAGAACTATCTCTTACATCTTACCTCATCCCTCTTACCTCTCTAAACTCTGTTCCTTTATAAACCTTCACCGCATTACCTCTTTCTAAGGCTAGATGATTCATCCATTGCTGTTCCAGTTTTTCTTTGGTTTGTTCCAGACGTAAAAGTTCAAACTTCTCTTTCATCTTCTCCAATGCTTTTTGCTTGTTCTGATGCTGAGATTTTCCATCCGAGACTTCCACACTGATACCACTTGGTATATGAATGACACGAACGGCTGTTTCCACTTTATTTCGATGCTGACCTCCAGGCCCTGATCCTCTAAATGTTTGGAATTGCAGGTCTTTGGTATTCAATTTTTCAATTGCTTTTTCTTGGAAGAAATCAATGGCGACAAACCAATTCTTGCGTTTATGAAACTTTCTAAATGGACTTTTTCCAATCCACTGAATGGTTCCCTTCCACTCTTTCAGTCCCTCTTCCAAATCATTTCCAGTCACTTTAATAAGTGCTGAACTGATGGTATGATGCAAAGGACCTTCTGACCTAGAAAGCACTTGATGATTGATATTTTTTGACTTCAAATCATCCAATACTTCTTTCAAAAGTTTAGCGACTACCCAACAACATTCAGCCGGACCTCTTCCTGAGGTGATCTGAATAAATAATTCTGCATTACTCTTTCCCATCTTCACTACGCTTTATCCATTCGAACTATTTTGGGAGAAAATGTCCCCACTACATCTACCAAATTGGTTTGGCTTTTCATCACTTCTTCAATGTTTTTGTAAGCGATTGGCGATTCATCCAAACCTCCTCCAATCAAAGTCACTTGCTCATTTTGAAGGATTTTTTTGAGTTGACTTCCTGTCATTTTCTCTTTTGTTTTTGATCGAGAAAACTGACGACCAGCACCATGAGAAGCCGATTGAAGAGAAGCATTTTCCCCTTTCCCTTGCACGATATAGCCATTGGCAGTCATAGAGCCTGGAATGATTCCCAATACGCCTTTCCCTGCTGGAGTTGCTCCTTTTCGATGCACAATACATTCCGTTCCATCCGCTTGCTTTTCTTTCCAAGCAAAATTGTGATGGTTCTCTACTTTCGCTACGGCTTTAATTCCTAAAGCTTTTGCCAAATGATAATGGATTTGGTCATGACAAGCTTTGGCGTAATCCCCTGCTAAATTCATCGAAAGCCAGTATTCCTGCCCTTCTTGAGTGTTCAAATCCAACCACGCTAAGTTTTGGGTGGGTGAAGGAAGAAGGCATTTTTCTTTAGCAATAGAAGTATAATGATTGGCAACTGTAGCTCCTAAACCTCTCGAACCGGAGTGGGCAAGCAAACCAACATATTCACCTCCCTCTAAATCAAAAGGATTATCAGCAGGAAGCATTACTGTACCAAATTCCACGAAGTGATTTCCCGAACCTGAAGTTCCTAGTTGTCTCCCCGCTCTTCCGTGTAACTGTCGTAATAATGACGTTGATAAAAACTCTTCTCGATCCAAGATTTCATGTTCTTGAGTGATGCCCAATTCTCCGCCCGTACCAAAGTTGGTATATTCCTTTAAGGCTTTTTTGATTTGGTACTCATATCGCTTTAAGAAATTCGTTGGAAGCGGATAGATTGTCAAACTCATACGACAACCAATATCTACTCCCACACCGTAAGGAATGACCACATTATTGGTCGCTAAAACACCTCCGATAGGAAGGCCATATCCTTGGTGAGCATCCGGCATCATAGCACCACCATGCACTACCGGTAATTTCATTGCCCATCGCATTTGTTGGTAGGCATTGCTACTGATATGTTGGCGTCCGAAAACGTTAAAGTCTTTGGCTTCCGATAAGAGTTCTACCTGCTTTCGCTGAATATTAATTTCTGGTTGAAATACTTTGGCAATTGGTGATAGTACCTCATCTTCCAAGTATTTCGAATAATTGTTTTTGATATCCTCAAGCAACGTTAATTGATCTTGCATTGAGGTATGTTTATAATGCTTCGCCATTATTTGAACAGCAAGACTAATGGCTTTATTCGAAGCATATTGAATGGCACGAAGGTGTTTACCCTTCAGTTTCTGTTGGCCCATAATTTTTGATATACAAATCAACCCACTGTAATTAATATTGTATTACTTTTTATGTAAAAACAATAGTATACAGTGATTCAGGATTAAGTGTATACTTAAATAACCTGATAGAAAAAATTAAATTAAAATGGTGATAGACTGATATAGAGATTAGGCCATGCTTTTTGATAAAGATGGCGGAATTCAAAACATCAAGAAATTTTGAATTTCAGTCTACGATTCGATATGTAAATTAAAGACCAACATCATGATACCCTCCTTTTTTTAGTTTTAGAGTGAATTGTGTGTTTATGATCACAAAGGTAATTGAAAATAAGTGAGTAATGCAAATTTTTGAAGGAAGAGGGGTTTTAGGTATTCTATTTCTCAGCTTAATACCATGATGACTATCTGAAAATTTTAGTGGTTAGACGGCCCACTCCTTTTAAAAAGTTAGAAGAAAATTGGGTCTTCAATTCATTTTTCATGTGTGTTCTTCATTTTTTCCATTGATGAAAAAACGAAGCAAAAAAATCTAGGCTGTGAATGCAAAAGCTAAATTTTATTCCATAAGCCTAAAATCTTCAAAACTCGATCAAAACTACAGCGTTTTGAAATGCTCAAACAAACGAAGATTTTTTAACGGCTTATTCCACAAAATTCTTAACGCTTTTCCATTCAATGCCAACCGCACCCCAAAGCATCATTAAATTAATTTTAGTATCATCACACAGATTCTAAATAAAAAGTATACACACAAAAAAGCCGGCTTACTTTCAACAATAAACCGGCTTCTCTTCCAAAAAACATTTGTAAAACACTAATACTCTAAGTTCTTATCTACCAATATAATAGCAGTTTCGAACTGTATTGATTGTTCTACTTTTTCTAGGAAAATCTCTTCAAAAGTTTTCTTTATTTGCTCCTCTTTTTTCTGATTTTTTTGTAAAGATGTCATCATCGCCGAAACAGGCTTTTCTGCGGTTACAATACTCACTCTATCTTGTTGATCAAGGAACATATTGATTATATTTCTTCCTGCATAAAAGTTTTCTGGGGAATAAATCTTCCATTGCTGACCATCGTAATGAACAATTTTATTTTCTTGAGTGGTAGCCCATAATTGATTGGATTTATCAAAACAAACATGCTTCACCCAACTTGACAATAGCTGTACTGGAAACTGTTCTTTCAATGTCTTCTGCAAAGTAGATAAAGGCACTACTTCTGTGAAAGCTCCCTCCTTCAATTTATAAATGGCGTCTTTACCAATAGAATAAGGTGTTCCCTGATAATCTTCCGCCATAAACATGGATAAGTAACCGCCTGCAGGGTTTTTATGGAGTTTAAATCCATCCTTATTAAACTCTCCTAGTCCTTTTAAGTGACTCACCCAAAGTGTCCCTTTTTCATCAATTTCCAACTGATGAAGGCCATATCCTGTTTCTAATCCCGTCTCTTCTGTTGTATAATATTGGATGCTATCTCCATTCATAGGATGGTAAACATACCCTTCGCCAGTCACCAACCATAAAGCATCATTGACGTGATCATGAACCATTCTTTTTACCTTATTACAGTTCCAATGTTCATCCAATCCAAAAGTCAATTGCTCTATTGATTCATCTACCTTCATCTGGAAAGTGTATTTCATGGAAGGTGTGGAGAAATACAAAGTACCTGAGTTCTTATCGATCGACCAGTTTTGTGGATATAATTTCACATCTGGATATTTATAACCAGCAGATTTGGTCAATGTTCCTGCATTAAATTCTTTGATATTTCCTTCTGCATCAATTTTCTTAAAAGACTCTCCATCTACAGCCAAAATATATTGATTACCTAAATTGTCCGTCAATCGATCTTGCCCTACCAAATTCATAAATTTGCCATCTCCGTCCGTATAAGTGTTCAAAACTCTCAAGCTATTTTGAGATTGAAATGCAGGTAAATCAAATACTACAAGTGCCCCGTTTTTTACGGTTTTTTTAGTGATAAAACTGTTATTAGTGTTGTGATATTCTACAGCTACAACACCTGATGATAGCACAAATCTATTTTGGTTATCCACTTCAATATCTGTCACCTCTACCCCTTCGGTATTCAACACACCATAAATGATGGATTCTGACTTGTCAAAACGCCATTCTGTTTTTTTACTTCTGATATTATAAGTAATCACAGTACCACTTGATAAAGCAATTAAAGCCTCGCCATGTTTGTTGACTGCAAATTGTTTGATCTCATCTTCATCAATCGAAAACTGTTCTTCCAACTGTCCTTCTTTAAAAAGGAAAACTTTATTTTTTCCCGTCACCCAATAATTACCTTGCTTGTCTTCAAAAATATCCGTCAGAATATGCTCTTCTTCGATCACTGTCATTAAAGGGCTATTATCTTTTTCAGAGGGAAGTTTATGCATCGTAACATTTTTTCCATCAAAATGAACCAAACGGTAAGCAGGCGTTTTCTTACCTTCATTATTTTCAATGTATTTTAATTGACCGGCAATAAAACCTTTCTTCAACCCTGTAATGTGATACAACGACCATTCATCTTCTTCTACATCTCCTTTAGTCGTTGTTTTATTATTGATAATCTTACAACCTGCCTTTAAATCGGGAAAATAAAAATTACCTGATTGATCCCAATCTCCCATAAGGTATTGAAAATTGGTCTTTTTAGATTTCAATAAAGAACAAAGTTTTGTAGCTGAAATATCTGTAAATTCATTATTTCCTGCTTCCTCAAGCTTTGTATCATTGAGCAGTAAAGTTGTGTTTTCTCCCACTGCCAATATAGTTCCATCACTCAGCCTTTTCAAAGAGGCAATAGAACTTGCTGTTTTAATAATTTGATCTTCTTTTTGAGAAAATTTTCCCTGCTCATAAACATAATTATGACCGTAAACTGTCCAATGACGGGAGGATTGAGCGAATATTGAGTTAGTATACAGGGTCAAAAAGAGTAATATGTAACTTAGTCTCATTTTTTGGAATTTAAAATTTATAAAATAGAAGAGGAGAGTAAACGTATTAGTGAGCTTTTAGAAGAGAGAAATAATAGTTTAGATCAACGAAGATGTTTGTCAGTTCAACTGAAAATGTTTACTCCAAAATTTAGATTTAAGACTTGTTCCTAATTTCAAAATCAGGCAAGCGATGATAGTTTGTTTACATAAATAAAAGCATCAAAACGATCTGTTATGATCTTGAAAATAATATGTAAGCTGACTTTCCGATATTGCTGTGTTAGCATCACTCTTCCTTCGTAAAAAGAGTATTTTCTGGCAAGTAAATATTAGAGAGCTGAATAGTTCGTTCCATGACAATAGTTGTAATTTTTGATTTATCTTAAGTTCTAAGCTTTGTTAACGCAAAATTAGGAATTATCCGCGAATAATAAGTTTATTTTATAGATTTCTTTCTTATTGAGTATCAAAACCTTCACTATTTAGAATTAGTATTCTGATAAATCAAGACAGTACACTATCAAATGCTTCTTTAGGGTTAAAAAATTGATCTAAAGCAAAAATTAAGGCTAACTCAACCGAAATTGAATTAGCCTTAATCTGAATGATTTTGTAGATCTTTATCCTTCTTTATAAAACTTCAATTTTTGAGTGATAAACAACTGAAAACGGTGTTCATTAGGATGACCATTTTTCGATAGATACATATAACCTGACTGAAGATTTAAGGTAGGTGTCAATTGGTACCCCAACATTGCATAAGCTCGGTTTTGATTTAATTGTGCACTTGGTGTTACATCCACAAGCACTTCATTACCAAAAGTGGTAAAAATGACTCCTTTCTCCATGACCTTACTCGTTAATGGAATACCAAACTGTAAGCGATAACGAGCTCTTGTTTTAAAGTCTCCTTCAATTGACCTCAACTCATACCTGTAACGATGTTGAAGGTGTACCCTGCCGAATGCTTGTTTACTGATCACCTGCAATGTAGTTCTATACTC
This sequence comes from Flammeovirga aprica JL-4, assembly GCF_012844305.1. Classification (GTDB taxonomy): domain Bacteria; phylum Bacteroidota; class Bacteroidia; order Cytophagales; family Flammeovirgaceae; genus Flammeovirga; species Flammeovirga aprica. The sequence continues at coordinate 6,152 of NZ_JABANE010000192.1, forward strand.
ACTACTATTGATTTTTGATTGTCCATCAAAAGGCTCAGTCCAATTGGAATGATATTCCTGGCTCAATCCAATTTGTAAATTTTTATCAACTGAGTAACTCAAAAACGGACGTACAAAAAAGCTTTGTGCGTCTGATGCAAATTCATAAGTTCTCACTTGGCTTTCAAAGAATAATTCCCATTTAGGGTTTAATTGATAAAAGCCATTGTAGACATACCATGATCCGAGAGATGGATTGTCTTGTGCAATGGAAAATTGACTGATAAATAGAGTTAAGATAAAGATTAGTTTTTTCTTCATTACTATAAATTATAAATAGCCTTAGTTTAAAAATAAACACAAATTTAACCTAAAATTCATATTTTATTCACATAACACAATACACAGTTGAAAATTTGGGTCATTTTAAATAAACATTCACAATACTTACCCAAAAGAAACAAAAAAGCTACTCTAACCTATGCGATTAAAGTAGCTTTAGTAGAATAATGATTTAAAATTCCTTATTCGTTATATAGTACTTGCAATAAAGTAACACCCACAGCATTTAATGATTCTTTGCTGATGGCATCCATATTGTCTTGGTGCGTGTGCCAATGCTGGAAGAATGTTCTCTGTCCTGTAGGGTCAAGGTCGATAATATCAATCATTGGGATTCTTGCGATGCGGTTTACATACACGTGATCGTCCATTAATTGAGGACCGTCTTGATTGACAAATAAACCTCCGAAACCTTTACGCTCAGCAGTCTTCCACACTTTTCTTACAATTCTTGGTGCAAACTGTCTTGATTCTCCTTCTTTTAAGAAAGTAGGATTTTTACCACCCACCATATCTAAAAGAATGCCGTAATAAGCTTGGTAACCTTCTACGTGAGGGTTTTCTGCCCAATATTTAGAACCTAAGCAATACCCAGAATCTCCTGATTGATCTTCTGCAAAAGCTGGTCTTCCATAATCTTCCACATCAAAGAAAATAATATCAATACCCACTTCTGGCTTCAGATTAGAAGTACCCAACTGTCTTGCAAGCTCTAAAAGAATACCAACGCCACTACCGCCATCATTTGCTCCTAAAATAGGTTCATGTTGATCAAAAGTATCTTGATCAGCTACTTGACGTGTGTCCCAGTGTGCTGCTAAAAGGATTCTTGTTTTTTGTTCAGGGAAAAAGCTTCCTATAATATTTTTTCCATTCAACGTGGTACCATCATAAGCAGGAACTATCACAGGTTGTTCGATCACTGTTGCTCCATGACGAATTAATTCACTTGCCAAATAAGACCCGCACATATCATGTGCCATTGTATTGGGAACTCTTGGTCCGAAATCAACTTGAGCTTGAACATATTGATAAGCCGAGTCTGCGTTGAAAGTTGGAATAGGTTTATCTTTTACTTTTGTCGTAGTTGAAGAAGATGATTCATTATTTCCACAAGAAAATAACGATAAACAACTCAACACGGCAATAATTATTTTTTGCTTAAACATGCTAATAAAATATTACACTAAAAAATTTCAATTTTTCTTGGTTCTCAAAGGTAATATAAATCCTGAAAGAGCCCTTATTCAAATCGCATCAGTTAAAAATTAGGTATAATCAAGTAGGGTAAATATGGAATAAGTCTACGTCTATCCCATATTTATCCCTCTCACAGAACCGTGCGTAC